>CAZKAB010000001.1:0-47052 GCA_964550615.1 uncultured Thermotogae bacterium
AACCCAATCGAGTTGTTTATCTGATTGGGAAAGTCAGACCGACCTGTCCCGACGATTCTCAGTCCGGCCTCTTTTGCTTTCCATGGCCAGATCTCCGGGACAGGATTGGCCATGAAAAAACCTATCGCATCCGGGTGCATCCGCTTGAGCAAAGCAGCATCGATCGTCTCCGGCCCTGGGCAGGTAAACGAAATCACTACGTCTGCATCCGCAAGGCCTTCCGCAACTCCTCCGGTAATTCCGGCGGCATTCGTCTCGGCCAGCATGTCGCCCCGATAGGGAAAGAGCTGCTCTAGCTCCAATGACTGCGTCAACACCGTCGGCACGGAATCTACGAGATCGACGACGCGAATGTTCCCTGCCGAAACACCGGCCTTAATCAAGACGCGCACCGTTGCAGCGCCTGCGGCACCTATTCCAAGCTGGCAAACGATGAGTTCATCCAATTTCTTCCCTACAAGCTTGGCGGCATTGATCACGCCGGCAAGGACAATCGCCGCGGTTCCTTGCTGATCATCATGCCATACCGGCAGATCGAGTTCGCTGCGCAATCGGTCGAGGATGTAGAAACATTTCGGGCTGGAGAAGTCCTCGAGATTGATACCACCAAATCCGGGCGCAATCCATTTCACCGCCTGCACGATTTCATCGGGATCTTGAGTATCGAGCATGATCGGGTATGCGTCTACTCCGCCAAGGTACTTGAAGAGCAATGCCTTCCCTTCCATGACCGGCATTCCCGCCAATGGGCCGATATTCCCGAGACCCAACACACGCGATCCGTCCGATACTACGGCGACGGAGTTTGCTTTGTTCGTGTACGAAAACGCCTTTGCTCGATCTTTGGCGATCTCACGACATGGTTCGGCTACCCCCGGCGTGTACCAGACTCCGAAGTCGCTGGTGCCGGTGATGGCGCATTTTAGCGCGATCTCGATCTTGCCATGGTAATGCGCGTGCCAGCTGGATGCGATTCTACATGGCAGATCGGCCTTCTCTTCCATCTTGCTGTCGTTCTCGGCCATTCTAGAGTCCTCTCTTAATCTTCGTTGCGATTCTCGTCTGATTGGACGTGACAACATGCTCAACATCAGCATACATGTCTTCGCCCATGCTATCCATCGTGATCAGAAGCGGTCCAAAGCGGCGCATAAGAAATACCCAGACCGCCTCTGCCATTCCCAGCTCCTGCAGAAAGAAGACGCCACCAACGCTTTCCACTGCCTGCGCAGCGAGCGCGCCGGCGCCGCCCGTGTAGTGCGCGTAGACAGCTCCTTCGCATGCCAGTGCGCTCTTGGTTTTCTGCCCCATTCCACCTTTTCCGATGATTATCCGCGGATGAAAGGTCGTGATGAAACGAGCTTCCAATTCCTCCATGCGCATGCTCGTCGTCGGACCGGCGGAGAGTACCTTCCAGCCTGTGTCACCGCGCCTCATCACAGGACCGCAGTGGTAAACGGCAAGCCCGCTCATGTCCAGAACCGGCGCTGTTCCGTCTGCCTGCTGCTTCAACAGAAGCACGTGCGCAGCATCGCGCGCTGTGAAGACCGTCCCACTGACATAGACAGTATCCCCTACGCGCAGCGATCGTGCGATTTCTTCAGATATCGGCAGTGCGATTTCGCGCTGTGTCATTGCTTGACCCTCACCTCTCCCGTGCCCGAGATCAACACTGTGGCGCGGCGGTCTGCCCAGCACTGCATCACGATCCCCAATGGCAAGGACGCAGGATGGCGATAGCTGTATTTAACGTGGACCGCAAGCGAGGTGGTGCAGCCGCCGAGACCCATCGGCCCCACTCCGCTTTCATTGATCAACCGAAGCAACTCCTGCTCCAATGCGGCGATATCTGTCTCCGAATGCTGCGCCCCAACAGGTCTTAACAATGCTCGCTTGGCGAGGAGTAAAGACGTGTCCGCTCCACCCCCGATGCCGATGCCGACGATCGTCGGCGGGCACGGTGCTCCTTTGCATGCTATGACGTGGTCCACGACCGACGTCATTATGCCATGCAGACCAGCGTTTGGGTGCAGCATCTTCAGTGCGCTCATATTCTCGCTCCCGCCGCCTTTTGGGAGGATGGCAATCTCAATCTCGTCGCCATCAACAATCTCCCAATCGATGAGAGGCATGCCTATTCCCGAGTTGTCGCCCGGATTCTCCCCCGTGAAGGGATTGACCGTGTTCGGTCGCAGCGGAACGGATGCTGTCGCCTGCGTGACCGCACATCTGACTGCATCTCTAATAGCAGGAAGGTAGGAGCTTTGCGCTCCCGCGCGTACGAAGAAAGACACAATGCCCGTGTCCTGACACATGGGGAGGTGATGGTCTCCGGCAAGCGCGACGTTCTTCAGCATCGTATCGATCTGCGACCGAGCTCGATCAGTCTTTTCACGCTCGCGCGCATCTTGGAGGGCATCAACCACATCGCAAGGAAGAATGGTTGTTGCGCGCCCGATCGCATCCACCAATGCGTCAGTAATCCGCTTGATTGCCATTGCACCCCCCTCCAGATGAAGAGTATGAGTACGTCCGCATGTGAGTCAAGGCGCTTCTGAGCTTCGAATGGGCACTCGTTGATTTAGTCGCTGCCGACGGGTAAGCTAACACGAGCGGAATATCAGAATAACAGAGTATTACAGTCGCCTGCGAATACCGAGGCGGCTGTTTGCAAGGGTGATGTCCTTTCATGAATAAACGGGCGAAGATAAGCGTGCATGGCATTGTGCAAGGAGTGGGATTCAGGCCGTTCATCTACCGCTTGGCGAACGCGCGACAACTCGCCGGTTGGGTATGCAATACCTCCGGCAGCGTGGAGATCGAGGCCGAGGGCGATGAACGGGCGATCTCCGACTTCCTCACCGCAATACGAACGCAAGCACCGCCTAGAGCACGCATAGACGACATTAGGGCGGTGTTCGTCCCCGTAGAAGAACATGCCGGGTTCACGATACGCGAGAGCCTCAGCCGGGAAAACACGTATCAACTGATCTCTCCGGACATTGCGACGTGCGATGATTGTCAGCGCGAGATAATCTCTCTTACCGATCGTAGAAGCGGTTACCCATTCACGAATTGCACCAATTGCGGTCCGCGATTCACGATCATAAAGGACATTCCGTATGACCGCGTGAAGACAACGATGTCCGCATTTGACATGTGTTCGAGCTGTCAACGCGAGTATGACGATCCCCTGAATAGGCGATTTCACGCGCAACCGAACGCTTGCTCCGATTGTGGCCCTGCGCTGTGGGTGACAGACTCCAACGGCACAGGGATCGAGTGTGACGACCCCTTGGAAAAATCGAGCGAGCTTCTGGACGAGGGGAAAATCCTCGCGGTGAAAGGGTTGGGTGGATTCCACCTGGTGTGTGACGCGACGAACAAGAAGGCGGTTGCCTTGCTGCGCGAGCGGAAGCATCGGCGCTCGAAACCGCTGGCGGTGATGATGGGCACTCTGGAAAAGATCAGAGGGCACTGTCATGTCTCGGATGCCGAGGCAGCGTTGCTAGCGTCAGCAGCAGCGCCGATCGTCCTTCTACGCTGGCGAATCGATAGCTCAGACGTCACGAATCTCGTCGCCCCCAAGCAGAAGTACCTGGGTGTCATGCTTCCGTACACACCGCTGCATCACATTCTGCTCCGCGCCGTGAACAAGCCGCTTGTAATGACCAGCGGCAACCTGAGCGGCGAGCCTCTCGTTAAGGATAATGAAGAGGCCGTCGCGCGGCTGGCGGGAATCGCCGACGCCTTCGTGCTGCATAACCGCGGCATTCATGTTCGATGTGACGACAGTGTCTGCCTGGTCGACGACGGGCGCACACGCGTTGTGAGAAGGGCGCGCGGATACGCCCCCGATCCGATCACTCTGCCTTTCGACTCCCGCTCAGTCATCGCCTGCGGCTCGGAGTTGAAGAACACGGTATGTCTTACCACCGGCAGACACGCGTTCCTCAGTCATCACATCGGCAACATGGGAAGTGAAGAGGCGTTGAGTCACCTCATCGACACGATCAACCACTACAAGAACCTGTTTCGCATAGATCCGCAATTAGTCGCATGCGATATGCATCCGGAATACGTCGCAAGCAAGTACGCTCACCGGATGGCAGCCGATCGCGGCCTTGACTGCGTGGAGGTACAGCATCACCATGCGCATGTCGTAAGTGCTATGATAGACAACAATCTTGAGGGGACCGTAATCGGAGTTGCGTTCGACGGGACGGGCTACGGCAGCGACGGGGCGATTTGGGGAGGAGAGTTTCTCGTCGCGGACTGGGCGCGATCCGAGCGTGTGGGCCATCTGGAATACGTTCCGCTGCCCGGAGGGGAAGCGGCGATCAGAAGACCATACAGGATGGCATTGTCGTATCTATTCAGCCTGCTTGGAGAGGACGTAGATCTGGAACGTCTCCCGTTTGCTGATATAGATACGGTTGAACGCGAAGTGATCGCCCGCCAAGTGAAACGGATGATAAACTCTCCTCTCACTTCATCTGCTGGAAGGTTATTCGATGCGGTGGCGGCGATCGCAGGCGTTCGGAACACGGTCGACTATGACGGCCAAGCGGCGATCGAACTCGAGGCGGTGGCGGCGGATAAGAGAGCGGTGTCGGGTGTGTATCCATTCTCGGTCGACGGGGCAAAGGAACCCAGCATAGTGCGCTTGCGCGGGATGCTGGAAGCAATCCTGCACGATGTGCGGGACGGCGTTCCTGCGGCTACCATATCCGTTAGGTTCCACCGGACGATGGCGGCGATCATCGCCTCCGTGTGTGGTGCAATCGCCGCGAGGAGGAACCTCGATCGCGTGGTTCTTACCGGCGGAGTTATGCAGAACCGATTGTTGCTTCACCTGGCGACCGATGCCCTGGAACAGGAAGGACTTAGGGTGTTCTCGCATAAGGATGTTCCGGCAAACGATGGCGGCATTTCATTGGGGCAGGCAGTTGTCGCTCATCTTGCGTCGGGCGAATAGGAGACGATTATGTGTGTAGCAGTACCAGCTTTGGTTAGGTCGATCGAAGGAGAACTGGCCACTGTGGAACTGGGCGGAATCAACCAGCAGGTGAGCCTACGGCTTACGCCTGAAGTCAAGGTGGGAGACTACGTCATCGTCCACACCGGATATGCAATCAATGTCCTCGATCAAGAAGAAGCAGAAGAAACGTTGCGTCTGTTTGAGCAGATGGCAAATGCGGCTGAGGAAGGGCGCTAAGAGTCGGACATGAAATATGCGTCTGAATTCAGACAAGGGAAACTTGCGGGTGGCGTCGTCGCGAGCATATCGCGTGCTTCGCGCCGTCCGGTTACATTCATGGAATTCTGCGGCAGCCATACAGTGGCCATATTCCGCTACGGGATCCGCCAAGTGTTGCCAAAGACAGTGACAACCGTTTCCGGCCCCGGGTGCCCGATCTGCGTGACAGCCAATAGCGATCTAGACAAGGCAATTGCCCTTGCCCTCATTCCCGGGGTAATACTCGCCAGTTTTGGGGACGTGTTGCGGGTTCCGGGAAGCAAGACCTCCCTGCAGTCAGTGCGGGCGGAAGGGGCCGACATTCGCGTCGTCTATTCCGCGATGGATGCGGTGAGGATTGCACAACAGAACCCGGATCAACGCGTGGTCTTGCTTGGAATCGGATTCGAGACTACGGCACCTACTATCGCTGCTGCCATTCTCCAGGCTGAAGAGATGGGGCTTCGTAACTTCACCGTGCTTTCTTGGCACAAGCTCTGCCCACCGGCGATCAAGGCGTTGCTTGACGCCGGCGATGTCGCGCTTGACGGGCTGATCTGCCCTGGGCATGTGTCGGCGATCACGGGCGCGGCGGCATGGGAGTTTATCGCACAAGACTATGGCATACCCTGCGTGGTATCTGGTTTTGAGCCACTCGATATTCTCCATTGCATCGACATGTTGGTTGCACAGGCCGAGAATGGGCAAGCAAAGGTGGAGATTGCCTACCGGCGTGGCGTGCAGCAGAACGGGAATGTTACTGCGCAACATCTTATGGAAACTGTGTTTGAGTCCTGCGACGCCGACTGGAGGGGGATGGGAACAATCCCGCACAGCGGACTACGATTACGCGAAGACTACGCCAGGTTTGACGCCGATCGCGAGTTCACCATCGTGCCTGGGCCTACACGTGAGCCACAAGGATGCATCTGCGGCGACGTGCTTCGCGCCGTTAAAACCCCGGTTGACTGTCCGCTGTTCGGTAAGTCGTGCACTCCGGAGACGCCGGTCGGCGCGTGCATGGTTTCGTCCGAGGGAAGCTGTTTCACCTATTACCTGTACGGGGGAAAGAATGGCTGATACTATCCTGATGGCGCACGGAAGCGGCGGAAAGCTCGCACATCGATTGGTGGAAGACCTAATCATGCCCGCCATTTCCGGCACCGATCCAGCACGCCTGGATGATTCTGCTATCATCGAGCTTCGTGGACGGATGGCGTTTACGACGGACAGCTATGTAATCGATCCGATATTCTTCCCCGGCGGCGACATCGGGAAGCTCGCTGTATGCGGCACGACGAATGACCTGTCGATGTCCGGCGCTCGTCCATTGTACATGTCCCTGTCGTTCATCATCGAAGAGGGCTTACCCGTATCCGATCTGAAACGAATTCTCGAGTCCATACACAGCGCGGCCGACGAAGCCGGCGTGCGGATAGTCACCGGCGATACCAAGGTTGTAGATCACGGCAATGCCGATAAGCTATACGTGAACACTGCCGGAATAGGCACGATTCCAACTGGCGTCGACATTTCCGGCGCGAATATTCGTCCCGGCGACAAGGTGATCCTCTCAGGGACGATTGGCGATCACGGCATTGCAATCATGAGCAAACGCGAAGGGCTGCAATTCGGCACCAACCTTCTGAGTGATTGTGCACCTCTCAACAAATTGGTGGAGGACATGATCGGTGCCAGTGACAATATTCACGCATTGCGCGATCCCACACGCGGCGGACTGGCAACAACCTTGAACGAGCTCTGTCTCCAGTCGGGCACAAAGGTCGTGGTGGAAGAGAAGAAGATACCCATTCGCGACGAAGTTGCGGCCGCGTGTGAAATGCTCGGCCTCGATCCGATGTACGTTGCCAACGAAGGAAAGTTGGTTGCGTTCGTTACCCCCTCCGATGCCGGCAAGGTGTTGAGTGCGATGCGGTTGAACAAGTACGGAACCGACTCGGCCATCATTGGCGAAGTAGAAGAACCTGATGAGGCTCCCAGCGTTGTGATGAAAACGCTACTCGGAACGTCGCGGCTGATCGACATGCTCGTCGGCGATCTCCTGCCAAGGATTTGCTGATATGCACGAACTTGCAATCACAGAAGACATGCTGAGCCTTGTCCTTTCGGAAGCGCGGAAACACGATGCGCAAAAGGTGAATCGCGTGCAACTGAGAATCGGAGAGATGACGGGGATCGTGGGCGACTCCGTTCGCTTCTATTTCGAGCAGATCAGCAAAGATACGATTGCTGAAGGAGCCATACTCTCATTTGACTTCGTCCCCGCAGCAGCCCGCTGCCGCGACTGTGGACATCAATTCGATATTGCCGACTTCGTCTGGTCTTGTCCTAAGTGCCATTCGCTGAACATCGATATCGTAGCGGGGAACGAACTATATCTGGAAAGCCTAGAGGTGACATGATGGAGATCAAGGTTTTGAAGAACATCCTGAACGCCAATGATCAGCGTGCTCAGGAGAATCGCGGTTTGTTCGAACGGAATCGGATGGTCGCGCTCAATGTGACCGCATCCCCCGGCGCCGGCAAGACAAGCCTGATCATGGCAACGATCAAGGCGCTCAGGGATGAGTTCAGGATAGGCGTTATCGAAGGGGACGTGAGCTCGGCGATCGACGCGGAGACGATCGGCACTGTCGGGATACCGGTCGTTCAGATCAACACGAATGGAGCATGTCATCTTGATGCGACAATGATTTCCAACGCTGTTCAAAGCCTGCCGATCGATGAGCTTGACCTCCTTATCGTCGAAAATGTGGGGAACCTGATCTGCCCCGCGTCGTTCGCGTTGGGTGAGCACAAGAATATCCTGGTGGCCAGCGTTCCGGAAGGACACGACAAACCCTACAAGTACCCGCTCATGTTCAGCAAGTCCGATGCAGTGGTGTTGAACAAGATCGATCTTGCCCCATACGTCGACTTCGATCGCGATCAGTTTATCGAGGCCGTGAATGGCCTTCACGCCGACGCTAGAATATTCGAGTTGTCGTGCAAGACAGGCGAAGGGCTTTCGGAATGGAATTCCTGGATTGCGTCCGAGATACGAAAGGAACGAACCGCATAGAGGCGGACAGGCCGGTTCGAAGTGGAACGATAAGGAGAAAGAATGAAAGCGATTCTGGTCATCGCCGACGGCATGGGCGGCAGACCGAGTGATATCGATGGAAAGACGTGCTTAGAGGCGGCTCGGACACCCAATCTTGACACGCTGGCAGGCCGCGGGGCGACCGGCCTGGTCGATCCGATCGGTCCCGGCATACGTCCGGGAAGCGATACCGCTCACTTATCGCTGCTGGGGTACGATCCGTACAAGGTCTACACCGGTAGGGGTGTCTTCGAGTGCTTGGGGATAGGTATGGATGTCCATCATGGAGATGTATGCTTTCGCGCCAACTTCGCCACCGTGGAGAAGGTTGACGGTGGTTTACGCCTTCTCGATCGTCGTGCCGGACGGATCGCAAGCGGCCAAGACGAGCTCGCGGCTGCGTTGACCGATATCCAGCTGGAAGGGATTCGGTTTGAATTCCGAGCGAGTACGCAGCATCGGGGTGCGCTCCTATTGCGCGGGGATGATCTGTCGGCGCGAATCACCGAGAATGATCCACACAAAGTAGGTGCGATGCTTCCTGACTCAGTCCCGATCGACGCAGGTGACGCGGGTAGCGCGCTTGTCGCCGCTGCGGTGAATGATATCGCGCGCGCAAGCTTCGCTCTCCTGAACGATCACCCAATCAACAGCAAGCGTCGGCAGGAAGGGAAGCATCCGGCCAACATCATCCTTCTGCGCGGAGCCTCGACCCTTCCGCATCTGCCATCAGTCAAAGAGACTTTCGGCGTGCGCGGAGCAGTGATTGCCGGCGGCGCCTTGTACAGAGGCGTTGGGCTTGCCTGTGGCATGGACGCACTATACGCCCCCGGAATCACCGGCGGGTTGGATACCGATCTCGGCGTGAAGGCGCGCACCGCAATCGATGCACTTGACCGGTACGACTACGTGTTCGTTCACATCAAGGGAACGGACAACGCCGGGCATGACAAGGATGCCGTCGCCAAACGCGAGTTCATCGAACGGATCGATCGCGAGTTCTTCGGCCCCATCATGGAGGGACTGGATTGGAAGAGCACCCACCTCGCGTTCACTGGCGATCACACTACTCCGATCGATTACGGTGACCACACGGCCGAACCGGTGCCGGTCCTGTTTGTCGGACCGAATGTACGGTCTGATACCACAACGTCATTTGGAGAGAGAGAAGCAGCGACCGGCGGATTGTGCCGCTTCAGTGGAAGCATTCTTCCGATGCTCTTGAATTACAACAACTGGGCTCCCAAATTCGGCTCTTAGTCCCTCTGCGGGTGATCCGGTCCTGCAGAGTTGACGCAAAGACCGCCATAGCTGGCGCTTTGAAGCGGCTTAGTCCCCGTACTATGAGGAGAGCAGTCTCTCGCTTGGCTCTTTCCTACGCGGTTGTAACGACTTCCTCCAGTGGGGAGAATGGCGCAAGCTCGGAGATCTCACTCGCAAAGGACGTTATCACCTGTTGGAGGCCGGCGAGACTCTGATCGGTCAGTCGTTCCAGCCGCAGCCGATTTGGTTCGATCCCAAATTGCTCGATAACCTTCTTGAGCAAGCGGACCCTTCGGTCTGTCTTCGTATTTCCGGACACGAAGTGGCAATCACCGGGGGGGCATGCGGCGATCAGTACGCCGTCTGCGCCCTTGGAGAAGGCATTCAACACATGTGCCGCCTCGACACGGCTCGAGCACATCGTGGGAATTATCTGAAGCGTGGAATCCTTCAAACCACCGGATAAGGCCTCTCGATCCACTTCTCCGTGCGTCGCCCAATTACAGCAGAAGACTACTAATTTGGGTTGTGTATTATGCATAATCTCTCCTCCTGGATGATCTCCTCTGCGATCGCAGGGATCAGACGCTCGATCTCTTCGGTACACGCTTCCTGAAACGTGCTGTTATCGGCGACTTCAATTGCGTATATAATCACGTCGGCGGGCATGGCATATCCCATCCCTTCTCCAAGGCGCAATGTGGTGGCAATGTTCATCCCGTGCGATGGCGTAAGATCCATGCTTGCCGACAGATCACTCAACTGAAGCTTATACACGTCGCCGGCAACGCCGCCGACTGTTTTTATCGAGTCAATGAGTATGAGCCGATCGTAGCCTATGACATGATCGAGGATGGCAATACCTACGCCGCTTTCCTCTACCACGTCAAGAGCAATGGCGCGATCTTTGATTGCGCGCGCCACTCTGATTCCCACGCCATCATCGCTCAGGATGAGGTTTCCGATTCCCAGTACGATCGTTTTCATGTCCCTCTCGGCTTGTTCTCCCAGCATCTGCTATCGGCTCAATTCACTGAGCTATGCGACAGCAAGGTGCGAAATGGCATCATCAACCGCTTCTTCCAGTCCGTCGGTGATCCTCACCGCACCGGATGGACAGGCGGAAACACATATGCCGCATCGCTTGCAGCGAAGTTCATCGCGAATAGCGACGCGTCCTGTTTCCGTGCGCTCCAATTTCGCGGCGTCATATGGACACACTGTGACGCAGACTCCACATCCGCTACACCGTTCCTCGTTCACTTCAATCTCGGGAAGCTCAGGCCTCAGTTCCAATACCACACATGCCTTACAGCTCATGCACGGGCCGCAGTAGAGGCATCGTGTCGCTTCTCTGATTGCCTCCTCCGGCGTGAATCCTTCCTCGAACGGCTCAAAGTTCAGTCTCTCCGCGGCCGGCTTCCATCGTGGTTCCGGCTGTGGCTTATAGTCGGAAAGCTTCGGTATAGGAGAGCCCTCGTATTCCTTCTTGCGGCCTGAACCGGTGTCATCTCCGGAAAGGTATAGGGCGATCGACTCCGCTGCCACTGCTCCCTCTTGCATCGCTTCGGTCGCAAAGCCGGGCCGGCGCGCATCTCCGCCCATGAACACCCACGGTGTCCTTTCGCTTTGGAGGGTTATCGGATCGGCATCCAGACGGCCGCGCTCGCTCAGCAAGCCCGCCTGCTCGAATAGCATTCGCTCCGGTCCCTGCCCGATCGATACGAGAAGAAAGTCCCCGTCTAGATGCTTCACATCGCCAAGATCGAATTCCGGTTGGAAGCGCCCGTGTTCATCGAACACCGAAGTACAACGTGGGCACTCTATCCCTTTGAATTTGCCATTGTCACCGATCACTGTCGACACGCCGCGACCGTATACAATCTCAATCTGCTCTTCGCTTGCACCCTCTACTTCCTCTTCATCGGCCGGGATCCCATCTCTGGAGTCCTTGTCTTTGCCCTCGAGGCAGACAAGCGAAACTTTGCCTCCCAAACGCTGCGCAACGCGTGCGGTATCAAACGCGACATTGCCTCCTCCGATGACAAGCACCCGCTTCCCTTGGAAAAGATGAGGCTTCCCTTGATTGACATCCGACAGTAGATCTAGGCCGAACATGACGCCATCGAGGTCGGTACCCTCTACAAGGTCTCTGCCGAATGTGAGCGGGCGTGGTATCGGCGTCCCTGTGGCGATGAACATTGCCTTGTATCCTTCGGCTTCAAGCGCCGCAAGGTCTCTCCCGTCGTCTCCAACGGCTGTGTTCAGGCGGGCATCCACGTGTGCGATGCGCACAAGGTTGTTGATCGATGCGTAAAGGACGTTTCGTGGTAGGCGATAGCGAGGAATGAGGTTCAGTGCGCCCCCAAGTTCCGAGCTACGCTCAAACAGCGTAACCTTGTATCCCCTCTTGCTGAGCGAATACGCGGCCATCAACCCCGCCGGTCCACCGCCGACGACGCCCACCTTGTCTTTGGTCGGTCGCGGCAGCGCAGGTTTGTCAGACAGTGCCTTCAAATAGTGGTCGGCGACAAACCGGACAAGCAGGCGGCGTCTCACCGATCCTGTCTCATCCTTGTAATTGCACCCTTGTTCGCACAGCCCGCACACGTAGCCTGCAATGGGGAACAGCGGGTTCTTTTCGTACAGCTTGTCCCCGATCTTATTGATCTGGCGATGCGCCTTCTTGCTGTCAAAGGAGAGCTGTGAAAGAAGGACGTGGCTACGCTGAATGTCCACACCCAGCGGACAAGCCACCTGGCACGGTGCCGAGAATACCTTCCCGTTTGCCTTGTCGACCAATTCCTGAACCCGTTCTCGTTCAAGTTGCGAAAGCATCCTTTTCCCCCTTACTCCGCTTCATCCATGAGCGGTGGTGTGTTGCATCTATCCTTCCGCAAGCGCCTGATCAACTCTCCACCGGCGCTGTAGACCTTCACATCCAACGGCATTCCGCCCGGAAGCGAGTGCGTTGCGCAAGCGTGACACGGATCGTACGCCCTGAACGCCATCTCAATCATGTTGAGAATTCCATCGGGCACATCGCCGTTCTTGATGAGCGATTTGGCGGCACCCTCAATCGACATGTTGATTGCGGCGGAATTGTTCTGAGTGGCCACAATCAGGTTGACGTCCGTGAGAATGCCATCGTCATCTGTCTTGTAATGATGTATCAGTGTGCCGCGCGGCGCTTCGACAACTCCGATGCCCTCGTGCGGCTTCTCCGTGGGGAGATTGACGATGTCGTCGGATGTGATCTCGGGATCTCGCGCCAATTCCAGCAGCCGTTCCGAGGCATACAGTGCCTCGATGAGGCGTGCCCAATGGTAGGCGAGTGTGTTGTGAACCGGCTTCCCTCCCAACACGGAGAACATCTTATCGTAGGCTTGTTGCGCCAATGGCGTAGCCATTCCGTCGGCCACATTCAGGCGCGCCAGCGGGGCAACACGGAACACGCCGCTTTCTTCTCCGTCGACGAATCCCTTCCAGCCGACCTTCTTCAGATAGGAGAACTTCACGTACGTCCAGGGCTCCACGTGCTCCTGAATGTGTTCGAGATAGTCCTGCACCTTGAACTTGGCGAACTCTTTGCCGTTGGGATCGACAACGCGGATCATGCCGTCGTAGAAATTCACCTTGTTGTTCTCGTCGACTAGGCCCATGTAGTAGGTGCGATGTCGATAGACATCACCGGTGATCAGATCCACGTATTCTTTGTTGCCAAGAACGATGTCTTCGAACAACTTGAGCGCAAACTGGCAGAACTCAACTGCATATTCACCGGCATCGATGATTGTTTTTCGCTCCTCATCGTTAATGCCTTTGGAAACGCCGCCAGGAAGCCCGACAGTGGGCATGATCGGCTTTCCGCCGATGATCCGTAGCACATTCCGCAGCCGCTTGCGCGCCTCGATTACCTTGCTCGCGGTGTCTATGCCGACCTTATCGATGACTCCGAGGATATTTCGCGTCTCCGCCCCTGCCTGAGGGCCGACCACAAAATCGGGGCCGCCGAGAAAGAAGAAGTGGAGTAGGTGGTCTTCCGCTTGGAAAGCCGTGTACATCAATTCCCTGATCTTCTTCGCCGCTGAGGTGGGCTCAACCTTGAACAGATCATCAAGCGCCTTGGTCGCAGCTATGTGGTGTGCCGTCGGGCATACTCCACAGATCATGGTCGTGATGCGCGGCATCTCCTCGGCAGCGCGACCGACCGAGAACTGCTCAAATCCACGGAGCTCGGGTATTTGCAGGTAGGCCTTCTCGCAGTTTCCCGCGTCGTTCATGAAGATCTCAATCTTCCCATGTCCCTCAAGCCGAGTAATCGGGTCGATAGTTATCTTTCTCATTCTTGTCCTCCTAGACCCTGTATCCTCTTCCGCTTGAGCGTAGACACGGGTAGGCTATAACGATAGAACGTCCCAGCCGGATCCGCGATTCGATCGATCAAACGTTGCACTTGGTCATCGCTCATCTCATCTTCTCCGTCGACTCCCAGAATCGATGCGACCATGGAGAGCATTCTTGCTCCTTGCTCTCCGGCGTCGGCCACAGGCCCGAAGCATCCGCGGCACGGCTGGTTCGCTCGAATGCATGTCTCTCCGCACCCGGTTCGAGTTGCTGGACCGGCGCAGATCAGACCCTGCGCAAGGAAACAAGTCTCCGGATCGATCTTGATCTCCCACGGTCGTCGCACGTCGTCCACGGAAAGCCTTTCCGGTTTTGAGTCAGCGCGCGGACACGTGTCGCACAACGCCTTTGCCGGCGCGAGCACGGCTCCCTTCTCAGGTAGATTCCCCGTAAGAATGGCTTCTACCGCGCTCTGGATCAGATCTGGCGGCGGTGGGCACCCCGGAAGATAGTAGTCCACATCGATCGTCTGGTCGAGAGTTTGCACAGTGTCATAGAACTTTGGCAGCGTAAGCTCGCCCTCCGGCACTTGCGATCTTTGCTGGGGTAGAGTTCCGGCGGAATCGTCCAGACTCGGACTATTTGCGTATGCGGTCTCGAAGATCGTCTTCTTGGAGTAGAAGTTGCCCAAGCCGGGTATCCCGCCCAGATGCGCACAAGCGCCAAAGGCAACTATCAACTGTGACTTTCGCCTCAAGAGCTCAACCATCTCACACTGCTCGTCCAACCTGACTGCCCCGTTGATAAAGCTGACTGCGATCTCATTGTCATCCATGGCTTCGACGTGTTTACGCTTGAAATCGAGCGCCACCGGCCACAAGACGATATCCACCGCGTCAGCCACCGTCAGCAAGGCCTCGTTAAGGTCCACGACTGCCTCTTCGCAACCTCCACACGAGGCGCACCAATAGAATGCAATCTTCGGTTTTGCCACCGTTGTTGTCTCCCTTGTTAAGCGGTTGTTTTTCAGTGGCAGATTCTATTGCACGTGGTGACAGTCTTCAAGCGATTACCGATTCCGCCGCACTTGGGATTAACGACCATGCGCGACGCACATTTGGAGAATGGATGTCAGAGATGCAGATGTGGCCTCAGCGCGTGTGGACAGAACAACGGATCCGTTTGCTGGCGTGCATGGTGAGCTGCACTCAACTAAGCTACAAGCAATGCCACAACCAGTAACTACCTTCTGGCACGAAGACCGAACGCAGACAAGAACGCAACTGTGAGCGACATGCTTGCGTGAACGCCGCAAAGACAGCGGAAGGGCAAGTCCCGTTCCTGTAGCGTCGATGCAGTTGTAGTCGTGCTTTTCGAAATATCTCGTGCGGCTTCTTCGCTTGACAAAAAGCTCGAAATGTGCTATAGGGGCATTAAGTTAAGAGACTGAGCCTCACATAAGATCCTTGACGCTTTTGGGACACAAAAGGCTGGGCATGAGGAATACACAGACTCAAGGTGAAGAACGGAAGCGGTTTTTTATTGATAAACTGCGTCCGCTTCTTGATTCTGTGTCTCAATCGCGGCGGCTTTACGTTCCGAAACCGGTCGGCGAGCGTTATACTTTTGCCCTGTACGATCCCGCTACCGCGCCATCGCCACAATTCAATAACATTCGCGCTTTCACAACCGCCAAGGAGTTTCTCTTTCCTTTGCGTGAACGCGTCACGGCCTCCCCTCAACGAGGAGACCCTGATCGAGTGGAGCCTTTTGCTGTCTTCGGATTCAAGGATTGCGACCTCAGGTCGATGGCTGTGCTTGACCAGGTATTCCTGGAAGAAGATTTTCGAGATCCGTTCTATGAAGGGCGGAGAAGAAACATGTTCGTAATAGCCAGCGACTGCTTTGACCCGGCCGAGAGCTGCTGCTGCACGCTATTCGGCGGGGAACCGTATCCCGGCTCCGGATTCGACCTAAGTCTCTCTCAGATCAAGGATGGTTTCATCGTCGAGATCGGATCAGAGGCAGGGGCAAGGTTCGTTGCAGACAACGCCGTTCTATTTGTGCAGGCATCGGAGACTCAGCTTGCCGAGCAATCCGATAGACGTGCACAGACAAGACAGAGGCTGGAGGCGATCAATGCACCCTACGAGGTTGGATTTGCCGTAAATGATCTGCTTGAGAAGAGCGGAGATACCGACGCGTTCGATGTTGAGGCACAAGAGTGTGTCGAGTGCCAAGCATGCACGCGGATATGTCCGACATGCCATTGCTTCTACCTCTACGATGCGGTACGCGAGGACTATTTCGCAAAGATGAAGATGTGGGACAGCTGCCTGCGAATGTCATACGCGGCCGTTGCCGGCGGCGCGAATCCCAGAAAGGCAGTGGGAGACCGGATCAGACATCGACTTATGCACAAGTTTTCGTTCTTCTTCGACCGGTATGGAATCGGAATGTGCATCGGATGCGGCAGATGCATCGAGGGGGACACGCATGGCATGGACATTCGGGTGGTACTGAAGAAGCTGGACGGAGAGCGCAAAGGGAGCAATCGAGCGGAGGTGGTGAGTTGAGCCGCGGCCTGTATGAGCCGATGCCAGCAGAGATCGTCGACATATTGGTCGAATCCCCGACGATCAGGAGCTACGTCGTCATCCCCCAGGAACCGATCAAGTTCGCCACCGGGCAATTCGTTGAACTAAGTCTTCCCGGCGTCGGCGAGGCGCCGTTTACACCCTCTTCTTCACCGGCCGACACTGAAAAAATGGAGATAACAATCATGAAGGCCGGTCACGTCACCGAGATGCTGCATGATTGCGAGAAAGGGCAAAAGGTTGGCATTCGCGGCCCTTACGGGAACGGTTATCCAGTCGATGATTTCGCAGGCAAGGAGGTGTACATCATCGGCGGCGGCGTGGGGCTTGCGCCGATCCGTTCCCTGTTTCTCACGCTCATAGCACGAATCGGAGATTTCAAGTCCGTTGTATGTCGTTTCGGCGCGCGAACACCGGATGATTTGATATACAAGGAAGCACTGCACGGCTCCTGGCAGCAGATAGAAGGAGTGGACATGAAGCTGACCGTCGATCAGGCGGACGGCGACTGGCGCGGCAATGTGGGCGTGGTAACGACGATATGCAAGAAGGACGACGTCAATGTAGAGAACGCCGTTGCCGTGATCTGCGGACCTCCGATAATGATGAAGTTTGCGACGCTCTCGATGCTCGATTTCGGGTTCAAAGATTCGCAGATCTACCTTTCGATGGAAAAGAACATGAGCTGTGGGTTCGGCAAATGCGGCCACTGCATGATCGGCAAGTACTACGTATGCAAAGACGGTCCGGTGTTCTCGTACGATCAGATAAAAGGATACCGGAATATCTGGGACTGAGGAGAGATCTTCCCCGTGAGCGCAAAGCTTATAATAGACTTGGGGCGTGCCAGGATCCAAAACGAATCCGGAGTGCGGTGCTCGTACAAGCACCACCCCGACAACAAAGGATTCGATTCGTTGTTGGAGATGATCCGCTTTGCTCTCATTTGCCGCCGATGCGAACGGGCTCCGTGTATTGACGCCTGCCCCAATGGTGCTTTGGAGAAGATACCAAGTGCCACAAACGACGCCGGCGTTCTCAGGCGGGCGACCATGCTGTGCACCGGCTGTGGCACGTGCGCTATTGCCTGCCCCTTTGGAACGATATATCAGGATTTGATACTCATGCCGTCAAGCGTCTGCGACGTATGTCACGGGAGACTGCGCCCGGATGAAAAGCCATTGTGCGTGCGCACGTGTCAGGACGGAGGCATAGACTATGGAGAAGTGGATCTCGCTTCTGAACCTGACATGATAGAGGTATTTGAAGACATCGTCGTGCGTGTCGCCGGCGGGGTTCTCTGGGAACCGTTCCGCCGAGAAGTGGGAGGGGTCACGAGATGACGGACGCCGCCTGGAGTCTTCTCTGGATAGTAGTCTTTCCGGGTTTCCTGTTCACTTCCGTGCTCGGTCTTGTCGCCTCCTGGGTGGTGCGGAAGGTAAGCGCATTAGTGCAATGGCGTGTCGGACCACCGTTGATGCAGCCGTTCTATGACATTGCGAAACTGCTGGGAAAAGAGATCCTTGTTCCTGAGGATGCTCGCAGAAGCGTATTCATGGCTGCGCCGCTCATCGGAATGGCCGGCGTATTGCTTCTCGCCACCATCCTTTGGAGAACGGCGATTGCGCAATCGGCGTTTGTCGGAGATGTCATCGTTGTGATCTACCTGATGGTCGTACCCTCGCTGGCTTTGATCATCGGAGGTTCGGCAAGCGCCAGCCCGCATGCCGCGATAGGCACATCACGAGAGATGAAACTGGTGATAGGCTACGAATTGCCGCTCGTGCTCGCACTCATTGTTGTGATACTCAAATCCGGCGGACAACTCAACTTATCAGTGCTTGCACAGCAGACGCCCGTGTACAGCATATCGGGAATGATCGCCTTCTTGGCGAGCCTATTTTGCGTGCAGGCAAAACTGGGGTTTGTTCCTTTCGACATCGCCGAATCGGAGACCGAGATTGCAAGTGGAGTGCTCATGGAATACTCCGGCCCCCTGCTTGCGGTCTGGAAGGTGATGCAGGCGCTGATGCTGGTCGCCTTGCCGCTGTTCCTAATAACCGTCTTTCTCGGCGGCTTCGGTACGACTGGTTGGGGGTTGGCATGGGCGATCGGGAAATATGTGCTGGTACTGGTGCTTGTAATCCTCATCAAGAACACGAACCCTCGTGTTCGGATCGATCAGGCGATCCGCTTCTTCTGGGTGTACTGCGGCGGCGCACTGGTGGTCGCGATCATCCTCGCCGCAATAGGAACTCACTATGGAATCAACTGGCTGTAGAGGCAGGATATGAACTGGAGGATTAGATCACTCAAGAAGTCTCCTTGGGTATTTCACGTGAATACCGGCGCCTGCAACAACTGCGACATTGAGATCGTCGATCTGCTGACGCCCAAGTTCGACGTGGAACGGTTCGGCATCAAGCTGGTCGGATCGCCACGCCATGCGGATGCTCTGCTTGTGACCGGCGTCGTTACCGCACAAGCGGCGCCACGATTACGCGAGATCTATCGTCAAACGGCGAAGCCGTGTGTCGTGTTTGCCATCGGTGCCTGTGCGTGCGACAAGGGAATCTTCTACAACGGATATCACGTCGTCGGGCCGGTCGACAAGATCATCAAAGAGATCGACCCCAACGCAATCATCGCCTACGTACCGGGCTGCCCGCCCAAGCCGGAAGCGATGATTGCCGGCGTGGTCAAGGCGTTATCGGTGCTATGAAGGAAGAGAACATGAACCAACACGAACTTGAAGGGCGATTGACTCAGCTCGAAGAGAAGCTCATCGCGAGCGAGCGTCGCCCGCACAATCGCATCTTCCTTCTGTGCGAAGCGGAGAACGCCTACGAGATCAACCGTTTTCTATTCGAAGAAGTGCAGGCCCGCTTCGTCATCGCCACCGGGATCGATTCGGACGACTGCTTCGAGATCCTCTACCACTACTCATACGACCAGACCGGCTGCGTGATAACCGTCGATACGTTTCTCCGCGACCGCGACCGCCCGACAATCGAATCAATAGCTCTTCTCATACCCGGAGCGGAATGGATAGAGAGAGAGATACACGATCTCTTGGGGATTGATTTCCTCCATCACCCTGACATGCGACGGCTGATACTCTCCGATAGCTGGCCGGAGGGCGTGTACCCGCTGAGGAAGGATTCCGTCGAACCGGCAAGCAGGCCGGACGGAGAACCGGAGGATCGCCCGCAAGACCAACTGAAGTCACCGGCACGAAGGACGATCAGCCTTTCCAAACCGGTTCTTCCTGTGGGACCTTTCCATCCGTTACAGGAAGAGATGGAATACTTCCAACTTGCGGTCGATGGCGAGGTCGTCACTGACATCGACATGCGGATATCGTACAACCATCGCGGGATGGAGAAGATCAGCGAGTCGCTGCAATTCGATCAGGTTCCGTTCCTCGTCTCCCGCATATGCGGAATCTGTTCGGCGTCGCATCCGCTCGCGTATGTGCAGGCGGTGGAGGACATCGCAGGCGTTACACCTCCCGAACGGGCGTTGTACGTCCGCACGATCATCAACGAACTGGAGCGGATCCATAGCCATGTTCTGTGGGTCGGATTGGCCGGACATTTCATTGGGTATGACACCGTTTTCATGTGGGCTTGGAAGTATCGCGAGCCGGTGCTCGACCTGTTGGAGATGATCACCGGCAACAGGAACAACTACGGCAACGTCAAGGTCGGAGGTTGCCGTAGCGACATTCCCAATGAACTGAAGCCCCGGATTATCAGAGAGGTCGGCGAGATCGAGCGGAAGATCGACATGCTTACAAAGGCGGTCCTCGATGACCCGGTGCTGCACGCACGGTTGAAGGGCGTAGGCATACTCAGCAAAGCCGATGCGATCAGGTACGCTGTTACCGGGCCGACCGCACGCGCCAGCGGTATCCCAATCGATGTCAGGCGCGACGACCCCTATGCTGCCTACGATCTCCTGGATTGGAACGTGATCACTCAGCCCGAGGGCGATGTATTCGCCAAGGCGGTCGTGCGCCTGCTGGAAACGATCGAGTCGATAAAGATCGTGCGGCAGGCGGTGCACAAGATGCCTGACGGCCCGATTTGCACAGAGGTAAAAGAAATACCACCTGGAGAGGGATGTGGACATGCGGAGGCTCCGCGTGGAGAGACGTTCCACTACGTCCGAAGCGACGGCGGCAACAGACCGGTTCGCCACAAGATGAGAGCGCCGAGCTTTGTCAATGTCCCATCGTTCAAGGCGTCCTGCATTGGAGAAACCATAGCCGATGTCACGATAACGCTCGCCTCGGTAGATCCTTGCTACAGCTGTACAGAAAGGCTGGCCGTCGTCGATGGGGACAGCAAGGTATTGCATGACTATTCGGCGCTGCTGCAACTGAGCCGCGACAAGACCGATCGGCTGAGACACAATATCGGGTCACATCGCGCGGGCGAGGAAGGGGGATAAGGTGGATCGAGTCTTGCTCATCATCGTCTTCATGCCGATCGCGGTTGGGTTTGCGTTGTTGTTCCTGCCGAACCGACTACGGACTCTTCCCAAGGCGCTGACGTTGTTGATCTCGGCGGCGACATTCGCGCTCGGAGTCCTGATATTTACACGCGGGTCGTTTGAGTACGCGTGGCCTGTTCTTCACATCGACGCTGTGCGGCTGGATCTATTGTTCCGAGCCGGCCCACTCGCTTCATTCATGCTGCTATTCGCCATGGGGTTCGGCCTCCTGATCGCAATCTACTCGCTGAAATCGATGAACGGAGTGACGCGGGCCAATGAATACTATGGAGCGGTGATGCTCACAATCGGCGGCTCCGCAGGGATTCTTCTCTCCAATCATTTGCTGTTTCTCTTGATATTCTGGGAAGTCGTCACCGCGTCGCTCTATCTTATGATCACTACCGGCGGACGCAACTCCAACTTCGCGGCAACAAAAAGCTTCGCCATGATCGGTGTTTCCGATGCCGCCTTCCTGCTTGGCATAGCGATGCTGTGGATGTATTCGGGAACGTTCGTCATATCTAACATCGCTGTCACGGCCACCACAACAATCCCTGTCATCGCCTTCTTGCTTCTCATGACCGCCGCAATCACCAAGGCCGGATCAATGCCTCTGCATACCTGGATACCGACGAGTGGTGAATACGCGCCCGCCTCCGTGATGGCGCTCCTCCCCGCCGCGATCGACAAATTGCTTGGGATCTATCTCCTGATACTGATCGTTAGGGGATTGTTCATTCTCAAGCCCGGCGCATTGACCATACTGCTCGCGGCAATCGGCTCGATCACGATCATCGTGGCTGTGATGATCGCTATGGTGCAACACAACTTAAAGAAGCTCCTCTCATACCACGCCATCAGTCAGGTGGGATACATGATCCTCGGGATCGCTACCATGACCCCGATTGGGATTGCCGGCGGAGTATTCCACATGCTGAACAACGCGATCTACAAATGCTGCCTGTTCTTATGTGGTGGCGCGGTCGAACAGCAAGCCGGAACGGTCGATCTGGAAAGATTGGGTGGATTGGCAAAGAAGATGTCGCTCACGTTCACCGCTTGTCTTGTTGCCGCACTCAGTATCTCAGGCATACCGCCACTGAACGGGTTCGTATCCAAATGGATGATCTATCAGGGTGTAATCGACATGGGCAACGCGCAGACCGGTGCGGTTGCTGCGTTATGGCCCGTATGGCTTGTCGTGGCGATGTTCGGAAGCGCCCTCACCCTCGCTTCGTTCGTCAAGGTGATACATTCCGTCTTCCTTTCCCGCCTGCCCAGCAGACTGAAGGATGTACGAGAAGTCTCTCTTGTGCAGACCGGGCCGATGCTTTTCCTTGCTCTCCTTTGTGTGTTCTTCGGCGTCTTCTACTACGTGCCGTTACGCCTGTTCATCTATCCGGCGCTCGGCATTCCTAGTGACGCTCTCATCCTCGGGACATGGAATTCCACGCTTGCCACCGGGCTGATCCTGATCGGGATTGCAATCGGTTTTGTCATCCTCGTTATCGGACGGCTGACAAAACAGGTGAGAATCGTGCCGACGTGGTCGTGCGGAGAGGCGCAGGACAACGATCAGATGATCATTCCGGGAACACACTTCTACAAGACGATCTCTTCGATGCGCGGTCTGCGTCGGTTGTATGCGTGGCAGGACAAGGGCGTTTTCGATCCGTATGACAAGACAGGAAAGGCCGGCCAGGCGGTATCGGATCTGTTGCGATGGCTGCATAGTGGGCTGCTTCCAATGTACCTAACGTGGGTGACGTTGGGAGTGGTGGCGATTCTATTCGTTGTGTGCAAGATCTGGTGATGTCGAAATGGTGATATTCTATGCTTTGGCCCTGTTCATGATCATAGCCGCCATCATTGCGGTGGAGACCTCCGATCTCTTGAGTTCAGTGATCTGTGTCGGCGCCATCGGCTTCGGAGGTTCTCTGATGTTCCTATTCCTCCGCGCGCCCGATATTGCGATAACTCAGATAGTGGTAGAAGTGTTGGGGTTGATCATCCTCATCCGCGCGACCATCTCGCGTGACTTAACCTCGATCAGCGGCGACCGGGAGTTCTTCGGAGTGGTTGTCTCAATGGCAATCATCGGCGTCATATTCCTCGCGGGAATGCAGGTCCTAAACTCTCTGCCCGGTTTCGGAACGCCCATATTCTCGCTCCTTCCCAACGCGGCGTCCCAAACCTATGTCGGGCAGGGATTGGAGCTTACAGGGGCGCCCAATCTTGTTTCGGGGGTCATATTGGATTTCCGCGCCTATGACACGCTCGGTGAGGCTGCAGTGCTATTTACGTCGATTATCGGCGCGACCGTTATTCTCCGGACGAAGAGCAGAAAGAAAGCGAAAGCGGGGGGCTCGGACGAATGGACGGCATGACAATCATCGTCAAGACAATCGCGGGCTGGGTCAAGATCCTCATCTTCCTGTTCGGCGTCTATATCGTTCTGTTTGGACATCTCACTCCCGGAGGAGGGTTTGCCGGCGGCGTGATACTTGCCTCCTCCTACGTTCTTCTCATGCTTGCTTTCGGTAGACGGTACGCCGAGAGGAACCTGCCGCTGCCGGTGGCGTCAAAGCTCGATTGCGCCGGCGCATTGCTGTTCGCCTTGATCGCTGTGTTCGGTCTCGTCATCGGCAGTTCCTTCTTCGTCGACTTCCTTTACCAGCAGTATCTTCCCGGACAAGCGTTCCATCTTGTCAGCGCAGGCACCATCCCTCTCTACAACATCGCCATAGGGCTCAAAGTTGGCGCGTCGTTGTTCTTGGTCATCCTATCTCTATCCGTCTGGGGTAAGGACACCGAGCCTGACATGTCGGCCGAAGAAGAGGAGATAACATGATGCTATACGCACTGTGCTTCCTGCTTTTCACTATCGGCCTCTACTGCGCCGTCGTCAAGAAGAACATGGTGAAGATAGTGCTTGGGATCATGATTATGGAGTACGCCGCCAACCTGTTCCTCATAATGCTGGGATACCGGATAGGCGGCGTCGCTCCGATAGTCGACGCCTCTCAGCTGGAGCCGGGAACACAACAGCTCGTTTCCGGCTTCATCAACAGATGCGTTGATCCACTGCCGCAGGCGCTTGTGCTCACGGCAATCGTAATCAGCCTGGGCTCGTTGGCTCTCATGATCTCGATATGCGTCAGGATCTACGGGAAATACCACACCTTTGACATCACCGAGATAAGGAGGCTGAGAGGATGAGCATACCGTTGCCGCTCTTTATTGCTATCCCATTGGCGACGGCGTTCTTCCTTCCAATTATCGGCGGGAGGGGTAAGAGAGTCGCCACGCTGCTTGCCAATCTGGTGACCGGCTCTCTGCTTGCGTTTGCAATCCTTGCCATCGGCAAGCACGCCGTCTACCAGATCGGGAAATGGCCGATACCACTCGGGATCAATCTCGTCCTCGACGGTTTGAGCGGCCTTCTGCTCCTTGCCATAGGCATCGTCAGCGCCGCAGCGATGCTGTTCAGCGTCAGGTACATGGAGCAATACACTGCCAAGGCAAAGTACCTGAGCTTATTCTTGCTCATGGTGGCCGGCATGAATGGTGTTGTTCTTTCAGGCGACATCTTCAACCTGTTTGTGTTCCTTGAGATCGCCTCCATCGCCTCCTACGCACTTGTCGGCTTTGGCTGCGGCGCCGAGGAATTAGAGGCATCGTTCAAGTACATGGTATTGGGTAGCATTGCGTCCATACTCATCCTATTTGCGATCGCCCTCACGTACGGCAATACCGGTTCACTCAACATGGCCTATATCTCGGCGGCGATTCAAACCTCCGGCTTGAACTCAGGACTCGCGTTCGCCCTATCGCTGTTCATTGCCGGTTTCGGGCTCAAGGCGGCGTTGGTACCATTCCATGCCTGGCTGCCGGACGCGCATCCATCAGCGCCGGCTCCGATCTCTGCGATGTTGTCCGGTGTATTGATCAAGGCACTCGGCGTGTATGCACTCATGCGGGTAGTATTCAACATATTCGGTGTTTCTCTCCCCGTGGCTTGGATCTTGACGACGCTTGGAATCGTGAGCATGATCATCGGTGCGTTCCTCGCGCTCGGTCAATGGGACCTGAAGCGGCTGTTGGCATATTCAAGCATTAGTCAGTTGGGCTATGTCGTGCTCGGCATCGGTCTCGGGGGACTGATCATATCCCGTGGCGGCAGCCCAACTTGGGCTTCCCTGGCTCTTCTCGGGGGATTGTTCCATCTGATCAACCATTCCGTCTACAAGTCGTTGCTGTTCCTGACAAGCGGCTCGATTGAGATGTCGACCGGCACACGACAGCTGCAACAAATGGGAGGACTAGCGGGAAAACTCCCGTTTACCCGTGCCACCTGCACGGTAGCGTCGGCATCGATCGCCGGCGTCCCCCCGTTCAGTGGGTTCTGGAGCAAATTGATCATGGTGATTGCCGCGGTACAGGCGCGCTTCATCTGGGTGGCGGCGATCATCGTGTTCGTTAGTGTTTGCACACTCATCATGTACCTCAAGGTTCAGCGGTATGTGTTCCTCGGCGAGCTTCCAGACAGCCTTCGGAACATCAAAGAAGAGAGAGGCTCGATGGTCGTCGCTATGATCGTACTCGCCGTTCTGTGTGTATGTATGGGACTGCTCGTACTTGTACCGGCATTGAAGATCAACATACTTGACCCCGCGGTGAAAGTGCTGATCGACGGGCTCGGGTACTCGGCCAGGATGATCAGCACGGGCTCGATGTAGGGGGTGATATGACATGAGGCGAGTGGTTTATTTCGGGCTGGCCTTTCTTGTATGGGTAGGATTGACCTGGCCGTTCGCCGCCGGCAAGGTCGACATGCAGGTCTTGATCGCCGGCGTGGTAGTTTCGATCATTGCCGCAATCCTGTTTCATGAGATCTTGCCCAAAGAACATCATCTCTTCATATCACCGATAAGAATCTTCTGGCTATTGGCATATTTGCCGGTGTTCTTCTACTATGTGATGAAGGCTAACCTTGATGTTGTATACCGTGCCCTGCATCCGAAGATGCCAATAAACCCCGGCATAGTGAAGATCAAGACCGGGCTGAGATCGGCTACCGGCATTACTGCGCTGGCAAACTCCATCACGCTCACCCCGGGAACGCTGACGATGGATTTGACCGATGATGGGTTTCTCTACATCCATTGGATAAACGTGCGCACAAGCGATATCGAAGAAGCGACACAGTTGATCGGACAGAGATTCGAGTGGTTTCTTAAGAGGATCTTTGAGTAGGAGGAGGGAACGATGGTAACGTTTTTCTACGTTGGGCTCACTATCTGCTGTTTCCTCTGTCTGTACCGCATCGGCCGCGGACCTAGTGCTCCCGACAGAACCGTGGCGATAGACATACTCGGGATCGTCGTGGTGGGCTTTTGCGCAATATTGGGGATGGTAACCGGCAAGGACTTCTACCTGAATGTCGCTCTCGCGTGGTCTCTGCTCAGCTTCATCGGGACAATAGCATTGGCAAAGTTCCTCGAAGGGAGGAGTTTCGATGAGTGATATTGCCGGATACGTGTTGATCACCATCGGTATCTTGTTCGACGTCTTCGGATGCATCGGCTTGGTGCGTTTTCCGGATGTCTACAATCGGCTTCAGGCAGCGACGAAGTGCGTTACCCTTGGAACAATATTGTTGTTGGTCGGGGTCGCAGTCGTCGTTGGATGGGGGCCGACAACAGCGAAGGCGCTAATCTGTGGGCTATTCATACTCCTCACCTCGCCCACAGCGGCACATGCAATCGCAAAAGGCTCGTACGCATCAGGAGTACGATTATGGGAGAAGAGCGTTGTCGACAAGTATGGCAAAGAGGGCGATGAAGAGTCTAATCAGCGGGCGTGAGAGAGGGATTCTTCGGTCCGTTCGAAGAGGAAAAGAGACAGGAGTCATACATTGCGTTTGCCAAAGCTGAGAGAATTGCGAGAAGCGGTTACTGCTGTATTTTCGCCGCGGTTCACGACTCGATTCCCCGCCAAACCGTGCGTGGTGCCCAGCAAGTATAGGGGCAAACCGGAATTCGATCTTGAAAGCTGTATTGGATGCGGCGCGTGCGTTAATGCCTGCCCGACCGAAGCGCTCACTCAGATTGAGGACCTCGCAGCCGAACCGGCTGTTCGGATACTCACTCTTCGATACGACACATGCATCTTCTGCGGCAATTGCCATGACATCTGTACGACAGATGACGGAATACGACTGTCCACCGAGTGGAACCTCGCCACCATGGACCGCGCAAGCACAATAGAGACACATGCGCATGAGCTGCAGCTGTGCGAAAGGTGCGGCGCCGTCATCGGCACCAAGAAGCACCTTGTCTGGCTGTATGAGAAGCTCGGTCCTCTCGCGTATTCCAATCCATCGCTGCTCCTCGCCAAGAGCGGCGAGCTCGAAACCGACCCTCAGGGCGCCGGCGACCAACAGCATAGTGATGAATCGCTGCAGACAACTTCTTTCATGCGAATCCTGTGCCCCAAATGCAAATACGAACTCAACATCAAGCTGTAAAGAGTCCATGCACACAGACGACGGCGCTTTGGCTGAGCTCCTCAATACATGCCCTGATGATACGCTCATTGTCGGGATCGGCAGTACGCTCAGAGGCGACGACGGTGCCGGCCCGGCGGTCTGCCGATTGCTGCCCGGAGAAGTTGCGGCCCAGGTAATCGATGCCGGTACTGCGCCGGAAAACTACATCCAGAAGATCAGAGATCGCTCACCTCACTGTATGCTCATTATTGATGCGATCGATTTCGGAGCAGAAGCGGGAACGGTTGCTGCCTTCCATCCGAACGAACTAGACCCCGTGATCTCATCCACACATGCGCTTTCTCCGCGGTTGTTTGTCGACGTGGTCTGCCGCGGCACGAGAACAACTGCGCATCTCATCGGTGTCCAGCCCGCGCAGACGGAATTGGGACATGCCATGTCTCCCGAAGTGACAAAAGCAGTACGTCGGGTTGCCGACGCACTTGCAGCACGATTCGCCCACTAGGAGCGGGCACTATTCGTCACTTCACATCGACTGTGTAGGTTATGGAATCGGTGTTTCCCTCGTTGTCGGTGATCGTGAGCGTCACATCGTAGGATCCGGACGAGGGGAATGTCTTCTCAACTGCAACACCGGTGGCATCTGATTTGCCGTCACCGTCGAAATCCCAATCGTAGCGGACTACCTCGCCATCGAAGTCGAATGAATCGGACGCATCGAAGGAAACCGAAGTACCCGCTGATGGATTCATGGGAGTGAAGGTGAAATCAGCAGTCGGCGGCTGGAAAGTCATGATGATCTGCTTAGGTTTGATGTAGCCACCAATTCCAATCAGGGACGGGGAGTCGGCACCGACCGTCAGTGTCACCTGTTTGTCAGTCGTAAACACAAAACGCTCCGGAAGACTCGTCTGATCGACCGATACTGTGTACGTCGCCGGAACGACGTCGGTAAATGTGAATCCACCATCTATGCCGCTATACGTATCGGTGGTGTCCCCTGTGCCATCAGAAAGGACAATCCGTACCTGAGCAAATCCGCCCTCATCGTTTTCGTGCACGCCATTCTTGTTTGCGTCGTCAAACAGCACGCCGCTAAGTACAGTAACCGGAGTGAGTGCGAGATCGACCTCTGCCGTCTCTCCGGCGGCAAGCGCAACGGTCGGCTCTGACGCGAGACGTGCCGTCAGCGGAAGTCCGCTTGCCGAGACGGCATATGTTCCCGGCGCGAATGGCGGGAAGCGATACCTTCCTTCCTTGTCTGTGGAGACCGCGCTTCTATCTGTCTGCAGCACTGCACCAGCTACCGGGGTATCACCCGGAGTGAACGCCCCGTCACCATCTCGATCTACAAATACGTGGCCTTCTATCCTGCCCTTTGTTACAAGGAATGGCAGCGGAAGATCGAATCGCCAGTCAAACATCATCCCCCAACTGAACGTCGCAGGAGACGCGTCTGCACGATCCCAGCCCATGTCTGCCGTCAACCGCAAGCTGAGATTATCGAAAATCTCGACGGTCGACTTGGCCGACAGGGTGAATGCATCCACGTCGTTCGTCAAGCTGATTGTTGCCGAGTGGAGCGAACTGTTTGAGCGGAATCGAAATGATACCGTAGTCCCGCCGGCAACCAGATCATTGGTGGCGAGGTCTATGGTCTTTGTGTGGACGAGTGTAAGAAACAGATCGATGTCGCCGAAAGACAGGCCGCCGCCTTCGCTGAACGTGAGGGTGCGATATGAGATGGAAGTTGTGTGATCGATCTGATCATTCAGCTTGCCGGTGAACGAGTACTGGAAGGTATTGCCGGTATTGCCAAGTTGGAATGACACCAGCCTACTTACGCTATTCTGCAACGTCAGATCGGCGTTTCGCGTCCAATTGAATTCCACCGTCGTGTTGAGCGTTGGGCCGTCTGTGAGTGGGGTTGCAGACATGTTCAGCCCGAGGTTGTCGTCGATCGTTGTCGGGAGCGCGGGGTTGTGGTTTGTGTTGTCCCAGACATGCGTAATCGACGCGGCAAGCGAGAAATCGTTGTGACGAAGGCGTTGAGAAAGCGCAATGCCAGCCGAATCGCTCCTCTGGCCGGGGAAGTATGAACCGACCGAGAACACTTCCCCGCTAAGGAAGTATGGGACCGTGTCGATAGTCGTGTTGAAGAAAAAGGCGCGACTGGTCAGGTCTTGCGACAGGCCGAGAGCTCCTTCAACACGCAATGTCCAATCATCAAGCGGCTCCGCCGCAGCGGTGAAGCTCCACACAGCGTCGCTTTCGGTACGGGTGCGCGCTTCCGTATGCGCAATCCCCAGTTGAGCCTCCTGCGGGCCGACCGCGAGATACAAGCCGACACGCGTCTCATCCTCCGCTCCACCACCGATCAATGCCAGGCGGTAGTTGTCGTCATCGTAGAGCAAGCTGCCCCCACGGCAAGAGATGCTTAACAGATCAGTCAACCGCCGCGATACATCTCCGATTGTGAAGGTGGCGGGTGTCGATCGGTATGAGATGGCTATCGATCCCAGAGAAACCGGCTCCGGCCCGAATACTGAGGTCAATCGCATGTACGCCGAGAGATAGCCGTCGAGGACCCCGCCGGATACCGAGAATGTGAGGTCGCTTTGAACCTCCTCTGTGAATACATCTTGTCCGATTGATAGACGGAGACGCGCCGGAAGCTCCTGCATCAGCGTTCCCCCTACTGCCTGAGGTGAAGGAGGAAGCACGGTGGTGAAAAGCGTGGCGTCTTCTTCCACGCCCGGATATAGCGAAGAAGATGCAAAAAGCGACAGAACATCCCGCCCGGCTGCCGCGTCGGCCGTGATTTGAATCGTCACCACAACCGTCGCCTTTTCCTGTGGCCCCAAATTTAGTTTCGCGTTGGAAACGCTCACGTCAAACTTGTGAGATGAAGTCGCAGTGACATCTATCGTGTCCTGAACGTTTCCTCGATTCACAATCACTACGTCGTACGAAACCTTCGCTCCTGGTGGAGCACTCTGCGCATCGGGCATGACAATACTGATCTGGTTTACTGGTGCGACAGTCGTGGTTGCACTCACGGACGCACGGTATGTCGGGTCGCTTTGCGATGTGGCTGCAAGAGTAATCTTGTAGGTCCCGGCAATTGCGCCCGGTGGAACGGTGACCGTAACGAAAATGGTTCCTTCTTCGCCAGCGGCAAGCGACAGCTCCGTCGGCGCTCCCAATATTCCCCAACCGGGAGGGATTGCGAATCCGATGTCGACCGTATCAGCGGTTAATGCGTCGTTGGTAACGGAGAAGACGTGCGTGACGAACTCGCCCGGCGCGGCATGTTGTGGGGATGAAAGAACACTCGTCGTGACCTCGCTCCACACGCCGGTCGAAACCCAAAACAAAAGGCAGACTGACGCCAACAATGTCAGCCATGTCCGTGATCCCGTCGTCATAACACAGATTAGGTTAGGGAAGCACCGTACTGCGTACAAGGACCGTCACATGATCGATATGTGACTTTTGTCGGGGCGGTCGGTGATGCACGTTACCTACACCATCATCGCTATATAGTGGCGCTTCGATCACGTACCGAATATCCGATCCCCGGCGTCACCAAGGCCGGGAAGGATATATCCGTGCTCGTTCAGTTCGCGATCGAGTGCAGCCGTGTAGATGGGTACATCAGGGTGCGCACGCGACAGCGCATCCACGCCTTCGGGGGACGCCACCAAGCAAAGAAACTGGAGCTTCCGTGCTCCTTCGCGCTTCAGGATATCGATTCCGACGATCGCGCTACCACCGGTGGCGAGCATTGGGTCGACAAGGATTACTTGCGCCTCCTGCAACGACTCTGGAAACTTCGCGTAGTATTCGACCGGCTTCAATGTCTCCGGATCGCGGTACAGGCCGATATGCCCAACCGCGGCGGTAGGAATAAGATTGAGTACGCCGGCAAGCATTCCCGTGCCTGCACGGAGTATTGGCACGAGAACGACTGGTACATCGAGGACATGGCCGACTGTCTCTTCCAGCGGAGTGGTGACGACCTCTTCGCGTAGCGGGTAGTGCCGCGTGATCTCGTACACCATGAACGCAGTCAGCTCTTCAAGCAACAGCCTGAAGTTGTGGTTCCTGGTAGACACGTCACGAAGCAACGTGAGCTTGTTCTGAATCAGCGGATGATCGAGGATGTGGAGATTAGCCATTGCCTTCCTCCTGATGCGCCAACAATACACAACGTCCCCGTCACGCACAAGTCCACGCGCCGTTGTCACTCGTGCGTCCCGATATGCTAGTATGGAGGACCCAAGCACAGGAGATGAATTCACCATGCAAAAGACGCTGAACTGGTACGAGCATGTCGACCTTCTCAACACCGCGCTTGCCAACGATGGTGCGTTCCTTGTCGTCGAGGATGCGACTAAGAGACCGAACGCAATGACAATCGGCTGGGGGCAGGTGGGCATCATCTGGAGTCGCCCGATGTTTACGGTTCTCGTCCGCCGCTCGCGCTACACACACTCCTGTCTCCTCGAGAAAGACGCATTCACAGTCAGCGTGCCGGCACGCGGAAGAATGTCTGCGGAGCTTGCCTTCTGCGGCAGTAGATCGGGGCGTGACGTCAACAAGGCCGAAGCATGCGGTCTTTCGTTTGTCGCAGGGAGAATCGTCAGCACACCTGTTATTGCCGGCTGCTCGCTGTACTACGAATGCAAGATTGTTCTGAGGAAGGAGTTGGCTGCTTCCGATTTCTCCTCTGCCGAGATTCTTGATAAATTCTATCATGACGGCGACCACCACATGGTCGTCATCGGCGAGATTGTCGCCGCCTATGTTGCTTGACCGAGTATGGTCAAGGGGATCGGATCATGTCGCGTGAGGCTTTTTTACCGCGTGACCGGCGTGCGACCCGCTCCGCAATGCCCGTCCTTTCCTGGCGCACCAGGCAAGGCATCCTCGTGTCTGCCGGATGCACCGCCCGCAAGCTACTTCATGCAAAGGCCTTGAGATTATCCAGTCTACATCTCAATCGGAAGCGTGTCGTGACGCCAGCGTCCCTCGCAGGGATTCCCAAGCGAGATCTGCGCTTCGATGTGATCCGGGCAGATCTCGAGGACCACACTCGATACCGTGCCCGTAAGTTTGCCCACGTATTCTCCATGCCGACAAGGACTGTTCAAACTGGGATTCACGCGCCCGACCGACACGTCGAAGTGGCTTGAGAGAATCTCTTTGACGCGCTGGACACTGACCGTGCCCCGAGCTGCTGTGAGAAGCTCGCGCACCACCCGATACCTGTAGTCCGTACTCGACGGATGCTCCCGGAGAACAAGCGCAGGCTTAATCGAATCAACAAGCGCATGATTCGTGACCACACACTCCTGCGCCCCCGACGAAGGAGGAACAATCACCTGGTGCCCAGCTGTGGCCTCGACAACACGGCTGTCTTCGAAACGGTCCGCAAACAGGAAATTGAAGGCGGTTGCTGGTGGATGCGCCACCAAGCCAGCCACGGCATCCGCTGTGGAGGCGCTGGTCTGCGCAAGGTTCCGCTGGAGGATCCACATGGGCATGTTGTAGGCGAATTGGGCGTCCGTGCATCCATTCTCAAGAGAAAGCCCGAACAGTGCAAGTCCCTGGTCGTTCCACATCCGATGATAACCGATGTAGCCAGGAACCAGCGGAACGACAAAGTCGTGTCCCACGGCCGGGTGAGCCCTGAGGAGCACAAGAAATTGGTCGATGTACCGGCCGCCATCATCATTGTGACCGCAGACCATTTGTCCCTGGGTCGTGGAGCTTCCCCATGCCGACAGAGACGAACACATGTAATCTGCGTGCGTCTCAGGTGTAGGCAGCGAGTTCAGGAGATCCCACCCGCAGTTGAGGATGAGAATGTCCTCGTAGGGTACATCTGCGCCATCGGCAAGGCCATGCATTTCCTCGATGTAGACTGTTCCCGTCGCTTCTTTGACCGCCTTCTCGTATCGGCGAGCCTCTTCAAGTATCCGAGCTTTCTCCGTTCGAGTCGCCTGGCAGAGCCCCTGGATGAATCCCTCACAGACTGTTTTCACAATGGGAATCGTCTGCTGCCCGTACTCGCGCCCCATACTGTAGGGTTCTCCCGCCACTTCAACAACGGGGATCTGGCCGCGCCACGGATACAGCATCTCAAACGTTTCTTGCCAGGTTTCCTTCATTGATTGTACCTCACTTTTTTCTTACGAGTCTCGGATCCAGCGCATCACGAAGTCCGTCGCCCAGGAAGTTGAACCCTAGGACCACCAGCATGAGTACCAGGCCAGGGAATGTCGTAATCCACCAAGCCGTGGTCAAATAGTTCCGCCCGCTCGCGATGATCCCACCCCATTCAGGAGTCGGAGGCTGAATCCCGACCCCAAGGAAGCTCATGCCAGCAGAGAAGAGAATCGCCCAGGGGATCTCTAGCGTGCAGTACACAATGACTACGGAGACCGTGTTCGGCAGAAGGTGTCGCCAGAGGATGCGATGCGTGGACGCGCCGATTGCTCGCGCAGCTTCGATATAGGGGCGTTCCTTTTCCGTAAGAACCTGTCCACGCACAAGGCGGGCGAAGTACGCCCAGCTGATGAGAACCATCGTGACGATCAGGGGGACTAGCCCTCCTCCGAAACTGCCGGCGATCACAATTGCTAGGACCATCGCTGGGATAGACAGCACAATATCGGCTGCCCTCATCAGAAGGTTGTCGAGGATGCCCCCAAAGTACGCAGAAATCGTCCCCAGCACGACTCCTACAACGCCCTCCATGACGACCACACCAAACCCGATGATGAAAGCGAAGCGTGTCCCGTACAGCACTCGGCTGAAGACATCTCGCCCCAACGGGTCGGTTCCCATTAGATGCGCCAATGAGGGGGGTTTAAGTAGCATGCTGTAGTTCTGCTTGATCGGATCATATGGAACCAACCATCCCCCGAACGCCGCGGCGAAGAGAAAGAGGAACACGATCACAGCACCGACTACCGCAAGGCGATTCTTCCTGAAAACCTTATACAACGGCCTCAGCGACATTCTAGGTCCTTCCTCCTTGCTATCTGAGCGGCGCCAGCCTCTAATTCAAGCGTACTCGAGGATCCGCCACCGAGTAGGCGATGTCCGTCATAAAGTTGCCGAGAACGACGGCAAGTGAGTAGACCAGCGCAATGACCTGAACGACCGGGTAGTCACGGTCGAAGATCGCCGAGGTAAGCAGGCGACCCATTCCCGGCCACGAGAAGACGGTCTCCACGATCACCGACCCACCGAAGAGCCACGGCAGCTGAAGCCCGATCATGGTCAGGATTGGAATGAGACTGTTGCGGAAGGCATGCTTGAAGATCACTGTGCTCTCCCGGATCCCCTTGCTTCTAGCTGTCGTCACGTAGTCTTGCAGTAAGACATCCAGCATACTCGACCGGGCAAGTCGGGCGAAGGTTCCCGCCTGTGGGAGCCCCAGCGTCAGGGCAGGGAGGATGAGGTGTACCAGCCCGTCCCAACTCCATAAGGGGCCGCCGCCGCCGGAAATCGGCAGTCCTGGGATATGCACAGCGAGCAGGAGCATTAACATCAACCCCAACCAGAAGGTCGGCATCGACAACCAGAAGAGGGCGAAGACGGTCACCGTGTTGTCCAGGATGCTGTACTGCCGCACTGCAGATATGATTCCCGCGACGAGCGCCACGACAAGTGTCACCACAAGCGCCGCAAGGGTTAGCTCCAGCGTACGCCCAATTCGTTCTCCGACAAGTTGCAGGGTCGGGGCATGGTTTGCAATTGAACTACCTAGATCACCATGCAGCGCATTCTTGAGCCATATCGCGTACTGGATGTAAATCGGCTTGTTCAGGCCCAGTTCGTTACGAACCTCGTTGACCTTCTGCTGTGACGCCAACGGCCCCAGGATCTGGCGAACCGGGTCCCCAGGAGCCAGGCGCATGCTGAAGAAGATGATCATTGAGACACCTAATAGAACCGGGATCATCAACAACGTGCGACGAACTAGATAGCCTACCATCTTTCCCCTTTGTTTGAACTGAGAAGATCGTGAGGGGAAGAGATCTCCCCCTCACGACGGTTCAGTAAGTGATCCGACTACTTCTTGACATAGAGTTCAAGCGCGGCAGCAAGATCCAACCACCACGGGTTCTGCTCCAGATCGTCAAGTCCACCAACTCGCGTCTTTGCGACAAGGCTATCGATGCGGACCACGAGCGGGATATCGATTTGGTCCTCGATAATCTGCTGCTGCACTTGTGCTGCGGCAGCGCTTCGTTCCTCATCGGTTGCACCGAGCCGCACGGTCTGCAGCAGGTTGTCGATCTCTGGGCTGTTGTACCTGGCGTAATTCGGATTCGGGATCGACTGACTACCCACGATCATGTCCAGCGTAACCTCGCCGATGTTGTATGCCCAACCGGTCACCGTGAAATCGAAGTCGCCCGCCTCCAGGCGCGCATTGGCAGCAGCGGCGTCGAAAACCTCTAGATTCACGTCGATGCCGACTTCCGTAAGCATCGCTTTCACGACCTGTGCGGGCAGCTGATATCGCGGCACGTTAAACGTGACAAGATCGAGCTTGAGCACCTGTCCATCCTTCTCGCGGAACTGCTTGCCGTTCGGCAGCACCCAACCCGCAGCATCAAGAAGCCTTCGCGACTCATTTACATCGTAGGTTAGGATGGACGAGGCGAAGTCCTTGCTGCCGGACCAGTATCCGGTAGCATTCGAAGGAAGCAAGCTATAGGCGAACTCGCCGTATCCCCCGAATGTTGCGTCAAGTATCGGTTGTCGGTCGATTGCATGATTGATTGCCTCGCGGACTTGCTTGTCCTGCATGATCGGCTTTTCCATGTTGCAGGAAACGTAGATAACCCGGAACGAGGGGTGCAAAGCCACCGTGACGTTGGAGTCCTTCTGCAGCTGCGCAAGCATGTTCTCGGGGACCGTTCGAACAAGATCCACGTCCCCGTGCTGGAGCTCAGCAACCTCGGTGACCGCTTCAGGGATCTCTCGGAAGATGATCTCATCGGGGTATCCGGGGCCTTGGTTCGTCAGGAAACTCGGGCCGTGGTTGTAGTCGGGGTTGCGCTTGAGCACAATCCGATCTCCACGAACCCAGCTGACAAACATGTACGGGCCGGTCCCAGAAAGGGCATTGAAACCGTATTGGTCTCCATCATTGGCGCGGGCCACTGGGGACTCGATGATGTTCCATGGATCACCGAGGTATTTCAGTAACATTGGATACGGCTTATCCAAGACGAACTGGATCGTGTATTCTCCGGTCGCAACAATCTCTTTGACCGGATCGAACTCCCATCCGTTGAACGACTTAGGGATGAAATAATCCACAAGATACTCCCTCAGCGTCTGTGCATTGAATGGAGTTCCGTCATGAAAGTTGATGCCTTCCTTGAGCTGAAACGTCCAAGTAAGCTGGTCTTCCGACACCGACCAGGACTTCGCCAGCAGCGGCTGCACCTGGAGGTTGTTGTCATACACCACCAAGGTCTCGCAGACCATACCCAGTACCCGCAACGGCGACGCCAGAGCGGAGGTGAAAACATCCAGTGTATCTAGCTTCTCATTAAGCGCGATGACCAACGTGCCACCGCTTTTGTCCACAGTCGACTGCTGTGCATAGACGCCAACTATCCCAAACATGACGATGGCAAGCACAACCAGAATCCCGCTAGCAACTCTCAAGTTCCTCATCGATATACCTCCTTCTTGCAAACTGTGTTCGTCCTCCTATGCCATAAAACCACGCGCTTCCTACATGCACGCAATCACCTCCTTATTCTTGGATGGGAAGAGTCATACTGTTCATGGCGTAGCTTTGGGAAGTCCGCGCCCAGTGAGAACAATTCCTTGTTGGAACGTAAGCTGAGTCCTTCTCGCACGAATCGCCCCGTTCGGGCATCTTGGGTGTATTGCCCTTCGTAGCGGCCCCGAGAAATCCCCTCGAGAACTTCCACAAGGACATCCACTTCAGCCCGCGTGTTGTACATCCCGAAACTGACTCGGGTCAAGCCAGGCATATGCACCGGCACTCCTTTGCCCAGCTCCTGTGAGAGACGGGCTACCGTGTCGGCTGGCTCATTCAGAAGCCGCAGCACGTACGGATGCGCGCAGAAGAGGCCATCCCTCACACCAATACCGGCCTCCCCATCAAGAATTGCGGCAACCAACTCGTGAGGAACCCCCTCGATAGAGAACGGGACTACGCCCAGCCGGTCAGCTGATCGATCGGCTTCCGTGTCGCCATAAACTGCAATTCGCTCGATCCGAGACAGACGACCCAGCAGGTGTTGCGTCAAGCCCGCCTCATGGGCGGCGATTGGCTGAAGACCGACATCTTGGAGGCAGAGAATCGTCTTGCCTAGGGCAACAGCGCCAACAATGTTGGGTGTGCCGGCTTCTTCCCTCGCCGGAGGCGCGGACCAAAGAATGTGGTCGCGGGTCACGAGGTCGACCTGGCCTCCCCCAACGTGGTCGGGAACACCTTCTTGGAATAAATCCGTCAACCCCACCAGCACACCGATGCCAAAAGGCGCATACATCTTGTGTGCGGAGAACGCCAGATAGTCGATGCTTCTTTCTACCGCCACATCGTCCATCCTGATCGATCGATGCGGTGCAAGCTGCGCCGCATCCACGCACAGCTTCGCGCCGACCGAGTGGGCCATCTCAGCGATGTCATGGATCGGATTGACAACCCCCGTGACGTTCGACGCCCCCGTGACCGCGACCAACCGCACCGCATTGGCGTGACGATTCAACAGGTGCGCAAGATGACCGAGATCTAGCACCCCGCGCTCGTCTACTTCGACGCACTTCACCTGCGCTACGGCTCGCCACGGCAAGTCGTTGGAGTGGTGTTCCATCGCCGTTGAGATGACGATGTCGCCGGAACGAAACGGGATCCGTCGTGCAAGCTGGTTAATGACCTCCGTCGCATTCTTGCCGAATATCACTGTATGACGCTTCGGATCCGCCCCGACAAATCGGTAGACGAGTTCACGAACCTCTTCGAGCGTCTTCGTCGATAGGCGGCTCTTGATGCCGGCACCGCGTCCCACGCTGGCGTACCACTGCATGAACTCATTCAACTTGTCAAGGACCGGCTTAAGCGCTGGTGTGGTCGACGCATTGTCGAAGTTGATACAGGGAGAGTGGGTTCCATCAAACAGAGGCACCAACGTTTCCACGCCGACGATCTGGTCCCGGATCGTGGAGATTGTCAGTCGTTCGCTCAACGCTCCTCCCTTCGGCCTGCCGGTCGGCTGGTCGTTTTGGCGCCCATCACTCGCGTACGCCTCCGTCCCTTCACCCAGCACCATCCTGTCCACCGCATTGGTCCACCCAGGACCAGTCCTTGTCCGTCGAGACAAAGGCGTCTCGTTCCTCGGCGGTTGTCTCTTCGAGGCAGAACTCGCAGTACGGATCCCCGTCCGGCAGTGCCTTGACGTGCGCCAGCTTGTAGTCCGGGTTGTAGGCCATGTATTTCGCCGGATCGACATAGCAGTAGAGCCGACCGAGCCGCTCCTCGCCATAGGTCTTCCAGACCTTGGCCATGACGCACCCGTACGCCCGCAGTCGTTTTTCGTTCCCCACTTCCATAACCTCGCTCCGCTCGTGCATGCCGACCAACGGAAGACTCCGACTCCTATCGATCCCGTAGTTGTCAGGCGTGGCCGCAAGCCCGGCCTCTTGCACGGCAGCCCTCACCTCACGGCCGATCCAGGTGCCATAAAGCTTGATCGCTTTCAGAATCAACCGGCGCCCCTCATCTTCCCCAAGGGTATCAACGAGCGCTCTGGCATAAGCAAGGTGAAGCAGGCCCAGGCGACGGCTGACGAGTTCCACCTCATGAGCGGCATCTTCCCGAGACATAACCTCTCTTTCCTGGCTCATCTCTCCCCCCACTCCTCGTCAAACGGGTCAATCTCCATGCCATCTTGGATGAGTGTTTCACACGCCAGGCGTCGCTTTCCGTTGATCTTCATCGCACATCCTCCACACACCCCCCGACGGCACGAACTCCGGTAGGCGATGGTCGAATCCAGGTGTTCGCAAACATACTCCAGCGCGTTCAGAACGCTCATCCCCTCCGCCTCCGGCACCAAGTACTCCCCGAGATGCCTCCTTCCGTCGTCGCTCCACGTGCGAATCCTTATGGTGATCTGCATATCACTCATTCCTTTTCATCCTCCCACAGAGCTCCAGTCCTTGCTGCACGCAGGATCGATTCCTCGTATGGAATGCGTTCCTTGTGTAGGGGACGATCCGAGACCACGGGGAACCGGACGAGCACTGGATGACCATCGTCTTCTCGAACCAGGAGGTGCTTTCTCCAGGCGCAGTTGTCCACAAATGGCCGATCCTCTCGGACGTGCACGCCACGGCTCTCGTTCCGCTCAAGCGCAGCCAGAGCTGACAGACAAACGCACTGGATCATGTTACGCAGCTCGATAGTCTCTCCCCACTCCCGGTTACAAGCGCGGCGCGTCGCAGTTAGTCTGACTCGATCGAGCGCACTCTCGATCTCCTTGAGTTCGGTCAATGCTTCGCTCAGATCTCCTCCAGTCCTCAGGACGCCAACCTTGTCGTAGGCGATGCCCCGTAGCCTCCTCCGCAGCTCGTAAACCGAGGGCCCCGTGCTGCGGGCAAGAAGGTCCTCCTGCGCTTCCCTGATGGCCTGCATCTGCTTGCCATCGAGCGGGAAGATCTCAAGCGTCGCCGCACTGGCAGCGGCCTCGCGCCCGGCGATCTCCCCCTCGACGACCATCTCCGTCGTAGCCGCTGCGACCCGATTCGCTCCGAACAGGCCGCCGCTACATTCTCCCGCCGCGTAGAGGCCGGGGATTGAGGTCTCGCATCGTGCGTTGATCCGAATTCCTCCCTCGAAGTATTCCGCCGCCGGTCCGACCTCCACAGCCTCTCCGGCATGCATCCTTTCCATGAGCTCGGAGAAGTCGTCCCCTTGGAAGCGCCAGCCCGGGTGCGTGTTTTCTAAAGCATCGAAGAGGTTTTTCGGCATGTGATGCATCGAAAAGAACACTCCGCCGAGCGGGCCGCCACGTCCGTTCTTCACCTCGCGCATCGACGCCTTGGAGCATAGAAGCTTGTTCCACTCGGTCGTTGCAGCAAGTTTCGCCACCTCAGGCGCTTCCCACGACATGAACGCATCCCCGCGTGCGTTGAGGAGCATCCCAGGAAGAATGTAGAACCACAGACTCCCGCTATGCCGAGGCGGTGCAAGGAGGATGTTCGGCGCAAAGGTGACCATCTCCATGTCAACGAGCTCCGCACCCGCGCGGTAGGCCATCCCTTGGCCATCACCAGTGAGCTCGTCCGCCCCTGCGTTAAATCGATACGCTTGGTGCCACCCGCCGGTTGCCAAGACGATAGCCTTGGCGCGAAACACGATGAGTGCGCCGGAGCCAAAATCAACGCCAACCGCCCCGACGACGCGCCCCTCGTTCACCAGGAGGTCGATGATCGTCACACCATCCACTTGAGCGAGCGATCGCTCCCGTTCGTCTACCCCACGACGCAATGCGGCGCAGATCGACATCCCGGTCGTAAGCAAAGCGCGCTCTTCCGTTCCTCGAACCGTCATACCCCAGGCGAGGAGCTCCTCCACTCGAGCACCAGCGTTCTCAACATATGTAGCGACAAGGTTCTCATCGTTCAGATGGAAACCCTCGATCACGATATCCCGAGCCCACGCCGCAGGATCATCCTGCGGAAGATCTGCATAGCCAAGTCGTGCGAGGCTGCCGCCATCGGCCATGATGTCCGCTCCAGCAAGGATCGTCGCACCACTTCGACCCAGTGGGCCCTTACTTACGATGGTAGTGCTTGCCGTCTCCGATGCGGCAATCGCAGCACGTAGCCCGGCTCCGCCACTGCCAATGACTAGTACGTCAGTCTGATATTCCTGCAACGGTCCTCCTTGTCACACACCTGAATGGCGAGTAGCAGCACTAGCCAAGCTCTACCTGACGTCCTGCTCCCGGCTGTAGGATCTGCCTAAGTACCCGTTCTTTGGACCCCAAAATGTGTTTCTCGAGCAACCTCCTTGCCTTTTCGCCGTCTCGTTCGACCAGCGCTTGAACGATCCGTTTACTGTCCTGCTGCTCTTTGCTAAGTCCATGGACGCTCATCAACGGGTCGCGCATGCGTAACCGCGTACCGTCACGCAACAAGCGGGCAATGAAGCTGGCAAGTCTGGTATTTCCTGACAGTTCTGCAATATGTAAGTGAAATGCATCGTGGAAGTGAAGGTATTCCTCAGGGGAGAGTTCCTCCTGGCTTAGTTTCTTCGCCCAAGCTCTGTCAGATTCCTGGACATCTTCCAACTCCGCTTCGGTCGCCCTCTGGGCAGCAACAGCCGCCGCTTCTCCCTCAAGGACGACACGCAAGTCAAAGATCTCATGTATATCTTGGATGCTGATCGGGGTAACCCGATAACCTATCCGCGGCAAGACCTCCACCAATCCATCCTGGCTGAGGAGAGCTAGTGCCTCGCGAACAGGGGTCTTGCTGACGTTGTACTCCTCAGCTAATCGGGCTTCTACAATGATTTCGGAGGACGAGATCTGCCAGGTAATGATCTTGTTGCGAATCGAACGATAGAGCTGATCTGATAGAGAAAGGCGCCCTTTCCCCTCGTTGTTGCGCACTGTTCTCCCGCCAAATGAACTCAAATCATCACCCTGTCTTTGTCGACGAGATATACTTCGCAATATGGTTGGCAATATATAACATCTTGCTGCCTGTCTGTCAAGCGACGGAGGTATCACATCAATCACTTGACATGACTGCCTGTTACCCATTTAATGAGACGAGCAATATCAAGAGAGGGCTGATCGAGCATGAATGACATACCGTACAAAGTAAGGGCAATGACAGGAGATGACGCATCCCAGGTTGTCGAGCTGTCGCAGTTGTTCGAACCGGTTTCCACGACTCTGTGGCGCGGACTTGATGCCTCCGAAGGGATCGCGTGGATCCATGAACGCTTGGCATTGCCCAACTGGGCCGGTTTCGTCGCGGAAGTGAGCGGCGAAATGATAGGATTCGCCCTGTGCAAAGACATGAACGATGACAGACGCGGCTTCGTTTTCCCGCAAGCAAATGAGACGGTGCATCTCATCTACCTGGCGGTCGACGAAGCGTTTCGTGGTCAGGGAATCGCGCGCGCACTACTCACCGCGTGCGAGGAGTTGGCGCGTACTTGGGGCCGAAGCGGTCTGCTACTGGACATTACCGATGACAACCCGGCACTGCGCATGTACGAGCGATTCGGCTTCGAACAATTGGGGTCGCTGCTGTTTCTGCGTAAGGTGATCTAGATTCAGCCGGTGTTGGGCACCGTAATCTCGTGCGAGACCGGATCGGACATCTTCCCGGCCGCATCGATAACGACCAATTCGACGGAGTACGTTCCTTCAAACGGGTATGATACTGTGAGTGTCGGAACATGCACCGTCTTTGTTGTATCCAATGGGGCGATCGTCACATCCTCACCGAAGCTCCACATGTAGGTTTTTATCTCGTCTCCGTCAGGGTCGCTCGATCCCGCCGCATCGAGAACAACGACCAACGGATTCGAGTCGGTGTTGTAATCGACTTCAAACGCCGCAGTCGGGGGGGTATTGGGAAAGAGGAAGCAGCCGCCGATCCCGACAACCGCGACAAGCAAGAGTAAGGCCAGAACCACACGTCTTTTGTTCATAGTGCACCTCCATGTCTTACCATAGCAGAAACACGTCGGGCTGCGCCAATACTACTGCGATGTCCGCAGAACACGCGCGACAAGCTCACCGATTGCGTCGCGGCGATAGCCGGCACTGGCTCGGACATCATCGATCGGAGACACCGCCTGCATCGCGTCTATTCTTGCCTGTTCGATCAGTTGCTCGTCGATGTGCTTTCCTGCCAGATACTTTTCCAGTTTCCTCAGTCGCAGCGGCCGCGGCGCAACCGATCCCGCCGCGAGTCGAATCTCACCAACTGCGCCGTCTTCTATCTTGAGCAGCGCTCCCAACGAGGCAATGGCGATGGTCAGGGCCTTCCTCCGCCCGATCTTGTGGAAGAACGGGGAAAGCTCAGGATTCGGGATCGGGATCGATATCGCGCGCACGTATTCGCCATGAGCAAGCGCTGTCTTCCCCGGAGAAACAAAGAAATCCTCCACCGCCACACTTCGCTCTCCACTCGATCTGATAAGCATTACTTGTGCGTTGTACAGAAGCAACGGGATCGCACTATCGGCGGCCGGTGACGCATTCACAAGATTACCGCCTAAAGTGGCGCGGCTGCGAATCTGAGGCGACCCCAGCTTGTCAAGTACCATTGCCAGCAAGGGTAGCGTGCGGCGTATCATGTTGGACGCGGCGATCTCGTCGATCGTCGTCGCACTCCCTATCTCTACGCAATCAGACCGGCGTTCGATCCCCCGTAGGCCCTCGGTTTCAGATATGTCGATCAGTGTGCGCGGGTCACTGACTCCCGCTCGCATCTTCACAACAAGGTCCGTCCCTCCACACAGAATCTGAGCGTCCGGCTCCATTTCAAGGGCGAGCAGCTCGCTCATTGTATTTATCTTTACATATCCACGAGTCATGCGCCTCCTCTTCCAACAACGTCTTGCGGTCGGTCGATATCCGTAACAACACCCGGATCGGCTACTTCAACTAACACAAGCTCGCGATCGTGCAGAGCGATAAAATCGCGCGCGCCGGCATCGCCGATGAGGGTTGGAGATAGATCGGGCTTGTAGGACGCATCAAGATAGACCGGGAATCCACGCGTACCGCGATATGATGGCGCAACTATGCGCGCACCGGCGCGCGCGCGATCAAGAACGGCGCGGATTGTCTCCTCCTCGATGTACGGCATGTCGGCGTGCGCGATCAAGAATCCGTCCGCTTGTTCCAGAACGGCCTCCAATCCCAACCGGAGAGAGCTCGCCATTCCCGTCTCATAAGCAGCATTAACCACAACAATGCACTCTTCCAGATTGACTTTCGCGCGCACCTGCTCCTGCGCATGACCGAGGACAACAACGATCCGCGCGACCCCGGCCGTTTTCAACACCTTAATGACGCGCGCCAGCACCGGCTCGCCGTCGATCATAACGAGCGGTTTCACTGCGCCCATTCTCTCTCCCTTTCCAGCCGCCAGCACGATCGCTTCGATCACCGCTCTTCCTCCATCAGTACGGCAGCGTGGCGCACGGCATCGAGAATCTTTGCATAACCAGTGCAGCGACAGAGATTTCCCTCCAATGCAGTCAGTATGTCCTCATCGGTGGGATGTGGATTGCGCGTCAGCAATGCGTATACGGACATGATGAATCCGGGGGTGCAGAAACCGCACTGCACCGCCCCTTTCTCCACAAATGCACGCTGAATCGGATGCAGGCGCCCACCCGGTGCCAATCCCTCAATCGTCGTTATCTCTTTGCCTGCCGCCTGCGGTGCGAGCATGAGACACGAGTTGACCGGTCTTCCGTCGATAACAACAGTGCATGCGCCGCACTCTCCCTCGCCACATCCCTCTTTTGTCCCGACAAGATGAAGATCCTCGCGGATGAGATCAAGCAGGCGGGTCTGTCCATCCACCTCCCTCTCTACGGAGCGCCCGTTGACTTTGAAACTGATTCTCATAAGTGCTCCTCTACTGCGGCAAGCGATGGGGCAATCTCGATCGGCGTTCCCGCGATCTTTCGAGCAGTCGCGATGTCTTTGAGCCCATTCCCGGTAACCATCACAGCCGCACGCGCACCGGCAAGCTTGCCTTGGTCGACCAGCTTCAGCAGACCGGCAAACGGCGCCGCGCCGGCCGGCTCAGGGAAGACGCCGCTCTTGCGCGCCATGATAGCAATCGCGTTCATGATCTCCTCATCACTCACTGTGATGAATTCGCCGCCGTTCTCGTGCACGTAGGTGACCGCCTTCACGATATCGCGAGGCTTGCCGACACAGATACTGTCCGCCACTGTGCTTGCTTCGATGTCTTCAATCGTCACTGTAGAGCCATCGTAGCCGGCGAACGCCGCTGCAATTGGCGCCGATCCCTCCGCTTGCACGCCGATAACGAGCGGCAAACGATCGATCATGCCCATGCGCTTGAATTCTGCCAAACCTTTGCAGATGCCGCTCACGACCGATCCGTCGCCCACCCCAACCAATACCACGTCGGGGGGATTCCAGTCAAGCTGCTCGCAGAGTTCGAGCGACCCGGTCTTCTTCCCTTCCACAAGATATGGATTGACAGCGGCAGAGCGATTGTACCAGCCGAATGCCGCCGCCGCTTCTGCGGCAAGGTCGTAGGCCACATCGTACGATCCATCCACAAGGAACACCTTCGCTCCATAGATGAGAAGCTGCGCCACCTTCGCTTCGGGGGCAGTATGAGGGACGAAAATTATCGTCTGGAGATCGGTAGCCGCCGAGAATCCGGCAAGAGAGCTGGCAGCGTTTCCAGTGGACGCGCACGTGACGACCGGCTTCTTCTTCTCCTGTGCCTTGATCACCACAACCGAGCTTGCGCGGTCTTTGTACGATGCCGTCGGGTTCTGACCGTCGTCCTTTATATATAGGTCTTTGAGATTCAGCTCATGCGCATAGTGCGCGAATGAGTAGAGCGGCGTGTAGCCGACTCGAAGCGGCTGGATGAATCGTCGATTATCAATCGGCAACAGCGGCAGGTATCGCCACATCGTGTGTTCATGATCGCGCGAGAGCGTTTCGCGATTGAACCAGGTGGCTATACGGTCGTAGTCGTAGATGACTTCCAAGGTCCCTCGCCGCGGGCCGCAATCAGGGCAAGTGTAGTCCACCGACTCAGGCGAGAACTCTCGCCCGCACGAAATGCAGCGTAACGTCTTCATTTCTCCCATCTTTTGATCCTCTCTTCTTGTGCAATCAGTCAATCAGGAACGGAAGCGTTTCTTGTACGCCGCGCAAGACAACGTCCATCATTGCAATGTGAATAAGGGACAACTCACCGGCAAACACCTTCTTCACGCGCATTTCGTCAACCGATAGGCTCGTCGACAACCTGACGTAAGCATAATCGTCCTCGTACTCCAGCCCATTCTCAGTTTGCGTAAGGATTGCTTCGCTACCGCCCAGTCGATATCGTATCCTTCCCCGCGCAACGTAGTATGCGTTGTCATCTTCATTAATGAAATCGGCTTCATTGAGGAATAGCCGCGGCTTATCAACGTACGGGCGTCCCTCATGAACGCAGAATGTCGCACACGTGCCACATTCGTTGCAGAAGTCATCGACGTGGACTATCTGCCGTGTTTGCGTGAGGGCAAACTCCTCTTCTCGCACCACCGCCAGGCGTCCGTCTTGGCAGGCAATCACAGGAAGCCTTGCCTGTAACGGGGCTATTACGTACGTGTAGTTGGCGCGGTTGGGGCAGACTTCGACACACTTGTCGCAAACGGTCGAACATTGCAGGCAACGTG
>CAZKAB010000001.1:47152-145381 GCA_964550615.1 uncultured Thermotogae bacterium
AACAAGGCCGGCAATGCCGAGTTGCACGCATATTGCGCTTGCCGCTCGCTGTCCGTCAGCACAGCCTTGGATGATCGTCGCCGGGCCGCGCGCCGCATCTCCACCGGCATAGATGCACGCCAACTCTGTCGCGCCGGTGCGTGGGTCGACGGTGATTGTACCTTTGTCGGCAACGCTGATGCCGCTTCCATCCAGGAAGGCAATGTCAGGCCGCTGGCCGATGGCGACGATGATTGAATCGGCGGCGATCTCGAACTCGCTTCCTTCTATCGGCATCGGCCTTCGCCGCCCGTCAGCTCCCGGTTCAGTCAGGCGATTTCGCACGCAGACAAGCGACTTCACTCGCCCGCCTTCCGTTCGCAGAATCCGCTTCGGAGAAACAAGCTCCATGATGCTGTTTCCTTCAATGAGCAGTTCATCGACTTCCTCGTATGCGGCCGGCATTTCAGCACGCGTGCGACGATATACGACTGTCACCGGCGAAGATGCGATACGGGCCGCAGTGCGGGCTGCGTCCATCGCCGTGTTGCCACCGCCGATTACGAGTACTTTCGAACCTAGATCGATTGCATCGCCACGCTTTGCGCGGGCGAGCAGATCAAGGGCAAAGAAGACACGATCTGCGCCCACCCCTACGGTATCGATACCGTCGATGTCAAGCTTTGCGTCCTCTTGAAACCCAGTCGCTATATAGACCGCTCCAAATCCCTGCTCCAGGAGTTCTTCCGGAGGAGAGCCCACCGCGCCGCTCAACTCGAATGCCACTCCCAGCTTGCGTATCCGTTCGATGTCCTCATCGACGATCCTCTGAGGCAGCCGGAAGCGCGGGGCGATAGCCGCCATTCCGCCAGGGACTTCCTTGCTTTCATAGACCGTCACATCAACCCCGCGCAACGCGAGCGCCGCAGCAGCAGCAAGTCCGGACGGCCCCCCACCGATGATGGCGACCCGGTGTTCCCGGTCTACGGGAGCTATCTGTGTCGCGTTACCATTCTCCACCGCGAAACGCTTCAGCGCTCGGATGGCCACCGGCTCGTCGTAGTTGTTGCGAGTGCATTTCTCCTGGCAGACATGTGTGCAGATATAGCCGGTGATGCCCGGTAGAGGATTCCGGGCAAGAACCGTGGCCAGAGCGCGGTCGTATTCACCATGTGCAATCAGCCACGCATAATCGGCGACGTCCTGTGACACCGGGCACGCGTCGGTGCACGGAGCCGTGATGCAGTCAACCGTTTCGAGCGCCGATGAAACCTTGGGAAGTCCATAGGGATGATATTCCTTCCGATACCGTCGATCTACGAGCGCAGCCTTCGCCGTCTTCGCAAGCGACGACATCCTGTCCCGTGATAGATCCGCGAATGTATCCGCTTCGCGCTTCAGCATCGCGGCTTCGATATTATCAACATACTGAAGCAAGCGGGAATACCCACCCGGCTTAAGAAGATCGGAGGCGGCCGTTACCGGGCAGGCGCCGGCCGACAGGATGTCGACTACATTCGTCGCATCCGCGCCGCCGGCATAGGAAACGTTGAGATCGCCGTCGAATGCTCGAAGCAGCTTTTCGAACAGATTGATTGTCAGCGGATAGAGGGCACGGCCTGACATATACATCTCGTCGCCGGGGAGCGCATGACGGTGGTTGGACACAGCAAGAGTGTTGCTGAGTTTCACCCCGAAGAAGAGCCCGCGGCTTGCCGCGCTCTCCTTGAGGGCTGCTATCAACTGAAGGGCACGATCATAGCCGAGATCGTGCGCGAACACGCTGTCGGGAATGTCGATCTCGCGGAAACCCAACGTGTCGTGCAGAATGCGCAACACCTCGTCCTTACCGAGGAGCGTCGGATTCAGTTTCACGATCGTGTGCAGCCCTCGTTCTTCGATGAGGTAGCGCGCGATCTGCTCGATCTCGTCGGGAGGGCAGCCATGCATTGTCGATAGGGTAACGCTGTCCGTCATTCTTGACGGAATCTCAATATCGGCAAACTCAGGCCATCGTTTCGTCAACGTATGTTTGATGCGTGATATCGCCGTGGATGCATTCATGAGCGTATCCATAAACTCAACCATAGGCGGCTTTCGTATGCCTTCGAGGTTGTAGCCCACGCTCATGTTGAAGATCGTACCGAATGGCGCATTGCCCTCGAAACCAAGGACGCGCCGGAGGATGTGAATCATCACCCACGCGTTGATGTACTCCTGCGCGGATTCCGCCAGCTTCAGCTCCTGCGACCACTCGACGTTGTATCCCTCATCAGCCACGTCGATGCATGGGCGAGGAATCTCGAGTTGGTCCAGGATCTGTACCGTCTTCAGTTCAATGAATCTCCCGCCTGAGAGCCAAGCGGAGATGATGTTGCGCGCGAGCTGCGTGTGCGGTCCGGCGGCCGGGCCGATGGGGGTAGCGAGATAGTGTCCGAACATCTCGGTCGCATATGAGTTATCGCCCCTCGGCACGTAGAAGAGCGAGCGGTGGATGCCGAATATTGTCTCGTTATGCTCGTATTCCAGTAGCGTACGCTCGACGAGTTCGGCAAACGCCTCGGCCTTCATGTTATCTGACATTTTCTTCTCCCCATCTTATGCTGCCCGTTTCCAAAGGGCATCTGCCGTGCTCCGCGCCTGCTCGTAGACCGCCTCTTCGTCCACACCGGCAAAGGTATGGTCGCGGATTACCGATCGTCCAGCAACGATCAGCTCGCTTACGCGCAGATCGTTAACCGCAATTCCGAACAGCAAGTGCCCAAGGACGTTCGCGGCGGTGACCGGAGTGGGCGGCTCGTAGTCAAACATGGCGATGTCGGACGCATGCCCAGGCATTATCCGCCCCACCTTCACGCCGAGCAGCCGCTCAGCGATGTGGGGGTTATTGTCGAACAGTATCTTCTGTAAATCGCTGAACCCTGCTGCGAGCGAATCTCCAGTCGTAAGCTTCTGTAGTACACCGGCCGTGAACAACTCGGTCAGCATGTTTGCACCAAGCCCATCCGTCCCGAGGCCGACAACGATCCCGCGATTAAGAAACCCCTCCATGTCGAATACGCCAACCGCGTTATTCATGTTGGAACGAGGATTGTGCACAACGATCGCTTTGCTTGCGGCAATTGCGTCCTTCTCGTCTTCGTCAACGTGGAGACAGTGAGCAAGGATCGATCTCTCTCTGAGGAGGCCGTATCGCTTTAGACGATCGACAACTTTTGTGCCGTGAGTCGCGTGGCATTGCTCTTCGTCTTCCGGCCCTTCGGCAACGTGGATGTGAATTCCCACCCCCTCCGGAATCCGGTCGGCGACCGCCTGCAGGCTTTCGTCGGAGAGGGTGAACGAGGCGTGCAGCCCAAATAGACCAGCGCTCATCTCACTCGTTTCCCCGTCGGCACTCAAGAATCGCAGGTTTTCTTCGATCCCTTGATCGCGGATTTCGGCGCCGTCGCGATCCGAAAGCTCGTAGCAGAAAACACCGCGCAAGCCAACGTCATGATTCACCGCACTGCAAACCGCTGACAAGCTCCCGCCTACTGCGTGTGGACTGGCGTGGTGGTCCACCAGTGTTGTCACTCCACAGCGAGCCGCTTCCATCGCGCCCACGAGCGCGCTCATTCTCACGGATTCCGGATCGAGGGCCTTGTCCAACCGCCACCATAGCTGCTCCAGGATTTGGGTGAACGATTCCGGTGCATATCCTGGCAGTGCCATTCCTCGGGCGAGACTGCTGTAAAGGTGAGTGTGTGCGTTAACCAGCCCCGGAATCGCCAGCCTGCCGTGACCGTCGATCCTGTCAACGCGCGCCGGGAGTGGGTATTGATTCCGTTCTGCCCGTGTGAGCACGGCTTCGATACGCCCATCATCGATGACAATCGCGCCATCGTGTTGGAGCGAATCCGCACCGTCCCAGATCGTTGCTCCCTCAATCACCCGTTTCATATATTCGCCTCCTGGTCTCTCTTTGCTCGCCAATATAGCCGATCAATCAGCGATCCACAACCGATCTCGCATTTGCTTGTCGCACACGGATGCCTACTGTATCGTCTTAACATGGAGGTAGTTGATGGACAAGGGCGAATTGCGACGCCTCGTGTTCGAGGTGTTAAAGCGCGATCCACAGACACACTTGAACGCGGTTGAATTCCAGGTACGGAGTATCGCCGAGGAATACGAGCGTCATGATGCGCTGCTCCTGCACGAGGTAATCTGGGAGCTTCTGGTGCAAGGAGTCCTTGCTCCGGGGAAGAACTCACTCAACCTCAATCTTCCGTTCCTTCACGTCACGGACTACGGCGCCCGGTGTCTGGAATCCGGCGAGATCATGCTTCATGATCCCGATGGCTACATGCGCGCATTGGAAGAGGCCGCTATTATCCCACTCGACCAGACAATACGTACGTATGTTCGCGCGGCACAGGACGCTTTTCTGGCGGGCAACTACCTTGCTACCATGAGCCTGCTGGCCGGCGCAGGTGAGCGATGCATCGATCTCCTGGAGGCGGTTGTCTTCGACGATACGGATGAGACCTCATCATCCTGGATACCAACCCTTCAACGCATCATCGCTCGTCTGGCTTCTATGGAGATTGCGGCTGATCTGCGTGAGGAAATCGGGATGCAGCTTGACGGTCTACGAACGTTGATCGGACATACACGCGATGGCGACGGCAGCCCGCGTGCCGTCGCCATCGACCACGAAACAGCATATGCGGCTCTACTTCTCTTTCCTCGTGAGTTGCAGGCCGTCCACCGGCTTATCTCTGGGACTAAAGATCGTAGTAGAGAGTGAATTCATGCGGATGAGGCCGTAGTGCTACTGCCGCTTGCTCAAGCGTCTTGACGGAAATCCAGTGCTCGATCTCTTCCTCGGCGAAGACCCCTCCCCGAAGCAGATATTCATGATCTTCACCAAGCGCGTCGAGTGCCTCCTCCAGACTGCGGGGAGTGTCGCAACCGTCCATCTTCTCTCCGTAGAGACTGTTGTCGTACGGACCCATTCCTAGCTTGTTGGCATCAAGTCCGCGTTGAATGCCGTCGATTCCCGCAAGGAGGATCGCTGCGTAGGCGAGGTACGGATTGGCGGTCGCATCCATTGTACGCAACTCGATGCGTGTCTCTTCCTCGCTTGCATATGCAGGTACGCGGATGGCGGCGCTCCGATTCGCCGCCCCATACACAAGATGAACCGGAGCCTCGTATCCTGGAACAAGGCGCCGATACGAATTGGTGGAGGGATTGGTGAACGCCATCAGGCTGCGGCCGTGAGTGAGGAGGCCGCCGACATAGCAGCGCGCAAGTTCAGACAGGCCACCGGAGCCGGCGAACAAGTTCTTCCCTCCCTTACGCAAGAACTGATGCAGGTGCATCCCATTTCCTGCTTCACAATAGAGCGGCTTTGGGAGAAAAGTGGCCGAAAGCCCCGCCTCCGCAACAACATTCTGCACTATGCTTTTGGCGATCAGCGTGACATCCGCCATGCGCAAGAGAGTAGCGAAGCCGATTTCGATCTCCTGCTGACCGTAGATTCCTACCTCGTGATGGTGGTACTTGACCGGAATCCCGGCTGACTCGAGCTGTCGGGAGATCTCGTTTCGCAGCCCGAACAGTTGATCCTGCGGGAGGGGAGAATGATAGGCGGACGCTTCGGATGTCTTCACTCCCGGACGCTCGCGGTGCTCGCGTCCCTCCAGCGGGACAATATCCACGCAGATGCGGCCGGTTCCGCTTTCGAAAAGCGCTTCTTCGAAGATGTAGAACTCGAATTCAGGGCTGACGATTGCCTCATCGGCGATCCCGGTATCTGAAAGGTAGGCGGATGCTCGACGGCCGATACCGCGTGGCGCGATCGCCGCTGGACAGCGACTTTCGGCATCGCAAACGTCGCCGATTACGGTTAGGATTCGCTCGCCGGACCGCTCTTCTACATAGGCCGAGGAAAGGTCGGGAATGAGGACCATATCGCTCCCCGCAATCTTGCGGTAGCCGTAGTTCGACCCATCGAACCCAATCCCTTTCGTTGTCGTCCGCTCGTCGAATCGAGCCGCCGGGATCGTTATATGGCGAAACCGTCCCACCAGGTCCACGACCCGGAAGTCAACAAACTCGATGCCTTCCGACTCGATCCGCTCCTGCACCGACTGGAAGTCTGTCATGCACACCTCTCTCATCGTTTTTTCGGGGAGCAAAGAATAGCCCCCTCAGTTGAGATCGGCAACATCTCTCCTTCGCTCAGTGGTGGAGGTTGCGTGCCGCAGCGAACGCCAACCCGGCATTTGTCAGCGCAATTGCCGTCCTATTCACGGCTGCATGCTTGTCGAGGTAGTTCTGCTGCATCGCCGGCATCAAGCCTTCCGCTTCGATATCCACTTTAGGCATGAAATAGTCGAGGATGTCGGAGGGATGCTCGCGCTTGCTGTCAATCTCCGGCCCGCCACCTTCATGCTTGGCGGAGATGTTAGGTACGTGTCTGGCAAGCTCCACCAGTTCGGCGGTACGGTCGTACGGTTGAATGACTATTGACTTGTAGGTTTCGGTGATGTGATGTTCGAAGCGGACAACATTGTCAAAGCCCAGTGCGTGTCGCATAGGTGCCGTTGCTTCGATGGTGGCGTTGTTCACCGAATTCGCCCAATTGAAACCAATGAGCGATGTGGTGCCGTCGTCGCGCGCGAACAGCTTCGCACCGAGCAGTGTCCACATTGCGGAATACGGATTGTCGTTTCCCATGTATACCGAAATCTTGAACTCCACGTCCACGCCCAGCTTGTGCAACAGATATCCGAGAAGAACCGTGCCCGGATTGATGTTGAGGACCTGCTTTATTCCGTACGTAGTGTAATAGTGGAGAAACTCATCCAGCCAGTCCAGGGCGTGCTTGTTCGGCTGTCCTACTCCGCCGAAATAACCGGTGATCGTCTCCGGTCCCCCGAGATGAATGTTCGAGCCATCTGTTCCCTTGGTATCGAGAGTCTCGACATAGCTCGCGCCGATCACTTGCATCGCCGCCGCGACAGCAAGAATATCGCCGCTGTCCTTCGCCTGTTCCGACATACTTCGTACGCGGATGAACCGGCCGGGCATGATCTCGCCATTGGCGATTGACTGCCGTGCCTCGGCAATCAACCACGGGAAGAATTGTAGTGCGCTTATCTCCAGCGTGACGGCCTTCGCGTCATCGAACTTTGTCGACGCAAAGCGAGACCCGAGGACTGCCTGTCGAAAATCCGAAATGGAGACAAACGCCCGCTTGTCTCGCTGTTCGATCAGCCATTCAACATCCTTGAGATAAGGAGAACCTTCCTCCTTCAACCGCGCAAGCAACGAAGTTAGGTCACGCGCCTCCCGCGCCTTGCGGTTTATCTCTTCCGGTGTTCCGTATCGTTCGACCACTTCAAGAAAGCGATTGATCACGCTGTTGTCCGGATCAAGCAGGAAGTCGTTTATCTGCCTAATGTGCGCCTCGTCGATCCTCAGGCGATTGCGTAGATCACTCATCGGCTCACTCTCCTCGTCACTCGAATTCTTTGGTAAGTTCGGGGAACTTCTCCGCCTCGCTTGACAGCATGTGGTAGCAGTGGTCGTCCTCAGGGAATCTCCCCTCTTTCACATCCGTGATGTAGGCACGCATCGCATCTGTGATTACCTGCGCGATGTTGGCGTACTTCTTCACGAACTTGGGAGTGAACGCCTGAAACTGCCCGATCAGGTCGGAGACGATGAGAAGCTGGCCGTCGCAGTGCGGGCCGGCACCGATGCTCAGAACCGGAATCGTCAGTTTCTTGGCGATGAATCCAGCCACTTCGGGTGGGACGGCCTCCAGCAAGAGCAACTGCGCCCCGGCTTCCTCGATCGCCAGCGCGTCCTTGATCAATAGCCGTGCCGACTCGATTGTGCGCCCTTGAGCCTTATGCCCACCAAGTTGTCCGGAACTTTGAGGGGTGAGTCCGATGTGTCCGCACACGACAATCCCAGCGTCGAGGATCGCTCTGATACGTGGGATTACTCGTACTCCGCCTTCCAGCTTCACTGCGTCGACTCCCGCTTCTTTCAGGAATCGTCCGGCGTTCGCTACCGCGTCCTCATTGCTCGTCTGATAACTCATGAACGGCATATCACCAAGGACGAATGCGGTTGGCGCAGCACGCCGCACAGCCTCGCTGTGCACGATGCACTGGTCCATTGTCACCGGAATCGTACCTTCGTAACCATAGACGCACATCCCGAGTGAATCGCCGACAAGGAGCATCTCTAACCCCGCTTCTTCAGCGAACTGCGCGGTAGGATAGTCATACGCTGTCAGCCATGAGATCTTCTCCCTGCGCGCTTTCATCGCCTGCAGGTCGAGGATTGATACTTTCTTGCGCGTGTTGCCCATTTCGAATGTCTCCTTTTGGTAGTTGATTCGCGCGACATGCAACTGGATTCGCTGTCAACGTCAGGCAAGCAAGTCGACGCCCACCTCTCGCAACAGCAGCACGAGTCGACAAATAGGAAGCCCCATCACGTTGAAGTAATCACCATGAATGCCGCTCACAAATGCCGCCCCTTTTCCTTGTATCGCATATCCGCCCGCCTTGTCCCAGTGCTCACCGGTATCCAGATAAGAGCCGATTTCCTGCTCGCTCAACGGGCGGAACATGACCTTGGTTTCCTCGCACGCCACGTGCGCGTCATTGCGGTCGGTTGATAGGACGCAAAGGCCTGTCAGAACTCGATGTTCCTTCCCACTTAGCTGCATCAACATTGCGCGCGCTTCCGCTCCTGATTGTGGTTTTCCCAGTACGTGTTCATCGACGACAACTACAGTATCCGCGCCTATAATCACGCCTCGGTAAGCTCCCGCCACAGCGTGTGCCTTCGCTTTCGCGAGAGAGACCACCTGCTCTTCGGGCAAGCCACTCGTCCACTCCTCCAGCTCACTGGGTACTATGATGAAGCCGGATGTGATGCGTCCAAGGAGTTCGGCTCGGCGCGCGGAAGCTGATGCAAGGACAAGCGCGTGTGACTCGCCAGGAGACGGCTGAATGGATGCGAGGTTCACTTGGCGTTGAACTCTACGCTGTTCGTGCTGTAGTAGAGCGAGAATGGTGCATTCTGGTCGACACCTTTGGGCAACCGAATGACACCAGCCATAATCTGGCCGGCGGCGACTTCGTCGTCACGGAGGAACCCTTGAGTCAGTTCGACGAATGATGATCCGCTGAAGAAAAGGTAGTTCGTACCGTTTTGCTGGATGAAGAAACTCCACGGGCTGAATGGGCTCCCAGTTGAAGATAACGCCCATACCATAACAGCGCCCGTTCCGATGAGCGGTTCAAGTGAGGCTGCCAACTCCCTCCCAAAAGCAGCTTCGCAAACCTCATCCTGCAGATAAACCAACACGAGCCGAAGCTCGTTCCCCCGCGCGGCAACAGTAATCGTCTGCACAAGCTGAATCGGAATCGAAAGAAGGGCGGCCACTGACGCACGCGTGAATTCGCCCGTGGTCAATGCTCCCTGCACATCCGTTATCTTTTCAGGAAGTGGAACGTTGATTTCCGCATGCGATGGCGCTGCAGCAGCTCCCGTTGGCGACGCAGTAGAGTAAGCTGTGGTAGCGCCTTCCCCGACATTGAAATTCGCCGTCTGACCTTCATACGAGACGGTAAACGGTTTCGTAATGTCAATCGCCTTGTCCATTACGAGAATTCCTTCGCTGCCCGATCCGTAGGATGTCCCGCCCGGATTGGGCACGAACCGCCCGTTCAGGAAACCATCACTGATCTCCACCCAATCACCGGCAGTGGGAGTGAACGTAGGCACACCTTCCTGGGAAATCGTCAATCTCTGAGGGAAGAACGGAAAACTATTCACGACCTCGTTGACCGTGGGGTTGATGTACAGCGCATTCTTCCCCACATAGGGCAACAGTTGCTCTCTTAGATGACCGGATATTCTGCTCGAAAAAGCACGATCAATGATGGCAACGGCAAGCACAGCGAGTTGAGTATCGCCTACATCCACCGTGATTGTTGCGAAGAGATCTTGATCAAGACCGGTCTTAGAAGCAATCTGCTCAGGAGTCCCGGCGAAGAGAACGAGACTCCTGAGCAGAAAAACAAGAAGAAGTAGACCGGCACGACCAGCTAAGGTTATGCGCATTACACTTCCTCGTTTTTCGCTCGCTATAGGTGTGTCACCTACCTAGCAGGGACCGCCACACCAGAAACCGGCGAAAGCAAAAATCCAGAATGCCCAAAAGAACGATAACAGGAGCCAAGCTTCCAAAGGCATCTTCCACCTCCTTTGTGAGTCACAATTACTATAGCACAAGCAGGCAGCCAAGGCAACCATTGTGCCATCTCGGCATGCGCCGATTGACAACAGACTGCAATCGGCTCTCCTATGCCGCAGATTTCTTTGTCGATCGCGCAAGGCAAGGTACAATCGACCTCATCCACATCCAGTGTTCGGGTACAGGGGGCGTAAGAATGTGCGGTATTTTTGGCATTGTAGGTAATCACGACCAACAACTAGGAGAGATTCTCCTCGGCGCAGCGCGGCGACTTTCCTATCGCGGCTACGACTCGGTGGGGTGCGCGACGATCGATGCGCGAGGGCACATCGATTTGCGCAAAGATGTCGGCAAGATTGACGAGGTCAACGAGCGCCTCGATTTCGCCGCAATGCGTGGTCAGCGAGGGATGGTACAACTGAGATGGGCGACGTTTGGCGCCCCTTCTGTGGAGAACGCCCAGCCTCATCTAGATTCAAACGGTGCTCTAATCGGCGCTCACAACGGGAACATCGTCAACAATGTATCTCTCCGCGAGCGGTTCATGGACGAAGGACTAACGGTGCGCGGAACGAATGATGGTGAAAGCTGCGTACACGCCGTTGAGAGCCATGTGAACCAGGGAAATGGGATTCTGGACGCAATCCGAAAGGCGGCGCGCGATCTACAGGGTGATTACGCTTTCGTTATTGCCTCCAAGGATACTAACGAATCCGATCCCGCTATGTACGCGATAAAGAACGGGTCAGGGTTGGTAGTCGGAATTGGCGATGGGATGACATGCGTTTCATCCGACTTACCATCTATCCTTCCACTGACAAGGAAGATCTTGCGCATTAAGGACGGGGAGACAGTGAGTCTGTGGCCGGACAGAGTAGAGATCCGGCGTGTGAATGACGGACTGATTGTCGAGCGTGAACCCGAGATGTTTACCGAGGGAATGGACGCGGCAGAGAAGGGTGGGTACGCGCATTTCATGGAAAAGGAGATCCACGAACAGCCGCAAGCCGTTGCCGAATTGATTCACTGGCTTGTTGCCTCGCCGCATGTCGAGCCATTTCTCGACTCCATGAGAAAAGCACGGCACTTGTACCTCGTCGGCTGCGGGACAAGCTACCACGCATGCATGATCGGAGCATCGTATTTCAATCGCTTGGCCGGCATTCCGGCTATCCCCGTGCTTGCCCCACAATTCACCGAGACTCTTGCCTCCATCCTCACTCCGGATGATACCGTGGTGCTTGTAAGCCAAAGCGGCGAGACCAAAGATGTGTTGAATGCCCTCAACGCAGCGAGGCGGTCAAACGCAACATTACTCGGCATCCTGAACGTCCTCGGGTCGACACTGATGGAGGCAAGCGATCACTACCTGCCGCTCGCCTGTGGCTATGAAATAAGCGTCCCGGCGACGAAGACCTTCCTCAACCAGGTTGTCATGTTCCTCTATCTTGCCGATCAACTGCGCGCGGGAGGCCCGGAGATTGACTGGGATAGCCTCCCGGGGCTGATTGAGAAAACACTTCACGCAACCGACGCTGCGGCACGCCGGGCGGCGGAGATCCTGAACACCCACAACGAGATGTACTACCTCGGTTATGGGATGACGCTGGGAGTTGCGATGGAGGGGGCGCTCAAGCTAAAAGAGATAACGTATGCCCATTGCGAAGGGATGCTCAGTTCGGAATTCAAGCATGGACCGCTGTCGGCGGTCTACGAAGGATACCCAGTGCTGTTTGTGAGCGGACCGTCCGACGCGGCAATGATGGTCAATCACATAAGCGAAGTGGCTTGCCGCGGCGGGCATCCGATCGCAGTCGCGTGCGAGGACGGCCTGTTGCGCAAGAACGTGAGCGAATATGTCGTAATCCCCGACGCGGCGCAGGAGATCGCCACTCTCCTTGCTGTACTCCCATTGCAGCTTCTAAGCTATCATATGAGCCTGTTGCGCGGACTCGACCCTGATTTTCCACGCAACCTAAGCAAAACACTTACGGTGGACTGAGTAGCCATGAACTCCCGAGAAGAAGCGTTGCGTAAGATCAAAGATGCGCTGGCCGGTAGGGAGTACCTAGTGCTTGACACGGAGACGACAGGCCTGGTACTGCCGGAACTCGTTAGCGTAGCCGTTATCGACAACCGGGGGCGGACGATCATCAATGAGATAGTGCGGCCGGCAAAAGCAATCGATCCGGAGGCGAGCGCCGTTACCGGCATCAGTAACGAATCAGTTGCTGGGCGGCCGGAATTTCCCGCAATACACGAAAAGCTACGGACAACGCTTGACGGAAGAATCGTCGTCATCTACAACGCCGCGTACGATCTGCAAGTCATTGCGAACACTTGCGCACGCTACGGACTGGAGATCCCCAGATTCAGACCTTGGTGTGCGATGGAGTGGTTCGCGCGATTGTATGGCAATTGGGATGAACGCCGACATGCATATGCGTGGCAGAAGCTCTCGGTGGCGGCAAGTTATTTCGAGGTCAAACAGGAAGCGGCGCATACCGCGCTCGGCGACTGCATCACGACATGGCGCGTCATGGAGAAGGCAATTCAAGAATCAGAGAAAACGCAGCCATACATGGAGCCATTGCTGTAAGCGGCGTACGCCGGAGCACCGTGACATAGGCGACTTTCTCGATATTGGTTGAACGCGCATCCGTGTTTCCGTATTATGACTGACCCGTCAGTCAGGAACGAGGTGAATGATGCCACCAAAGCCGAATGTCGAGGAACAGCGCCGTCAGGCAACCATCGCGGCGGCGGTTGAGTGTTTCTCCAAGCGCGGGTATTACGCCACCAAGATGGATGATGTGGCCGCCGCGGCCGGCATGAGCAAGGCGCTGATCTATTACTACTTCAAGAACAAACAACAACTATTCTTGGCTGTGCTCGATGCGTGGCTCGCCGGATTCGATAGTGCACTGACTCTGATCGATCCTGCAGCATCGGCCTCGGTGAAACTGCGTCGACTGGGCCAGATCAGCGTCGAGATGAGCGAAGGAGCCACTGAAGTAATGACATTGCTGTTTGAGTTCTGGGCTCATGCGAGTCGTGAGCCGACGCTCATGGGCGAAATTGGCAAGACCATCCGCCGGTATCGCGAGTGGGTGGCGGAAGTGATCGAAGATGGCATCAGGAATGGTGAATTCCGCACCATCGACCCCGCTCTCACAGCCGTGTGGCTGTTTGCCGCGCTTGATGGCCTTTTGGCTCATTGGATACTCGATGAGCGCGCGTTCTCGCTACGCGCGGCAATGGAGTCACTTCTGGAGAACCTGCTTCGTGCACTGAAGAAGACAAAGGGGGATCATGAATAGGCTGTATGAGTTACTCGTGCGATGGACGCTCCATCGTCGAAGGTTGCTGCTGGCGGTTATCGTCGTTACCACAGTCGTATTGGGGTTCTTCGCCTCACAGATTGCGGTGAAGATGAACTTCAAGGACCTGCTCTCGCCAAACGCGCCTGTGATGCGCGCCTACGATCGAATGCGCGCGAACTATCCCTATTCGTCATCCGTGTTCGTCGTCTTGGAAGGGAAAGACACCGCCGAGTTGACCAAGGTGGGCGATGCCCTCGCGGGGCAATTGCAGGAAGACAAAGAATGGATTAGCGACGTGCAATGGCGCGAAGACATGGACTTCTTCCGTAAGCATTCTCTCATTCTGCAGAAGCCGGCCGACCTTCAGAAGATGGAGACCGATCTTGCGGACCACCCCCAGATGCTTGCGCAGATATTCTCGGGATTCAATCTTGGCGACCTTCTGGCCGGAACAAACGCGAGCCTCTCGGATTATGACTCTCAGTCGAGCGTGAAGAGCGATGAGAGCAATTTGGTGCGCAACATGAGCTACTACCAGGCCTTTCTCGCTGCAATCGCCTCCGGTGTCAACGGCACAAAGGACACGTTTCTCATCGATCGGTCGCTCACCGACCTGTTGACGGATCCGACGGAAGGGTCTCTCGACAGTTATGTGGACGATGAGGGGAGGTTAATCTCCAGAGATGGGACGGTCGCGTTGATGCAGTTGATATCGCAGGGAGACGGGAACGATGCCGCCTACGCGATGCAACTGACCTCCCACCTGCGAGACGTGATCGCGCCGCTTCAGCAGGGCAATCCGAGCGTCAAGATCGGGCTGACCGGGATGCCGGTCCTCGGCTCGGACGAAGCAGACTCGATGATGCACAACCTGATTTTGGGATTCTTGATCGCGCTTGTCGGCATTCTTCTTGTATTCTTCGTTGGTTTCCGTCGGCTACTGGTACCGGTGTCAGCGGCAATACCGCTTGTCGTCGGCGTGATTTGGAGCATAGGAGTCACGTCCATAACTGTGGGAGAACTGAATCTCTTCTCGCTGATGGCACCGGTGATCCTCCTCGGGTTGGGAATCGATTACGCAATCCACATCATTGCCAAATATACAGAGAACAGAGCGGCCGGAATGCCGATGGAAGAGGCATTGATGGACGTATTCCACAAGATCGGCCGTGGTCTCGCCGTGGGCGCGTTGACAACATCCGCCGCATTCTTTGCCATAACAATCGCCGGGTTCAAGGGGATGAACGACTTCGGCATCGTCGGCGGTATTTCGGTGCTCGGCGCTTTCCTGTCGATGATCATGGTCTTCCCTTTCCTACTCACCGCATTCGACAGGCGCCTGAGCGCACAACGCAAGAGCATGTCCAATGTCACGTTCGGAATTCTGGGACCAATCGCCGATCTGTTCCGCCGTTCCCGCTACATCGTTGCCGGCGGTTTAGTCGTGCTCATAGTTCTCGGCGTGTTCTCTATCTCCAGACTTCAGATCGAAAAGGACATACTGAAGATCGAACCCAAGGGGCTCGAATCGATTCGTCTGCAGCACCTGATCCTCGACAAGTTCAACTTCTCCATTTACACAAGCTACGCCATGCTGGATAGCTTGGACAGCCTCTACCGGAAAGCACAAGCGCTCGAAGCTAAGCCCACGGTCAAGCGCACAGAGAGTCTTGCCGATATCTTGCCCAGCCCCTCCGAGCAACAATCAAGAAGAGAGATAATCAATGCAATAAGTCCCGCCATCGCCGCGTTGTCGCCCTCGGTAGATCGACACGTTGACCGCGCAAGTACCTTGACGGAGCTTGCCGACTTGAAGAAGAATCTGTTCCAGCTGAAGACGCTCGCCTATATGTCCGGCCTCACTCGTCTCGTGTCTGCGATCGAGAAAGCGGAAGGCGAACTTGCGACAACGGTCACGCGCGTGCAAACGGCAACTGAAGCCTCGATAAGCGCAGTCAACGGTGTTGTCTATCAGAAGCTGCAGTTGGAGTATCAGTCGCTGGTCGACGGAACACACAATCTTACCGTTGCCCGCGCGGACATCCCTTCTGTATACCTCGATCGATTTCAAGGCAAGGATGGAAGTTACCTCATTACCATATATCCATCGGAGTACGTTTGGACAGCACAATTCACAGAGAAGTATCTTGCCGATCTGCACGCCGTGGTCAGCGATCCCACTGGAATGGTACCGATCTGGGGAGAGGTAATAGCAAAGATGATCCCGGGGATGCTTCGCGCCACAGGCGCGGTGTTGGTGGTGTTGGCTGTTCTCCTGATTATTGATCTCCGCAAGGTTCGGCGTGCGGTGGCAATCCTCGTGCCGCTCTTGCTGAGCCTTTTCTTCACTCTCGCGCTCCTGCCTGCACTCGGCATGAAATTGAACATCGTTAACATCATGGCATTACCGCTTGTGCTCGGGATCGGCATCGACGACGGGGTACACCTATACCATCGCTATCTTGTGGAAGGGAGGATTCGCCGCACGTTCGTCTCAACCGGCAAGGCAATCACCATGACGACACTCACAACGATAATGGCGATGATGAGTCTAGTCTTCTCTTCCCATCGCGGCATGATCTCGTTTGCCTGGGTGGCTTCGATCGGTGTCGCCCTATGTCTGGCGCTCGACCTTCTGCTGCTCCCGATACTGATTGATCTATTCGAAAACGATAACAAGGAGAACTGAACATGAAGCGTTTGATAGTAGTCTTGGCCGTTGTGGGTCTAGTGTTGGCCCTTCCTGCCTTGTCCGTTGCGCAAGCGGTCGACTCGTACCACGCCGCCATCGACCGGTTCGTCGTGTCATACAGTCACGGCACGGTTGACGTCCGCGTTGCAGTAGGGGACAACACCCCGGCGGAGTACACGCTGGAGACATGGACAAAAGGAAGCGATGTCGCAGTATCCGTTATCGTCAAGGCAAGCGCATCATTCATGCTGGGCCTTGCGGTTCTCGAAAACGGTGACTCGATGACGGCGTGGTGGCCGACGATCGAAGAGGAGAAGACGTTCGACGTATCGCAAAGCGAAGAGGAGATCGGTTTCGGCCTCGGACGTCTCGACAAGGTTATCTGGCACAGCGCAGACTATACGGCGACGCCGATGAAGGAAACGCTGTCCACATGGGAGTACCGCATTACACCCAATGGCGGCGTTCAGGCTGATTTCAAGTACGCTGTCGTTGCCGTAAACAAGGCTGATGGTACGCTTGTACGCGCCGACTTCTTTGATGCGAACGGCAAGCTAATCGAGACCGACACCGTCTCAAATTTTCAGGAGATCGCAAAAGAAAGTGGAGATACGCTCCTTTACCCGATGAACCTGACCTATGAGGATTATGCCGGCAACAAGAAGACCACGATGAATTACTCCAAGATCGAGTTTCCCGCCTCGATAGATGACTCCACTTTTACTATCGATTTTCTGAAGGCTGAGAGCGCCAAGGTCATCGCAAGCACTAGCACACCTTAACAAGGGATTTCCAGTGGCGGCTGACAGCGAACCTGCAAACTGGGTAACAGGTGAATTTGTCTGTCCCATTGGCAGCGGGTACGATAGCGACCTCAATGGGGGGTGACGCAACTGGCAGACAATGGTAATGTGCTAATGAGGATAAAGGATCTCGTGAAGCACTACGGCGAGGTATGCGCTGTTGACGGAATATCGTTCTTCATACGTCGCGCCAGCGTTTTCACCATCCTCGGGCCGAACGGGGCAGGCAAAACAACAACTCTGGAGATTCTGGAAGGGATTCGGGAGCCGGACGCAGGCGAGATCGAAGTCTTCGGAACCCGTGTTAGACGTGTCGATCGCACCGTGAAAGAGCGCATGGGGGTCCTGCTGCAAGAGGCTAACTTCGAGCCGTATCTCAAGGTGAAGGAGGTGTTGCACCTCTTCGCCTCGTTTTTCAAGCATCCGCTATCCGTAGATAGCATACTGGACAAGATCGCGCTCGCCGAGAAGGCGAACGCTCATGTAAAGACGCTCTCCGGCGGACAGAAACAACGGCTGGCGCTCGGCGCGGCGTTGGTAAACGACCCTGATCTCGTGTTTCTCGATGAGCCGACGACCGGCCTCGATCCGCAGGCGAGAAGAAACATCTGGTCGATTATCGCGGACCTGAAAGCGCAGGAAAAGGCAATTGTCCTCACCACCCACTATATGGAAGAAGCCGAGGCGTTGTCCGACTATGTCTGCATCATGGACCACGGCAAGATCATCGCCGAGGGCTCCCCACAGGAACTGTCAGCCAGACTGGGGCAAGAGACGATAATCGAATTCACCGCAGGTGCACTGTCGTCGGAAGCGCTGGTGCCGCTTGCAGAAGGGTGCAAGTCTGCCCGCATGGATGGAGAACTGGTGACGGTGGAGACGGAGGATCTCATCTCAACGATGGAGCATCTGCTGGCATGGGCGAAGGGACACGGCCTGGAGCTCAAGAACATGGTCGTGCGCCAACCGAACCTGGAAGACGTATTTCTTTCGCTCACCGGAAGGAGGATCAGAGAGTGAAGGGAATCCTCCTCATCGCCAGGGTACATCTGATAACGGCGTTTCGCGAGCGAGTGACACTGTTCTGGTTCCTCTTGTTCCCCATGTTCCTGTTGGTTGTTCTCACGTTGATCTTCAGTGGGCTGGGTAACGGGGGATCGACCAACTTCTCAGTCGCAATTGTTAACATGGGGCCGTCTACCGGCGGGGCTACGGACTTTGCCGCATTGGTGGAGTCCGTCTTTGATAGGGCGGCTACACCGAGTGAACCAGGCAAGGAACCGCTCTTTTCTCTTGTCAAACCCGCACCCGACGAGGACAAGGATGCATTCATCGAGCGCGAGCAAAAGGCCGTCCGTCTCGGCAATTTGGCCGCCGTGGTTGTCATCCCGCCGGATTTCAATCAACAGTTGATGCAGAGCATTGCCGGGACCGGAGCGGGGGACGCCTCGGTGAACAAGATTGTCGTCTATCAGGATGAGGCAAACGCCGGGTCTCAGATGGCAACTTCGATTATCAAGCAGATCATCTCCGGAATCGACCGAGAGATTCTCGCGCGTACAGGCAAATTCGATGAACAGAAGGACATCCCGACCGATACGATCTGGATCGGGAATGCCAGTGGCGAATTGCCATATGTCGACTTCCTCCTCCCCGGAATCATCTTGATGGGGTTCTTTGTCACCGGACTGTTCGGTGTTCCCGGCGCGATACTTTTCGCGCGCGATCGTCAGATTTTGCGCCGATATTGGGTCACCCCGCTTACCACGCCGCGGTATCTTGCCGGCTTCGCGCTCGGCCATGTAGGATTGTGCGTGGTTCAGTTCTTCTTTCTGTACATCCTGGGAAGGTTCGCGTTTGGGGCGTCAGTTAATTTTGCGCAGCCCGCGCCGATCCTTTTCCTTCTGCTGGGGTCGGTGACGTTCCTCGCATTCGGGTTCTTCATCGCATCGCTGGCAAAGACTCCCAATGCAGGGATGGCGATCGCCAACATTCTCAACATGCCGATGATGTTCCTCGGCGGCCTCTTCTTCCCAGTGGGCGGGCTTCCGCTCGTACTGAGGATAATCGTGTTTATTAACCCGCTTACGTATCTCTCCGATGGCCTGAGGATGAGTCTGGGCGTGGAGGCGGGCACATTCTCCCTGCCAATGACGGTCGGTGTTCCACTCGCTTGGATCTTGGTTTGCGTTCTCGTCGCTTCGCGACGCCTGAAGTGGGATGTGGAAAGATGAGATCATTCAAAGCGCTTCTTCATGCCGAACTGATGACCGTGTTACGTGACAAGGCAACACTGGTTTTCACCTTCATCTTTCCAGTTCTGTTTATCCTCATCTTCGGCTTCCTCATGGGAGGAGACACCGGCGCGCAGACAGCGCACGTCGGACTCGTAGTATCGTCTGGCGTTTCCAGCGAGGCGCTGGAGCAGGTAATCGCTGATGTCGGAACGCTCGATGTCGCACACTACGCGGATCAGACGCTACTGGAAGACGCCATGGGCGATCAGAAGGTCGACTTTGGCATTCTCTGGGACGGCAACAAGCTTTCGTTCATCTACGATCCGGGTCGCGTTCAGGACAACTACACGTTCCAAGAGCTGGCGCAAGGGATCGGGGCCGCGTTCAGTTTGCGATATCAAGATGTCAGCCCAGTCCTTTCTATCGACAAGATACACATAGGAAAGGCCGCAGCCACGGACTGGTTCAATTTGGTGGTCCCCGGCATCCTCGCGTTCTCCATACTGTCTGCGGGGTTGTTTGCGATCTCCGGCCATCTCACGGCGATGAAGGAACGCAAGCTCCTCGACCGCCTTATCGTCACCCCGATGCGGCCCGTTATGCTGCTTGCCGCGATCGCCTCCATCAGGCTCGCAATCGTCTACATTTCCACGCTACTCACACTGTTCATCGCTATTGCGGTTCTACACCTCACATTCCCGGTGAATTGGTTCTTGTACACCGTCTTTGTCGCAGCGGCAGCGTTTGGCTCGATGGGGTTTGGGACTGCAATCGCACTTCTCGTCCGTCGTCCGTCGAGTGCAAGCAACATCGCCAATATTCTCTCCATGGTGATGATGTTCCTCGCCGGCATCTATTTCCCGATGGAAATCATGCCGTCGTACATGCGCATGATTTCCAAGGGCCTTCCGCTCACCTACATGGCGGAGGCAATGCGGTTTGCTACCGGTGTGACGGATATGTCGCTTGCTCGTTTCTGGGCGATTACCATCGGGCTTGTCGTGTCCGGCTTGGTGCTATTCCCGTTCCTTGCCCGCTATGTAGTACGCGCCGACCGCAACTAAAGACGGGACGCAGTGAGTCCCATTATGGCGCGCTATGCGCCACCTCAATATAATCAGAGATCAAAGGAGGTGGGGCACGATGAAGCTATACAACACCCTTACACACAACGAGGATACTTTCGCGCCGCAAGACGCCAAAACCGTGAGGATGTACGTCTGTGGCCCCACTGTCTACGATTACCTGCACATCGGAAACGTTCGCCCGGTGATCGTGTTCGACGCCTTGAGAAAGTACTTCGAGCAATTCAAGGATTGGCGCGTTGTGTATGTGCAGAACGTGACCGACGTCGATGACAAGCTGATCGATCGGTCGATCTCGACCGGCGAGTCGATCGAGGAGATCGCCGCCCACTACACCAAGGCGTACTTTGATCTGCTCGATGCGCTGAAGATCGAACCACCGACGCACAGCCCGCTGGCCACTGACCACATCAAAGGCATGATCGATCTTATAGCAACTCTCATCGACAAAGGACTCGCCTACGAACAGGACGGCGACGTGTACTACCGCGTATCAGCGTTCCCCGATTACGGAAGACTCTCCGGTCGCAGCATCGACGATCTGCTTGTGGGCGCCCGCATTGCCGCATCGGACAAGAAAGAGAATCCGCTCGATTTCACGCTGTGGAAGGCGGCCAAGCAGGGCGAGCCAAAGTGGAACTCACCTTGGGGCGAAGGCCGGCCGGGATGGCACACGGAATGCGTTGTGCTGTCGCATGCTTTCCTTGGCGACACACTCGATATCCACGCCGGAGGAAATGACCTCATCTTTCCTCATCACGAAAACGAGATTGCGCAAGCGGAAGGAGCGCGCAGCAAGCCGTTGACGCGCTTCTGGCTGCACAACGGGATGTTGACATTCAACGGTGAGAAGATGTCCAAGTCCCTGGGCAACTTCGCCTATGCCCACGAAGTGCTGGCCGAATTCGGCGCCGAGACGGTTCGCTATTTCTACCTATCGCGTCAGTACCGCAAACCGCTCGACTACTCTCGGGAGGGGCTCGAAGAGGCAAAAAAGGCGCTCGCTAGGGTGCACACGATGATCGACGAAGTCACATCCGGCCTCGCCTCATCGGAAGAGACGGGCACGATCGGCGAGGAGGGCAAGCGTTTCTTGACATTACTTGGGAAGCACCGCGCGCGATACGTCGCCGAGATGGACAACGATCTCAATACAGTCGGTGCAATCGCCGCCATCCAAGATGTCGTATCTGAGGCGAATCGTTTCCGTGGTACAGCGACGGGCGGAGACCGACTTGCGTTGCGGGAAGCCATCTCACTCGTCCGCGAACTCGGCTACCCCCTCGGCCTGTTCCAGGAAGATACTGCCGCTTCCAAAGGGATAGAAGACGACCTTATTCGCCTTCTCATCGACCTGCGGGCCGAGCTGCGGGAAAAGAAGGAGTTCGCTCTGTCAGATAGCATCCGCGATCGCCTACAAGAGCTCGGAATCGATCTCAAGGACACGGCTCAAGGAACGATCTGGACATAGCGGAAAGTTTCTTCTCGGCGTGTTTTCGTGCGTTGGCGGAGACCTGTACGATTGAACCAGTAGTCATTGGGGGCCTTGCGGCATGACCTTGCCGGGGGAGGGCAGCCGACACTGGAATCTATCCAATGACTGAAAGGTGAAGGAAGACGCTTCCGTTCAGCGACGCTTGAACAAGAAGAGCGATGCGCATCCTCAGTTGCTTGGCAATGTCAGGTACGTAGTACATGCGAAGCAAGAGGTGGAATGAAATGAAGAAGATCATGCCAACGACCTATCTGCTGATAGCGATACTCCTTTGCTTGCTTGTTCATTTTGTCGCTCCTATCAGGTATCTGATCCCGTGGCCCTGGAACCTTCTGGGTATTCTCCCACTGCTGTTCGGCATATTGATCAATCTGGCGGCGGATCGCGCCTTCAAACAGGCAGATACGACTGTGAAGCCATTTAAGGAATCAAGTGTTCTTGTACAGAAAGGCGCATTTCGCTTGACCAGAAACCCGATGTACCTGGGATTTATCGCGCTTCTCCTCGGCATGTCCATTCTTCTCAGGTCTGTATCGCCCTACATAGTTGTTGTGGCCTTTGCTGTCTTGATCGAGATATTGTTCATTCGGGTTGAAGAACGCATGCTGGAAGCGCAGTTTGGCGATGAGTGGAGACGTTATCGAGCCACAGTGAGAAAGTGGATATAGATCAGGCTTACCAACTTCTTCTCCAGGTACCCCGTCCAGAAAGGTTAGTATGCCCTAAACCCGGCTACAAGTAGAACGACAATGAACGATTACGCGGACACCATCACTAGACTTGTGGAGTACGAAGTATGGTGCACCATAAGAGCAATCGACGCCTTGACTGCCCTGTCGGAGGGCGAGCTGAGTCGCGACTTTGGCTTCGGCCTGCGCACCCCGCACCGCACGATATTTCACATAGCCAATGTGATGAGGACGTGGAGCAGCTGCGTCGGCCCGGTCATCAAGAAGCGTATGCCATTGGAGTATCAATCAGACATGTCGCTTGCAGAAATCAGAGCAATGGTCGTCAGATTGGGTGAGGCATGGTTCGCCGCTTCGATGCGATCACATATACAGGGACTGCTCGACAAGGATCGCCGCCTCCATCAGCTATTCCACTTGATAACGCACGGAACGCATCATCGCAGCCAACTGCTCGCAATGTTGAGCCTCATGGGATACGCGCAGCCATTCGAAGGCGGCGACTTCGGCGGCTGGTCAAACGAGACTTCCTAGAAAGTGGATATGTCAGCACGCTGAACGGCGCTTCCGCAGCACGGATGAACAAAAGCAATTTCAGGTACGTAGTGCGCTTCTGCAACAACACGAAGAAGAGAAGAGGTTCAAGCCCTAGATATCTCATTGCGGAGCTTGAACCTCCGAGACCTATTTCCTTATCCAGGCCGCAAGAAGCTTCGCGGATGCGTTGTCACCGACCAGCGTTATCTGGAGCGTCCCTCCCGGAACCAGTTCGACGTCGATGAACGCACCGCCTCCCCATGACTGGATCTTCGTCACCGCGCCGCCGCCAAAGGCGATGATGTCCGACAGCGTGATGTTCGCGCTTCCGCCAAACAAGATCCCTATCGCCGTGGCCGTTACGTCAGAATCGTTGTCCAGCAGATAGACTGTTCCTCCGGGTATCGATACCGCTCTTGAGGTAATAGTCGTCTGCGCCATGGCTGTGCATCCGAGAAAAAGCATTATCAGAAGCGCAATGCCGACCTTCGCTTGCATAACACACCTCCTTTGTTATTCGCACTTCAAAGATAATCTCAGTATAGGAGCGATAAGCAGGCTGTCAAGTGTCGGAACGCGGGCGCAAGTCGAACGCAGGGATTCTGCCGATATCTCTTCTGCCGGTTCCACAAACTGCGGTTCTACGTTATGGATACGGCGGATTGTTCTCCTTCCTCGTCGGCCTTGGCCGCGTCAATGCCTCGTTTCTCGTTTGCAAGAAGCAGTAGAGCAAAGCCAATTGCGAGAAAGGCCACGATTGAGATGATCGCCATTCGCTGCCCTGACTGCTCGGCAAGCGCTGCCTGCTGTCCCTGCTTCTGGTACCAGAGCGCGGCTCGCACGGCAATGAGTCCGAATACGGTGGGTCCGATAAATGACGAGGTCCGCCCGGTCATCGCGAAGAAGCCATAGAACTCAGCGGCTCTTGCAGCGGGAGCCAACTTGCCGACGAACGCTCGGCTCACCGACTGGACCGCTGTGAGCGAAAAGCCGGCAATGCCGCCAATTACGTAGAAGAGAGTGCGCGAGTGGTCGAAGTATAGCCAGACCACTGCCCCGATCATCATTAGAAGAGCCGTGATCAGGGATCGTTTGGCGCTGAACCGGTCAGCGATGTACCCAAAGATGTAAGCGCCGGCGACACTCGCCACTTGCACTAGGATCATGAATACGATCAGCTGTTGCTGATTGAGCCCGAATAGAACTGCGCCCAATATGGCAGCGAAATTCAGAGCCATGATTATCCCGTCGTTGTATACGAGGAACGCAAGCATGAATTTGGCGAATTCCCGGAAATGCCGCACTTTTCTGAGCGTGGTTCCCAGTCGCTTCCAAGCAAGAGCGATTATGGGATCATCCCCGGGAGCCCGTCTAGCGGATTCGCTGCGCGGGAGCCAGAGGAAGATCGGCAACGAGAAGCCTGCGAAGAACAAGGCCGTAATCAAGAAGGAAAGACGGATACTGATTCCTCCGGGAAAGAGCTGAATCAGCGCTAACACAACAATCAGACAGACAATGCCTCCTGCAGATCCAACGGCCCATCCCCTGCCTGATATTCTCCCGATCTCACGCGGCGGCGCGATCTCCGGAAGGAGTGAATTGTAGAACACCTGGGCGCTGCGATAGCCGATCTCGGCAATGATGAAGAACATCATTCCTGCAATGATGTTTCCCTTTCCGACGAACGCAAGCATTGCAGTGAACCCACAAGATACCGTTGTAAAGAAGAACAGGAACTTCTTCTTCGATCCGGAGTAGTCGGCTATCGTCCCCAGAATCGGCGCAGATACCGACACGACGAGCATGGCGATTCCAACAGCGAGCCCCCACAGCCATGAGCCATTCGCCCCGCCCGCCACTTGTTCTTTGAAATAGGCCGCATAAACCGCAAGCAAGATCACGGCCGCATAAGCCGAATTACCGAAATCGTACAGATACCACGCCAGTCGCTCCCGTCGTATCGAACCATTCTCTCTACCTTGGCCTTGCATCTTTCCCCCTTGCCCACGGATATGCTTCCGCTTCCCGCGCCGCCTGTCTGACGCCGATATCGGACGAGTAGCGCCCTCTCCGCTCTGGCGGGATCAGGCAAGCTATCTGCTCCATTATTCTGTCGCCGATCTCGTCCAGTCTCGCCCTTCCCTCTCGACCCGTCTCCGTAGCCGCAAAAGGTCCGATCGCATTACCGATTCGCACAGTTATCCGAGCACGCCGACCACGGCGCAGACTGGGGAAGAAATCGAGCAGGCCGTCTATCCCCACCGGCAGGATACGTGTGTGCGTGCGAACAGCCAGAAACGCCGTCCCCGGTCGCGCCGGGCGAAGCACACTTGCCCAACTTCCCCCTTCTGGGAATATGCCTACAATCCCACCACGACGCAGTATCTCTTCTGCGTGAAGCAGTGCCTCTCTCGCCCCCGTTCCACGATGAACAGCGTGGTATCCCCAAAGCTTTGGGATAAAGCGCACAATCTTCGGTGCAAAAGGCATCTGCGCCCCGCCGATGAACTCGATCGAATCCGGGAACGAGCGGATAATAGCAACAGGATCAGCAAAGTGAAAATGGTTCGCGGCAACAAGGAGCGGCCCTTCGGACGGGATGTTCTCTGAACCTATGATTTCCAGATGTGAGAAAGCACGAAAGGCACAACGAATGAGGAGTCTAAGAAACCAACGTATGATGCGGCGCATCGGTCTGCCGCAAGTGTTTCGCGATATTGGCATGTCCTAATTGTTGGATGAGGAACAAGTGGAGGCGAGCGGATTCGAACCGCCAACCTCTGCGATGCGAACGCAGCGCTCTCCCGATTAGAGCTACGCCCCCAATCACAAAGAAAAAAACCTCTAGCGGCGCAGGGACTCGAACCCCGAACCTCTCGGATATGAGCCGAGCGCTCTAAGCCGGTTGAGCTACGCCGCCCTTCTGGTGGCGGGGGCCGGATTCGAACCGACAACCTCCGGGTTATGAGCCCGACGAGCTTCCAGATTGCTCCACCCCGCGATTCTTATGCCGGGAGCGGGACTCGAACCCGCACGAGGATACCCTCAAAGGATTTTAAGTCCCTTGCGTCTGCCAATTCCGCCATCCCGGCTTAGCAGCTTTCCCCGGCCATGCACGTTTGGAGCGGGAAACGGGATTTGAACCCGCGACCCCTGCCTTGGCAAGGCAGTGCTCTACCGCTGAGCTATTCCCGCGAACCTGTCGGTATTATAACAGTTGCCTTTAGGCCCTGCAACTGCGAAGGGCGGGACTCGAACCCGCACGCCCGAAGGCACTAGCTCCTAAGGCTAGCGCGTCTGCCAATTCCGCCACCCTCGCGTACACTCAATGCAACCGCCAAAGGGTAACGGCAATCTCAGACACCGTCAAGCAAAAAAACGGGGGATGGCTCAGCACCATCCCCCGCCTACACCGATCTAAGCTATTGGTTTGCAGTGCCGTACTGATAGACGGCGCGCGCCGAACCGCCACTCTGCAGGTTTATCTGAATGAACGGATTTTCCGATATCGGAACCCACGACTTGGTGGACTCTTCGTACTTCTCCCAACGGACGAACACAAGTCGCTGTTCTTGTTCTGTCCAGTGCTCCCGTTCCGCTTGAATAAGGAACGAAGTCCCGGGAACGCCGCACAAGTCAAATGGGCTCGTACGTCTGTCCCGTCCATTGACAATGAACTCCATCGGGATCTCGGTTACCTGCGGAAGGTAGGCAGTTGTTGTTCGTAGCGACGGCGTCGAGATGACAACCGAAGTCACGTGTACACATACCTCCTGCGAGCTGGGCTGCGTTGGGGTTTGCCTGTAACACGGATTCAGATAAGCGGTGTCGGTATCAGAGACGCTGGCGCCGGTGGCGTCGTGCGCCTGTATTTGAACATTGATCGTCCCGCCATCGGGGTAATTGATGTTCGTAGACATCCATCCGCTCGCCTGTGTTATCCCGTGCGTAACCGTGGTCACGCCATTGGGGAGCGTCAACCAGATACCGTCAACGGAAATGGGCGGTGTTCCGCCTGAGGTCTCCCAATAGATTGTAGCCGAATGACTGTACCGGTCACTACAGAGAGGTTCCACAGCGATATTCGTAATCGTGACTCCCAACCTTGAAGTGGGCGTCTCCGGCTGCTCTTGGCCTCCGGCCACAGTAATCATGATATGGAGCGTGACCACCATGCACTTGTTCACGTCCGTAAAGTTGTAGAGGACATGATATGTCATCGCGTTTCTCGGAAGCGTCCCGCGAAGCATCCCGCGGTCGCTGGCAAGGTCGATCGAGAACGTCACCCCTTCGGGGAGATCGCTCGAAACCTGGTTCGATCCGACAATGTCGAATCCTGCCAGAGTCGATGACACGTCGGCTGGGAAGGACTTTGTAGAGATGATGTACATCCCGCCCTGTACCTCACCAAACTCCCAACTCTTTTCTACCGGTTCGGGACACTGCCGAGGATACCCAGGCGTCTCCGTCTGTGTCTCGGGAGGTGTTGTCGGCTGATACTCCCGACACATGTCTTCCAGACACGACTGATCGATTATCGCTCGGGTGGATGAGTGGACATCGGCCATGACCGATACCGACGTATCGGCACTTGCAGCTGCGGAAGCAGCAGCGTTGGCCGACGCCTGAGCCATAGAGTATGCCTCTGCCGCCGCTGTCGCAGAAGCCATTGCACGTGCCTCCGCTTCCGCGATCGCGGTTGCCGACGCTTGTACGGCCGCAAACGCCTGCGCAACAGCCTGAGCAGATGCGTATGCTTGCGCTTCTGCCTCTGCCGCCGCCTTGACGCCTACAGACACTGACGCCTCGGCTTCAGCGCTTGCCGATGCCGCTGCAAATGCAGCCGCAAACGCAGCTGCATGTGCGCTGGCAAATGCCTTTGCACCTGTCGACACGGCAACTTGCGCTTGTGCAGCCGCCGAAGCTGCGGCCTGTGCAGCCGCATACGCCGAAGCTTGCGCTGACGCTGCTGCTTGCACGCCAACTATCACTGCTGCCTGTGCCTGCGCGGCCGCTGACGCCGCTGCCTGCGCCGCTGCCTCGGCCTTTGCCTCGGCTGATGCCGCTGCTTCCACACCAACCGTGACCGCCACTTCCGCCTTTGACTGCGCGGTAGCACCCGCCTGAGCTGCTGCTTGCGCATCAGCCTGAGCGCTTGCTATCGCTTCCAGGCCAGTTTGAATCGCTGCTTGTGCAGAGGCGTATGCCTGCGCTGCGGCGAATGCCGCTGCCTGCGCCTGGGCGCTTGCCGTAACAGCAGCTTGGACCTGGGCCAGGACAGTCGATGAGTTCATGGCCTCTGACGCCGCGTATGCGTGTGCATAAGCTGATGATGTTGCAGACCCCGCTGCAGTCGCATCGGCCTGCGCCTGTGCAGTCGCGCTCGCCGCCGCCGTTGCCGCCGCCTGCGCCGCCGCAGAAGCATTGGCCGCTGCCGTCGCTGCCGCTTGTGCCTGGGCCTGAGCTGTCGCTAGAGCTTGTGCGACAGCGCCGGCCATTGAAGAAGCCGCCGACTGGGCACTGGCACTGGCACTGGCCGCCGCATTCGCCTGGGCGCTCGCCTGAGCACTTGCACTCGCAATCGCGCTCGCCGCCGCCGTAGCAGCTGCTCTCGCCTCTGCAACGGCATTGGCCGCCGCATTCGCCTGTGCATTCGCTTGTGCGCTTGCACTCGCAATCGCACTCGCTGCCGCCGTAGCAGCCGCCCTCGCTTCTGCAACAGCATTGGCCGCTGCTTGTGCATGTGCGCTCGCCTGCGCGCTTGCGCTGGCAATAGCAGTTGCAGTTGCTTCTGCGCTCGCCTGAGCGCTTGCGAGCGCCCCCGCCACGGCCTGCGCCTGCGCATTTGCTGCTGCTTGCGCTTGGGCTACTGCAGTCGCGGCAGCATATGCCGCTGCTTCCGCCTGAGCCCTCGCCGTTGCGATCGCTTCAGCGGTCGCCTCTGCACGCGCATATGCTACTGCCGCCGCCTGCGCTTGCGCCTGGGCACGCGAATACGCGGCTGCAGCCGCAGCTGCCCGCGCCTGTGCCGAAGCATAGGCATGTGCCGTCGCTTGCGCCGCCGCCTGCGCCGCCGCCTGCGCCTCAGCAACCGCCGAGGCGGCTGCACTGACTGTTCCCGAGATCTGCGTAACGACTGACCCACACAGAACCGGTGTTTGGATAGTGTCACTCACATCTTCAGAGATCTGCTGCGCTTTGGAGACCGACGTCGCAGTTGCGTTTGCCTGCGCCTGCGCTTGTGCGTTCGCACTTGCGCACGCCTGGGCCTTGGCTGAGGCCTCAGCCGCCGCACCGGCAACCGCCGTAACCGTCGCCTTGGCATCAGCATACACCGCTGCTGCCGCTTCCACTTGCGCCGAGGCGCTCGCTTCCGCATCTGCGATCACTCGAACGATATCCGAGACATAGGCCTGAACCTTGGCCGCCGCGGTAGCACACGCTTTTGCCGAAGCTTGTGCCGAGGCGAGCGCAAACGCAAGCGCATCTGCAGAAGCATCGGCCATCGATTCGGCACTTGCCGCCGCAGTCGCGCATGCGGCAACCCAAGCATCGGCAGATGCCTTGGCATCGGCGGCTGCAGCTGCTATGTCCTCGATCATCGCTTTTGCGTCAGCCGCTGCTCCGGCGCACGCGCTCGCAGACGCAGACGCCGCTGCCTGAGCAGTCGAAGCCGCCTGTACTATCTGCGATATCATCGCATCCGCTTTTGCTGATGCAGAGGAGCATGCACTTGCTGATGCAGATGCCGCTGCTTGAGCCGAGGAGATCGCACCATATTGATCCGAACAAAGAGAACACGGATTCTGCAATTGTGGCAATAGGGCAGCAATCGCATTTGCGGACGCCTGTGCCTGCGCGGCGGCTTGCGCGGCGGCAGACGCCGCCGCTTGCGCAAATGCAACTATGTCGGGAATGATTGGCGATGTTTCGCCGTCATTTTGCGCTAGTGCCCCCGTCGTGATTGCCAGGATAAAACCCAGCAAGAACAACAGAACTCTTAACTTCTTCATGAAGACCTCCTTGAAAGGTCGTTTGCCGGTGATGCCCCCATATCACCGGCAAAACATGCTACGGACAGCCGGAGGAACAGCTAGACGAACAACCAGATGAACACGGCCAACGGAAGAACGGCCACCAGCAGCTGTTGCACGTTGATGACTCTCTGGCCAATACCAGACTTGTCTTGCAATAGCAATCCGTGGTAATCGTTGGCTGTTCCTGTTGGCAGGTGTTGCACGACCAGCCCCAATTCCAATAACAGTAGTTGCACGGATCGTATAGATTGATGAAGCGCGACAGCGTCCCTACAGAGGTATCGACGCACAGAACATAGTTTCCGGCAGCGACGCTACCTCCGTTGAAATCCACTTGCCCCCAGCTTCCCTGCCATGTCGAGGCAAGGACCGGCGCGTCGTGCACAACAGAGAATACCGTCTGCCCGGACGAATTCGCGATGTGCCAACCCAGCACTTGTGTATCGGAACACGTGTTGCATTGACAACAGCAAGAGGACCACCACCAGCTTCCGCCGGAGTTTTCGACCTTGAACAGAACAGTCTCGCCCAACTTGTACCGATTACTGTAAACCGTGCTTGCCTGACCCAGTATCCCAGCAACAATCAGCAAGGCAAGCAACACAACGGTCGCTCGTACCCATAGATGTTTCATAATACACACCTCCTTTGCTCCAATGTACACCCAAAAGGGGCCTAAGTGTCAAGTAGCTACTCCTCGGAGTGATGTGTGGATGTCAAGGTTAGTGTGTTTTTCGTTGCGGCTCTGTTGAATGCGATCGCACAATGGCCGAAATACACAGTGATTGAGCGCCTACGCAGCTTCAACTAATTGCACCGCTTAATCCAGCAGAGAAGCGATCTTCATCGCCCCCTCACTGCTTGGGTCACTCGGATGTCTCCCAAGACCATAACCAGCCAATCCCAGCGGGTAGTTCAGAGGCGAACGTCGCACAGACAAGAGACGTCATTCGCTTTCGATCGAAAGCTCACATACACGCTGGATGTCCGATCGTTCGGTTGCTCAGTACTGTCAGCCTGCCACCTGGAGAGAGTCAATCAAGATATACGGAGCACAATCGCCGTCACACTCCTCGCGCTCGCTGCTTATTGCCCTTATGTGCAGAAGATCCCGATAGATGTTCCCCGCGACCATCGTTCCCTGTATCCTACCAAGCACCTGTCCTTCCTTTATGTGAAATCCGAGTGCCTGTACCGCGAATTCGCCCTGCGGGTAGTTGCCCGAGTGAAACCCCATCCCGCCGGTAACAAGAATGCCTTCTTCCATCGACGAAATCATCTCCCGATACGGGACGTCACCCGGTTCGATGAACAGATGTGTCGGCCAGGGATTCGGAGACGTCTCCGTTCCGGATCCGAACAAGGCGCGCTTGTACCCATTGCCAGTCGACGCCGTCTTCAATCTCGCGGCAGAATGGAGATCGAGCAGATATCCACGCAGGACTCCCGCATCCACCAGCACACGCCTTACACAGGCGACACCCTCGTCATCGAATCTGCGGGACGATGGATCCCCATTCACAGTCGGATCGTCGATAATCGAAAGCTTCTCCGAGAGAATCGTTTCACCAACTCGATCGCGCAGGGGTGATGTTCCGTCGGCTACCCTGTCTCCGCTCATTCCGGCGGCAAGTGGTATGGTGAGGAGGAACGAAGCCTCGGGAGCAAGGATCGCAGGCAGACGTCCGGTTCTGGGTCGGGATGTCTTTTCCGTGTATCGATACCGCTCAATGAACTCCGCGATCATGTCGTACGGAACAGAGAATGGCGAGATCGCTTCTCTACTCTTTCCAATTCCAGTACCTGCTCCCTTGATCGGTGCAGAAACGGAAATCGCGAACTCGGTGGACGACTGCTCTCCATCAGCGCCGCACGAGGTGGCGACAGCAAGATCCTTTTTCGTAGCTTCACAGTGTACATTGAGCGCAATTCCAGGAAGCTCTTTGATGACAATGCTCTTGATCTCCTCACATAACGAGACGAGATCATCGCTTCGTACACGCGCTGTGGCATCGTCGTGTGTGGTCACCGCAGGATACGAGTACCGGTCGGCAAACGAGAATTCCGCCATACCACCGTGTGCGGCCGCCACCTTTGCCTGTTTGATGAGGGAAGCATCCGGAGAAGTGCCGAAAGATAAGCCGATGCGCCCGCCATCGATCACCCTAACGGCGACCGACGATAGATCGTCCTCGTTTATGCGCGACAACTGGCAATTCCGGAAGAGCACCTCTGTCTTGTGCTCGCGAACCCAGTAGACTTCCGCGGAATCCACTGTACTCATACCGCTCTTGATCAGCTCTTTCATCGTGTCCCTCCCAGTGTCACCGCGTCGATCTTTATGTGAGGTGCTCCTTTCCCCGACTTTCGATTCATCTGCATCGGCCCGCCTCCGCCCTTGCCGCATCCGCCGCGCTCTCCGTAGACAACGTCATCTCCCACCATTGATATCGCTCTCAGGGTCGAGAATAGCTCGCCGCTCATGTTGATGTCCCTCACCATTGTGCCCAAGCGTCCATTCTGAATGCGGTATCCCCATTGCGCACCAAAACTGAACTGGTCGCCCGATGTCTGGCCACCCTTGGCTCCGACAAGGTAGTAGCCGTCGTCGATTGAAGCAATCATCTCATCGAACGTTGATCCCCCGGCCTCTATGAAAATGTTCGACATGCGAACGATCGGCGTAAATCGGGCATCGACCGCACGCATGTTCCCGGTCAGCGGTTCGTCGAATTCAGCTGCCGTCTCACGCGAATGAAGCCGCCCAGCAAGTACCCCATCCTCAATTAGCTTCGTCTTCCTCCCCCGTACGCCTTCGTCGTCGACAAGATATCCGCCGGGAAGATCGAGAAGAAGTGGATCATCGGTCACATTGAGTATGGGTTGTGCAAGTACGGTCCCCAACTCGAGCTTCTTGCGGAACTCCGGGTTGTCCTGAATCCCGTCCGCCTCCGACAGATGCCCGAAGGCTTCGTGGATGAAGACTCCGGCTTCATCCGGATCAAGAACGACCGGACACACCCCAGCAGTAGCCGGTTCGGCAGACAGGAGCTCACGAGCGCGTTCGATCCGCTGCCGCAGCTCATCATCGCGATCGACAAGCCGGGAGAAATCGTCGCTCCCTCCAAATGCAAAACGTACCCGTTGAACTGTATTCTTGTTTCGGGTAACGATCAGCCCAGCGATATTCACGATGAGAAGCTCATATTCCACTGCACTCCCTTCGCTCGTGACGAATGTGCGGTGCGAATAGAACTCGTCGTAAACGCAGTTAGTGGTCGCGACATCCCGCGACGAAAGGATCATGTCGTTGTACTTCTTAAGAAGCTCGAGTTTGTCAGCAAGTGAAATGCGCCGAGGATCGCTCTTGGGAGAGAGGAAGAATGAGCCGTTGATCACTGGTGCCGACGCCAACCTGAGCGGATGCGTACGATGTCGCGACGCGAGACTCGCGGACACGGCCGCTTTCCTCGCCATTTGATCGGCGTCTGCAAGCTCAGTAAACGACGAAATCGCTTTCCCTCCCTTGGCGTAGGCACGCAAGTGGCCGCCAGATGTGGAATAGGACGCGATTCGACGCAGTTCCTTCCCCTCATACTCTATCGTCGTCTTTTGATTCTTCTCGAAGCGAATATCCGCGTAATCCACATCCAAAGAACCCAACACGTTCTTCAGCGCCTGCTGCATGTCTTCACGGCTCCTCTATCCGAGTGGTTAGGGAATACTACAAGCGGCGAGCGCTGGGGCGCAAGATCGGGTACAGCAAACGACTATACGCCAACATTCCTCGCAGCAAACTCGAAGTCCGTGGATGTCATGAATCGACCGGCGCCATTGTTGATTGCTAACCTGGTATAAGTAAGATATTCTCTATTGGAATAATCCCTTAAGGAGTATCATGCCGACAAAACGCTTTCCAGTCGAGTACGCGATATTGGGCATCATTGCCGAAGGTCCGGCGCATGGGTATGTGTTGCGAAAGCGTCTTGACGCAGCGCTCGGCCCGTTCTGGAATATCGCCACCAGCCAGATTTACTCCGCCCTGCACAGCATGGCAGATGAGGGCCTTGTTACCGTCGAGGTGCAAGAGCAGGCAGGCAGGCCACCGCGCAACGTCTATCTTGCCACCGAAAGAGGGACCCGTGCCTTGTTCCAGTGGTGTGTTGCGCCGGTTCGGCATCTGCGAGACATACGTGTTGTGTTCATGGCAAAGCTTTACTTCTTGCACCACTCCAGCAGCAACGCAGTCCTCACATTGATTGATGCACAAGCGGCGCTTCTCGACCGGCTACTTGCGAGGGTTTCACAGCGCAAAGACCTGCCGACGGACGACAAGACTCTCGCACACCTCGCAATTCGATTCCGTGTTCGCCAGATAAGAGCCGCAATCGACTGGCTGGAGGAGTGCAAGAGATGGATTCTGGAAAACGAGAAAGGAGATACGGATGAGGTACAGTTGGCGTAGCCTGATCGGGTTTTATGTTGTCTTGGTTTTGCTGCTCACCGCGCTGCCGGTCGCGGCCACAATGGCGAACGGGAAAGTGGAAGTGGTGGATCAAGCGGGGCGGACTGTCGACATTCCACAACCGGTGGAGCGGATCGTAAGCGTGTATGGGATCTCCACATACTACGTTTACGCGCTAGGCGCGGGTGACCGAATGGTGAGCGCGTGGTATGTGCAGATCAAGGGTCTGGGTCAGGCTCCCGCCGCCCTGAGGGAGATTGAGCCCAAGCTCGGCGAAAAGCTATCCTTCGGACAGCCAAACCTGGAGGATATCGTGGCGAAGGATCCCGATCTCGTTCTCACCAATCCAGTGAAACACGGAGATCTTGCCGATCGCCTGACGAATCTGGGTATTCCGGCAATCCAATATGCTGCGGAAACTCCGGAGACGATGAAGGAGGCGATGCTTCTCACCGGCAAGGCCCTCGGACCGGATACGACGGCGCGCGCCCAGGAGTTCGCCGACTACTACAACCGCGTGATGGAAGCAATCGGCACTGCGACCGATGCCATCCCAGCCGATAAGCGACTGCGCGTCTACTTCTGCGGTAGCAACCCGCTGCGTGCTGCAAGCGGCGATATGTATCAGAGCTTGATGATCGATACCGCCGGCGGGATATCCGTAACACGAGATATTAGAGGCTATTGGAACGATCTCAATCTCGAACAGGTCCTCGTCTGGCAGCCGGATGTAATAATCATCACAAGCTACGGCGGCCTTACGCCCGCTCAAATTCTTGATGATCCAGATTGGCAGTCGGTCCCAGCCGTACGCGATGGTCGCGTGTACAAGATGCCGGCGCTCGCCGCCGCCTGGGACACGCCTGTTCCCGACTCACTCCTCGGGATCATGTGGCTGGCGCACGTCCTGTATCCACACCAGATTGGTTTCGATCTTGCCGCTGAATGCCGCACGTTCTACAGCCGGTTCTATGGCTACGTTCTCTCCGACGAGGAGGTCGCACGATTGACAGGAAACTAGGGCACCAAGCTATTTGGGGCTGGCTCCTCGTCGTTCTCCCTGGTGCATTAATCGTTTCGTCGCTGTTCATCGGCCGCTACCACATCCCGATCGACGATGTGATCCACGCTATCATCCTGCCGAGGAACGTGACGGCAACAATCCGGGCTCTTGTACTGCATGTGCGGCTGCCGCGCATCCTCACCGCAGTCTGTGTTGGGGCCAATCTGGCTGTGAGTGGCGCGATCTTCCAGGGTGTTCTGCGGAACCCGCTCGTTGACTCCCGAATTCTCGGCGTAAGTTCAGGCGCGGCATTCGGGGCGGCGCTGGCGCTCCTGACGACGCACAGCCCGGCTATCGTTCAACTGAGCGCGTTCGGATTTGGCCTTCTCGCCATTCTCGTCGTGTACGCTATCGGTTGGAGATTCGGATCGTCGATACTCATCCTTGTCGTAACCGGTATCTTGGTGAGCGCCTTTTACAACGCCCTTCTCGGTCTGGTCAAATACGTCGCGGATCCGCTCGATACCCTTCCGGCAATCACGTACTGGCTGCTCGGTGGAATCTCCGGCGCGCGCTGGGAGAGTGTTTGGCCGCTGGCGATCGTGACTGCACTTGGAATCTCGTTCTTCCTACTCATGCGCTGGCGAGTGAATCTTCTCACGTTAAGCGAGACCGAGGCGGCTTCCATGGGGATAAACGTGCGCAAAAGTCGCTTCGTCGTGCTTGTCGTGGCGTCTCTTATGGTGGCATCTTCGGTCGCGCAAAGCGGCATCATCGGTTGGATCGGACTCATCGTCCCTCACGCCGCTCGGGCGATCGTCGGACCTGATCATGCGCGACTCATCCCCGCCTCGATCGGCATCGGTGCGTTCATCCTTCTTGCGCTCGACGACATATCGCGCACGGCGCTGCCGAGCGAGATTCCTCTGGGCATACTCGCCGGCCTTATCGGGATACCAGTCTTTCTCGTGTTGTTCATGGGTTTACTGCGCCAACGAGGAGGATGGCGATGAGCCTTGCCGCGATAGATCTCTGTTACGCCTACACAAGCGACAGGCTGGTACTCGACGGCATCACGCTGTCCCTGGACGAGGGCGGAGTCACATTCATCTTGGGTGGGAACGGGAGTGGGAAGACAACGCTCCTTGAGTGCCTGTGTGGAATCCGCTCACCGCGATCGGGAAGTGTTCGTCTGGACGGAAAGGAAGCCCATCGACTCCCTCCGATGCAGAGAGCGCGGCGCGTGGGGTTCGTTCCCCAGATTCATGAACCCATCTTCACCTACAGCGTCTACCATGTGGTGCTTATGGGGCGCTCCCCTCATCTCGGGCCGTTCGCGAAACCTCGCCACAGTGACCATGAAGCGGTAGCGCAAGCCCTCGATGCGCTCGATCTCTGGCCGCTGCGGAATCGTCCGTACACGGAGATCAGCGGAGGAGAACGACGATTGGTTCTAGTCGCGCGCGGATTGGCGCAAGGAGTACGCTATCTGCTGATGGACGAGCCGGACGCTCACCTCGATCCGCTTCACCAAAACGACTTATTCAGCCGTGTGCGGGAACTTGCCATACAGGGCTTCACCTTCGCCATCAGTTCGCACAGTCCAAACAGCGCACTCACCTACGGCGACTCGGCCCTTCTCCTCTCTCAAGGCAGACCGATCGCATACGACCGCGCTGCGGTGGTTGTCGCACCTGCGCCGCTGGCCGCGGCCTACGGGCTTGAGTTTGAACTGATCTCAGATGAGAGCGGCCCCCGTGCGGTCCTGCCCATGAGAGCTACACGCACTCAGTCGTAGGAACGCCACTTGCGGAATATCCTGCCGCTCACGCCAATGCCGGCCCAGGCGAAAATCAGAGTCACTAAGAACCACAATCCGGCCGCCTGCCAATAGGACAGTGGCTTCAAGAGACCGAGATAGTTCACGATGATGCTGTTCCACAGCATCTGAATAATCCAACTGAAGAAAAAGAACGCCCCTACGCCGCCGCCGGTTATCAATCCTCGCACCAGCTTCATCCAATCATCCCCCTTGCACAAGAATATCGGAATTGTACCGACTAAAGCTCGAAAAATGAACAGACCGTAGCTATTACGGCGGATATCATCGGATTCATCTGACAGGCTAGATATCCCAGTCTATTCGCGGTGTAGGCAGCGACAGAACGCGATCCAGCTTCGCCAATAGCGCAGGCGGAGCTGAAAGCGCATCCGTCCAGGCAATTCCACTTGCCGGCTGCACGCCGAGCCACATGCGGGTGAATGCACCGGCAGACGCTGTCATTGTTGGAAGGGCAGAGTCCCTCCCGGGCTCGGCTTGTGATGACGAGCCAAGACTGACTATGTAATCGCCGCCGATCCCACGCCACGTGCTCTTGTCGTCCAGGAAGCGCTCGATCGGGTCTTCAATGGCGAGGTTGAAGCGCACCGTCTCTTTTGTTGCAAGGCGAGTATCCGCGAGCGCCGATGATAGGTCCAATAGCCGCGCCTGCCAGTAGGCGGCGCACGTCATGCGGCTTGCGTGCCCCGATTGCTTTGTGATCCGCCTTGACTTGAACGGGTGCACGAGCAGATCCTGCAGCTGAATCCCACCCGGCTCGTAGAGCTTCACGGAGTGGACTTGATCGCCCAGACTTTTCACTAGTGCCAGCAGTTCAACAAGATGCTCCTTCGAACGGTACGACATCCACGAAACGTTGTACGGACCATGCTCTACTTCCTTTGTGGTGCACCACAAGTGATGAGTAAGCTCCTCGCCATGCTCATCCTCATATCCGAGCCCGAAACCGTTGTCGCTCCAAAGCATTTCGGCCTTCGTCATCAATGGCGAACAGACGGAGCAGGCCCCATGCGAACGCGTACGACACAGCCGTGAGCGGTGTATCCTTTCCCAGTCGTCATTTCCGAGACGCACCGGCACGCGGGGACGCACATCGACGGCGAGATCGGCTGGATCGAAGGTAAGCCAGCGCTCATAGGCGCCGTTCCCGAACCCAAGCTGGTTATAGTATCCCTGGTCGAAGATGCCGAGTAAGGCCACCTTAATTCCATCCGCAGCTTCGCGCGCCAGTGCATGCGCGACAAGACGCCCCGCAATACCTTGCTTGCGCGCTATCCTGCTTGTGGTTACTCCCCCGATACATGCAACATCGACATCGTGGTCGAGATAGCGCATGGAGCCTTTCATTGAGTTTACCATGCATTCAGCGATGCCATTCACCTCTGCGACCACGGTGCGGCTCGATTCGATCACGGCGGCAAGCGCCTGTTCGTGCTCTTTCTTCTCCAGCCATCCGACTTCGCGCCAAATGCGTTTGACAGGCTCCGCATCGCGTTTTTCATCGTATTCGCGAAACGTCATGAATTCTCCTCTTGTCACGGCACTAACGCATATAGATGCCGCCGTTACAGTTGATGGTCTCCCCGGTGATATATGCCGCCTCAGAAGATGCGAGAAACGTTACGAGAGCGGCTATCTCTTCCGGCTCGGCGACGCGGCCTGCCGGGATCTTGGCGCGGATCGCGTCGCCGTTCTTTGCAAGCGCGGCCGCATTCATATCGGTATTCGTGTAGCCGGGCGAAACCGCATTTACAGTGATGTTGGGCGCGAGTTCGAGCGCAAGCGACTTCGTCAGCCCGATGAGACCGGACTTCGCCGCTGCGTAGTGCACGCCATGATCCGAGCCGGTCATCGCTCGCAATGAGCAGATGTTGACTATCCGCCCCCACGGGAGCTTTCGCAGGTAAGGAAGCGCAGCCTTTGCCGCGAATACCGCCGCCGACAGGTTTACGGAGATCGCGCGGTTCCAATCCGCAACCGACATGTCATCCAACGTGCGATGCTGGGAGAACCCGGCGTTATTGACCACAACGCGCACACCTCCGAAACGCCGCGCGGTCTCCTCGACCAAAGCTTGCACCTGCTCGTGATCGCCAACGTCCGCCCGAAAGGGAAACGCGCGACCACCTGCGGATTTGATCCGATCCACGACTTGCATCGCCAGTTCCTCGCCGGACACGTAGTTGATGCTTACACCGTAACCACGAGCAGCCAGGCTCACAGCAATCGCAGCGCCGATTCCGCGTGCACTGCCGGTTACGACTGCTCCCACATGATCTGCCAGCTTCTTATCTTGTTGCATCATGCACCGATTATAGCCGCTAGTTCACGTCTCCAAGGTAGCAAACATCCACTGATTCTTCTCTCATCAGTCTGCATAACGGGTCCACAAGCGTCGCCGGATAGAACCTGACGCGCGACAACACATCCAGCGGCAGCCATTCGACGCCAGTCTGGTACATGTCCGGTACGTTGCCCACCTGCGGGCGTTCGCCATCGCGAACGTGGCAGCGGAACATGAACTCGACCTGATGAACTCTTCCCTCGCTTTCCGCAAATTCGTGGTTACCGGCGATGTAGTCACGTACGAACAGCAGTTCACCCACGACAATCTCGGCCGCGATCTCCTCACGGCACTCGCGCACCAAGGCAGCGGAGAGCGTTTCCCCGTGACGTTGCCCCCCACCGGGCAATAGGTAGAATGTCCCTAGCGTATCAGCATTTCGCGTCACCAGGAGTGTCTCATTCGCAATGATGATCGCCTTGGCGGAGTTTCTTATCTCATCCATCTTTCGCGTTCAATCACAGGCGGATTACGGAATGAACCGAAATCGGACGTACGCAGATGTAACAACCCGGCTGTGATTGCTTATCTATGCCTTCGGCTGGATGATACGGTCGACAATTCCGTACGCGACTGCCTCTTCTGCGGACATGTAGTAATCACGATCAGTGTCCTTGGCTATCTTCTTCACGGTCTTTCCCGTGTGAAAGGAGAGGGTCTTGACAATCTGATCGCGCATGCGGAGCAGCTCCTCCGTTTGGAGCTTCACATCCGCCGCCTGCCCCTGCGCGCCACCGAATACCTGGTGAATGAGAATCCGCGCGTTGGGAAGAGCTACCCGCTTCCCCGCCGTTCCAGCGGCAAGAAGGACAGCGGCCATGCTCGCTGCCTGACCGATACAGATTGTCGAGACGTCACAGCTGACGTATCGTATTGTGTCGTATATGGCAAGTCCCGCGGTCACCGAGCCGCCCGGCGAGTTGATGTACAGCTTGATGTCTTTCGTCAGGTCTTTGGCGGCCAGAAACAGAATCTGGGCTATCACCACGTTTGCTACCTCATCATCGATCGCATGCCTTAGGAATACGATCCTGTCTTCCAGTAGGCGCGAGTAGATGTCATACGTGCGCTCCACTTGGCCGCTATGGTCGATGACAAACGGAATCTGTCCGATCATTTCCTCTCCTCCGGCAGTTTCAACTTTGCCGTGTCGTAGAGGATGTCGAATACACGACCGTTTATCTTCTCCGTACGGTAGCTGTCCCAACGGTCGCTCGCCTTCAGCCGAGCAACGAACCTGATCGGATCCTCGCCCGCTTCCTCGGCTTCCGCTCGCGCAATCTCGTCCAGCTCCTGAGCAGAGATCGAAATGTCCTCCCGATCAATAATCTTCCCCATCACCAATTCGCGGCGCAGGCGTTGCGTCACGTCCTCGCGATATTCCGCTTTCAACTCGTCTTCGTTCTTGCCGCGCTCTTCGAGATACTTCTCGAATGTCACCGGAGATTCCGGATGAGCAAGGCGCTCCTTGAACTCGCCCAATTCCTCGTCCGTCATCTCTTCAACAAGCTTCTCGGGGAGGGGCAGATCGATCTCGTTCACCAGGCGATCAAGCAGCGTGACCTTGGTCGCCCGTTCACGTCGGTCGGCCTTGGCCTTGGCAATCTTGTCCTTTACGTCTTCTTTGAGCGCCTCGAGAGTGTCGAAACCTGCGTCTTTGCCGAATGCATCGTTCAGCTCGGGAAGCACAACTGCTTTCACATCAAGCAGGGTAAGAGCAACGTTCGCCGGCTCACCCTCGGGTTGCGCAAGTTCAATATCAACCGTGTCACCGACCTTATGGCCGATTACGACGCTCGTGACTGGATTGTCGGCGTCGGCGCGGAGATCCCACTCGTGATCGTTCTCTTTCACGTGCACGATATCTCCTGTTTCGATCGTCTCGGTATCCTTGGGAGCAAGCGTGGCGAATCGGTTTCGGATATCGTCTATTGTTCCATCGATCTCCTCGTCGGTAACCTCATCGACCGGCTCCACATCCAGTTCGATTCCTCGATACTCGGGAAGCTCAAACTCCGGGAGAACCGAAAAACGCGCCTCAAAAACAAATAGGCTTTCTGCATTGAAATCAACGCTCTCCACTTCCGGGGTGGTTACGGGGCGAAGATCTAGTTCCGAGAGGGCCTTCGGCAGGTGTGTTTCCTCAAGGTCCTTTTGCGCCTCTTCTGTGAACAACTCGTGCCCAAAACGGGTGTCCAGATACGCCCGTGGCACATGACCGGGACGAAATCCGGGGATGCGCGCCTCTCTGCTGTATCGTCTATACACCGAATCTATTGCATTCTTCACTGTCGCAGCGTCAACGGTAACCTGCACGGTGACATCGGTAGTGGAACGTTCTTTAATCTCGCTTTGCGTGCTGTTTTTTGTCACAGAAACCCTCTCCATGTATTCCTTGGTAATGGCGCGATTATACGAAGGGAAGCGTCGTTGAACAAGCCTAGGTCATCAGCGCGAGGAGCCAACGACTTCCAAGGAGCCCGCTCCAGATTCCATTCATGACTCCGAACAGTCCGCGCAGGCCGCCCAGGTAAATGATGGCGATCAGGATGATGAACCCGTAACGCTCAAGGGATAGCATCACGCGGCGCCCTTCCGGTGGTAGGAAGTACGTCAGGATGCGAGAACCGTCGAGCGGCGGGATGGGGATCATGTTGAACACCGCCAGGATCACGTTGTACACGACGAACACACCCAGAAGATAGAAGATCGCGTGCACGAAGTTTGCAGCGAAACTCGTGCGCAGAACAAGGAGAGAATTGGGCACCAGCAGCAGCGCGACTCGCCCCAGGACTACGGCCGCCAGGGCAAGCGCGATGTTCGTACCCGGCCCGGCAAGGGCGACATAGAACATGCCTTTGAACGGATTGCGAAAGTATCCGGGATTAATCGGAACCGGCTTCGCCCATCCGATGAGAAACGGCGAATTCATGACAATAAGCGCAATCGGGACGAGAATAGTGCCGATGATATCCACGTGCGCCAGCGGATTGAGCGTCAATCGCCCGCGGGTTTTCGCCGTCGGGTCGCCGAGTCTGTAGGCGATGTATCCGTGTGCGACTTCGTGCAGGACGATCGCGGTAAACAGAGCGACGAGCGATAGGACAATCTCAAGTATCTTTGTGATGTTCATTCGTCCTCCAATAACGATGTATCCACAACAAGTGTATCCTCTTGCGCAACGATTACCATTCCTGCCGGCGCGCCTCTAGGCTTGCGTACATGTTTGACCTCCGCCACGCTCACCTCGACCCGCCGTTCATTGCGCGCTTTGGAATACCGCGCCGCCAGTCGCGCCGCCGCAAGCTTCACGTTTTGCGGGAACTCCTCGTTTCCGCGTCGCCGTATCACGACATGTGATCCAGGTACTCCACGTGCATGCATCCACAGGTCGTCGGCGCGCGCCAGACGCAACAACTCATCATTCTGGCGGGCGTTCTTCCCCACTCGAACCGTGTAGCCGTCAATCGAATACGTACGTGGCGCAGTCGCCACCGTTATTGTGCGTTTCTTAGGAAGCGCGTGGAGAAGTGCAGCCGTCTGCTCTGAAACCGCGTCGCCGTCTTGCAGATTCTCCAACCCCGTCTGCAGAAGACGAACTTCCGATTCCAACCGGCGCAGCCGCCGAACGACGAGCGGACGCCCTCGTTGCAGGCGTTTCGCCTTTTCGTAGAATACCTGAGCATTTCTGAGTCCGCTCAAACTTGGATCCAGCGGAATCGTGACCTGATCGCCAGTTGCGGGATCCTCGAGATCAACCCGGCTGATCTTCCGCGGGAGTTCGTGCTGATAGATCATGAGTAGATCAGCACGTCGCCGCAGAGTGTCTGTTGTCGCTGCATCATCAAGCCATTCGCGCAATCTGGAGATTGTCCGCCGACGCTTGGCGATCTCTCGTTCGATGCCCGCTCGAATCTGCCTCTGCCCGCCATCGGTCTCCGTCGCTGTCTCATCGTCTATCAGCCTGCGATCGAGCGCCGCGGCGAACGATTCGCACACCTCTCCCGGAGGGAAGAGTGGGAAGAAGGAAGCGGTGCGCGTATTCGGATCGTATTCGCCGATCGGATGCTCTGCGTGGAAGACCATACGCGACAGCTCCTCTCGTACCGCCGCCGCTAAGGGAACACCGTCCCGTGTGTGTGCGCGTGCAAGGATACCCTGTGCCGTATCCTTCCCGATGCCGTCAATCGCCCGCATCAGTCCAAGTGCCGTTCCCTCTTTCTCCAGTACGCTCGCAATCGCATCCACACTGATTTCCGCGGGATCGGCCTTGTCCTGTCGAGCAAGCGGAACATATGCGTTGCCTGGAACGGCGCGTGCGTCCGAGCGAAGAGATGCAAGAACGCGCCCCTCCTTCAAAACCACGAGGTTCCCTCGTACGCCGACGAGTTCGGCGATGAGCAGAACCCGCTTCGTTTCGCCGCTTCTCCTCATCTCTACTTCCAGAGTGACGACACGTTCCCAGCCATCTTGACTGAGGGAGACAATCCTCCCGCCGCGCAGGTGCTTACGCAAGAGCATCGTAAACGAACTCGGGTGTTGCGGATAGGCAAAGTCAAACGCAGTGAGATGAATCGCCGCTTCGATGGGAGCGATAAATAGTCTTCGCGAGCCTCCGGCAAACAATGGCAGGACGAACCTCGCCCGTTCTGGCTGATAGACCGAGCGGATCGTGCATCCTTCAACTTGGCTCTTCATCTCGCCAATTGCCGCAGAAATCGCCAGTCCGTCCATACTGCCCCCGGTTGATGCCCTGCATTACCACTGATATAATGCGGACTATAATGCCGGCGTAGCTCAGTGGTAGAGCAACGGTTTCGTAAACCGTCGGTCGGAGGTTCAACTCCTCTCGCCGGCTCCAATACTAAGAATCAATAGAATACGCACCACTTCACCTCATCAACAAGGACTAGTGACGCCTCAGCTTGCGACGGATGCCGCCTCACCGGAACTCAGTGGGCAATCAGTGAACTACGTTCACAATGAGCGTGTCGGCCCCTTCGATCTTCGCCATGAACAGATCGACTTGGTCAATGTTTCCAAGCAATGACATAATCTGAGGCCAATCTTGCCGCGGTATCTGAAGTGAGACGAACGTCCCATCTCCAACTTCTCTGGGCTTCCACTTGGCAAGTCGCGACGATTCAACTCGGTCCTTCACCTGAGATGCAAGCTGGATCTCGCGAATGCGGGAGGAAGCAAACAAGCCCGGCTCTGAAGACCAACTTCCGACTGAGACCGTGCATAAGTTGTTTACTTCGCTTGTCTCGCCGATCTTGTTGTCAGGGTCAACCAGCGCAGTGAACTTTGTAGGCCGTGCGAAGCCAGCGCTTTCATCCCAGTCTTCCTGCCCGATAAGCCAACTGTGCTGTAGATATGCGGTCGATGCCCCAACGAACGCCACTGCTTCCGTCGATGTCATTGGATAAAGGGGATTCGCCGCCACCTGCGGACCAGTCGGTGGGGATATCGTTCTTTTCGGTTGCGTTGTCGTCATAGAGTTCACTTGCGCCCACGCCACGTCGACGACACCGACGTAGGGCTCGCGCGGTTGCTGCAAGTTACGTATCTCGACGTACAGTGTCACCTTGACGCTCGAGCCCGATACGCTCTCCGCATCTACTCGCACACAGACCGCTTGAAAATCGGGCATGTCGCATGCATCGCCGTAGCCATCACCGTCGGAATCTTGCTGGTCCGGATTGACAACGTCAAGACAGTTGTCCGCTACGTTCATCACACCGTCACCGTCGTTGTCCGCCCCTGTCGATGTAGTGGTTGCCTCGCGCCATCCCGCTACAAAGCAGATGCCATCCTGCAGGATCAACTCGCTGGTTCGTTCCCAATCATCGCCATTGTGCCACAGATCATCGACAAAGACATCGATCTGCTCGAGCTTCGGCTCAAACCACGATGAAGCGACGCCGTCGTTTCCGTTCAAATGGTATTCGACGTTTCGCACCGCTCCATCATCAAGCAATAGCGGTTCCACGCCCAGGCCAATGTTTACGGAACCGGCCGGAACCGGTCGAATGGCGAACAGATGGTATTTCACTGCTGCACTGCCCTTCGTATGGTCGCCTAGACGCAGATACCGACTGGAGTCTATGTACACATTCTGATAGCCGGTAACAGCGTCGTTTAGCTGTGTCGACTGATTTCCTTGTATGATAAGCCGCCGACTGCCGTCCGTGCTGTCGTATCCCACAACAGTAGCATAGTGATCGGCAACCTTGAATGTGTCGTCGTTATTCTGTTCCCCTTGCCAGCGAAAGAGATACACCATGGGACGGCCGCTCCAAATTTCCTGCCGCACAATCGAAAACAGCTCTTCGTAGCTGCCGCTCTCGCCGGTCTCCGGCACCTCGTACCCGGAATCGGTAATTCGGTACCGAGTCACTTCGAACCGTGCAACTGAAGCGCGGGGACCGAGATGCTCGTTCATGTATTTCTCAAGTCCCGAGGCGAAATTGCCCGCCATAACCCAGGACTGCGCGCAGTTTGTGTCGCGATTCATGTACCGTGCGGCACCAAGATCGACAATCGCCTGCTGCGGAAGACCGTCCGCCTCACGCTCGCTATCGTCGATCAGATTCGGAAAGCCGCGCTTATCCCACCACGCGCAAACCGCGGCGCCGGCGACGGGGCCGCATCCGGAAGGGAACCAGCAGCTGCCACCGATCCGCATGTCGGCTTGATAATAGCGAGGCACACCGGACACAAGCGCCTTCGTCGGCGTCTTGTCGGCAAACAGAGCGAGAGCAAGGAACATGACCAAGGAAACCGCGCTCAATGCGGCACCCAAAGATCTTCGTAACATCGCGCACCTCCTTCTGCACTACAGCCTATTTACGAATCAATCATGTCCCTGTTTCACGACTCGAAGCTTTCGCTGTAGATAGCAGATCGTAATAGTGCCGGTGCGATACGAACTCGCAAAGCGTCGGTCTTTCGGATGCAGGAGCATAAGAAGCACTCAATCGAGCTCTTTCCTCACCCTCCCTTGATCGACACGGCTTATGCAAGCGGCCTTCAGTCAAGAAGATCCCGCTTGATCTCCTCGTACTCCTCCTTGGAGATCTCACCCTTGGCGTAGCGCTCCTTCAGATACTCCATGGGCGTCTTCTTATGCCGATGCAGATCGTCGACATCGATGCGACCCGTGCCACGTCGGAGTCCCCAAACGATGAGCGCAACGATGCTTCCAAAGAAGATAATTCCGAATATCGGCATCCACCAGAATCCGTAGTAATAACCATGCCACATGTTGACCTCCTTCTCACATGCCGGACAACCCATCATGATCATGTCGGCACCCAATGTGAATGCTGTGAAGATTTCGTGGCATCCAAATGATGCTTTCCATATCGTCTGATTGACCATGAGCCGTCTGCACGTCCAGCCAGCTGCTGCACGGCCCCCCCATCGGTTGAAATCGTTCGATGGTATCTCTAGAATCAGCCCATAAGCCGGAGGGGTGGGAGAGCGGCCGAATCCGCCAGTTTGGAGAACTGGTGTACCTTCTGGGTACCGCGGGTTCAAATCCCGCCCCCTCCGCCAACGCCTGTGCTAGGTGGGGGGCTAGCGGTCCCCTACATCCACAACCCGCTACAGTGGAACCGAAGGGTTTCCCGAGGGAGAAGGAAACAGTGTCTGCCTTGGATAAGCGGTGATGAGGGTTGAGCCCTCTGCGGCGCATGCCTGTGAACCCCGTCAGGCCCGGAAGGGAGCAGCGGTAAGCAAGCCTCTGCGGGTGTTAGAGGATTACTTGGCCTGAGCTGGCTGTCCAAGAAGCGGCTGGAGTCTTGTTTCGACGGAACCATGCACAGGCGGTCAATTGGAATTGAGCGTTCTTGTTCGTTCATTCTCTCACATGTTCATTACACACCGCCTGCTGACCGCCGCCCGCTTGTGCTATGATCGGTAGCGGAGGAAGAAATGCGAACATTCTTATGCATTCCGATTGACCGTGGGCATCGCGATAAGATCGCCGAATTGTCACAAGAGTTAAGGTCTCAAATCGACACGCACGCATCTTGGGTTGCGCCCGAGAACTATCATATTACGGTGCGGTTTCTCGGCGACATCGCCCCAATGCTGACCGTTGATCTCGAACGGGCATGTCGTGAGATAACGGTTGGCACGCCCGCTTTTTCCGTGCCGATAGATCGCGTAGGCGCTTTCCCGTCACTGGACCAACCGCGAGTCGTGTGGGTGGGAGGTGAAGCAGTGCCGCCGTTCCGACGACTTCTTTCAAAGATCGGCGATGCGCTCATCCCATTGGGATTTCCGCAGTCACGTGAAGAGACATTCGCCCATGTCACTTTGGCGCGCATCAAGGGGCGGATTCGCCCGTCATTCGATGCATCAATGGCTGGGTTGGGAAGGAAGATAGCCTGGAATCTACGTGCTGATAGGCTAGTCCTCATGGAGAGCAAGCTCACATCGCGCGGCGCGGTCTACTACCCGCTGTTTACGCTGCCGCTTGCAGGAGAATGAGGATCATTGGCATTTGAGTATCTCGATCACACGGCCGATGCTTGTCTGCGTGCAAGCGGCGGCACAGCCGCACACGCGTTCTGCGAGGCTGCAAAGGCAATGTTCAATCTGATGGTCCCTCTCGATAGCATCACACCGAGAGACAGCATCGACGTCTCGGTAGAGGCCGACCGGTTCGATCTTCTCCTCGTAGAGTGGTTGGGAGCATTGTTATCTAGCATGGGCACTACCGGTCTTGTGTTCTCTCAATTCGACGTCGAGATCGATCGTATTGCAGGGTGCCTCGTCCTCAAGGGAAAGGCGACGGGAGAAACCTTCGACCCCGAAAGACATGAAGCGATAAACGAAGTGAAGGGAATCTCCTATGCCGGCTTGTATGCGCGCAGCGAGGGAGATAGGTTCGTCGTCCAATGCGTGGTTGATATCTAGGGAGGATCCTTGGTCGACATGCTGCCGCTGGAGCAAATGGGTGAATCGGAATGGCTACTTGCAAAGCATGGTGCGATGCGCGTGCCGGCGCGAATCATCGCCGATGAGTCTACTATCTCTCAGCTATGCAATGATGTTGCCGATCGAGTGGAGTGGAACGCGTTGCGGCAGTTGTATGACGTCGCATGCCTGCCCGGCATTGTCGGTGACGCCGTCGCCCTACCCGACGTTCATCCCGGATATGGTTTCCCCATCGGGAGCGTCGCGGCATTCGATGCTTCGGACGGGGTAGTAGTCGTCGGCGGGGTTGGGTTCGACATCAATTGCGGCGTGCGCCTTCTCGCTACCCCGCTTGACCTGCCCGTGCTCATGGCGCAGCTCACGGCGGTTGCAGACGAGCTGTTCCAAACGGTACCCGCCGGACTGGGATCACAAGGGACTCTCCGTCTTGCAATCAAGGAAATCGACGCGCTTCTTGAACAGGGAGCGCGATACGTTATCGAACGCGGATACGGAGTTGAGGATGATCTCAAGTTCACGGAGGCGGGAGGGTGCATGTCCGACGCCGACCCGACAGTAGTGGGGACTATTGCCAAACAGCGGGAATTCCGGCAAATCGGAACGCTCGGCGCAGGAAACCACTATCTTGAGTTGCAGAAGGTGGAAGAGATTCTCGATCCGCCCGCAGCGGCGATCTACGGCTTGACGCAAGGACAGATCGTCGTCTCTATCCATACCGGATCGCGTGCCCTCGGGCATCAGATCGGCCAAGACTATCTCAAGCTAATGGAGCAGGCAAGCAGGCGATACCAGTTCATGACTGGCGTGCGCGAACTTGCTTGCGCGCCGATCAAGAGCGACGAAGGGCAGCGCTACCTACGCGCCATCGCGTGCGGCGCCAACTGTGCGTTCGCCAATCGTCAAGTAATCGCTCACCTTGTGCGTATGGCACTACACCGCATATTCGGCATCGAGCACGCCGCTGTACGCACCGTGTACGATATCGGGCACAATAACGCCAAGTTCGAACGCCATATTGTGGATGGGACGGAAAGATCCGTGCTTGTTCATCGGAAGGGGGCGACACGCGCATTCGGCCCCGGCCGTGGAGATTGTCCGCCGACCTACCGTGAGGTCGGCCATCCCACGCTCGTGGGAGGCACCATGGGTACCTCATCGTATGTCATGCGCGGCACGGAAACCGGGATGCGGAAAGCATTCGGAAGCGGCATACACGGAGCCGGCCGAGCGCTATCGCGCAAGAAGGCGGCAAAGAGGTACTGGGGGGAAGGGGTCAAGAAGGAATTGGCCAAGCGCGGGATTGTGCTGCGCGCCCACAGCTTGCGCGGGATCGCCGAAGAAGCCCCCGGGGCATATAAGGACGTAGAGCGCGTTGTTGCAGCAGCAGCCAAAGCCGGCATCAACCAGCCGGTCGCACGCCTTACCCCGATCATCGTCCTGAAAGGATGAAACAGTAGTCAGTGCCGCGTGAATGCGCGCGCATGGTGGGCGATCGCCCGCGCCAGTTTACGCGGGTCGTGCTTAACCGTCTGCTTACCCTCAAGTTCAACGAACCCTAGCAGGTCGGCACTTATCACACTAATCTGGTAGTCATTCTCCGATGGCAGATCGTTTCTCACCGGCTCTGATGACTCTTCGCGATAGCCGGCGAGGAGTTCGTCCGGGGGAAGCGCGCGGTTCACCAGAACGCTGTCGAATACGCGCAGGTCGATATACTGTGAGAGGACGGCCAGGTGGTCGCTGAGCGAGAACCCGTCGGTTTCACCTGATTGCGTCATCAGATTACCGATCAGCATTTTCTCCGCAGCGGCAGCCTCTATCGCGTCGGCGATTCCGTCTACCAACAGATTGGGAACAACGCTTGTGAACAGACTACCTGGACCGAGAAGGATGAGGTCGGCCGTAGAAATCGCATCCAGTACGCGATAATACGGAGCGACGTTTCTCTTGGACAGTTCGATGCTCACGATCCTGCGCGGATCGGCCGTGATATGACTCTCCCCTTCCACCCACTCGGAGTCTCCCATCTGCGCCCGCAGATGAGTTTTCTCCAGCGTCGCGGGAAGCACCTTGCCCCTCACATTCAGAATATAGCTCATCTCCTCCACGGCGCGATCGAACCCTCCTGTCGCCTGTTCCAGGCCGACAAGCAAGAGGTTCCCGAGAGAATGGCCGGCAAGATCGGCCTTCCCCCAGAAGCGATGCTGAAACAGACGCGCCATCCTCTCTTCGTCCTCGGCCAACGCTAGAATGCAGTTGCGAATGTCGCCGGGAGGGAGCACATCAAGTTCTGTTCGCAACCTGCCCGAGCTACCGCCATCATCCATCACCGTTACAACGGCCGTGATGTTAGATGTCTCTTCCTTCAAACCGCGCAGGAGAGTGGATAGCCCCGTGCCGCCACCGAGAGCCACTACGTGCGGACCTCGCCGTAGTACGCGCGTACGATAGATGATCTGCGACGGCCTGTCGGCGCGCCCCGGCGCGATTGCGCGCGCCACCGACCGCACCAGTCGATAGAGAGAAAAGAAGAATCCTGTCGCGCCGATGGCAAGCGCGAGAGCCACAACAAGATGGCGAAGATATGCCTGCTGCGGAAGCAGTAGATAGAGCTTCATTACGTGCGCCTTCCCAACGGCCTCGAGCAGGGCAAGAAGGACAAGTGACATTGAGACAGCAGCAAGGATCGTCCATCGTTTGACGCGCATCCCGGGATAGAGCCAGCGAAGCGCTTGCCTAGTCCGCACAGCCCTCACCGGCACGCACCTGCACGCATCCGGCGCCCAGGATTTCTTCGAACCGCTCTTTCAACGCATTACATGGATTGACGGAGAATTCCTTACCCGCACGCACCATGAAACCGCCTTCTCCGTCGGCCACGCGGAGAATAAGCGGGGAACTGCCAGGAAATTCCCGCGCCAACGATCGCAACCGTCCCAGTCGAGTCGCGTCGATATCGTCTTCAGCAAGAGTGACACTCACCGCGAGGTTCATGCGCTCGGGAAGACGGTCAAGGGAAAGCACTTCCTCCGCAATCAGGTTGACTTCTCCGTTGCGACGCCCAACAGAAACGCGTAACGCTGCGAAGCTGTCTTCGGCGAGAAACTGCAAGGCGTTCTCCAAGACGCGCGGAAAGACAGTGACCTCGGCCTCGTCAGCACTGTCGCTAACGGTGACGAACGCCATCTGATCGCCCTTCCTCGTGGCAATACACCGCATCGCAGTAACTCTGCCTCCGAGCATCGCCGTCTGGCCTTCACGCAGGTCGGAGACATCAGCGAGCGGCCGGCAGTAAAGCGAGAGGATTTCGCGGTATTGTTCGATCGGATCGGCGCTGATGTACAGTCCCAGGAGCTCCTTCTCGAACCGAAGAAGATCATCCTGCGCAAACTCGGTCTCAGGTACTGTGGGATCGATGGCTTCTTTCGCCGATCCGCCGAAAAACGATTGTTGTCCGCTATGCCGCTCGTGACACGCGACCTGCATCATCTCCATCCCCTGCGATACGTGTTGCAGCAGTCCGCGGCGGGATGACCCGAAACCGTCAAACGCGCCCGCCTTGATCAGCGCCTCCAATGTCTCTCGATCGACCGTGTCAACGCGGCGACAGAGATCGAAGAACGAGGAGAAGCCATCGCCGCGTGCGTCAAGGATTGCGGCAACCGCACCGGCGCCAACATTCTTGACCGCCGCCAGCCCGAATCGGATCCGCCGATCTGCGCCCGGGGTAAAGCTCGCCTCACTCTCATTGATGTCCGGCGGGAGGACATCAATCTCCATCCGCCGACACTGGCTGATGTATGCGGCGACCTTGTCCAAATCTCCCTGCACGCTCGCCAGCAGGCTTGCCATGAAGTGGGTTGGGTAGTTGGCCTTGAGATACGCAGTCCAGTAGGAAACAAACGCGTAGGCGGTGGTGTGCGATTTGTTGAACCCGTAGCGGGAAAACTTCTCCATGTCGTCGAAAGACTGCGTGGCAATCTGCTTGGAAATGTCGTTTTTCAGACATCCGGCAATGAATTTCTCACGCATGCTCGCCATGATGTTCTTCTTCTTCTTCCCCATTGCCTTTCTGAGAATATCGGCCTCGGCAAGCGTGAATCCCGCAAGTTTCTGCGCCATCAACATTACCTGATCCTGATAGATGGGAAGCCCGTATGTCTCTTCAAGAACTTCCTTGAGACTCGGGTGGGGATATGAGACCTTCTGCCGCCCGTGGCGACGGGCAACGTAATCGTCTGTCATTCCACTCTCCAACGGGCCCGGACGATACAGAGCAAGAAGAGCAATTAAATCTTCGAATCGATCCGGCTGCACTCTCCGGATCAAAGAGGTCATGCCACTGCTTTCAAGCTGAAAAATCCCAGCTGTCTCTCCCGCCCTGACCAACTCGTAGGTCTTCTCATCGTCGAGCGGTACTTTGTCGAGATCAACCTCCACCCCCGCATGATCGCGGAGCGAGGCGCAGGTCTCATCGAGCAACGTGAGATTGCGCAGGCCGAGGAAGTCGAACTTGAGCAGACCGATCGATTCGACATCCGTCATGTCGTACTGTGTCACGATCTCGCCATCACTCAGACGGAGAAGCGGCACGTGCGCCTGCAACGGACGTGCGGCTATAACCACTCCGGCAGCATGGGTGGAGGAATTGCGCGTGAGCCCCTCCAGACGGTAGCCGATATCGATGATCCGCTTGACCTCAGGATCGTTGTCACACAGGCTTCTTAGCTCCGCCACGCCCTCGACAGCCGCTCGCAGCTTGAGCCCGTACGGGATGAGTTTTGCCAGTCGGTCAGTCGTTCCGTAGGGCACTCCGAGCACACGCCCCACGTCGCGAACTACGCTGCGCGCCGCCATCCGGTCGTAGGTCGCGATCTGTGCGGTGCGATCTCGTCCATACTTCTGCTGCACATACGAGATCACTTGATCCCGACCTTTAACACAGAAATCGATGTCGAAGTCCGGCATACTCACGCGATCCGGATTGAGGAATCGTTCGAAAATCAGGTTGTAGCGCAACGGGTCGACCCGGGTAATCCCGAGGCAGTACGAAACAAGGCTCCCGGCAGCAGAACCACGCCCTGGCCCGACCGGAATATGATTCTCACGCGAGAAACGGATGAAATCCCAAACAATTAGGAAGTACGTAGCGTACTGCATCCGCTCGATCACGCCCAGTTCATATTCCAACCGCTCTTCCACCGTCGTGGTCAGTTCTCCATACAGGTCTCGTGCCCCACGGTAGGCAAGATCATGCAGGCGCGCATCGGCGGTCACGCCCTCAGGGAGAGAGAATGGAGGGATGACAGTGTGGCCGAATACCACTTCCAGATTGCATCGATCGGCAATCTTGCGCGTGTTTTCTATCGCCTCCGGTACGTCGGCAAACAGTTCCTCCATCTCGCGCGGCGAACGAAAGTGGAACCCGTCGCCGTCGAATCTCATCCGATCTTCATCGGTTATCTTCTTGTTGGCGCGGATGTTCAATAGGACCTCGTGCGCCAACCGGTCCTCCGGCGTCAGATAGTGGGTGTCGTTCGTCGCCACAAGCGGGAGATCGAGATCGCGGGCAAGGCCAACAAGCTTCTCGCGCAACACCCGATCCGACTCCGTGCCATGATCTTGCAGTTCGAGGTAGAAGTTCTCCGCACCGAAGATGTCGGCATACTCGCCTGCGGCATCTCGTGCCGCCTGTTCGCGCCCGGCCAACAACAGCCGAGGAACTTCCCCGCTCTGACACGCAGAAAGTGCTATCAGCCCCTCTCTGTGTTGTCTCAGCAGCTCCTTGTCGGCACGCGGCTTGTAGTAGAAACCTTCTGTCTGTGCGAGGCTTACGATGGAGACAAGATTCTCGTATCCTTGCGCATCGGTCGCCAGCAGTACGAGATGATAGTACTTGTCGCCGTTCTGCGCCTTGAGATCGCGTCTATCGCCTGGCGCAACGTAGATCTCGCAACCGATGATCGGTTTGATCCCGCGGCGCTTTGCCTCGCGATAGAACTTGATCGCGCCACTCATCACTCCGTGATCGGTAATGGCAAGCGAATCCATCCCATACTCGGCCGTGCGGTCGAGAAGATCAGCGATCTTGCAGGATGAGTCGAGGATGCTGTATTCGGAATGCGTGTGAAGATGAACGAATCGCTCAGCCAACCCTAATCCCCTTCGATAAAGATGACCTTCTCCTCCCCCGGTTTCACCAATCCCAGCTTGTCGCGCGCAATCCGTTCAATTGTTTCCAAATCATCGCGGTTGGAGAACTGGGCGCGCAAATCGGCCTGTTCGGTTAGTGCAACAGCTTCCTCTGCGCTGAGATCCGCCACCTGATACCGCAATAGGTTGATAGTAACAAACCGAACGGCATAGAGAGAGGCAAGGAGAAGGAACACAAGCACAGCCACCCAAACCAAGGCATGCCGCCCTCTTCGGGGTGCTTGCTGTGAATGCCAAGCGTTTTCATACACGCGCATTCCCCCCTCTCCTTACCCCACCCGTGTCTATTCTACGGTCGAAAGCGCGCCGGCCAACTGGCCAGCTCGAGTTCGTACTCCTCTTCGATACGCATGAGACGATTGTACTTCGCTACCCGCTCGCTGCGCGAAATCGATCCACTCTTCAGCTGTCCGCAGGCCATCCCGGTCGCGAGATCTGCGATCGATGTGTCTTCGGTTTCGCCGGATCGGTGCGAAACCACACACGTGTAGCCGGCGAAATGCGCTATGTTCATCGTCGTGATCGTCTCCGAGACCGATCCTACCTGATTGAGTTTGATCAACACCGAGTTGGCGATCCCCTCTTTAATTCCATGCCGAAGCCGGTCTGGGTTGGTTACGAAGTTGTCGTCTCCGACAATTTGGATCTTTCCCCCCAGCTCGCGGGTGATGACCTTCCATCCTGCCTCGTCATCCTCAGCTACTCCATCCTCGATCGATACGATGGGGTACTGCGCAACCCATTCCTTGTACACGGAAACCAATTCATCGGCGGATAGTTCGTTGACGCTGCCGTCGATGGTGAATTTGTACGTACGATCGTAGAAGCTGTTCGCCGCGGAATCGAGCGCTAGTGCGACATCCGCACCCGGGCGGTAACCGCTCTTCTCAATCGCTTCTACGAGAAGTGAAAGCGCCTCTTTGTTGTCATCGAGATTGGGAGCGAATCCACCCTCATCGCCAACGGCGGTGGAGAGACCTTTACCTTTCAATATCCCCTTCAATGTATGGAAGACCTCGGAGCAGTAGCGGACCGCCTCGTGAATCGTCGGAGCGCCGATCGGGACGAGCATGAATTCCTGAACATCAACGTTGTTATCTGCGTGCGCTCCGCCGTTCAGCACGTTCATCAGCGGCAAAGGAAGAAGAGGCTCGCGGGCGCCCGCGATGTATCGGAACAGAGGAAGATCCAGGCTGGCCGCGGCAGCATGTGCCGTAGCCAATGACACACCAAGTATGGCGTTTGCCCCCAGGCGGCTCTTGTTGCTGGTTCCATCGAGATCGATCAGCATGCGATCAAGCTTATCCTGCGCCAGCGCATCCTGTCCGACGACGACCGGGGCAATCTCCTCGATCACGTTTCTCACCGCTTGTCTGACGCCACGACCATGAAACCTAGCCGTGTCTCCGTCACGCAGCTCAAGCGCCTCGTGTGCGCCGGTCGATGCCCCGGACGGAACCGCGGCCCTTCCAAAGGTACCGTCCTCCAAGACAATATCGACCTCAACGGTCGGGTTCCCGCGAGAATCGAGGATCTCACGCGCAAAAACATCTTCTATCAGTAGCATATGTTCCTCCATTGATCTCTTTCTCAAGGAGTATAATCCCCGTCGCGCAGGCGAACAACGACAGTAGTCGCAAACAAAAAGGGGGACCGATTTCTCGGTCCCCCGTAACCTATCTCCGAAATATCCAGCTAGTCTTTATAGATGTTCCATAGTTGGATATCCATCGTGATGTTAAGTACTGTGCCATGGACGCCTGGCAGGGACGCAATAACCATCTCATCCGTCATTGCCCACAACGGAATGAACGGTACGTCCTGCACGCTGAGGATCTGAATCGCCTTGTACAGGAGTGATCGTTTCGTAACGTCGGCCGTAGTCGTCGCTACATCCATGATCGCTTTGTATGCTTCGTAGTTCGGGTCATGGTTGAAGAACGTTCCCAGGCTTTCCGGTGACTCGGTAGTCCACGGAGCAAGGAAGTTCGATGACTCAAGATAGTCCGGGTGCCAACCGAGGAGGAACATATCAAATCCACCGGAGGACATCCGCTCGGTGTACGCGCCCCACTCGAGCATCTGGATCGAAATATCGATCATTCCGGTTTCCTCGAGACTCCCCTTGATGACTGTCGCTACGTCACCCTCGGTGGTACCGTAATGCTTGGGCGTGTACCACAGGTTGAGCTTGAGCGGGTTGGCTTCGGAGTACCCGGCTTCCTTGAGCAAGAACCTCGCCTGTTCCAGGTCGCGGTGCGGGAAGACATTGATGGCGCCGAAGAACGGTGGGTCTACCATAGGCACCATGGTGTAGATAGGATCAACGGTTCCGCTGAAGACCTGGTCGACCAGCGCAGCACGATCGACCGCATAGGTGATCGCTTGGCGCACAAGTGGATTGTCGACCGGCGGCTGCGTAACGTTGAACAGCAAGTAACGCACGCCAGGACTCGGCGGGTAGAAGTTAACGTTGACGTTCGGGTCATCTTCCAAGCTCTTAATGTCCTGCGGGCTCAGAGTGCGGAAGATGAAATCGACATCGCCGGACTCGATTGCAGCACGTAGCGCAGCCGCGTCAGAGTACATCTTCTCGATGACGTCCTTCGTCTTTGGTGCGGCGCCATAGTAGCCGTCGTATGCCTCGTACTTCACGTACTGGTCAGGCACGTACTCAACGAGCTTGTACGGGCCGGTTCCGGCGTAAACGCCCTTGGCGAAGTCGTCCGCCGGAGTGGTCTTCGGCGAATAAATGAGCGCTGGTGCCAATTCCTGCGACATGCGAAGCAGGAAGATTGCATCAGGCTGTGTAAGCGTAATCTGCACAGTCAACGGATCGATGACATCAATGTGATCGATTACGCCTTTGATGAGACCGACGCCGCCTTCAGGCCCATCGAGGCGTATCGTGCGGTCGAGCGACCATTTCACCGCCGCGGCATCGCACGCCGCTCCATCCCAGAACGTGATCCCGGGACGAATGTGGAATGTGTATACGGTGCCGTCTGTGGAAACGTCCCAGGACTCGGCAATCGCCCCTTTAAGTTCGAGGGTCTCGTCGTCCAGTTTCATCAGGGCGTCTGTCGTAGCACGCAGCACGTGCCAACTGAAGTGATCGTAGCTATTGGCGAATGACAGCTCAGTGACTCGGTCCGTCGTCCCCATAATCAGCGGCTCCGCCGCTGACGCCAAGACAGGGACAACAACCAATAGTCCCAGTACAAGCAAAACACCTAGCAGTTTCTTCATCTTATTTACCTCCTTAACATTGCAATTGCCTCTCTCCCTTCCTGCAACTATACAATACGTGCCAAACACCACCTCCCAACACAGCGCTTATCCCTTATGATGCAACAGGGAGAGCCCTGCTACTTACAATCCGTAGACTTATCGTCGTCTTTTTGGAGTGCTCCGGTATTATACCACAAAGTAAGTCAATTGTCAACCATCTGGTAATACACTTGACGTATGACAATTGGAGTGATATACTGTATGGTGAGATGGCAAAAATTAGGCTTGAGGGGTATCGGTGTGAGCGGTGCGGGCATGAGTGGGTGCCGCGCAACAAGGAAGAGAAGCCACTTGTATGCCCGAAGTGCAAGAGTCCATACTGGAACAGGCCCAGGGGATCTGACCTGTCGCATCGTGGGGAGCGGGAGAAGTGAGTGCAAAGCTTGATACGATCCAACATCGTGCCTGCATGGACCTCTTGTCTTCGACGACGGATGGCACGGCTCAATTGGTGGCATCTTCCACACCATACAACCTTGGCAAGGAATACGAAACACTGAAAGCACCAGTTTAGCAGCGTAGAGCCTCGACGGAATGTGTGCGCACCCTTTCGGGTGAAGGTTCACTAGGTGTGACGGGTTGGAGCCATATCAGACAAGGGCTGTCTCGTTCCGCTCGATGACCCTGCCATGGGCTGCGTTCAAGCGTTCAGCCGACTAGTCCAAGGGATAGACCTCTTCTACACGGTTTTCGAAATGCTAGACTTACTCAGCTCTACTCTAGCACTCGCACTATTCGATGTCAAACCCGCTTCCGTTTTCGCTTTGGGTTCACCAGGTCGCTAATCCCCTCGCCGATCAAACCGAACCCAAGCGACAGCGCAATGATCATGACCCCAGGGAATGTAATAAGCCACCAAGAACCGGATTGGAGAAATTTCTGCCCGTTCTGAATATCGTAACCCCAGTCCGGCGCTGGCGGCGGAAGCCCGAAGCCAAGAAACGACAGAGCGGCGACCGTGAGGATCGCGTCGGCGAGATTGAACGAAGAGACGGCCATGATCGCATTCACTGTGTTGGGGGCGACGTGGCGCACGATGATCCTGAACTTGCTCGCGCCCAGGGCACGCACCGCCTCTACGTATGTCGTTTCACGCACCTGCAAGACTTCGGCGCGTGTGACACGGAAGTACGTAGGGATGTATACAAAACCCACAGCCCATATCATCGGACCAAGACCCGCGCCAAACATCGCCACCAGCGTGATTGCCAGAATCATCGACGGGAAGGAATAGATCGCGTCCATTGTCAACGATAGGACACGATCGAGCATCCCGCCGGTGAAACCGGAGATCCATCCGAGAACCGACCCAATGGACATACTGAGAGCCACCGCACCAAAAGCCACAATGAGTGAAGCTTTACCCCCGGCCAAAACCCTGCTGAACACGTCTCGCTGCAACTGATCCGTCCCCATCAAGTGCTGCAGGGACGGCCCTTGGAGTCGAGGAGCGTCGCGATACTTCGTCGGGCTATAGGGGGTAAACCATGAGTACTGCGCAAGCGCCGTCACAACCAAGAATATGATGACAACAACTAGTCCTATCTTAAGAATAGTCTGACGCCGCATCGCATGCCGACTTCGCGACATCTTGTCGGCAATCCACCCCAATCCCTTGATCAGTCCGCGCACCATCTCAATACCTCACCCTTGGGTCGATGAATGAATAGGTAATATCGACAATCAAGTTGATGAGTGAGATAAATATCGCAATAAACACGATAGCCCCCTGAATCGCCGGCCAGTCGCGTGCCTCGATCGAACGCACAAGAAAACTCGCAATTCCCGGCCAGGAGAAGACCGTCTCGGTGAGAACCGCGCCCCCCATCAGAATCGCAAACTGCAGACCGAACACCGTTACAATCGGGATGAACGCGTTGCGCAACGCGTGCGACATGATGACTACTCGCTCTTTTGCTCCCTTGGCTCGCGCCGTCGTGACATAATCGGCATCGAGTACCTCAAGCATGCTTGCGCGGGTCATACGTCCGAGAAGTCCCGCTTGAGCGAACCCTAGCGTGACCGACGGTAGCACGAGGTGTTTGGCTACATCGGCGATCACCTTTCCGTTTCCGCTCATGATCGCATCGAAAAGGTAGAAACCCGTCTTAGCCTGAAAAGTGAACGCTATTCGCCCGCCGACGCGTGTGGCAACGGGCAACCAGCCAAGTTTGACAGCAAAGATTACCTGCAGCATCAGACCTAACCAGAACAACGGCACGGCAAACGATCCGATGTGGAAGATTCTCACGGCATGGTCAAGCGGGCGATCCGCCCACACAGCCGCAAGCAATCCCGTTCCAAACCCGAAGACCCACGCAAAGATAAGGCCGAAGAAGGCAAGCTCCAGCGTCGCCGGAAACCGCAGGAAGATCTCCGATACAACAGGCTTGCTCGTGCTATATGAATTACCGAAATCACCGCGAACGATATCACTCAGATAGTCCACGAACTGAACGGGTATCGGCCTGTCTACTCCCATCTTGTGGCGATACTCAGCCATCAATTCCGGAGAAACATTCCTCCCTCCAAGGATTGCCGTTACGGGATCGCCGGGCATAACGCGGAGAATAAGAAAGACTACGGTAAGAAGAATGAATAGCATAGGAATTGTCAACAACAGGCGTTGCAGGATATATCGCCCTATTCCACTCATACCAATCCCTTCTTCTTTTTGCTAGAATGCTCCTGAACTTGCAGGTTCGTAACCAGTATCAGACATAGTAATATCTTGTGCCAGTCAATACAAGCACAAACCGCACGATTGTGCGTGCTGTTTTGACTTCTCTTGACCTCTCAATTAGAATCTCCTCCGTCGCAAAGGGGGATTGCATGCAGGCTCACGAACTTCGCAAGCGATATATCGAGTACTTCGTCGAACAGGGACACCGACACGTTCCCAGCGCCTCTCTTGTGCCGAACGATCCTACGCTGCTGTTCACTTCAGCGGGAATGGTTCAGTTTAAGGAGATTTTCTGGGGACACGTTGACCCTGCCTTCCCTCGTGCAACCACCTATCAGAAGTGCTTTCGCACAACCGACATCGAGAACGTAGGTGTGACCGCTTACCACCATACGTTCTTCGAGATGCTCGGCAACTTCTCTTTCGGCGACTACTTCAGAGAAGGGGCGATCGCATTCGCGTGGGAGTTTCTCACTAAGGAACTCGGGATTCCGAAAGACCGTTTGTGGGTTTCGGTGTACGAAGATGACGATGAAGCATTCGCAATCTGGCGCGATTCGGTGGGCATCCCCACGGATCGAATCGTGCGTCTGGGAAAGGACCACAACTGGTGGGGACCGGTCGGTGACGCCGGACCATGCGGGCCCGATTCGGAGATATTCTTCGACTCCGGCGAGTCGGCGGCCTGCGGCTCGGATTGCCGGGGAGTTGCATGTGATTGCGATCGTTTCTCTGAGATCTGGAATCTCGTATTCATGGAATACGATGCCCGCCCTGACGGCACATTCGAGCCGCTAGTAAAGAAGAACATAGACACTGGCATGGGACTGGAGCGGACTACCGCAGTTTTGCAGGGAGCGAAAAGCAACTTCGACACCGACCTTTTTGTTCCCGTGCTGGATGCGATCGACGCTGCGGCGACGCAGAAGCTCGCCGACAAGAACAGGATCGATCGAAACATTATCGCCGATCACATCCGCGGTATCCTCTTCCTCATAGCCGATGGCGTACTCCCGGGGAACGAAAAACAAGGATATGTCCTGCGGCGCATTCTCCGGCGAGCGATTCGCTCCGGCGAGCGGCTCGCCCTATCGGCGGGAACGCTCACATCTCTCGTAGAACCGGTAATCGACACACTGGGGGCGGCATATCCGGAGATCATCGCCGCACGATCACTAGCAAAACGCGTCATCTCTCATGAAGAGGACGCTTTTCGCAGAACGCTTCACGCCGGAGAGCAACGCCTGGAACGCATCTTGACGGAACTCGTCGAGCAAGGCAAGGACACGCTCTCGGGACAGCTCGCGTTCGAACTGTACGATACGTATGGTTTCCCCAAGGAGATGACGAAAGAAATCGTCTCTTCGCAGGGGATAGCGGTCGATGAGGAAGGATTCCAGGAAGCAATGGCCGAGCAGAGAGAGCGCTCGCGAGGAAACGTTGACAACGTAACGTCACCCGCAAAGGGCGAACCGGATATTCCGGCGGGTGCCGATGCGACGCGTTTCACAGGCTACGAATCAACCGAGGACGAAGCCGTTCTCTCGAACGCGCTCGAAAAGGCAGGCGTTGTCGATCGGATGATATTCCCGTCGTCCCCATTCTATGCCGAGGCGGGCGGGCAGATCTCGGACACGGGAACGATTATGAATCTATCCCGCGAAGGGCGTGCCACGGTCATTGAGGTAAGCAAGGAGACCGGCGGAGTCTTCGTCCACCACGTGCAGCTCGAGGTAGGATCGTTTGAAAGCGGTGACCGCTGCCGGCTGACCGTCGATGCGCAGAAGCGCAAGCGGATCGCACGCAATCATACCGCCACTCACCTACTGCACACCGCGTTGCGCAGCGTATTAGGAGATCATGTGATCCAGGCCGGTTCGTACGTAACCGACAACGAGCTGCGCTTTGACTTCTCTCACTTTGAGAAGCTGTCCTCTGCTGAGACCGCTGCTGTCGAAGACATGGCGAACGAAGCGGTACTGCGCGACCTCGCGGTTGAAACCACTGAGATGTCTCTCGAACAGGCAAAGCGGTCTCAGGCAATGGCTCACTTCGAGGATGAATACCGGGGCAAGAAACTGGTACGTGTCGTATCAGTGGGTGATTTTAGCCGTGAACTGTGCGGCGGGACGCATGTCGAGAGAAGTGGCGAGATTGGGTTGATCAAGATTGTCGCAGAAGAAAGCGTGGCCGCTGGAACACGTCGGATTCGCGCTATCACTGGAGACGGCGCCCTCCACTGGATGCGAGAGCGCAACAGCGTCATCACGCGCTTACAGGATGAACTCGGTGAGGATCCGTTTGTCGGCCTCAGCCGCCTGCGAGACCAAGTAACATCGCTAGGCGAACAGCTGGCCGCGTTGAACAAGGCCTCACTTGCCGAGTCGTGCGACGATCTTCTCTCTCAAGGAGTCGACCTTGGCGCCGCCACGCTGTACCATTCCCTGCTTGATCTGAACGCCGATCAACTGAAGGAACTGAGCGATCTCGTCGAGGCGAAAGGATGCCCGGCCATTGTTCTTCTTGCTTCGGCGGCCGGTGACCGTGGCGCGATCGTATGTAAGACGACCGATGGCTTGCCTGTCGACGCCGGATCGATTGTGCGCACGCTGACCAAGGCCTTTGGCGGTGGTGGCGGCGGCACAAGTACGTTCGCTCAGGGCGGTGGCTTGCGCAAAGACGCCCTCAACGACGCCCTTGCAGAAGGAGTGCACTTAATCCGCGCCGCTCTCAACTAGCCTGCCAGGCGCACCGGCATGCAGACATAGAGGAATCCCTCATCCTGTGGGGAGATCCCATCCCCTGTCGGCTCAATCAGGCCCGCCTTTTCCGAAGTCGCAAGCCAAAGCGCAATATCATCGGAAGCCATCCGCTTGAGCACATCGATCAAGTACTCGGCCTTGAAAGAAATCTCGATCGCGTCCGATGGGACCTTGCCCAAGCGAACGCGCTCCTCCGCCTCTCCTTTCTCCTTGGAGGAAGAGTTTATCCTTACCGCGCTTTCTTCGTTCGTAACCCGAAGTGTCACCGCTCCCGACTCCTCAGCAGCGGTAATTTCTATGCGCTGAAGACTCGCCAACAATGCCTGTCGCTTGAACGTAAGGACAATCGGATTCTCCTTGGGGACCACCCGCTCAAAGTCAGGGAATTCCTCCGCGATCGTCTTTGCAACGAATGTCACGCCCCCCGCCTGGAAGAAGATCTGGCCGTCGTCGCGGTACAGATCCACCTTGTTGGTGTTGATCTGAGATAGGACACGATCGAGATCGGAAAGCACGCCCGCTTCGATCAAGAATTCGCCCTCCTCAAGAATCTCCTCCATCGGGAGTGTCTTCACCGCCAGGCGGTACCCATTGGTGGCGATCATCTTTGTCGATCCGCCGCCGAGAATCATGTTCACGCCCGTCAGGCTGAGGCGCGTCGTTTCGTTCATCTTCAGCGCCGCAAACGCCGTCTGCTCAAGTCCCCGATGGAACTTGTCCACCTGCATTGTACCGATGCGAGTCGGCGGGAGGGGTGCGATATCCGGGTAATCCTCCACCGGGAGCGTCGGCAGGTCGAACAAAGTCTCACCGCAGCGAAGTTTGACGACCGCGCCGTCGTGCTCATCGGTCTTCATTGTAATGCGCTCATCTTCAGGGAGGTGGCTGGCGATCTTGGAAAGGATGGAGCCGTTCAGTACCACGGACTCGTCTTCTCCCTTGTTCTCGACCTTAAGCACGCAATGGACCGCTCGTTCCAGATCCGTGGCGTGAAGATGCAGCTCTTGTCCGCTCAACTCCATCTTCAGCCCAGAGAGAATGGGCATGCTGCTGCGAGTGCCGAGAGCGTAGCTTGCGAGCCTTACGCCAAACACCAACTCATCTTTCATGCATACAAAATCCATCGTTCTCCCCCTTAATGGCGCAAGTGATGATACTCATCATACACGATCGGTGGGCGTTGCCAAAAGTCACAGACCGAGGTGAGTTGCCACCTGAGCGGCAATCTCATCAATGGGCAAAGTGGCGTCAATCACCCGCACCGACGAATCATTGCTCGTCAATTTCAAATAGCCTGAGCGTACGCGCTGATAGAACGCAAGATCCTCCTCTTCGATTCGATCGCGAACCCTCCCTCGTCTTTCCAACGCCTTCTCGGCGGGAAGGTCGAGCAAGAAAGTGAGATCGGGCTGTCTCCCGGCGGTCGCAATCTCGTTCAATCGCCGAATGAGGTCAAGTTCAATGCCGCGTCCATACCCCTGATAGGCAAGGCTGGAGAGGCGAAATCTGCTGGATACGACAACCCGGCTCGCTTGCAGCGCCGGCTCGATCACCTCGAACGATAGTTGCGCACGGCAGGTGATGAACAACGCCAGCTCTGATAAGGGAAGAAGTTGAGTGTTGTCATTCGAAAGGATAACACGGCGAACGCTCTCACCTAACGCAGTCCCACCCGGCTCACGCGTGGCTGTCACCGGAATCCCGAGCCCCTGCATACGAACTGCGAGACGCTCGACTTGCGTCGACTTCCCCGTGAAATCAAGTCCCTCAAAGACGATCAGTTTTCGCTTCAGTTCGATCGTTTCCACCCCCGAAAATGGTGTGAATGATCACTAGCACCGTTCCTACGCTCACGCAAACATCGGCAAGATTATTGACAAACAGCCCACGGAATTCCAGGAAATCAAGGACATATCCGTAGGCAAGGCGGTCGATCAGGTTGCCAACCGCTCCCGCGAGTAACAGCGCCAGCCCGACTTTCATCACGGCGCTTCTCGTCCGGTCGCGCAGAAGGATGACGATCACTGTAACAGAGACCGCAATCGAGACAGCGATGAAGAGCTCTCCCCCACCAGGGAATATGCCAAGCGCACCGCCTACGTTGTGAACTCGAGTGAGGCGGATGAAATGGCCGAGCAAAGGCCGTGATTCGGACAGAGCGAGGGTCTGACCGGCCCACCACTTGAGAACTCGATCCGCCCCAACAGCGACGCCGGCGATAAGAAGGGAGGAGTACCTATTCATGACAGCACAGACTATCCTCCAGAGACGATCGGGTCAAGCGAGAAAGCGATTCCCCTTGCACGCCACCACCGTAGAGGGTAGGGTGTAAGAACCCTCGTGAATAGGATAAGGGAGGACTAAATGCGTCTACTGCGATTCGTCGAGAAAGGGTCACATTCGGAAGCACGGAACGGTCGACTGGAAGGGGAGATGGTGGTCACAGCGGATTCCTCTCTTCCGCTAGCAAGCGTCGACCTGCTTGCTCCGTGCATTCCGACAAAGATTGTCTGCGTCGGCCGCAACTACGCTGCACACGCCAAGGAGCTGGGAAATGAGGTTCCCACACGCCCATTGCTGTTTTTCAAGCCGCCGTCTGCCGTGATCGGACCGGAGGAAGAGATCGTTCTGCCGAACAGCCCGCTCATCCATCACGAGGCGGAACTTGCCGTCGTCATCGGTAAGCGTTGCCGCAACGTGCATGCCGAGCAGGCAATGGACGTGGTGCTCGGTTATACGTGCATGAATGACGTGTCCGATCGCGATGCGCAGAAGTGGGACACCAACTGGGTGCGCGCTAAGGGGTTCGACACATCGGCACCGCTCGGGCCGGTGATCGTCACAAAGGAGGAAATCGAGGGACCGTTCCACGTCATGACGCGTGTGAACGGAGAAACGCGACAGGATGGTTCTACGAGCGATTTCATCTTTCCAATCGGAACGCTGATCGCGGAGGTTTCTTCCTACATGACGTTGGAAGAGGGCGACATCATCGCCACCGGCACGCCCGCCGGGGTCGGCCCGCTCGTGGCAGGCGATATCGTCGAAGTAGAGATCGAGGGAATAGGCATACTGAGAAACCGCGTGCGTTGACATGCGCCCGCGGACAGGCGCGTGCGCTTGACGTTCATCTACCGAAGGAAGAGAGATGCCCCCACGCAACATGCGAATTGTTCTTATCGGTATGGGAAACCTCGGCCGTCGATTCATTGAACTCATCCGCGACAAGGCGGCCATTCTGAACAATCGGTACGGGATTTCACTCACGCTGGTCGGTGTCGCCGATTCGCGCGGGGCGGCACACGACACCAACGGCCTTGATCTCTCGACAGTGCTGAAAGTCAAAGCTGAGACAGGTACGGTAGCGGAGTATCCGCACGTCGGGAACTGGGATCTTTCTGCACTCCAACTCGTGCGTACAGTCGACGCCGACGTCGTGTGCGAGGCGACACCGGTCAATATCGCTCAAGGAGGCGAGCCGGCGCTCTCGTGTATTCGTGCCGCACTCATGCGCGGGATGCACGTCGTTACTCCCAACAAGGGACCGATAGTCCTTGCCTATCGAGAACTCGTACAACTCGCGGACAGACACGGGGTCTCGATTCGCTTCGATGGAACGGTCGCTGGTGGTCTCCCTGCTCTCTCCATCGGAGCGAGAGACTTACGCGGGGCGACGATTGACGCAATTGAGACCGTGCCGAATCTCGTCACAGGCTACATCCTCGATCTCATCGCAGCCGGTGTTTCATGGGAAGAAGCCCTCGTCTCCGCCTGCAATGAGGGCGTGCTGGAAGCCGATTCGGCCTGGGATCTTGAAGGATGGGATGCTGCAGCCAAGCTCATTATTCTGGCAAACGCGGTCCTTGATATGCCGGCGGAACTGAAAGACGTAGATCGCACTGGAATCGTGGGCATCTCGCCGAGCGAAGTGCGCTCCCAGACGAGAGACGGTCGCCGCATGCGCCTATTGGCGACCGCACGGCGCACGGATGCCACCTTCGCATTGAAGGTGGCGCCGATCGGGCTCCCTGTCGACCATCCATTGGGGAGACTGGGGCACAAGGAGATGGGAATCGTCTACCATACCGATATCTTCGGAACGATCACCGCGATTATCAAAGAGGAGACGCCGCTCCCGTCGGCGGCGACGATCCTGCGCGATATCCTCGAGATAGCCATCGACGGCACCGCTTGATCCCACTATTACCGCGGACTACTCTCTGCCGCAAATCACAGCTCTGAAAAGGGGAATCTATGATGACAATCGGCTCACGACATGAAATGACGTGGATCGTGGAGAAGGAACATCTGGCAAGCAGTTTCGGAAGCGGTCTGGCTGATGTGCTGGCAACGCCCGTTCTTGTCGGCTTTTGCGAGGAGTGCTGCCGCAAATTGGTCGATCCTTCAATTGAAAAAGGGAAGCAGACAGTGGGAACCGAAATCTGTCTGCAGCACAAAGCAGCAACCCCGATTGGCATGAAGGTCACCGTGTGCGCCACACTGGTGGAAATCGATAACCGCCGCCTTCGATTCGAAGTCGATGCTGCGGATGCAATTGAACAGATTGCCGCCGCAACGCACGAACGGTTCATAGTCGACACAGACCGCTTTGTTCGCCGGATTCAAGACAAAGCAAGAAAGAAACCAGCCTAATCCGGAGCGGCTATCGCGCCCGCGGAGCCACAATGTCGTCTTATTGCTGCACACAAAAGACGCAGTCTGTTCACACAAACCACACAACGGGACCGTAATATCCAATCAGGTTACAGCAGACGAACCTGCCAACACCTCCTTGAAGAGCAGCCCCCTACGACTGCACAGCGGGGCCCGCAAAGCGAGCCCCGCTCCCCTTTTTACTACTAGCCCCCTCCGACAGGCGGGAGAACGCTCAGACGATCGCCATCCTGTAGCTCTGTGTGAAAACCCTTCTTGAATCTGACGTTCGCTCCGTTCTGCAGCACGTTGATGAAGGCACGGATGTCTCCGTCATCCGTGAATATGCGCGGGAGAATCTCGGGAAAGCGTTTCACGAGCGCGTGCAGCCCCGCGGCGACATCCGACCCGTCTTCCAATATGAGTGTCACGGGATGCTCCGAAAGCTCTTCCCTAAACGAGAAGGAGATCTCCACAGTCACTTTCATCGGCCGTGTATGAGCGAGAGCGAAATCTCGTTGTGGCGAGGGACCAGCCTGTACAACGATTCATCCACGAGTCGGCCGTCGCGGACGCGGACCACGCCGTTTACCATGCCAGTATCGACTCGATCGGTGCCACAATGGACAATCGCCGCAAGTGGATCTGATAGAGCACCGGCAAACTCAATCCCGGTCGTGTCGAATGCAATCAAGTCTGCGGCCTTTCCCACTTCGATCGAGCCAATCTCATCATCGCGCCCCAGCACGCGCGCTCCTCCCATGGTCGCAAGATACAGCGCATCTCTCGCCGAAAGTGCGCCCGCCCCATACCGTACCCGTTGTAGGAGCATCGTTTGCCTGACTTCACGAACCATGTTCGACGTGTCATTGCTTGCCGATCCGTCGACCCCGATTCCGATTTTCATCGCCGTGTCTTTCAGCTCGGCCACCGGCGCTATTCCCGACCCTAGGGTCATGTTGGAACTCGGGCAATGTGCCATTCCGCAGCCTGCGGCGGCAAGCTTGCCTTTGTCGGCGGTACTCAGATGAACGAGATGGGCAAACCACACGTCTTGTCGAAGCCAGCCAAGATCCTCCATGTAGTCAACGGGCCGTGCTCCGAACTTCTCGACACAGAATTCCTCCTCATCCCGTGTCTCGGCAAGGTGCGTATGGAGAAGGACGTTATGCTCGCGTGCGAGGTCGAGCGACCGCCGCATCAAATCGGCGGTCACGGAAAACGGAGAACATGGGGCAAGCGCCACCCGCAGCATCGCGAACGGTTTAGCATCGTGATATCGCTCGATCGCTCGCTGGCAGTCAGACAGGATCTCGTCCTCGGTCTGAACGACGCTGTCGGGAGGGAGGCCACCGTCTTTGCGTGACAGAGACATCGATCCTCGACACGGATGAAAACGGATGCCGCTCATAATCCCGCCTTCGACCTCCGCGTCGAAGATCGACGGATAGCCATGCGGGAAGAGATAGAAATGATCCGTCGTCGTCGTTGCTCCCGACAAAAGCAGTTCACTGCAGCCAATGGCGGCACTGACCCTTACCGCTTCGGGATCGAGTTGCTCCCACCGCTCATAGAGAAATACGAGCCAATCGAACAATTCACTATCGGCCGCCCCCGGGACGTTGCGAAACAACGTCTGATACAAGTGGTGGTGAGTGTTCACAAATCCGGGAAGTAGTACCTTCCCGTGTCCGTCGATCACACGATCCGCGTCGATGTCGGCTGCGTCTTCGAGCACGCGCTTGATCACATTCCCTTCAACGAGAACGCTGCCACCGCGGATCTCGCGGCGCTCGTCGTCCATTGTCGCCACCAGATCAAAGTTGCGAAACAGTGTCTTTGACATCGTCTAGCCCGTACTAAGATCGGCTTCGCCTGCGGTCTCTAGGAATGCGGCAAGAAGCGAGATCGCCGATTCAAGGTCATCCTTGTGTGACATCTCAACAATGGAATGAACATAGCGAGATGGAAGTGAAAGCGTAATTGCTGCTGAGCCCGACTGCGCCCGCTGCATCGCACCAGCGTCGGTACCGCCGCGCGGTAGTACCTCCATCTGGAACGGGATATTCCTTTCCTTGGCGAGGTTCTTCATCGTTCGCACCAATCCGGAGTGTGAGATCGATGCGCTATCGGCGAGTTTGATCGCCACTCCGTCTCCCAGCTTCGTTATCTGCTGCGCGCCTGAGACCCCGGGCATATCCACCGCTAGTGTCGTGTCGAGCGCAATTGCAATCTCGGGATTGACGGCAAACCCTGCTACCTGTGCCCCGCGCAGTCCCACCTCTTCTTGAGTGGTCCCAACGAAGTACAGATCACACATGGTCTTCTTCGCACGCTTGATCGCCTCAATTCCAATGTAAACGCCGGCGCGGTCATCGAGCGCCTTTCCGGACACGCATGTCTCTCCAGCAAGAAAATCCTGTCGCATGGTGACCATATCGCCCACTGATACCAGTTCTCGCACGCGCTTTTCGGGAAGACCGAGATCCACGAACAGGTCTTTCAACTCGGGGAGTTTCTTCCGCTCCTCTTCGGTCATGATGTGGATCGGCTTGCTGCCGATGCAGCCAATCAACTCCTGCGTATCGGCATGTACAATCACACGTTGCGCAATCAGAGTCTTGACATCGAAACCTCCCAAAGGATGAATCCGCAGGAAGCCCGTTTCTTTCTCGACATAGCTCACGATGAATCCGATCTCATCCATATGCGCGGCAATCATCACCACCGGCCCGTCTCCGTTGCGATGGGCGATCAGATTGCCAAGTGAATCAGTGTCAATCGTATCCACATGCCCTTCAAGCGCTTTCGTAATGATCTCACGAATTTGCTCTTCATGTCCGGGGATTCCGGCCGCCTCGCTCAGTTGTTTCAGAAGCTCCATAGATCCTCCTTGTGCGTGTCGTCGTCATTGTACAGATTACGCTCTGCGCATCAACGCTTGTAAAGGCATCTCTCTCGTGGCTATGATCACGCCATGATCCCACTTCGCGACTATAGACAGAGCAGAACCTTCCCTGTGATTACTGTCGCGTTGATCATTATTAACCTGCTTCTGTTCTCGTATCAACTCACGCACAGCTCGCGTGAGACGCTGACGCTTGACGTCTCCTCGTGGCACGATTACGGGATGAATTTCGCCGACATGTCGAGGCCGGTTTCCTTTGTACGAATATCACCGCGGGACACATTCGTATTCGCATACGGATTCATTCCAGGAGAGTTTCTGTCGGGAAAGGATCTGCCGCCGACGATTGCCCTTCCATTGTTGATAACGCTTTTTAGTTCGATGTTTATACATGGTGGCCTTCTGCATCTCCTCGGAAACATGCTTTACCTCTGGATATTCGGCGATAATGTAGAAGACGCAATGGGTCATGGAAGGTTTCTCGTTTTCTATCTCCTATGCGGACTTATCGCAACAGCAGCGCAGACGGCAATTTCTTCCCACAGCCCTATTCCGCAGATCGGCGCATCGGGCGCGATTGCCGGCGTCCTCGCAGCGTACTTCATGCTCTTTCCATACTCTCGCGTCCTTACACTCATCCCCATCTTCTTCTTCGTGCGATTGATAGCGATCCCCGCCGTCTTCCTTCTCGGCGTTTGGTTCCTGTTTCAAGTCGTAAGCGGCGCGACGACCACCGCCGCCGGCGGTGGAGTGGCGTTCTTTGCCCACATCGGCGGATTCCTCGCAGGCGGATTGCTTGTATTCATCTTTCGCCGGCGCAGCGTGCCGGTCACGTTATGGCAATCGATCCGTCGCCGCTTCTGATGTGCTGACGAGTTCACACTTCAAGATCGTCGCCACAAGAGCTAGCGCTCTTCCCACAAGCAAGATGTCGCAACCTTCACATCAGGCATGAAACCTGGTATGATGGTTTACCGCATCCAGATCGATAAAGGGGTGATGAGGAATGCGAAGAGGTGCACTCCTAGGTGTCACCGTTGTATTTGTACTTCTTGTTGGCAGTGTGGCGCTGGCGTCCGACGGCACGTTGGTCGATCACCATCCGATCGTCATCGGGAGTAATTACGAGTTCACATCCGACAATGGCGTTGTATCAGGATCGGGGACAAGCGATGATCCATACATCATTGAGGGATGGAAGATCGACGCCGGATATCACAAGTACGGAATCAGCATCCATCGCACTGATAGATACGTCGTCATTCGCAATGTTCAGGTGAGCGGCGCGTCACAGTCCGCTATCCTGTTGAGCTATGTAGAGAACGCAACGATTGCCTACTGCACACTCTCGGGAAATTGGATTGGGGTCACGCTCAACTTCGCATCAGCGAATATGATCCGGGAATGCAAGATTGCAAATAATACCGACGGCGTCCATCTCTACTTCGCACACGACAATCAGATATTCCAGAACGTCGTCTCCAAGAACGACACCGGAATCTGGTTCGACGCCTCTAATACTAATGAGATAATCAGAAACGAGATATCGTCGAACCACATGGGGGTCTATCTCGATCTGGGCGCGCAAGGGAACCTCGTCTACCACAACGCCTTCATCGACAACTACCACAACGCCCACAGTGTTGATGTCAACCAATGGGACAAGGACGGCGAAGGCAACTACTGGTCGGATTGGAAGGCAATAGATGCAGATGGAAATGGTATCTGGGACTCTCCATATGTGATCCGCAGCCAGGGGGATCAAGACAACTTCCCGCTTGTGACCCCTCCGAATCTTCAGACATCCAGAAGCAAATAGTCGGAACGAAATGGCCGCGATCGTCAACCGCTTTCGCGGTCGGTTCTATCGTTTGTCAGTACTTGACTGCCCGCGGCACACATACCGCTTATCTGTCTTCTTTGTGGAGGGCCAATGTGTCCTGAGAAATTCTCTCACTACCTACAAGGCGAGATCCCTTATCCCTTGACGCATGTGCTCGTTCAGGACATACACACCGGTCAACGGATCAGCCAGTGCTTCCTGGTTAGGCAGAAGACCCAGCGAGCCACACGTGCAGGTGATCCATATCTGGAGATCGTCCTTGCCGATAGATCTGGGATGATCCCTGCACGCGCCTGGGCCGATGCGACACAGCGGTTCATGACGCAGTTTGATGAGGGAGATTTCGTCTTCGTCGAAGGCCGGGTGGAAACCTACCGCAACGCGTTGCAAATCATTGTTGAGACGATCAGGCGATTGGAGACGTACGAGAAAGAAACGGGAAAGGTAGCAGGGTTCGACCCCGGGCTTCTTGTCCCGACAAGCGAACGCGACCCCGAGGAGATGTGGACCCAACTGCAGACTCTCATAGGGACCATTACTCCCGAGCAGCTCCGGCAGTTGGTGGCGGACGTTGTAAACGAGAACGCCGAAGCGTTCCGCACATTCCCAGCCGCAGTTCAGTACCATCATGCCTACTTGAGCGGATTGCTTGAGCACACGCTGGAGGTTACCGTCGGCGTGCATCGCCACGCCGAGGATTCAATCCTCGATCAGGGGATGGCCACTGCAGGGGCGATCCTGCATGATATAGGCAAAATAATAGAGCTTGAGAACCCAATCGCGCCCCGCTACAGCAGCGACGGTCAACTAAGTGGTCACCTCGTCATCGGGCGGGATATGGTTCGCGATGCAGCGAGAAAGATCGAGTGGAGTGATCCCCGCATTCCGGTGCTTCTGGAGCACATCATCATCTCACACCACGGAGCACTGGAATTCGGCGCCGCCGTTCTTCCCAAGACCGCCGAGGCAATCGCCATCTACTACTTCGACAACCTGTCAGCTCAGCTGAACATGGTCAAGATGCACATCACTCAGGACAACGAGCAAGGCGATTTCACCGATTGGCACGGCCTGCTGAAGCGGAAGTTTTTTAAGGGAATCGATCCGCAGGACTGACGGCTAGCTCCTTTTTCGATCGCGTCATCCGTTTACAGATGAGGAACCCCCATATTCAGCGCCGCCTCGGCGATATTGAACGCATAATCGCGGATGCGAAGCAAGCTATCAAAAATGGTCGCAAGCCCCGGTGCGTTTTTCCCGCCCTTTGCCACCCGCACCTGTTCCTCCCATTTGGGAGTACGGTCACGTTCGGTGAGTGCATTGTTGGCCTCGGTGAGGTCAGAGTTCAGGAATGCCTCGACGCTGCGCGAGGCGATCGCCTCGGCATCCGCGGCAAGCGTGGTTATGTTCGTGATCGTTTCGTCGGAAAGCTGGCCGCTGATGCCGGCGACAGCCCGCGAAATCTTGACAGAATGGTCCCCGATCCGTTCGAGGATCTTCGCAGCACCGTGATATTCATGGAACAGGATACGGCTCATGCCGATCTCTTTCTCCAAGAGCAAGTCACGCAGCAGCAGTCCCAACTCGCGTGACATGACACGAGTAAGTCGATCAGCTTCGGTATCACGCTCGATAACGTCATTCGCCAGATCGATATCCAGAGAGACAAACGCGCTCACCGCATCACGCAACATCGCCTGCGTGATAGCGAATATTCTTCGCAAGGTCGCCTCCGCCGCGAAATCGCGCATGCTTACGAGACAATGCAGTACGATGCGATCCTGCGCTTCGTCCATGATCTCCAATCCAACAAGCGACTGCGCCACCTGTCGCACCGCTCGCCGCTGTCCGGGAGAGATACGCGCACCATCGACCTCAATCACATCAAATCCAGTGATATAGCAAGATATAATCGCCCGTTCTATCCATACGGCGTCCTTGCCTTCCAGAGATAGCGAGACGCGATTCTCACTCTTCAGGTCGTGCGGAACTAGGAGAAGGCTGCCGGTTGTGTTCTCGACCACCGTGACTTCCGATCCCTGATGAATCCCGACTCCCGTTGCCCATTCTTTTGGGAGGGTGACGAAGAATGTTCCTCCGCCGGTTATTTGCACCTTGCGTCTGTCCATTTCTCCTCCGGTCTGAGTATAGATAACCTGAGATGTATATACAAACCTACGGGCAATGCCTTTGCTCCCGGCGAAAGAGTCCATATAATCTCCCTCATACTCGACCTAGCGAAGGAGCGTTTCATGAACAGAAGTGATTACTGCGCGCATCTGTCAGCAAAAGACATCGACCGACGAGTGACCCTATGTGGCTGGGTGAAGCGCCGCCGCGATTTGGGTAGCCTCACGTTCGTTGATCTGCGCGATAGCTCGGGCGTGATCCAGCTCCTGTTTCCCGGTGACGATCCACAGCTTGCCGCCGGGCATACGCTCAACCGCGAGGATGTCATCGCCGCTACGGGAACAGTCTACGCCCGCAGTGAAGGGAACGTGAATCCAGAGATGGCAACCGGCGAGATCGAAGTGCGGATAGACGAGGTGGAGATTCTCAACCGCTCTCACACGCCGCCCTTTCTCGTTGAAGGTAACGGCTCCGACACGACCGAAGAGACACGACTTCGTTATCGCTACGTCGACCTGCGCCGAGAACGGATGCAGCGCAATCTGACGCTGCGGCACCGGGTGTTTCACAGCGTAAGAAACTACTTCTCCGACCACAGCTTTCTGGAGATCGAAACTCCCGTTCTTACCAAGTCCACACCGGAAGGCGCGCGCGACTTCCTCGTCCCCAGCCGCTTCTTCCCTGGATCGTTCTTCGCCTTGCCGCAGTCGCCGCAGCTGTTCAAGCAGCTGTTCATGATCGGAGGAATAGATCGCTACTTCCAGCTTGTCAAGTGTTTCCGAGACGAAGACCTACGCGCCGACCGCCAACCCGAGTTCACCCAGCTCGACCTCGAAGTCTCGTTTCCGCACGGCAAAGACGAAATCTTCACGCTTCTTGAGGGAACGTTGCGCGAGGTCTTCCGCAAAACGCTGTCGATCGACCTGCCGATTCCGTTTCCCCGTCTGACGCACGCGCAGGCGCTTGCTCGCTACGGTTCGGACAAGCCGGACCTCAGATTCGGCATGGAAATCCACGACATATCCGCCACTGCGAGAGACAGCGGGTTCAACGTCTTTGCCGACGCTGTTTCCAACGGAGGCAAGGTGGCTGGAATCGTCGCCAAGGGGTGCGCTGACTACTCGCGCTCGCAGATCGATGGACTCCAAGAGATCGCCGTGCGCGCTGGAGCTAAGGGGCTTTCCTTCATCAAGGTGAAGGAGAACATCTCGTCACCACTCGCGAAATTCATCCCAGATGAGATCATGAGGCGGATAACGAGGGAACTCGGAGCAGAGGCCGGCGACCTCGTTCTCATACTCGCGGGAGAAGGAATCGAGAAGGCGTTGGGTGAATTGCGGCTGACAATTGCAGGGCAGAATGAGCTTGCGAAAGACGGATGGAACTTCCTGTGGGTGACCGACTTTCCCCTGTTCGGACTCGACGAACACGGACGACTTGCGAGTGAGCATCACCCGTTCACATCGCCGCGGGACGAAGACCTGGCGAAGATCGAGGAGTCCCCGCTGGCTGTATTGTCGAACGCCTACGATCTGGTCCTAAACGGCGTCGAGATGGGGAGTGGAAGCATAAGGATCCACTCGCGCGCACTGCAAGAGAGGATCTTCAATCTCCTCGGGATTTCGGCACACGAGGCCGAGGACCGGTTCGGCTTCTTCCTGCGAGCTCTCGAGTACGGAGCTCCGCCGCACGGAGGGTTTGCGCTTGGTCTGGACCGCCTAGTGATGCTGATCGCCGGAGAGGACTCGTTGCGGGACGTCATTGCCTTCCCAAAAACGACGACTGGGACGTGCCTGTTGACCGATGCACCGATGCCCGTCGATGCGGCGCAACTAGAGGATCTAGGCTTGGCGCGCACGGATTGATCGCGTGCCTTTCATCTCCGCCTGTCGTGTCCGGCGGCTTCGCTGCTTGCAGCATATGATCCGCAGATGCAGCACTGAGCGTACTTGGAGACAAGCAGATTGAACCGACAACGTTTGTTTCTCGTCGTGGTGCTCGTTGCCTTGTTTGCGGGCCTCTTCGTCCTCATCGGCGGCATAAACAGCTTCCAGCCCCTGCCCGGCAAGCGCCTCCCCAATCCATTCGCCGCTTTGCGAAACCGAGCCACCGAACTCGAGCCTGATGAATCGGTCTTCGGAGCGGACGCAATTGTCCGCCTCATTCAGGCACTGTTCGTTCTAGGAGCTGCGGTCATTCTGTTAAACCTTATCATATCGCGTCGGTTTCGTAAGCAGCTGGCATTGATACTCGTGCTGCTACTGTTGGGCACATTCGTGATTTCTCATATCAAGATCCCCGACAGAGGCAACTCATCTCTTGCCGCCAGCTCAGGCGGACCCAGCTCGTCAGTCTCGAGTGACGAACCGCGGCCCGAGATCCCGCCTGCTTCTGCCTCTAATTGGTTTGTTATCCTGATCGCGGCGGTTTCCTCCATTATCGTCGCCGGACTCGCGTTGCTGTTCTATCTCAACGTGTATCCAGCGATGCGCAAACGCCGCGTGACAGAAGAGACGATCCTCGACAAACTCGGCAAACAAGCAGGACAGGCAATAAGACGGATACTGGACGGCGACGATCCGCGTGCCGCCATCCTGAGGTGTTACCAGGAAATGAGTACAATCATGAGCCGGGCCGAGCGCCTTCCCAACTTCTCTTATTTCACGCCACGTGAATTCGCGTCACACCTACGCCTTCGTGGCATGAAGGATGAACATGTCGACCGTCTCACCGCGATCTTCGAGGCTGTCAGGTACGGCGGACGAAGCGGCTCGGGATTCGTTAATGAGGCCCTTGCTTGCCTTCAGTCAATCCAGCTTACGTACGCCACCGACGAGGAGAGACTGTGAATCGGAAGACGGCCATATTGCTAATTGCAGGCGGAGTGCTGATAGCGATCGGTCTTTCACTCGCGTTCGCGTTCCCACTGCGAGATGCGTTTCGTGCCGCCGTGGCCGAGCCATTCATTTCCTCATTCTATTTGTTCCGCTGGTACCTCCATCGTATATCGCAGGCCGTGCTGTGGGGAACGTTTGTCCTCCTTGGAGGCTTCTTGCTTGCGAGGTCGTTTGCAGGAGCGTTTCCGTCGCGAAGGAAGGAATACCAAGGGCGCATCCGCGCCGCAACTGAGCCTGTAAGCGAACTAGATCGGCTCGCAACGATAATCGGTCATACTCATCGGCGCCCATTTGCACGCAGGCGGATGGCGGTTGAACTTTCCCGACTCGCGATCCGGATGATCGCAAAGAGAGAAGGGATATCTCTCAAGGAAGCAAGAACAAGGTTCGAGTCATTCGACTGGTGTAGTGACGGGGCAATTGCCGATTTCTTCTCGTACAGACGCCAGTACCACGGACTAAGAAGAGGAAGGGACTTCTCAATGTTGCTGCACAAGACAGTCTCATTTCTCGAACGCTACTATCAGGGGGTCTAGATGGAACTTACGGAAGTAGGCGCGCGCAGTCACGCAATCGTCGATGAGGTTGCAAAGGCAATCGTCGGAAAGGAAGACGTACTGAAACAGGTCATGGTCGGAATCCTTGCCGGTGCGCACATCCTGTTCGAAGACTATCCCGGACTGGCAAAGACGATGATAGCCCGCAGTTTCGCACAAGTACTCGGCCTCGATTTCAAAAGGATTCAGTTCACGCCAGATCTGTTACCGAGCGACATCACCGGTTCACACGTCTTCGACCGCGAGAAGGAGGAATTCACCCTCACCGTCGGACCGGTGTTCGCCAATGTCGTGCTGGCGGACGAAATCAATCGAGCGACGCCGAAGACACAGTCGGCGTTGCTCGAAGCGATGCAAGAGGCGCAGGTCACGATCGATGGTGACACGCACCGCCTTCCCACACCATTCATCGTCATCGCGACGCAGAACCCGATCGAATACGAAGGAACGTTTCCTCTTCCCGAAGCACAACTCGACCGTTTCATGATTCGCCTTTCGGTCGGTTACCCGGATAGAGAAGGAGAGGTTGAGATACTGCGGCGGCGGCGCGCGCGTAAGACTGACGATATCGATCTTGTTCCTATCATCGATGCTGCCGTGCTGCAACGGATGAAGACAGCTGTGGAAGAGGTATTCGTCGACCCCGACATAGAGGAATATATCGTCTCTATCATTAGCAAGACCCGCTCCGATAGCAACGTGTATGTCGGCGCGAGTCCGCGCGGTTCGCTCGCATTGCTGAAACTTGCGCGCGCCCAGGCTGCACTGGAAGGACGTGACTACGTTCTCCCCGACGACGTCAAGATGTTCGCTGTACCGGCATTGGCCCATCGCATGATTCTCAGTCCGGAGCTGTGGTCGAAACGGATTGCACCCGCCGACGTCGTGCAGAAGATCCTACGGCTGGTACCTGTTCCCAAGGTCGATTGACGTGTCCACTCTCAGGCGGCTGAACATCACCATCGGCATCGCAATCGCAATGGCGCTTGTGGGCGTGCTCATACGTGACGGCCGCGTCCTCGCCATGTCGCTGCCGTTCCTTGCTTACGCCGGGCTGATGTTGTTCAAGTCACTCGATCGCCGCGGGCTCAAGTTGGAGATCGATCGTTCTCTCAGTTCCGAACGGATTGTCGAAGGAGAAACGATCGACGTCACACTCTCTGTCATAAATCGTGGGGCATCTGTCCGTAATGTCTGTGTTTCAGATCGCATACCGAAAGGAGCTGCGATAGCCGGTGGAGAAGCGTCCACTCTCGTGTACCTAAAGACGAACGATTGCGTAACACTCTCCTATCGGCTCACAGCGCAGCGCGGCGAGTACAGCCTCCCTGGGGTCGATGCTACATCGTGGCGTCGATCACTCTTGGCCCCTCAGGTTCAATTCTTCAGACGTGAAACGAACTTTCTCGTCGTTCCAGTCGCCGAGCCAATCTCCGATGTCGAGATTCGACCGCAGCAGACGCGCGCCTATGCCGGAATCGTGCGCGCAAACCAAGGGGGTAGTGGCATTGATTTCTTTGGATGCCACGCCTACACCACCGGAGACGATATTCGCCGGATCAACTGGCGCGCGTATGCCCGCACCGGCGAGTTGATCGTGAACGAGTACGAACAAGAGAGAATCGCCGATGTTACAGTATTCCTCGACGCTCGCGCAGGCGCGAACCCGCGCGTAGGCAAAGAGGACACCTTCACCCACGCCGTTCGCGCCGCTGCAAGCGTAAGCAAACACTTCATCGGCCAAGGAAATTGCGTCGGACTTCTCATCTACGGGGACTATCTCAACTGGGCATTCCCCAACTACGGCAAGATACAGCTTGCTCGCATCCTCGATTCCCTCGCACGAGCAGAGCCTGCAGACAAGGAAGTATTCGACGATCTCCGTTCCGTGCCGACGCGTCTCTTTCCCCCCCGTTCACAGCTTGTGATGGTAAGCTCGATTCCCAACATGAGGGACATCGAGGTGATCGGTGTACTGCGTGCCCGCGGGTATCGTATCATGATCGTCGTCCCCGACTTGCTCGCGTATCAGCTGGAAGATGTTCCATCGGGAGCGGATCGCGATCTCGCTCTGCGCGTGCTCACACTGAGGCGCCGGTTACTGTTGGATACGTTGGCAAGGATCGGGATACAGGTCGTGTTGTGGGACGTGACGAAGCCTCTATCCGCTTCCTTTGGTTGGTCATCATCACGACGGGGAAGGAGGTCGGCATGAGGACAGCCGCGCTTGTATGTGCCGCCATTACCTGCGCTATCCTTGCCGAAAGCGGGTTCTCCCTCGGATCTATACCCTTAGGTGGAGCGGCGGTTGCTCTCGCCGCGGCATGGGCGATCATTCTGTGGAGCAACGCTTTCGCGGGGCTGCTGTCGTTTCTCCTCATCATGGAAACGTTACTTGCAGCAATCAATGTCCTGTATGGGACATCGGCCTATGTAGGAGGAGCCGTGGTCGTGCTTGCGCTCGTCTCTTGGGAGCTCGCACTCGCAATCGAGCCGCTTACCTCGTTGCCGAAGGAGAAGGTGCGTGCGCTTGTATATCGCCATATCACACAGATGCTTATCGTCGCCATGGGCGGGTATGCGCTGTTTGCAATCCCGCTACAACTTAGTCTGCATCTGGATTTCCGCGTCGCTCTCGGACTCGGGCTCTTCATATTCTTGTTGTTTGGCCTATTGCTGCGCCATCTCGTCGACCGCAGGGCACGCATCCGAAACGGGCGCCTCGTACCGCTCGTTAGAGGATGGAACGCACTGAAGGCAGCGCTGGCAAAGAAAAACGGGCGACCCTAGCTTGATCAGGTCGCCCGCTGGTAGCATCTCCTGTCACTGCCCGATATCCAGATCCCCGCAAACAGAGGTCTTCACGCGCGACTCCGCGTAACCGCTCACCGCACCCGCCAGATGCGGAGAACCGCTTCCCCGCGAGGGGTAGAGTCGATACGTAACCGTCCAAGAATCTCCGACCTCAATCGGACTCATCCACAATATCTGCAGATCCTGGCCTTCTTTCTTTGTCACCGCATTGGCAGCATCGAGAATCTCCCACTGCCAACCGATAGGCACCGTCTCTTCCAGTCCGACGGCGCTAACTTCGCTACGAGCGCTGACAGTTACTTGCACAAGGATTGACCCGCTCTCATCCGGTGCAACGTCTCGCACCGCGAACAATGGAGACTCGCCTACGAGCATCCCCTTGCGGCAGGTGGCATAACGTCCGCCACCTTCGTCGACCCGCAGGGTGACCGCAACAAATCCCGGCTCCGAAAATGCATGTTCGATTATCGGTTCGGTCGTTGACACTTCGTACGTTCCGTCGCCGTCGAAGTCCCAATTGTAACTCACGGCATCGTAGGAAAGACAGGTCTGGCACACAGTAAACGTGATATCTTCCCCAACCGCTGGGTTGTAGGTCGTCGGGGCGAAGTTCGCCGTTCCAGCGAGCACCGCCACTTCGGCGACCATCACCAGGATGAGGAACAACACAAGTCCCTTCATTCTGTTATTCATTCCCCCCTCCTAAACCACTGCGGGCACGAGCCGCCCCTAAGGGAGCGGTTCGTGCACCGAGGTATTGGTAAGCCAATAGGCAACCAGATCCCGAATCTGATCGAGAGTGATCTTGTTGTTGTCTGTCGGCGTGTACGTAACGGGATTACCGTTCAGCCACAGCGATACGGCGTACTGAATCTGATCGAACGATATCTGATCAGGCAGACAAAGAACGATCTTCTCCTGATCGACATCCCAGCGAGAGATGACAACCTTGATCGGAAGCGTAGGAGCAAAGACTATTTTGTCCTCTCCAAGCACCATGCGTGACAGCCGTGGAGACGAACTCTGAACGATCCCGTTGATTGAGACCTCAGTCTTGTCAGGCGGAGTACTGGGCGCGGTGAGCGAATAGGTGATCACCCGCGTATCCCCGTCTCTGAGCGTCTCCATAAACAGCCAGTCATAGCCTTGTGCATTATCTCCGCTTCCCTTGTGCAATGTCGCACTGGCGTTGTCGCCGGCAGCGAACGTCCATCCGGCCGGGACATCCTCGTGCAACGTAAGCCCGTTCACCGTAGTGTTGGCCGTTATCGTCAGTGTAACCGTCACCGTCCCTGCGGCAATCGTCTTGTCTCCAGGCAAACACGTGTCAATCGTCCGCACTGCACTGACGCTCGGGAGTACGGTCAACGACTTCCTCACAACTGCGCTTGCTCCCTCATCATCGGTAACCTTCAGTGCGACGCTTGTCTCGCCGGCGACGGCGAACACATGATCGATATCAGACGAGGCGGTCTCGGCATCGTACTGCCCATCTCCGTCGAAATCCCACGCATAGGAGACAATATGTCCGTCGATATCGTTCGAGCCACTGGCGTCAAACGTGGTTGTAACGGCGACTCGAGGCTTGTCCGGTGTCAGTCTGAACACGGCCATTGGGCCGGTGTTCTTCACCCGAATGACCTGTGTGACGGAATCCGACTTGTAGCCATCATTGTCCGTAACGACGAGCGTCACAGAGTAGCTGCCGCTGTGGGCGTAGCTGTGGGTTGGATTCTGATCGGCGCTCGTGTCGCCGTCACCAAACGCCCATGCCCACGCGACCACTTGTCCGTCCTTGTCGCTCGATCGATCGCTGAACGTCACCATGTCCGTCGTACTTGGAATAGCCGGGACATAATCGAACGCGGCAATCGGCGGAGCGGGAGGAGCGGGAGGCACTATTGCGTGAAGCGTCACGCTTGGGATGCCTATCGTGTTCTTCACTCCGCGGAAATCAGTGTATGTGACGGTCGACCCTTGATCCGTATTCAACGTCCCAGCGCTGATCGCCTTCAATGTGATTGCGGCACTCCACTCTTCATCGAGAGAGATCGAGGCGATCTGCCAGATTAGGGTCGTCGTCCGGTCGGGATTGGAGACGATGCGCGTCGGTGCCGGATCGGCGCTTACGTACTGAACACTGCTCGGCAGCGTTTTCCTAACCGTCACGACAGTTCCGGCCGTCTTCACAGAAATCAGCTGGTTTATCTGGTCAACTACGGAATCGGTCGCCCTCTTGAAGAACCGCCCATTCGTATCCGTTGCGAGCTGTTCCAATAGATTGCTGTCGATCAGATTACCGATTCCAACCGGGATGATCCTTATTCCCGCTTCACTGGCAATGTCGCCCTCGCCCTGCGGGTCACGCCCGGAGTTGTTCTGCCCGTCGGTCATCAGAATCTCCACCAAGATCGCATTTGGGCGTCCGCGCGCCAGTAGCTCCTGCCGCGCAAGCTGCAATGCGTCACCAAACGCGGATTTCCCGCCCGTGTTGAGATCGGCTATCGCCGTCTTCATCTTCAGGCGATCGGCAGTGAGCGGTACCGCGAGCTGTGCAGTGGTGGAGAATGTAACGAGTCCGATCTGGTCCTGATCGGAGAATGAGTTCATCAGATCAAACGCCAGTTGTCTTGCGATATCTATCTGGGCGGTTGCCGAGACGTCGATGACGAACACGTAATCAATCGGGAAGCGTGCCTCCGGCCCGGCACCATCCAACGCAAGACTGACCACAGACGTATCCGGCGATCCGGTCCCTGCAACGTAGATCTGTTGAGGGCTGATCTGCTGCTCCACCTGAAGATTCGCCCCTACCCCCAGCACCTGGATACCGATGAGCAGGACGGCCAACAAAAGGACGGCGAGGGGTCCCCCCCTCGCCGCAACTCGTTCACTTCTTTTCATCATCTCCTCCTTAGGTGACCACAAACTAGCCGCACGGTGGGGTGGTTTCGTCGCAAGTACCCGGCACCGATCCTGGCAACGGAGAACAGATGTTTGTGTTGGTCAGCCAGTAGGCGATGATCGTCTTCAGTGTCTCATAGGTAACCGTCTGCCCACAGGTACGTGGAACAACTTCGTCTTCCAGCCAGAACGCAATTGCACGCTGCACCTGCTGGAATGAGATCTTATCGGAGAGTGTGATGTCGATAGTATCGTTCTCTACATCCCACCGTGAGATCGCCACCAACACTGAAACGCAGTCGGCTACTGCTACCGAGTCATCCCCGGTCACTTGAGTGTTCTGGCAAGGCAGGGCGGAGTCGACGGTCCCCTGCAAATCAGTGCTGCTCACGTAACACGGATCGCTTCCTGTCGTCTCGATCGCTTGTGTTTGCGGCACTTCAACCTGATAGATGATCGTCTTCGTCGTTCCAACTCCTAACTTGCTGGGGAAGACCCATTCCACTTGTGATCGCTTGTAAAGGAACCCGTCGTTCTCGACCGGAGTAACTCTCCATCCGGTGGGGAGCTCTTCCTTGAGCCCAACTCCGTACAGATCTTGATCGGCACTGATCTCCACCTTGACGGTGAACGTGTTGCCGGCCGGGTTGCCGTCGGGACCATAGTAGTTAAGCAAGATGTTCCCGCATGGGACCGGTGTGGCGATAGTACGAACGGCAGTGATATTCGCCTGCGGAACCGCTGGCAGATCAACGTCGACCGGTGTACAAGTGTATGCGTACGCAGCGATGTCTTTCATCGCTTCCAGGTCGATCGTCGCTCCTTGCGTCCAGGGCACCGTTTCCTCGTTCTGCCACATCTCAAGAGCACGAGTGAGCTGATCGGGCATGATCTTCTGTGACAAGCGCAGATCGATCGTGTCGTCACTGTCTTCGCCAACACGCGGAACAAGATGCGCGATTGCGGTCTTCAACGGTAGCGCATCGGTTATCTCTATCGTTGAATCACCCTCCACAGGCAGTTCGAATGCAGGGGTTCGCGCTTGGAATATGCCGGTGATGTCGAAACATACAGGAAGGGTGGTGGCGATCAGTTCGTTGCTGGACGGCACGGTTACTTCGTAAGAAATGACCTTGCTTGTGCCGGCCTTGATCTCATCTATGAATACCCATTGCACTGCCGCCCGTTTGAAAGCTGCGCCAGCGTTTTCCAGCGGCTTTATCTTCCAACCGACCGGGAGCTTCTCTTCCAACCCGACGCCGGCAAGATCCATTTGGGGCTCGATACGGACGACCACTTTGAACGTGGTCCCCGGAAGCGCCGCGATTGTTGAGATCGTACGTGTGACCTTAACCGCTAGGTCGGCTACGTTGACGGACACCGAAGTCCGGGCTGTCGCTCCTGCGGCATCGGTCGCTCGAAGTGTCACGTTCTTCATCCCGCTGACCGCGTAGCTGTGCGTGACAACAGGATTGGTGGTCGTCTGATCGAATATACCGTCGCCGTCAAAGTCCCACTCGTACTTGGCAATACTGCCATCCGGGTCCATCGAGGCGCTGGCATCGAACGAGATCGCCTCGTTGATGTGCGGATCGGTGGGGGAGATGCTGAACGACACCTTGGGTGGCTGGTTCAGCGTCCCCTGGAAAATGATCGGATCGATCAGGTTCAGGCTCACCATTTGCGGTGAAGAAGCGCTGCCGGACGGGAGTTTGACCGCCGTGATCCCGGCGGTGAACTGTGGATACAGAGTCAACTCAAACTCGGAGCCGAGCGGTCCCAGGACCATACCGTCTGATTTTCCATCGTCCCACGTCCACGAGACACTACCCGTGGGGGGAGTGAGTTGCCACACCTCACGGAAATCGGCCGGGCCGTCGTCCTGAACGGTAAAGCCCGCTCCGGCCGGTACACCGGACATGGTCAAGGACGTTGACCCCGCCGTTCCGCCCGTGCCACTTAGCAAGACGAACAATGACACCGCACCTGTTGTCGTGTTGCGATACAGGAACAGCACCGCGGTATTCGTCTCCTCCAAGCCCGTGTTCGACTGGTTGTTCGTCATGTTGTAGTAAGCATCGGCGGCCGTCGAACCCGAAAGCGGGACTATCTGTACCCGCTTATCCCCTTGGCTGACCGTGTAGTACCCTGACTCCTGGGCAAGTACACTCGCCGGGAAGAGGAGGGTGCCGAGTACCAAGAGGAGGAAAAGGCCATAAAGGCTAGCCTTATACACCTTCATTGCTACCTCCTTCGTGCTGATCTCGCGTTCTCAATTTGCAATAGTGAATCCCTATCATTCTACCGATCGCCCTCCTTGTAAGTCTGTAACGTCGGTTACTCTCTCGCTCGCACACTGTCATCATAATGAAACCGCCAGTTGATAGAGCGCCGCGTCGATCGCCTTCTTCGCTGCTTCTAGTGGATCGGCCGTCAACAGCGACAAGAGAGGCTTATCTTCGTTCGTAACCGTCGTCGTAAACTCTATGTCGCCAGAAGGGTTGAACACCGTTGCGAAAACGCTCACCGTCGCCTGTTTGTCAAGTCCGAACAGAAGCCCTAGCGGACTGGTGAGAAGTTGCATCGAGTTATCCAAGAACGAGCTTACCCCAAGGAACAACAAGGAACGTTCGGGTCTAAAAGCGATATTGGTATCCCATCGAACGATTCGAAACACAATGAGGTGATCCGCGTCCAGCGTTTGAGCAAGTCTTCGCATTCCTTCAAGCGGGACAGTGTTTCCGATGTAGGTGTTTGTGAGACGCTGTGCGTACATCAACTCGCCAGCGGATGCGACCGTCGTGCCGGTGATAATGGCACAATGTTGGTTGGCGTAGCTCTTGAGGATCTCCAGTTGCGATGCCGGAATAGGCACCGCCGCCTGTACAAAGACGGCCACCTTCTCTCGCTGGCCGAATACCGGGACAACAGCCGTCAGGCTGACCAGTAGGATAACAAATCCGTACAGCGCAAGACGTAGTTTACTCAACATATTCTCCCCACCACCCGTTTGCTTGCCTGTTTCATTGCTCGGAGTCTACCGAGCGGGGAGGCGGGGAGAAAGGAACGGTGTCAAACGTCACCCACAGCTTTGTCTAAGGGGTCATAGACAAATGTCCGGTGACGTTCAGTCGCAGATCTGTTTACAGAGAGATCTCTTTGGGATTCTGTGCGACGTGGGGATGGACAGGGCCTTCATAGACCTTGAGTTTGCGCAGCATGCGGCGTCCGAGCGTATTCTTGGGAAGCATTCGCCGCACCGCTTCGCGAACGGGTGTGGTGGGGCGACGCTCGATCAAATTGCGATACGACATCTCTTTCAGTCCGCCAATGAACCCGCTGTGGCGTTGAAACATCTTCTGGTCCCACTTGTTCCCGGTCAGGCCGACCTTTTCTGCGTTGATAACGACGACATAGTCGCCGGTGTCTACGTGCGGGGTATAGATCGGCTTGTGTTTGCCTTGCAGGATGACGGCGATTTCGCTCGCGAGCCGTCCGAGATGCTTGCCGTCCGCATTTACGACGTACCAATCTCGATTCCAGCTCTTACCTATCTGTTCATTCTTTGCCACAAACGTGCGTTGCATGATCATGCTCCTTAGCTCTCCGATTCAGGACGTGATTATATCCAGCCGGCTAATCCCTGTCAAAACCGGTAAGGATCGTCTCCTCAGGCGACGGGCCCACCGAAACGAGAAAGATGGGTACGTCGAGGGAGTGCGCAATGACCGCCAAGTACTCGCGTGCCGCATGCGGCAGATCCTCGTACCGTCGCACAACGGTGATATCCTCACTCCATCCGGCGACGGATTCATAGATCGGCTCACACGCCCCGAATTCCTCACTTGACGCCGGGAGTGACATAATCTCACGCCCGTCCAGCCGATATGAATGGCAAACCCGAATCTCCTTCATTCCGGTGAGGATGTCGAGCTTGGTGATGGCGAGCCCTGTCGGCGCGTTAAGCCTCGCCGCGTGGCGCAAAGCGACCAAGTCAAGCCAACCGCATCGGCGCGGCCGTCCGGTGGTAACGCCAAATTCCGCCCCCGCCTGCTGCAACCGTTCGCCGAGCTTGCCTGAAAGCTCGGTAGGGAAGGAGCCTGCGCCAACGCGCGTCGTGTATGCTTTGGTAACCCCAATGCGCCGCTTTACTTCCAATGCGCCAATTCCGATCGAATTCGCCAATCCAGCAAATGTCGTGCTTGACGATGTGACATACGGATAGCTGCCGTAGTCCAGATCGAGCAGCGCCCCTTGTGCCCCCTCGAACAGCACTTCTTCTCCTCGCGCCATCGCTGCTTGCACCGTTCCGGCCGCATCGCCGATCACGGAGATGAATGGCTGTCCGGCATTGAGAAGATCATCAGCTATGCTTGCCGCAGACAGCGAGGCGATCGCTCCCGCCTCCGGCCAATTCTCGCGCAAGAGCCTAAGCCGCGCCTCTATCTTCTCCTCCAGTCGTTCGCGATCGAGAAGATCGACAGCACGAATACCGACGCGAGCCGCCTTGTCACGATACGCCGGTCCGATCCCGCGGCGTGTCGTTCCGATCGCCTCTCCGCTCCCCTCAAGCTCCTCAAGGATGCGGTGGTATGGCATGATCAGATGGGCATTCTCAGCAATCACCAGCTCCGGTTCTTCTCCCATATGCTGAGCGATTTTATCGTATTCCTCACGGAGCACGGCCACATCTATAACCATTCCACCCGCGAGGACGCAGCGCGCACCAGCATAGAATGCACCGGCCGGCATTTGGTGGGTGCCGAACTTCACGCCGCGATCGATCACGGTATGGCCTGCGTTCGGACCGCCATTGAACCGCACAACCAAATCCGCATTCTCTGCCAGGAGGTGGGTGATCTTGCCTTTCCCCTCATCTCCCCACTGCATACCAAGCACTGCTGTTGCCATATCACCCTCCTCGAGAATCGATCCGCCTCACGCCGACACGCACAGTCGCATCATCGATGTCGAATTCCTCTGTTGCTACTTGCTTGTCGCCGATCGCGTTCTCCACTCTCACAGCCAGGACTTCCGCTGCAATTGCATCTTGGTTATCCCTGATAACACTGCCGAGCGGCTCATCCGCTTCATAGGAAAGGGCGATGCGATCGGTCACATCGAATCCCGCTTCTTTTCGGAGCAGTTGCACGCGATGGGCAATCTCCCGCACCCACCCCATCTCCTGCAGACGCGCGTCGATCATCGTGTCGAGGAGCAGGCGCACGCCTCCATCCTGAATCAACACGAAGCGTTCGGGGAGAACTGCGTCAAACGCAATATCATCAGCGAATATCGACATGCCCTCCTCCGCCAACGCGATCGGGCCATTGGCAATTGCTTTCCTCAGTGATTCAGCTGTTTGTGCCTTTATCCACTCCGCCGCGCGCGGTGCTGCCGCGCCGAGACGCGGGCCGAGGGTGCGGAAGTTGGGAGACGGTGTCTCCTCGAAGTAATCGGACAGCGTGGACACGAATTCCGTCTCCTCTACGTTCAATTCAGTCTTCACCAGCCCAAGGATCTCCTGCGACATCGCCTCTTTCGTGCCCATGTCTCCATCGTCCGTGCAGACGACGATTCCGGCTAGCGGCTGGCGCACCTTGACCTGCGCCTGGTTACGCGCCTGATGTCCCAGCGACACGATTCGACGTGCCAGATCCATCTGGATTTCGAGCTCCCCGTCGACCACTGCCGGATCGGCCGCGGGGAAGCGGCACAGATGAATGCTTGCCGGGTCGTCATCCGTGCGAAGTCGTTGGAAGATCTCCTCGGAAATGAACGGTACAAACGGGGCCAACAGTTTCGCGAATTCCATCAATACACGATACAGCGTTGCGTATGCGGCAACCTTGTCCGCTCCCATTCCTCCACGCCAGAACCGCCTCCGCGATGAGCGGACATACCAGTTGGAGAGATCATCCAAGAATGTCTCCAGAGCGCTTGTCGCACCAACAACATCGTAGCCGTCAAGGCACTCGGTCACTGTCTTCGTTGTCGATGCAAGCCGCGAGCGGACCCAGCGATCGAGGATTGTCAAGTCGCCATCGCGTAGCTCATCCCGGCGTGGGTCGAAATCATCGATCGACGCGTACAGCGCGAAGAAATCGTACGTGTTGCGCAACGTATCGAGGAATTTGTACAGCGGGTCCTTTATCGCCGCCTCGCCAAGGCGCTTTGACTTCCAGGGAGCACTGGATGAATACAGATACCAGCGCAACGTATCCGCACCGTAAACATCGATCAGCTCCCACGGATCGAGAAAGTTACCCTTGCTCTTGCTCATTTTCAGACCTTCGCCATCCAGGCCGAGGCCGGTGACAAGACAATTTCGATACGGAGCGGCCCCGTGGATGATCGTGCTCGTGGCAAGCAGTGTGTAGAACCATCCACGTGTTTGATCCATCGCTTCGCAGATGAAATCGGCGGGGAAGCTATCGTTGAACCGATCTGAGTTTTCGAACGGGTAATGCCACTGTGCAGTGTGCATACTGCCGGAGTCAAACCATGCGTCGATCACATTCTCCACCCGCCGCATCGTCTTCCCGCACTTCGGGCAGGCAAGCTCGACCTTGTCAATGTAAGGTCTGTGCAGTTCGACGCTCTTGGCCAGTTCTTTGTCGAGCGAGTGTTCCACGAGTTCTTCGCGGCTCCCGACGGATACCGGCTCACCACATTCCTCACAGATCCACAGATTGAGCGGCGTGCCCCAATACCTATCGCGTGATAACGCCCAGTCCTTGAGGTTTTGCAGGAAGTCACCCAGGCGTCCCGTCCCCACGTGCGCCGGATACCAGTTGATCGATGCGTTGTTCTTTAGCAGTTCTTCTTTTACTGCCGTCGTCTTGACAAACCACGAATCGAGCGCGTAGTAGAGAAGAGGGGTATCGCAACGCCAGCAGAATGGGTAGTCATGTTCGTACGGAACGAACCGGTACAGCACTCCGCGCTTTTTCAAATCATCTACGATTACCGGGTCAGCATCCTTGACGAACTTTCCCGCGCACAAAGGGAAGAGATCGGTGAACCTGCCAGCTAGATCGACCGGCTGGAAGAAGGGAAGCCCGTTGTCCTGTCCGAGCTTGTAGTCATCCTCGCCGAAAGCGGGGGCAGTGTGCACAATCCCCGTTCCATCTTCCATGTTGACAAAATCGGCTGCGTGCACCCGGTATGCGGCTTCCTCTTCGACGAGACGAAACGGCGGCTCGTAGGAGAGTCCGACGAGATCCGCGCCGGGAAACTCTCGCACAACGCGATACTCGCCTTCCATGGCCCGCTCGACAAGCTCCCGCGCAAGGACAAGCCTCTCTTCTCCCTGTTCCACCTCAACATATACAGCATCAGCGGCGACCGCAAGACCGATATTTGCCGGGAGCGTCCACGGGGTCGTTGTCCATGCGAGGAGAGATGTCGTGCAACCGCTATCCAGTTTGTACATGGCGTCCGCGTCTGATGCGATCGGCATCTTCACCGAGATGGAAGGATCCTCCACTCTGCGATATCCCTGCGCCACCTCATGCGAGGAGAGCCCGGTGCCACAACGCGGGCAATACGGGAGGATCTTGTGGCCCTGATACAGGAGCCCACGATCGAACATCTGTTTGAGCTCCCACCACACGGTCTCTATGTAGTCATCTGTGTAGGTAACGTAGGCATTTTCGAGATCGATCCAGAACCCCATCCGCTCGATCATCCTCTCCCATTCGCCCTTGTACTTCCACACCGACTCCTTGCAGTGCTGAACGAACTTCTCGACACCGTACGCCTCAATCTCCGGCTTGCTGTTCACGCCTATCTCTTTCTCTACCTCGAGTTCCACCGGAAGCCCGTGCGTATCCCATCCCCCTTTGCGGGCGACGTAGAACCCTTGCATTGTCTTGTAGCGCGGGAAGAGGTCTTTGTACACTCGTGGCATCAAGTGGCCCAGGTGCGGTTGTCCGTTTGCCGTGGGGGGGCCTTCGAAGAAGACATAGCGCGGCCCGTTCTCCGTTGCGGCAAGCGACTTCTGGAATGCATCCTCTTCCTTCCACAAGGCGAGGATTGCTCGTTCTCGAGTCACCGGGTCTTTGGTAAGTTTCTCATATTGAGACATCGCAATCTCCTTAACGCACAGAAACTCTCAATTATTCATGGATAGGCAAGAAACGACAAGGACAAAGCAGCGCGCATGCCCCGCTAGCGGGGCATGATAATATAGATGAGGAGCGGCAGGAATACTACGTTTGTTGTCGGCATATTTCGATCACGTCCTATCATAGCTTCGGCATGAACGCGAATCAAGATACAGGAAACGCGCTTACCTGGGCCCTCTGGTCAACCTGCAATCGACTGACGCCGCCAACGCCGGAACCAGGCAACGACAAAACCCGACCCCAGAAGACCCACCGCGCTCCCAAACGGGAATACAGCTGTCAATCCAACGTAGTCGGCCACTACGCCAAACGCCAGCGGACCGATCATCTGGCCTACGGCGAACGCCCCTCCCTGCAGGCCGGCCAGCGTTCCCATCCCATGCGTGCGCCCCAGTTCCGTTCGAATGGCGATAACCGAAGCACGTGACAGGGCAGAGAGGGCGCCGATGAGAAATGTGATAACTATCACAATCCACACGTGGTGGACGAACGGAATGGCGAGTAACAAGAGTGGGGCGAGCACGCTGCCAAGCACGATCTGCGGCATACGCGGCAATCGATCGGCGAGGAATCCGAATGGAATCTGGAGGAGGCCGCCACCGAGCATGTACACCGACAACACCGTACCGATACTTCCTTCCCCAAGTCCGGCGGTCGCCACCGCATACAACGGGTAGAACGTATTGAACCCCTGGCGCCAGAAGCCACGTGTGGCCACGTACATGCAAATGCCCTTCACCGCATCATTCTTGACCACATCTCGTAGCGGCACAATCTCCTCAACGCGCGCCGGTACGACTGACGTATTCTCTTGATGCTTGCCGTCCGAAGGAACTGCACGCGCCACCATGAGTAAGGCGATCACGCTTAGTCCTCCCATTGCGTAGAATGCAGCGTTATATGACCACAGGGAGCTCAGTCCGCCGCCGACAAGCGGACCCAATGCCATCCCGAGGAACAGCGAAGAATAGAAGAGATTCATGTAGCGTCCCTCTCGCCCAACGGGCGTGATGTCGCCGATGTAGGCCTGGGCAATCGGGGTAACCATCACCGATGCCGCCCCTTGGAGCAGACGAAACAGGCCGAGTTGCCACAGGCTTGCCGCCACGACATAAAGAATAGATACGACGGCATATCCGGCGAGACCACCAACAAGTATGCGCTTGCGTCCCACGCGGTCGGAAAAACGACCGACCACCGGCCCGAGGAGACTGCGGGATATCGAGAACGCCGCGAATACAATCCCGATCGACACACCGCTGGCGGTGAACGTTTCGGCGTATAAAGGCAGAATGGGAGCGATGATTCCTACTCCCATCATGGCAACTGCAACCGCCGCGAATAGACTGATGAACGCTCTTCTCAACAGTTACCCTCCTTGATGACGCACAGTCGCATACCATATCGGATCGGAAGCGCTCATTCCACCGCAACAAGGTTGCGGCGTCGCGTAGGTGCCCGTTATGATCCTCATTCTCATGGCGACAGAGACGCAACAGAAGACCTGGCGGCGAACCGGCCTCCTATTCATCGGGCACATGCTAAACGATGGCTATGCAAGCATCTTCGCTCCGTTGCTTCCGCTTCTGATAGGCCGATTGGGCCTTTCACTCACCATGGCCGGCATGCTGGGTACGGCACGCATTTTGATCAACTCTCTCGCCCAGCCCGGGCTTGGACATCTTGTCGACAAGACACAACGGCCGCTGTTGGTGGTCATCGGCCCGTTCCTGACTGTGTGCGCAATGAGCATGATCGGCCGAGTAGGCAACTTCTGGCAATTGTTCATTCTGCTCGCGGTCGCCGGTATCGGCACCGCCCTATTCCACCCTGCAGCCGCTTCACTTGTCGCTGCCGGAGGTGGAAACAAGCGCGGACTGGTGATGGCCTTCTTCTCTGCCGGCGGCACGTTCGGCGGCGCATTTTCTCCGCTACTGATCGTAGCCTTTGTCGGAGCTGCCGGCCTCACACGCACGCCATGGTTGGTCGTGCCGGGACTTCTGGTACTGGCCGTTTTTGCCATTCCTCTTCGGCACACTATCCCCGCAAAAGAGAGGAACATCCCGGAAAAACTGAGTCTGCGGGCAATACCCCGCCCGCTCATTCTATTGTGGTGGGTGATCGTCCTACGCTCGACTACCGCTACCGCATTCGCCAACTTCCTTGCGGTTTTGGTTACGCAACGCGGCGGATCGGCTTTCGAGGGCGGTGCGGCGCTGAGCGCGTTCTTGATCACGGGCGCGGTAGGAGGATTCTTCGCCGGTAATCTTTCCGATCGCTTCGGGCGAAAGTCGGTGATGTTCTCCACCATTATCCTCGCAGCCCCGTTCTTGCTCCTATTCATCTATGGACCGGCGGATCTATCTTTGCTCTTTGCCGCCGCCGCCGGTCTGTTCATATTCTCTTCCACTCCCGTAGGGGTGGTGGCCGCACAGGAACTCCTCCCGGGGAAGACCGGCCTCGTGTCCGGATTAGTGATGGGACTTGCATGGGGTGTGGGAGGGCTAGTGCTTACGCCGGTCGGCTGGCTCGCAGACCGATACAGCCTTGCGTCAGTACTGACCGTCGTCGCACTCGTCCCATTCGTTGCCGCCGGACTGATCTTGTTCTATCGCGAGCAACGCCGCTGATCCGGTATCGTCCCGACGGCCGCAGCAATGCCATTTGCTTGAATCCAGGCGCTTACCGAAGTGATTCGCGCAATGCAAGGTGATCGGACAGCCACCCTCGAAGCGGCTCATCGATCGCGATGTCATCGACCACTCGCGGATCGAGTGATCTCTCATCGTAGGCTATGCACACGACGTCGTTCAGGCGTCCGACGCGTCGATCTTCCGGCACTGACTGTTGCAGGTTGTAAGGATAGCTGTACTCCGGCGGCAGAATACGAATACGCCCCGCATTGAAGGCAGCCAACACAACGCTCAGCGCCGCCTGGTGTAGGAACACCTGATGCTTCGCGTCCTGACATGCGTTCTTCTGAAACGCCCTGTCCGTGACCAGCCGATCGAACACGTCTTGCCATCTGCCGAACAATCCCACAATTGGATTTGCCGACAGGATGTGTGAGTTGTAGTACGCGCGGATCCGCTTTGCGTCGACAAAGGTCTCGACCGTGGTTTCGACATCCTCGATACCCACAGCCTCGCAGGCTCCCTTCCAGAACGGATCGAGAGGTTCTCCAGGCGGAATCCCCACATTTGTGATGTGCACCGGGCGCACGGCCACATCGGCCATACCGCCTACGGTGCTTGGATCGCCCAGTCGGAGCAGTATTGGCGGATTGATGACCAAGCATTCCGGCGCCATCCAGATCAACGATCGTACGGCTTGGTCGGCCATTCTTTCAGCTTGTGCACAGGCATGGACTTTGTCCGAGTATGGGTAATGTCCCACTGTATCCGAAAGCTCCAACGGGAAAACGTCAATATCCTCTGACTCCAGGCCGACACAGGACTCGATCGCACCTTTCGTCGCGAACACCCAGATGGGGCAATGCCTGAGATCGCCAGCGAAAGCACGGATACTATCGGTAAGAACACGCGCATTCGCCCTTTCACGCGATGATCGCACCAATGTGACGAATACGGCCCGCTGGTCACATGCATCATTCATTGCATTCACGTCCTGATCTACCCAGGGATATGGCAATCGTGTTTGCAGCTTATCATGGCGCGCGTTTCCAGGTCAAGTTAGCAGAGACGGCGGTTTCCACAGCCGATTCTCTGCAGGACGAGATGAACACAGTTATCGCCTGGGTTCGCACGATATCAGAAGCTACTTGACTCGCGTAATAGCTATGATTACGCTTGTAGCGTGCATGCTGACAATCGCGCGCAGTATGCGGATCGCTCTAGCATCGAGAGTTGTGTCGCGTGAGGAGGGATATCGATGAAACGTTGGTCGCAATTATCTTATCTCATGTTCGTCTCGGTAGTGATGATCTTCGCGCTTGTTGGCTGCGGCCCTCAAGGGACAACATCCAACACCCCACAAGTTGCCGGATCGGACCCTTCCCCCACAGCAGAAGAACTGCCGGTTCCAACATCACCGGTGGCCTCATCAACCACGATCGAAACGGCGATAGACGAAGAGACTCCCAACAAGCCGGACGAGACCTCGTCGCCCCCGGAAGACGTGCCGGACGAACTCATATCTCGCTCCACAACGAGCCTGCAAGTGTTGTCGAGCTACCGATACTCCGCCCTGGTCAGGTTTGAATGGACGGGCGAGGAGACTGTCCAGTCGGACTCAATCGAAATCTCGGGGGAATTCGTCTTTCCTAATCGCGAGCACATAACCTGGACGAATACCGGCTTCGGGGAGCGGTTCGAGGTTATCCGCATCTTCGAGTCCGCGTGGTTGTTCGAGGACGGCACATGGACGGAAGTGCCTACACTCGCGGTCGAAGGGCTGATGCGCACCGTCATACTTTTCGCCCCGACCTACGCTTGGGAAAGCCTCGCCAGCAAGCTGGAGACCGCTTCTAGTTTCGTAGGCAACGAGGTCGTAAACGGGATCTCCGCGCTACATTACACATCAGATTACGCCGGATGGGAAGAGCGCTTCGGCGGAAGTCTACACACCGGCCACGGGGACATTTGGGTGGCGGAAGAGGGATTCCCGGTAAGATGCGTATTCACCGGCACGGGCACCGATGAGGAAGGGCACCAAGGCGGTTTCGAGTGGCGAATGGAGATCACGGATGTGAACCAAGCGATCTCCATCGAGCCGCCTGAGATCTGAGCCTGCACTCAGAGGATTGTCGCTTTCTTAATCGCGAGCAATACAGATCACTCTGAGTCAGTTCGTTCGACGTCCCCGATCACATTGTCGCTTGGCCCCGTGCCTACTATGGCTCGCAATCGGGAGTCTTCTCATCTGCGATGTGAAGCGACTGATCGATAACTCGGAAGTCCTCAAACGCATAGCCCTGTGCTTCGAGGCGGGCAATGATCTGTGCAAGAGTATCATCCGGTAATGTCGGTGTTCGACTGAGGATCCAGCCGTATTTGTACGATGGATGTCCGACCACAGCATATCCGTAGTCGGGCGCAAGGTCGATAATCCAGTAATCTCCGGCAAACAGCCAGAACCCGAGGAAACTGACAAACGAGACCTTCAGCTTGGTCGGGCTGTCGGGATCGGCAACCCACGCGCGTCCGACAGCGACGTTCGGATTGCCATCCGCATCGTAGCATGTGTTCGTTACTTTGATCTGCCCGTTATCGAGAAGCGTGTACTCTGCCGTAGTACCTTGAATGCAATTTCGCTCAAAGCTCGTCGGTATGCTGGCGATCGAGTACCACAGCCCCATGTATCGCTCAACGTCTACCGAAGCGACGACAGTCGGCGCCGCATAACCGGCGACCGCAGAGAGACCGATCGCTGAAATCATCACAATCACTGTCCTTATGGCACTCTTTTCCATTACACCCTCCTTCTTATCTGTAGACATTCATCATTCTACAGTAATCCAATGACCGAAGGAAGATGGCTTCAATCGCAGCTTGCTAGACTGCCTGACATCGCGAGTACCGTTGCACTATCAATCTGCAATGTGCCTCTTGTTGAACTGAGAAAGGAGGCCACCCGAGATCTCGCGCCCATTTTCACGAAAAGCGTCATCGACAACCATGCGCTCGCCGAGAGCGCTACGCCGATCCGAGTGTGCTGCTCTGAGACACGAACTTT
>CAZKAB010000002.1:0-3290 GCA_964550615.1 uncultured Thermotogae bacterium
ACGCCGGTGCCGATCAGGCAAGCATCGTCGGTGCGACTGCGCATCTCAGCGGCGCTGGCTCGTCCGATTCCGATGGCGATCCACTGACATACGAGTGGACGCTTGTCTCTCGCCCAAGCGGCAGTGGCGCGCACCTCTCGACATCGACTGGCGTAGATTCTACCTTTGATGCGGATCTTCCAGGTGAGTACACGATACGGCTGATCGCAAGCGACAACTACGGCGGGACCGGCTCGGATACTGTCACTGTGATTGCTCAAGCACCACCCGCGGCGGAGTTTGCCTACGCCCCGGGGAGTCCAACAATCTGGGATGAGCTTCAGTTCAGCGATCTCTCCACCGATCGCGACGGCACGATCGTTGCATGGATGTGGACGTTTGGTGATGGGTTAACGGATGATGCGCAGCATCCGACGCATCACTACCGGCTCCCCGGCACGTACGAGATTGGCCTCACAGTGACGGACAATGACGGGTTGACCTCCACGACTACACATGAGATCTCAATCCTTCTAGGACCTGGCGACGTTGATTCCGACGGTGCGGTAACGGTGCTTGATGTACGTCTATGCCAGGAAATTGCGCAGGGGTTGATTGATCCCACTCCGGCGCAGCTAACACAAGCCGATATCGACGGCGATGGAGACGTCGATATCTCCGATGCGGAGATCATCGCCCAATACGTGATCGGGATGTAAAACGAGCTTGATCAAGTATTGCGATGCAGTGGCTCAATACCACTTTTGCTGTGGTGCCGTTCGGCATGTATGCGACCTGCAAAGGTGACCGGCGGAGCGCTGACACTGGATTTCTGTTCAGCGTGAACCAGTGCAGCATGCCTATGGAATCCGCCATCCTCGTACCTCGGAGTTGTAGCGTTCAACGGAGCCTGCTAAGGTAAAGCAACTCGCTGTCTGTTCGGAGGTGGCATGAACAACCGGCTGGCCCGTGCGATACCGGTATTGATTGCCGGCATGCTGATTCTGCAGGTCACGGCCGCGGCACAGAATGCACACTCGGTTACAAGCGCCCACTTCGTCATATACTACGCACGCAGTGGGGCCGATGCAGTGGATGTGGGATATGTCTCACTCGTGCGGGACGCACTTGAGGAAGCATACGACTCCCTTGTCGAGGTATACGGATTCTCCATTCCCTTCAATCGGATTGAGGTGGACATCGCTTCCGGCGACAGCGGCGAGCTTGGAACTGAGTACTTCGTAGACACCGGCGCGGACGGTCTTGTTCCTGTAATTACGATTGCTCCGGAGAATCAAATAAGGGATTACTTGAGCGTTATGCTCCTTCCATGCACACTCGCCGGGCTCGTGAGGAGTACAGCGGCGCACGAACTGTTCCATGTCATCCAGGACTCACTTGCCTTGGGCGGCGGGGCGGACATGAGCGATCTTGCATTTGTCGAGCCGCTTGCGGTGTGGGCGCAGGAGGCTGTCTTCCCGGACGTGAACGATTATCTGGAGGACGCATTGGATTTCCTGTACGCGCCCGACTCGATTGACTTCTTCTACCGTACCTACGATGCAGGGATATTTTGGGTGTTCGTCGCCGATCGCCACGGAGGCGCGGAGGCAATCGCTCGCGTGCTGCATGCTTCGGCTGCCTACGAAGGGCGACACGCGATCGATCATGCGTTTGGCGATCAAGGGATGACGTTCGATGACTTGTGGGAGGAGTTTGCAATCGCGGCGGCGGCGGGGGTTCTTCCCGATGAAGACGCACTACGGCCGCTACTCGCCTCTTTTGGTGGGAAGAGAAAGAGCGGCGGAGATGCCGTCTCTGCCGACAAGCGGCTGCCTGTATCGACCTACGAAGGTGAATGGATGGGCAATGAGCAGACGATCGACCGGTCAAATGCGAACAGCTCGGCTCCGTACGACTTGTGGTATGCAGACGACGCAGCCGGGACGCCGCTCAGAGTGGCACACGCCTACGGGATCGACTACCTGCGCATCGTAGCGCGCGCGCCAAACGGGATGGTGATATCGTTTGACGGAGATGATGAGACCGTGTTTCGCGCCGCCGTGGTGACGATAACCGCCACGGGATATACTTCATACCCGCTTGCAGAAGGCGATCCGCTGATGCTTGACGCGCCGGACCGCTACGATGAGATCTGCATCGTAGTGACACGTGGCGAGAGCGGAACGGGCAAGTATTTCCTGACCATAGAAGCCGGAACTGGGGAGTCTAGTGAAAGCCAGTAGGAAAGCCAGGTAGCCGTGAGCCTCAACGCACGTCTGTTTCTTCTGATCAACAATATCTCCCACCACAGCCGGGTCCTCGATGCAATCATGATCTTCTTTGCTCGCTACGCCCCATTCCTTCTGATTGGATTTCTCATCTACTTGTGGTTTCTGACTAGGGAAATGGGGAGGAGGATGGCTGTCCGTGCCGCCGTGAGCGGGGCGCTCTCAATCGGAGCTGCGCGCGTCATCGGTCTCTTGCATTATCAGGCGATTCCGTCTGTGCTTGGTTTCGGGAGGCCGCTCATCTTGCACGCAGCGAATAACTCGTTTCCAAGCGATCATGCAAGCTTCTCGTTCGGCCTGGCAATGAGCCTGCTCTTCTCCGGAAGCGGACTGTGGCCGCAGGCAATGGCCATAGCGATACTGATTGCGTTTGCCCGCGTGTTCGTCGGCGTTCATTTTCCGCTTGATGTTGCTGTTGGCGCTGCGGTTGGAGCGCTCGCCGCCGGCCTCGTTCACATTGCACGCGCCAAATCTGACCGTGTGTCTGATTTTGGCTATCGCCTGCAAACAAGCATTGTCTCAATTGTAATGCGAAAGGAGAGGTAGGATGGGCGCGCTTGTGGCCGCCATTGTCGCGGTTATAGACAAGATCGGCTATGCGGGAATCCTTGCTGCCATGTTTCTCGAAAGCTCGTTCTTTCCGTTTCCAAGCGAGCTGGTTCTTCCGCCTGCCGGATACCTGGCGAGTCAGGGAAAGATGGAATTGTGGGTTGTCGTTCTGTTGGGAATCGCCGGCTCTCTCCTCGGCGCGTTTTTCAACTACTGGATATCGCTTCGTTTGGGGCGACCCTTGATCCTGCGGTTCGGAAGATACGTCGGGCTGAGTGCCCGTGCCTACGACCGTGCAGAGGACGCTTTCCGACGCCACGGCGAAATAACGACATTCGTCGGTAGACTCATTCCGGGGTTGCGGCAGTACATTTCTCTGCCTGCCGGACTGGCGCGCATGTCCATCCCGCGGTTCCTCGCGTTTACCGGATTGGGCGCGGGAATCTGGGTGACTGTTCTCTCCCTGGTTGG
>CAZKAB010000002.1:3390-103303 GCA_964550615.1 uncultured Thermotogae bacterium
TCGCGTTTACCGGATTGGGCGCGGGAATCTGGGTGACTGTTCTCTCCCTGGTTGGCTATGTGATAGGGAACAATCAGGATCTAGTCAGAAGCTCGATCAACAAGATCACGATCTACACTGCAGGCGGGACTGCTCTTCTCGTGATTGCCTACGTCCTTTGGTACCGCCATCGCTACGCGAAGCGCTATATCCCACAACGCGGAGAGCGTTTCTCACAGGCGAGGAATTTCCTTACCACGAAGGACACGAAGAGCACGAAGGAATCAAACGACAAATAGGTAGATCACATTCTCAAGTCAGATGAAGCTGGAAATCACCACCACTCAGGACTTGACGCATTTCTGAGTCCATACGAAGCTATGCTTCGCGTCTTTCGTAGTGCTCAACGTTCGAGCGCTGCGCGTCCAGATATCCCTGCAGAATGAGAACGGCGGCGAGGCCATCGCGCAGGTTCTTGCGGCGCTTGCGGGAGAGATCGGCTTGCACGAGGACACGCTCGGCCTCACTCGTTGTCAGGCGTTCGTCGAACGTGTCGATTGGTACATCACACTTCTTCCCGAGTTCTTCGACGAACGCCATTACCGTTTGCGCCATCTGGCCGTGCGAACCATTCATATTCAAGGGAAGCCCGACTACGATCCTGCCGACCATGCTGTCATCGACCAGCTGCGCGATGAAGCCGAGATCTTCGGGGAGCGTCTTCCTAACATGGACGGGGAGGGGGCTTGCCAGGATCTCTTCCTCATCACTCAGCGCCAGCCCAAGACGGGTGCTGCCGTAGTCGATTGCCAGGATTCGCGTCATGAAGAGCCGATTGTCTCGATCGCCCGTCGAACGAGTTCGGCGAGTGGCAAGTCTTCGTTTCGCAGGCGCTCGATCGCGCGTCTCGCCTCGGAGGCCGAGAATCCGAGCGACTTACCGGTCAGGGCGCGTAGGGCCATCTCCTCGTTGGGTGACAGCGGAAGGGATGGTCTCGCACCGAGATCGGGCGTCAGCTTGTCCCTCAGCTCAATCAAGATGCGTTGCGCCGTCTTCCTACCGATCCCCTTGACTCTGGTCAGCCTATCCACGTCTCCAGCGGCAATCGTGCTGACGAATTCGTCGGGTGACATGATGGACAACACCTGAAGCGCCAGCTTCGGACCGACTTGGCTCACCGGGAGTAGACGGCGAAAGATCTCCCTTTCCTCGAGAGACGGGAAACCGAACAGTAGGATGGCGTCGTCGCGCACCGCGAGGTGGGTATAGACTATGCCTTCTTCCCCGCGGTGATATGAGGCCAGCGCAGTCACCGGGCAGAAGACGCGGTAGGCAATGCCTGACGTCTCGATCACGATATGGTCCTCGTGCAACCTTACTATTCGTCCGGTTATCGCATCGATCATCGTTTCTCCTCCCAGCGGGCGCGGGCGCCGGTCGCTTCCTGCAGTTCGCGCGTGAAGCTTTCAATCCTGCTTGGCGGAAGCGAGAGCATGATATATGCCTTGTCCTCGTATCTTACATCCTCGACTCGTGCCGAGTAACGATGAATAAGGCTCATCACGCTTGAGCCGGCTTCGGTCGGGAAGCTGAGCGAAAGCCTCTTTTGGCGCTTCTTCTCGACGATCTTTGCACGCGCAATCCCCTCTGCTGCCGCGTCGGAATAGGCGCGGATCAGCCCACCGAATCCCAGCTTTGTCCCTCCGAAATAGCGGGCGACAACGACCAGCGTGTCGTACAACTCTTCCTTCTCCACTTGCTGCAGTATAGGTCCGCCGGCCGATCCCGCCGGCTCGCCGGCATCTTCGGTATGAACAAGTTCCCCGTTATCCGTGAGCAGCCGATAGGCGTAACAACGATGTGTCGCATCGTGGTAAGAACGCCTTGCAGCACTGAGCTTCCTCTCTACTGCTTCCGGCGAGGAGACAGGATAGCACAACGCGATGAAGCGCGACTTCTTCCGCTTGATCTGTGCAGTGGAAGGCTCCTTGAGGGTGCGGAACGAGTCGATCATGCGCTCCCTTCTAGGGCGTCGTCGTCTGCGGACGCCAGTATCTCAGCGGCAAGGTCGAATGCCGCCTGCACCGCGGCAGCATCTCCTGTCATGAGTAAGGAGACGGCACCTGCGCCGCGGCCTACGCCACCATTTGAGATCTGGGTGACTTCAACCGGGAAGAGCGTTTCCAATGCGTCGATCTCGGTTACTACTCTGCCGGTAAGTGGATACATTCCGCACGGCAAACCCATGCAAAGCTCGATGTTGGCGCTTCCCATTTCACGTGCAAGGTCATCTATTGCTGTGTGTATCGTCTTTTGGAGGCTGATCGGGATGATGATCTCCAGGCCGCGCGCCAGCGCGGCGGCGTGGTATCGCCCGACGGTTCCGCCGGTGGGAGAAGCCATTAGAACTCCCACCGATCCCCAGGGGTCGATTGCGTTTCCACCCTTTATCACCACGTCGCCGGCGGAGAGCGAGTTCAGCAACTCTTGCGGATCGATGTCGATCCTCTTCCCGTCCCGGATAACTATCTCGTTCGCTTCGCCCAAACGTGCGTTTACGTTGAAGCGGTCATCGATGAAGCCGGCGGCAAATGCGCCGCGGTCGACTGACTCTCCCAGCAATTCCTCAGCTACAATTGCGTTTGTCGTACCCAGTGTGATTACGATGGTGCCGCTGTCAAACGCAGCACGAATCGAGGGCAGAGCGGCCACCCCTCTTGCAATCAGGCGTTTGGAAGCTCCTGGATTCAATACGATGCTGGCCTTCATTTTCCTCCTCTGCTTGTTGCGAAGGACTCTCTCAATATGCTATAAGGTTGCCGCTGGCAATTCAAAATCAATCCATAAGGTGATGCAACCAATGCCGTACACGAAAGAAGACTACGAGCGCGAAGTGCGCGAGTTCGTGTGGGATATTCCGGTCGATTACAACATCGTTGATGTCGTGGCCGGACACGCGAAGAAAGATCCGGGCAAGGTCGCGATTTACTGGGAGGACGGAGACGGGAACAAGCGAGAGATGACCTACGCCGAACTCATCGACAAGGCGAAGCGTTTCGGGGCCGGCCTGGCAAAGCTTGGCGTGAAGAAGAGCGATCCGGTGTTGCACGTGCTTCCGCGGCTCCCGGAGGCACACGCGGCACAGCTGGGAACATTCGTTGCCGGCGGCGTCGCCGTTCCCTGCTCAGAAATGCTCAAGCCAAAGGAGATCGCATATCGAGCGACGGTGAGCGGAGGTAAGGTTATTGTCGCAGATCAGACGACTGCAGCGGCCGTGGAAGAAGCGGCAGCCGGTTCGCCGCTTGAAACGATGATCATCATCGGTGGCGTCCGCGATGGATGGATTGGTTTCGATGACCTGGTGAACGAGAACTCTCCGGATGAGGTGAACGTTCCTCTGACCGCCGACGATCCGATGACGATCAACTTCACGTCTGGGACGACCGGAAACGCGAAACCCGTAGTACACAAACACCGGTGGATGTTCTGTCACAATCGCGTCACCGGTCGCTATTGGTGGGATGCGACCGCCGATGACATCATCTGGGCAACGACCGCGCCAGGCTGGGCCAAGTGGTATTGGAGTCCGGTAGGCGTGGGGCTGACGACCGGCGCGTCTCAGCTCATGTACAACGGCCGCTATGATGCCGAGCACTATCTTGAGTTGATCGAGCGGTACAAGGTGACCAAGCTATGCGCCACTCCGACCGAATACCGATTGTTCGCACAGCTTCCCGACATGGGCAAGTACAAGGTTGTTCTCAAGGACGCCCTCTCCGCCGGCGAACCATTGAATGTAGAACCGATTGAAGCGTTCAAGCGCGCATTTGGCGTGACGATCCGTGACGGCTATGGTCAGACGGAGAGTGTTTGCCTCGTCTGTAACTATCCCGGGCTCAAAGTCAAGCCGGGGGCGATGGGAAAACCGACTCCCGGACCGGGCGTCACTCTGATCGATGAAGATGGGAATCCGGTTGCCAAAGGAGAGGTAGGCGAGATCTCGCTGAGCCCGGATAGCCCGGCGATCTTCGATGGATACTGGAAGGCTCCGGAGCTCGACGAAGAAGCGTTCTCCGGCGGTTGGTATCGCACTGGGGACCTGGCACGGATGGACGAAGAAGGATATCTGTTCTTCGAAGGCCGTGCCGACGATGTCATCCTCACATCGGGATACCGCATCGGGCCGTTCGAGGTTGAAGACGCACTTGTGAGTCATCCGGCAGTGGTCGAGGCCGCGGCGGTGGCAGCGCCGCACCGGGACCGGGGCGAAATTGTCAAAGCGTTCGTGATTCTCGCGAAAGGGTATGAGCCTTCGGATGAGCTGGTCAAGGAATTACAGAATCACGTAAAGAACGTTACTGCTCCGTACAAGTACCCGCGGGCGATCGAGTTTGTCACAGAACTTCCCAAGACGACGAGCGGCAAGATCAAACGCGCGGTGCTGAAAAAGCGTGAGTGGGAGGGATGGGACCGACATTGACCAAGAGAAAGACGTTGGTGAATGGTACTGCAATTGCGCTGACCATGCTCTTTGTTCCCTTTGCCGCGTTCGCCGGAGGGTTGGGCGTGAATCTGTCCATCTGCACGCTCGACCTCTCCGGCCCTTGGAGTCAGATTCCACAAGCGGCGAGTGACGCGCTCGATGCGCTGGGCATAAGCGCAACCGATGCCGACCAGGTGTTGCAGAACCTGAACACCAGTCTAGCAGACATTGCAGAAACTATTCCCATCGAACTCTTCCCGATTCCTCTTGTCGGCGGCTCGATCGAATTCGACCTTCCGTTTGTCGTTATTGATGGGCTGCGCATCTCGGGCGGCATATTCAACGATGCACTCCTTGCCGGGATCGGTTCCATGTTTGACGTTGCCATCCCGTATCCGATTGGGACCGACGTGGAATTTGACGCCGGCGGCGGGACTGTCGATCTCTCAGCCGAGCTCTATTTCTCGACGTTCAAGCTGACGACCGAAGTGTTGAAGCGGCTCGATCTGCTGGTTCTTGGGATTGAGTTCGGGGCCGGTGTCGATCTCGTTCAGGGGACGATAGATCCGGCTGTCGACGTGGACTTCCCCGGGCATGATGCGGAGGTGGATGCAGCCAAGGCGGCGCTTCACCTTGACGGCATTACCTGGAGCACATTCGCCGCGCACACCTTTGTACAATTGGAGATCGGTCCACCATTTCTGCGGCTAGTATTGCAGGGAGCTCTGATGCTGCCGCTCAGCGAAAGCTCAGGCTGGTGGACGATAAGAAGCGGTAGACTTTCCGGTAACATAGGGTTGGTGATCCGATTTTGATCGATGACAAAGAGCTGCTGAAACGGGCGAATGAGGCGCGGAAGAACGCATACGTCCCGTATTCGGAATTCCCGGTGGGCGCTGCGCTCTTGTGCAGCGACGGTACGGTATACACTGGCGTCAATGTGGAGAATGCCGTTAATGGGCTGTCGATCTGTGCCGAAAGAAACGCGATCTTCAAGGCGGTCTCGGAAGGTGCTCACGACTTCGTGAAGCTTGCGGTTACGTGTGAGGCGGACCATTGCCAGCCGTGCGGGGCGTGCCGACAAGTGATCTACGAACACGCCCCCGACATCGAGATCCTCATGGGGAATACGGAAGGCTGCTTCAAACGAACGACGATCCGCGATCTCCTTCCGGAGGCGTTCTCGCTCTAGCTGAAAGCGCGCGTGACTGCACTTATGCAGTCACGCGTTCCAAGATCAGCTTGGGAGCGTCTGTCGGGCGATCGCCGATTGTGTAGGCTTCCTTGACCATGTCCTTTGCCTGCGCCAGATTGGCGTCGCCGTTGACGTGCAGTACGGCCAGCGGCTGTCCTTGTGCAACTCGGTCTCCCACTTTGCAGATGACTTCGATCCCGACCGCGGGATCGATCACGTCATCCTTAGTAAAGCGGCCGGCGCCAAGCAGGTTTGCCGCCCGTCCGATCGGCAACGCTTCGAGCCTGGCGATAACACCCGCCCGGTCTGCCGTAATTTCAACGCGCCGATTGGCAACGGGGAGCAATTCCTGGTTGTCGATAACGGACGGATCTCCATGCTGGTTCGAGATCATCTGCGCGAACTTCGCCAGCGCGGAGCCATCGTGCAGAAGACCTCGCAAGTACTCAACCGCTTTGCCGTGATCGGTTGCCTTGCCGGCGAAGAGGACGAGTTCGGCACCGAGGGCGCAGCACAGGTCTTCCAGATCACGCGGGCCTTGTCCGCGCAGCGTGTCGATCGCTTCTCTCACTTCCAGGGCGTTCCCGACCATCCGCCCCAACGGCTGCGACATGTCTGTGATCAGGGCCGATATCTTGCGGCCGAGATGTGCGCCGATCGCAACGAGTGACTGCGCCAGGCGACGCGAGTCCTCCAGTCGCTGCATGAATGCGCCTGATCCCGTCTTGACATCGATCACTATCCCTTGTGCGCCGCCGGCGATCTTCTTTGACATGATCGAAGATACGATTAGCGGCAGTGAATCAACGGTGGATGTAACGTCGCGCAGTTCGTATAGGAGACGGTCCGCCGGCACCATGTCCTCGGTGTGATCGGCGAGAGCGAGCCCGGATCGCTTGACCAGCTCAAGGAACTCCTCACGTGATAAGTCGGTGCGAAAGCCCGGTATGGATTCCAGTTTGTCTATTGTTCCGCCTGTATGCCCCAGTGATCTGCCCGACAGCTTGGCCACGGTGAGCCCGGCGGCGCCAAGGAGCGGGATGAGGACGAGCGAGGTCGTATCGCCTACGCCTCCGGTCGAATGCTTGTCGACAGGGAATCCGGGCATCTGTGACAGGTCGAGCATCGCGCCCGAATGCGCCATAACATCCGTTAGAGTCGCCGTCTCTTCGTCATCCATATCCCTGAAATAAACGGCCATTAGTAGAGCCGACACCTGATAGTCGGGGATGCTACCATCCACATATCCCCGGATTAAGTACTGGATCTCTTCCCGTGTGAGCTTCCCTCCATCGCGTTTCTTCCTGATAAGGTCGACTGTTTTCATAATTCAGAGATTCTAGAGCGCATCTACCGTTGTGTCCAACCCGGAAGCCCCTTGCCCTTCTACACTGGAAGAATGTATAGTCTGGCGCTATGAAACCGTTCTTATGTGAAAAGCCGTTAATTGGAATGATCCATCTGTCTCCGCTTCCGGGAAGCTACGGCCATATCGATGGCAGTCTCGATGAAGTCGTGAAGAGAGCACTGTCCGATCTCGACGTGCTCCAAGAAGGAGGGGTAGATGCCGCCATTGTGGAGAACTTCGGTGATGCCCCGTTCGCCAAACTGGCCCCCACGGAAACCGTGGCGATGATGACCGTGATTGTGCACGAGATCGTGCGATCGGCGCAGATCCCGATTGGGGTCAATGTGTTGAGAAATGATGGCGTCGCAGCCGTATCCATTGCCGCGGCCACCGGCGCGGCGTTTGTGCGGGTCAACGTGTTTTGCGGTGTCGCATTTACCGACCAAGGCATCATTGAAGGACAGGCGCGTGAAATACTGGATCTGAGGAAGAGATTAGATTGTGACGTGAAGGTGCTTGCCGATGTGCATGTGAAGCACGCCGCCCATCTGACTACGATTGAAGAAGCGGCGCTGGACGCCGAACGGAACCATCCGGATGTGCTGATCATCTCCGGGATTGGTACGGGTAAGCGGACGCCACCGGAAAACCTGCAAAAGGTGAAGCAGATGACGACTCTCCCCGTCTTTGTCGGAAGCGGAGTGCGAATTGACAATGTCAACACATACCATGCCGCCGACGGTTTCATTGTGGGGACGATTCTGAAAGAAGGCGGCAAGATCGATTCCCCGATCGACGTGGAGCAGGTGCATGCACTTGCCGAGGCGGTTTCGCGATTGCGCGAGGGAGAATGAGCCGCATTGTCGTTCTTGGTGACATAAACCTCGATGTGTTGGCGCGTGTCCCGGGGGCTCTTCCGACCGAAGGCGAAGTCAGGACGGAGATAGGTGTTGAAGCGGGCGGCTCCGCCGCCAACTTCGCCCGATGTGCCGCCGGCATGGGTGCGAGCGTTGAGTTTGTTGGCTGCATTGGGGATGACGTCACCGGGGCCATCCTCGCCGAGTCATTGCGTAGCAGTGGCGTGACGCCGCACTTGCAGCAAGTCACCGGCAACAGCGGAACGGTTGTGTCTCTTGCTCGCCCTGACGGACGCATGTTCCTCTGCTCGCGTGGGGCGAACGACGGTCTTTCTCCCGCATGGCTGAAGGATGAATGGTTCACAGACGCCGACCACTTGCATCTCTCAGGATATGCGTTTCTCAGTCCTCGCCAGAGACAAGTGGCGATGCGTGCGCTCGCACTTGCCCGCATGCAGGGCCTGACGATCTCCATCGATCCGCCGCCGGCGAACCTCATTGCGTCGCTCGGGCCCAAGGTCTTTCTTGACATGATCGGCGATGTGGATGTCCTGTTTCCCAACCTCGTCGAGGGACAGGAACTCACCGGAGAGACTCCGGATGAGAAGATCGTTGAAGTGCTTTCTGCGCGATTCGCTTGCGGCGTCCTCACGCTGGGCGAAAACGGTTCTCTCGCTTGGCGGGGGGATAAACGTATCAGGCACAGTGTAACGGGGATCGAGGACGTCGATCCGACAGGGGCAGGTGATGCTTTTGCTGCCGCATTTGTTGTCACTTATCTTGATAGCGGCGACCTTGACTTGGCCGGCCAACGGGGGACCGCCGCCGCCGCGACGATGCTAAGAGAAAGGGCTGGAAAGAACTAGCTTGTTTCCTCCGCGTCGCCTGCGCCGACGATCGTTCTAACGACTTCGAGCAGCTTCTCCCGGTTCGTTTCTTCGGCGAGGAGGAACCAGTTCACGCCGTCATTCTCCCAGCCGATTTCGATGATCGAGCGACGCGCGGATTCGGGAATCTCGTCTGCGACAAGCTTGTCGCGGTCGACCACGTGGGCCTTTGTCTCTCCTATTGTAACTTCCTCTCCGTTTTCGGCGAGGAACGCACGCCTCCGGTTCATGTTAGGAGACAGATAGTTTCCCGCTCGAAGCGACAAGGATTGAGACAGTCCGTCCGCCGCATCCTGTTCTTCCTTCTGGACAAACACGAGCGTTGCATAGGCGCGGTCTGCGGCCTCGTTCACTGTGATCGTTCCTTTCCCGCTATACAGCTTGTATCCGTGCGCTTCGAGCGCGCCAAGAGGGATCGAAAACGGCAGCCGGGCATCAAGATCCGCGATATTCACGGTCTCTTCTCGGAAGACGCGCGTCTCCGGAGGAGGCGTGAATGAGAACACGTCCTCTTTGGGAACGGTGAGAAGGATGTCTCTGTACTCGATGGTTACCGGCGTCGATGGACCGGCGATATAGAACAGGAGGGAACGTCGCGACGGATACAGGACGATTCGGAGAGGAAGTGATGTCTGTTCGTCAATCGAAACGATCGCTCGCGTTATCGGAAACCGCTCCTCTTTCAGAAGCGTCGATCGCTCTTCCTCTTTCGGCTTCAACCCAATGCGGCGCGCTTTTCTGCCGTGTACTTCTTCTGTCCCTTCTTCGCGCAGCAGAAAGTCGTGCGTAAGGCTACGCATGAAGTCTAGCGCGGCGATTCCATCCGGCATGCGCAACGGAGAATATAGACGCCGTCCGTTCCTGCAAATCGCAACGTTTCGCTTCGCGTTGTACAGCCACGTTTGGCGCCCGTCACACGTGATTTGCAGCTCAAGCAATTCCTGAGGAGTAAATTCAGATGCGCCGGCATAACGTTCTTCGAAATCGGAAAGCGGGTCGTCGTATTTGCGGTATTCCACTGTTACCATGCCCGTGCGACGATAGCGTACCCGTCCTTCGGCGTGAATTGCTCCCGCAGAGATCGTTTCAGTCGCCTGGAACCCGTCCAGATTCCTACAAACCTCCATCGCGTCGCGTGCGACATCCAGAACCAAGCGTTCCATCATCTTCACCTCACCTATCCATTGACCGATGCGTACCAAAAGATTGTAAAGAAAGAAACGTTGTCCGCCACTGACGCTGAAGAGAGTACCGGCATACTCGCCTTGACAGCGAATGACCGAAGGGATATATTGTTATTGCAAATTAATTGCAATAACAGCCGAGGCAGGGAATTTATGACTCTTGATCAACTGAGCATAGGGAAGTCGGCGCGCGTACTTGAAGTGACAGGTGGACCAGGATTGCATCGCAACCTGTCTCAGATGGGGATTCATAGCGGAGATATGATAAAAATCTCCGGTGCAAGCGCGTTTCGGGGTCCGATCCTCGTTGAAATTCACGGCAGTCGAATCGCGTTGGGGCGCGGTGTAGCACGCCGCATTCTGATTGAACCAATGTAGAGTCACACCGCTGGAGAACGGATGGACATTGCACAAGCGATGAGCGTGCTGCGAAAGGCAGGGAAGCGAGTGACCGCCGAACGGCGGCTTCTGCTGCAGCTCATTGCGCACAACGCACACCTTGATGCCGGCGAACTCTATGACCTTGCCAAGAAGGAAGATCCCCGCATCAACCTTTCAACCGTGTACCGAACGGTGAAGCTCTTCGCTGAACTAGGACTCATCGAAGCAAGCAACCTTGGGCACGGGCACGAACACTACGAGGTGCGCCTGAGGAACCACTATCACTGCGTGTGTCTTATCTGCGGGCGGGTGTTTGAAATCCCCCCGCTTGTGTCCCCCAATTCGCTTGTCGTACCAGCAGGCTTCGAACTTGTCGGGGCGAAGGTGGAGCTATTCGGCTACTGCCGCGAATGCTGCCGCGACAAGGGCCGCACGACCGCTTCTGACGGAGCAGACTGAAGTGCCGGCGAGTTCAGTGATTCGTATTGCCCTTGTCGGACAGCCCAACTGTGGCAAGAGCACGATTTTCAACCATATCGTCGGCTACAAGGCCAACACCTCCAACCTGCCGGGAACAACGGTGGAGTACATGAAGAGCGAGGCGATGATCAACGGCAGGCGGGTAGAGGTAGTCGATCTTCCCGGCACATACTCGCTTACCTCGATCGATCAGGCAGAGGCGGAGACACGCGGATTTCTGATCGACGGAAAGATCGATGCTGTGTTGAATGTAGTCGATGCCTCGCTTCTCAGCCGCGGACTAGAGCTCACACTCCAGCTTGTGGAAATGGGAATCCCGATCGTGCTGTGCCTGAACATGGAGGATGAGGCACGGCGTAAGGGGTTGACGATCGATCCCGACGCCCTCTCGCTGCAACTTGGTATTCCCGTCATCAAGACGATTGCCGTTCGTGGGCGCGGTGTGAGGGAAGCGGCGTTGCTCGCTGTCGACGCTGCGCGGGCCAAGCCACAGGTGGCGCCTCCGAGGTATAGCGCCGATGTGGAAACCGCCGTTTATGGCCTGGCCGAGCGGATCAGCCGACTCCTTCCCACCGGAACGACCCTTCCGGCACGGTTGCTGGCGGTGAAGCTTCTGGAGGGGGATCCGTTCTTTATCGAACGCTCAAAGCGTGAAGGTTTGGGCGATCTGGAAGAAGTCGAAAAACAGAGGCGCGTGCTCGGCCGGTCGCGCGGACGCAGTGTCGAGGAGGTCTTTTCCGCCGAGCGCCACCACTTGGCGATGAACATATTCGAGGCCGTGACCAAGGTTGGATCGCCGACAATCGGACTGCGTGATCACATAGATGCTCTCCTCATGCATCCAGTCCTTGGCTACGTCTTCTTTGCTGCGATCATGTATGGGTTCTTCTTTGTCGTGTTCAAAGTGGGGGCACTCGTCGAAGCGCCGATTATGGGCCTGTTCGATCGATCGGTGGCTGCGCTCGCTACGGTGATCGATCCCCAAGGATTGGGTTTCTTCCTCCTTAGGGGGCTCATCCAAGGAGTGGCCGGTGCGGTTGGCATAGTTCTTCCGTATTTGGTTCCATTCCTGGCCGGACTTGCTGTGCTTGAGGACGTAGGATATCTGCCCCGCGCCGGTTATCTGATGGACGTGTTCATGCACAAGATAGGCCTGCACGGTAAGTCGGTGATTCCGCTGATCTTGGGGTATGGATGTAGCGTTCCCGCAGTGATGGCGACACGGATTCTCGATTCACCCCGTGACCGGTTCATCACGGCGATGCTTTCGGTGATGGTTCCTTGTGTTGCGCGCACAACGGTTATCTTCGGCCTTATCGGGTACTTCCTCGGTCCAACACTTGCGTTTCTCCTGTACATCATCGACATCTTTGTCGTTGCCATCGCGGGAAAAGTGATGACCAAGATCTTCCCCCGCGTTACACCCGGACTGATTCTAGAGATTCCATCATACAAAGTTCCATCTGCCCGCGTTATAGCTTCGAATGTGTGGCTGCGCGCGCGTGACTTTGTTGTTCTTGCTTGGCCTCTTCTCATTGGTGGAAGTATCTTATTGAGCATATTTGAATACACTCATATCAGTTATTACTTGAACCTTGGATTCTTGCCCATCACATGGGCCCTAGGGCTTCCCATGAGTGTTGGAGTGACGCTCATCTTTGGCGTGTTTCGCAAGGAGCTGACGCTGATCATGCTTTTCCAGGCGCTGGGCACAACGCAAGTGGCCTCCATCCTCTCCGCGGGGCAGATGATGACATTCGCCCTGTTCGTGCTCTTCTACATTCCGTGTGTGGCAACGATTGCCGTGTTGACGAGGGAACTTGGTCGTGTGCGAACAGTCGCAATCCTCGGGTTGACAACGGCGACCGCCCTCGTGGTCGCACTGGTAGCGCGCGGGATAGCGAGTATAATCGCGTGAAATCCAACTCACAGATGGGAGACTTAAGAATGGGCGATATGCGAGAAGCAATGCAGGATGTAAAGCGAGCACTCGGAGAGCTGCGGCGACAGGCACCGGAAACGATGGGTGACTTTTCGCAGTTTATGGACACGACGCTCAAGCCGGGGGCACTCGATCTCAAGACGAAGGAGTTGATCGCACTTGGGATGGGGCTCACCGCTCGCTGCAAGTACTGCATAGGTATTCACACTCAGAAAGCGTTGGCTGCGGGTGCGACGGAGCAGGAGCTGTGGGAAGTGGCAGCAGTGGCAGTGATGATGGGCGGAGGGCCAGCCCTGACATACACGGCTGAACTCAACAAGGCGTTGCAGGAGCTCGCAGTTCCGGTGAAACAAGCTTAGATTATTGCGGTGCCGAAAGTGCGTTGGCGGCTATCATATCGCCAGCGCCGTTCTTCTGGTAGAACTTGGCGATTGACTGAGCATGCACGCATCTTTCGAGCTGCCAATGGGTAGTGGTGCGCATTTTGCACCGCGTCCGCATTCGATGATGGAACAGTTCGGAACGCGCCGACGTGATTATGAAGGTCTGCACGTGTGCGGATGCGATCGTGGCAAGTGCGGGTGAAGAACGCGTGTTGTTCTCCGTGGTACCGAGGCAGGGCAGCGGTCTCAATTCCAGTTTGGAAAGTCGTCCAGTCCGTCAAGTGGTACTGGCAGGGGAAAGAGACATGCGGGCATTCGGTGTTTGATTCACACTTTCCTCACAGCGTGCACACGTCTTCTCTTCATTCGTTGGCTACTGTATTGTTACACGAGAGCAGCAAGAACAATTGTTACCTCCGATCTTCCACAGCAGATTGCGAGAGCGGGGCCCCAAGCGGGCCCCGCTCTCTGTTTTCGTTCGGGGATCGAGCTGTTACACTTACGGGGTTGTCGCCGCATTGTCTCCGCCGAGTTTGTATGAGCGGAGAAGCGGCATAATCATCCGGCTTATCCGGGCTTATGTAGGAGGAGAGGATCGTTATGGAAGTGCAAGGCGTAACCCCACGCAGTGAGGACTACTCCCGCTGGTACACCGATGTGGTGAAGATGGCGGACCTGGCCGATTACGCGCCGGTTCGCGGCTGCATGATCATCAAGCCGTACGGTTACGAGCTGTGGGAGAACATCAAGAGCGGGCTTGACAGACGTTTCAAGGCGACCGGGCATCAAAACGCCTACTTCCCGCTGTTCATTCCCATGAGCTTCATCGAGAAGGAATCCGAGCACATAGAGGGTTTCGCGCCTGAGCTTGCCGTGGTGACGCATGGAGGGGGAAAGAAGCTGGACGAGCCGCTTGCGGTTCGGCCGACGTCTGAGACAATGATCGGCTACGCATTCGCCCAATGGATCAATTCCTATCGTGACCTACCCCTCCTTATCAACCAGTGGGCGAATGTGGTTCGCTGGGAGATGCGGCCTCGCTTGTTTCTTCGCACGACGGAGTTCCTCTGGCAAGAGGGGCATACCGCGCACGCAACCGCTGACGAGGCGAAAGAGGAGACAATGCGCATGCTCGAAACGTATGCCGATTTTGCAGCTAACGACGCTGCAATACCGGTAATTGCGGGAGAGAAGAGCGCAAGCGAGAAATTCGCCGGAGCTGAGAAGTCGTTCACTATCGAGGCGATGATGGGGAATACTTGGGCGCTGCAGTCCGGAACTTCGCACTATCTGGGCCGGAACTTCGCGCGGGCGTTCGACATCAAGTTTCTCAACGAGGAGAACGAACTCGAGTACTGTCATACCACCTCATGGGGCGTGAGCACTCGTATGGTAGGCGGTATCGTAATGGCCCACGGCGACGACAAAGGTCTGCGGCTGCCTCCGCGTATGGCTCCTATACAGGTGGTCATCGTACCCATCTGGCGTACGGACGATCAGAAGGACCTGGTCATGGGCGCGATCGAAGGAGTGAATCGCACGCTTACCGATGCCGGCGTGCGAGTACACGTAGACAGGCGAGAAGGGATTACGCCCGGGTTCAAGTTCAATGATTGGGAGATGCGGGGAGTGCCGGTACGGATGGAGGTTGGCCCTCGGGACGTGGAATCCGGCACCGTGGTTATCGCGCGACGTGACGTTCCAGGAAAAGACGGAAAACGGACGCTGTCGCAGCAAGAACTTGAAGTGGCAATACCTCAGTTGCTTGTCGAAATCCAGGACCACATGCTAGCGCAGGCGACCGAGTTTCGCGATGCGCACCTACATCGTGCCGGCTCGTACGACGAACTGAAAGATATCGTCAAGGACGGGTGGGCGCTTATCCCGCACTGCAATACAAAGGAGTGCGAGGAGAAGATAAAGAGCGAGACGAAAGCGTCATCACGCTGCTACCCTCTCGAAGAGAACAAGGGATGGAATGCGGGTGAGGCGACGTGTCCGGTCTGTGGGAAACCTGCCGCCGGACTTGCATACTTCAGTCGTGCATACTGATGAGAGAAGAGGTAAACATGGATTTTCTGCAGGAGCTTGAAAGGCGATTCTTGCGCTACGTGAAGATCGACACTCAGAGCGATGAGTCTTCAGTAGATGCTCCCAGCACGCAGAAACAGCTCGATCTGCAACGGGTACTTGCGTCCGAGCTTTCCGATCTCGGTGCCGAAGATGTGCGAATTACAGACTATGGCTGTCTCTTGGGCACCATTCCGGCGAGGCTTGCTGCGGCCGATGTCCCGACTATCGCGTTTCTGGCGCATGTCGATACCGCGCCCGCGTTCAGCGGGACGGATGTGAAACCGATTGTCCATCGCGGGTACGGCGGAGAATCGATCTATCTTCCCGACGATCCCGCGCAGGTTCTATCCCCTGACGAGATACCCGAACTGCGGGAGAAGATCGGTCACGATATTGTCACTGCCGGTGGAAAGACGCTTCTCGGCGCCGATGACAAGGCAGGTGTGGCAATCATCATGACCCTTGCCGCTCATCTTATGTCTCACCCGGAGATCTCACACGGTCCGATCCGTGTTTGTTTTACGCCGGATGAGGAAGTTGGACGAGGGGTGGAGAACCTTACCCTCGAAGACCTAGGAGCCGATGTCGCTTATACGCTGGATGGCGGCGCTCTCGGAGACGTCACATACGAGAGCTTCTCCGCCGATCGGGCGGTGGTGAAGGTCACGGGTGTTTCGATTCACACCGGAACGGCAAAAGGGAAGATGGTGAACGCCCTGAACTTGGCTGCACGGCTGATAGACTCACTGCCGCAATACACGCTCACTCCGGAAACAACCGGAGAACGTGATGGATTCATCCATTTGTATCGAATGAGCGGCACAGCGGCGGCGGCGGAGCTGCAGTTCATCCTGCGCGATTTCGAGCTTGTAGGCCTCGCCGAACACGGGAGGCTGTTGCAGCAGGCGTGCGCTCTGATCGAAGCCGGCGATCCGCGCGCGAAGGTTGAGTGCACGATAACCCCTCAGTACCGGAACATGCGTTACTGGCTGGAGAACGACATGAAACCGGTAGATCTTGCAATTGCCGCGATCAGGGAGAGCGGTATTGAGCCGACTGTTGTCCCGATCCGCGGCGGCACCGATGGGTCGCGCCTTACCGAAATGGGGCTGCCGACCCCGAATCTGTTCGCAGGCATGTACCGTGTGCACGGACCGCTTGAGTGGGCGAGCCTGCAGGACATGGAGAAGGCAGTCGAGGTTTGTCTTCGTCTTGCCGAGATGTGGGCCCAGGAGCCGGTGGCTGGCGGCGCGACGGCCGGCAGTACGTCGGCGTGATCGATGAGTCCGTTTGAAGCGTTGATGCTCCTTTGTTTTGGTGCCAGCTGGCCCGCCTCGATTGCCAAGGCCTTGCGAACAAAACAGGTGGCGGGCAAGAGCCCCGTGTTCATGATCCTGATCATGATCGGTTATGGCTGCGGAATCACGCACAAGCTATTGTTCGATCGCGACTGGGTTATCATCCTGTACGCGCTGAACTTGGTGATGGTTGCCGCCGACCTGTACCTTTACCGTCGTTATCGCCGCCCACTGGGGCAGCGACCGCAGACAGGATGATGGGCGCGATCTCCGGGACTGGCAAGGGCGACTTCGCCGGCTCATCGATGCAGAGGACGAGGTGCGGTTGCGCCGGGACACGAACCTAAAGTAGTCTACAAGTACTTATTGGTAGCCTTTGCAGATAGACAGGAGGAACAAATCATGGTGGATGCACGCGTCGACAAGCTTGCACAGGTTCTCGTTGAATACTCAGTGGGAGTGAAACTGCGGGACAAGGTTCTGATCCAGGGAGGTGCAATCGCTGAACCCCTGCTGAAGGCGATTGTGCGCAGAGTAATACAAGCGGGAGGGTTTCCACTCACAATCGTCTCACTTGCCGGTGGGGACGAGATCCTCTACCGCCATGGCTCGGACGAGCAGCTCTCACACATTCCTGAACCGATGAAGGTCGTTATGGAGACGTACGATGCGAGTATCTCTCTCATGAGTTCGGAGAACACAAAAGGGCTCTCAAATGTACCTCCCGAGAAGATGGTTGTGGCGAGCAGGGCGCGAAAGGACCTCATGAAGACGATGATGCAGCGCGCCGGCTCGGGCGAGTTTCGCTGGGTAGGGACGCTCTTCCCGACGAACGCCTATGCACAAGATGCAGAAATGAGTCTTGTCGAATACGAGGATTTCGTGTTCTCGGCGTGTCTTCCGAATCTTGAAGATCCGGTTGGATATTGGAAGGAATTCTCCCGCCGGCAACAGAAGATCGTGGATTTCTTTGTCGGCAAGAAGCAGGTTCATGTGACCGGACCGGATGTCGATCTGAGGCTTTCCATTGCCGGGCGCAAGTTCATCAACTGCGATGGCAAGAACAACATGCCTGATGGAGAGGTATTCACCGGTCCGGTGGAAGAAAGCGTCGAGGGACACGTTTGTTTCTCCTATCCGACGACCTATCAGGGACGGCGCGTCGACGGTGCGCGCTTATGGTTCGAAAACGGGAAAGTCGTGCGCGCTACGGCCGACAAGAACGAAGATTTCCTGCTACAGACGATCGACACCGATGAGGGGTCGCGATATGTGGGAGAATTCGCGCTTGGAACAAACAACGGGATCACACGCGCTACCGGCAATACTCTGTTTGACGAAAAGATCGGCGGCAGCTTCCACATGGCGCTCGGCGCAGGGTATCCAGAGAGCGGCAGCAAGAATGAATCATCGATCCATTGGGACATGGTCTGCGATCTCAAGAACGGCGGAGAGATTCGCGTTGACGATGAGGTTGTCTACAAGAACGGCGAATTCCTGATTGACTTCTAGCTTGAGATGGCGCTGGCTATTCGCCCGCGGCTCTTTTTAGAAGCGCAATCTGACCGGCGTGGTAGATGATATGTTGAACGTATCCGTGGAAGTTGTTGTAGGCGGACCTTCCTCCTGGGATAAGCGGCCGATCAAGGAGCTCGGGCGGAAACGCAGCGATCGCACTCCGTAATTGCACTTCGTTTTCCTCCAGCTTACGCACCGCTTCTTCCCAGGTAGCGGTCGTCGACTGTCTGACGGCGGGCCAATCCTCTGCCGGCGGCAGCTCCGTCGCTGTAGGATCGCCCTCTATCCGACGGTGCATCAGACGTTGTGTGGCGGACAAGTGAAGGACTATCTCCCATATGCTATGCGCATCAGCGATCGGCCGGCTGAATGCGGTTTCGGCGCCGATCCTCACGAGAATCTCGAGAAGAGCCGGTCCGTGCCAGGCATCTCCCTCAAGTGCTTGTTTCAGTTGCTGGCAAATCCTATCAGTCTCGCTCACGCCGCTTTATCCCTTCCGATTATCGAACGGGTGTTCTCCATGCCGACAAGCTCTCGACGCGCTGCCCTGGTCAGACCCGCGACGACCAAATCGTATGACTCATCGATCATCTCTTCGATCTCGTCCGTTGGAATTGTCCCATCCAGAGTTACTGTGTTCCAATGCCGCTTGTTGGTGTGGTAGCCGGGGGTGACGGCGTCGTATACGTCGCGCAGAATTAGGCCATGATCCGGGTCGCACTTTAGCGTGATTCGAATTGGGCTTTGCTCGGAAGCAAGGATGGCGAACATCTTGCCCATCACCTTATACACGGGGGTTTCCGGATCGAACGGCCGCTCTTTACAAGCCCCTTGCTTGCTCATCAGATAGGCATGAACATCGGCAAGCGTCATCATGTGAAACCTCCTGGTGCGATTGTATCTGCGCTCTCCCCATCCTACCATGACGTGCATAGGCATTGGGAATGATCAAGGACATTGAGGCAAAGGTACTCGTCAGTCGCGTCCGCGGACCGGATCCCTGGTTCGGCCTCCACTACGGCATGAACCTCTATCGCGGCTGTCAACACCAATGCATCTACTGCGATTCACGGAGCGCTTGTTATGAGATTGAGGACTTCCGCGACATCTTGGTCAAGAGAAACGCAATCGCGCTCCTGGAGAAAGAGCTTCCCAAAAAACGGGTGAAGGGTACGATCGGCACCGGGTCGATGAACGATCCCTACATGCCGGTGGAAGAGGAATTGAACCTCACCGGACGGGCATTGGCGGTAATCGCCAAGTACGGCTTCCCCGTCCACATCATCACCAAGAGCGACCTGGTGCTGCGCGACCTTCCGATCTTGAAACGGATCAACCGCGTCGGCGCAGTCGTGTCGTTCACGATTACGACTTGCGATGACGCACTTGCCGCGAAGGTCGAGCCGTATGCACCTCCTCCCTCGGCGCGGTTACGCGCCATGAAGAAGATTGCAGCGGCCGGCATCGAGACGCGGATTGCGATGATGCCGATCCTTCCATTCATTGAGGATACGGACGAGAACGTCACCGCAATTGTGAATGCGGCCGGAGCCTGCGGAGCCAAGACCATCATCCCCTGGTTCGGAATGACTCTGCGCGATCGCCAGCGCGCCTACTACTACGATAGGCTCAATCGCCTCTTCCCCGGATTGCGTACTACCTACGAGAAGACGTTTGGCGATCGCTACGAATGCATCTCACCACGAGTCGCTCATTTGGCCGCCCTTTTTCATCGCATGTGCGAGAAGTGTCGGATCGAGACTAGCGTGGAACCATACGTGCGCGACAGATGGAAGCAGCTCGGTCTGTTCTAGATCTTCTTGCGGCAATGTCACAGTGTCGGGATTGGTTGCAAGAGAATCGCTCGATTTGGCGGTTGAACATCGACTGATACTCCGCAATACTGGGCAATGGGCAGTATCGGCAGGTTTTCGCAAGACAGCAAACGAAGTCGTCCGCATGTTGGCACTGAGAATGCAATGAACGTACTTGAGGTAGTAGATATCAGCAAGCGATTCGACGGCGTCGAAGCCGTCTCATCCGTCTCGTTTGCGGCGAAGCGGGGTGAAATTCTCGGACTCCTTGGGCCGAATGGAGCGGGAAAGACGACGACGATTCGCATGATAATGGGAATAATCAGACCCGATTCCGGCGATATTCAGTTCCTATTCAATGGGATGCCTGCGACGATCAACAAGTGCCGGGTCGGTTATCTTCCCGAAGAGCGGGGGCTGTACGACGATGCTCGCGTACTTGATACACTAGTCTACTTTGCGGAGCTGAAAGGTGTGCCGCGCTTTGATGCTCGCGTACGCGCATTGGCCTGGCTTGAGCGACTGGACCTCTCTTCCTGGGCGACGCGCAAGGTAGAGGCGTTGTCCAAAGGAATGCAGCAGAAGGTGCAATTCTTGGCGGCGATTTTGCATCGTCCCGGCCTTGTTGTGCTCGATGAACCGTTCTCCGGTCTCGACCCAGTTAACCAGGATCTGTTCAAAGAGATCATTAGCGTGCTGAAGAGAGATGGGATGACGATTCTGCTTTCGTCTCATCAGATGAACCGGGTGGAGGAACTGTGCGATCGGATCTTCCTGATTGACAACGGACGATGCGTGTTGTACGGCGAACTCGACGGGATCAAGCAGGCGCACGGCGAGCATGCTGTGAAGCTGCGTTTTGCGGGCGACCCGGCGTTCCTGGCCGAAGACGAGAGGATTAGGGCGCTCAAGCTCTCCGATGATAGGGCGCTTTTTGTCCTGCGCAAGGGCGTCGATCCGGACTCGTTCATCCGAGACATCCCGTCGCGGATTGTGATACGTGAGATTTCCGTCGAGCGCCCGGCGCTACACGACATCTTCGTTGACACAATCAAGGGAGGTGGAGATGAACCTCTATAAGGTTGCTCGCTGGGAGTTTCGGAGGAGCGTCATGAGCAAGGGTTTCCTGATCATGACGGTAATCATCCCCGCTATTATCATGATCGCCGTGTTTCTGTTTACAAGTATCGCTGACGGGGGTTCCGCAGCGAAACCTGCGCCTTCGTACGTACTCGCGGTCTTCCTGTCACTTCTCCTCGTTCTGGGGGCATTCATCTCCGGCATCATCGTCTTTTACGGTGTTTTGAAGGAGAAGGGGAGTCGTGTGGTTGAACTCGTGCTTTCATCGGTGTCGTCAAACGAGCTCATGACCGGAAAGATCATCGGTCTTGGGATGGCGGGATTGATACAGGTTGTCGTCTTGGTGTTGACCTCATATTTCGTTGCCGGGAGGTTCATGACGATCTCACTGTCTGTTTTGTCTCCGCTGCAGCTTGTAACCTATCCCCTTTACTTTGTCTTCGGGTATCTATTGGTGGCAACCCTATACGCGACGGCGGCGTCGACAATGAAGGATGTGCACTCGGGTGGACCGCAGGGCGCGGTTGGCCTGGTCTTCTATCTGCCGATGATGTTCTTCCCGGCGATCATCGAGCATCCCGATCTTACTTGGATCCATATCGCCGGATTCTTCCCGCCGTTCATCCCGGCAGTGATGATGATCAGGATGGCAGTGAGCAAGGTGGCGTGGTGGGAGGTCGCATTGAGTCTTGCGATACTCGTTGTATCCGTCCTCCTCTTGATGCGATTTGCGGCGAAGGTGTTTGAGGTAGCGATGCTGATGTACGGAAAGACCGCGAGCCTACGCGAGATCTGGCGATGGGGGGTGCGTCGGCACGGCGCGGACCCAAAGGAGTAGCAATGCATACGTTCCATGTGCCGAGTTGCAATGCGTATCTTCGCTATCATGACCTCCCGGGAAGCGGGCCGGCTGTCGTCTTCCTGCACGGGCTTGGATCGGCTTCCTCATCATGTTTTCCGCTTGTCGTTAGGCACGGGCATCTTGCCGATCGCCGCACTCTACTCATCGACTTTCTCGGATTCGGATTTAGCGACCGCCCGCACAGCTTCGGATATACGGTGGAGGAGCACGCGGAGACGATTGCCCTTCTCCTAGACTATCTGAAAGTCGAACGGGCCGTCGTTATTGGGCACAGCATGGGAGGTTCAATTGCCATCAATCTCGCTGCCAGGCGGCTTGAGTTGGTCGCCAATCTCGTCATTGCGGAGGCGAATCTCGATCCTGGGGCGGGCAAAGTCAGCGGTCCGATTGCGGCGCAGACCGAGGCGTCATTTATCAGGAGCGGCAAACGGGCGTTCTTGCGAGGGGTGATTTCAGAGGGATGGTTGGATTATGCCGGGACTGTGCAAGCGGCGGACGCGATCGCCATGCACCGAAGCGCCGTCTCCCTCATCGCACGCAGGTCGCCTACGTTCCGTGAGCAGCTTGTGAGCATTTCGATACCGCGTACGTTCATTTTCGGTGAGAAGAACCTTCCCGATCCGGATACGAAATGGTTGTCGGAGCACGGCGTGAACGTAGCTGTCGTTGCTGGTGCCGGGCACGACATGATGACCGACAACCCGATGGGCCTGGCAGAGATCATCGAGGCGGCGCTCCCGCCTGCGAGGCACTGTTGATTTACGTGCGTCCTCGCATCGATCAGGCCTTTCCGCGACGCCGTTTGGGTGAAATAGCGATTGCAGCGAGGAATATGGCACTTGCGGCGATTGCGATCGATGATCCGATGGGTAAGTCAGCCCCGAGCGACAGGATGAACCCCGATAGCGCCGCCAGCGCGCCGAAGAGAGGCGCAACCAAGAAGACCTTCTTGATGTCGTAGAGAAGCTGGTAGGCAGCCGATGCAGGCAGGATCATGAGCGTGTAGATTAATAGTCCCCCCGTTATTTGAAGCGACACAGAGACAACTGTGGCGGTAAGAAAGAGGATCATGTAGTAGTACATGCGTGCGTTGATTCCTGATGCGGCGGCGAGCTTACGATCGAGAAGTATTGCCAGGAACTCTTTTCCGAATGTGGCAATGACGCCGAGCAGAATTGCGGCGAGAACGGCAAGCTTGAGAACATCGCTCATGGTTATTCCAAGCACGCTCCCCCAGAGTAGTGACAGCGCTCCGCTTCCGATTCCCGCGCTCGGTGCCATGCTGAGGAAGATCAATCCGAGTGCCATCATCAGCGGAAATATCGCGCCGATGATGGTATCTGCGTTCATGCGCGATACCTCCGAGAGAGGACCGAGGATCGTCGCGGCGAGTAGGGCGAACAAAAGAGCCATCCACAGTGGGTCGACGGCAGAGAGAAGGAGGCCGAGCGCCGCACCGGCGAACGCGGCGTGCGACATGGCAAACCCTAATGAGGAGAGATTCAACCGTACGACGAACACGCCCATGGTGCTACACATCATGCCGGCGAGGAGGCTTCCGAGCAGAGTCGGAAGGACGATGGTGAACGGAATGCCGAACATCAGAGCGTTCGCGCGCCTGTCACAGCAGTTTCGACGATTCTTCCACCTTCAAGCGTAACGATGCGATCGGCAGAATCGAGAAGCGGCCCCGATTCATGGCTGACAAACAGCGTGGAAAGGGACAATTCCGCATGGATGCGCAGTATCAGGTGAGAGATATCGCTCTTGGCGTCCGGGTCGAGGTTCGCCATCGGTTCATCGAGGAGAAGGATTTGCGGATGGCGGGCGATCACGCGTGCCAGAAGCACCTTCCGCTGTTGGCCGCCGGATAGACGCCCGATCGGGCGACGTGACAGGCCATCAATGCCTACAGAAGCCATCGCCTGTGAGATCGCGGCGCGATCGTCCCTTCTCGGGAGGCGAAACGGCCCCAGTTGCGCAAATCGCCCCATGAGGACGACATCCCGTGCCAGGAACGGTGTAACCGGATCGAAGGCTAGGTCTTGGGGTAGATACGCGATTTGCTGTCGCAGCCGGTGGCTGCCCGAGGTGACTATCTCGCCAAGTACGCGCCTCCTCCCGCTCGTGATCGGGAGGAGGCCGTTGATGACTTCAAGCAGGGTGGTCTTCCCCGCTCCGTTCGGCCCTACGATCGCCGCTATTTCACCGTGTTCGATCGTGAGGTTGATTTCATGCAGCGCGGGAAGCGACTCTCCCTCGTAGACGGCGGAGACATTCGTCAGTTCTATCGATCGATCTTCCACGTGAACAGATCCTCCCGCGGCCGTGTCGCGGTGCGCCGGCTTTCCTCTTTGATCTCTCCCCTTTTGAAATCGGCCAACGCCTCGGGTCTGAGGACGATTGTCAGGCGTTTGCCCCCGTTCGTCTCGAAGTGCGCCTGCGGCTTGCACTCGCTGGTCACGACGAGATTTCCCTTTCCGGCGGTACAACCGCTACCGATCTGAAGTCCGTCGGTCAAACAGGAGAGTGGCGTTTCATCGCCGGTGTCGGAAACGACATGAATCCCAAAGTATCCTGGGCTATCAAGCAGTTCGAGAGCGAGGAGGCCCATGCGGATCCCGGCGACCAGGAACGGTCCGAGATGTCCGTGCAGATGAACTCCGCGGTCGATCAACTGGTCGAGGTTGATGCTCTTTGGGTCGATCTTCAATGTCTCCACTTGCAACTCCTTATTCCACCGGCGCAATTGCCGAAAACAGGCTGTCGGCGTTTCGCTTGAACAGATCGAGAACGGTCGCCGTATTCGGCAGTGCGCCGGGAAAATTAGAGAGAACCACGTGCACCGCGTCCACCTCACGAGCGAGCTTTGCTCCAAAGTCGATGCCGCTCTGCAGGTTGTCGATCACAAGCTGTACGCCTTGTTCTTTGCCGGTCTTGGCGAGCGCGACAAGGTCCTTCAGCGATAGGCTTTCGGGGATGCCGTAGGTGGCTACGACGTCGAAACCTAGCCAGGAGACGAACGAGACCTGCCACTGCATGCAGAGTACGCGCACATCATCGACCGAGAGTGCGGCGGCTTTGTCCTTGAGATCTGCCGCGAGTGATCTGAGCTTCTGTTCGTATGCGCTCGAGTTGGCTTTGAATGTCTCCGCATCGTTCGGCAGCAACTCGGCAAGTGCCGCCTCGATGGCGTTCACTTTGTCGATTGCGGCTTCGGGCGTGCTCCAATCTCCCGCGAGTTGGATCGTCATCACTGGGTGACCTACCGATGAGACAAGGGTATTCATCCACGCCTCGAATCCGGAGTAGAGAATGAGTGATGCCTGCGATACGGCGGCGATGTCGCTCGGCCTCAGATCGTAGTGAGATGGGCAAAAGCCGGACGGAATGATCGTTACAACGTCGACGAAGTCTCCCCCCACTGCCTGCACGAATTCTCCCAGCACGGCATGAGTGGCGACGACAACGGGCTTGGCAGTTGCGCCGAAAGCGGCTGCCGACATAAACAGGAATAAGACTGTAAACGCGACTAGACGTTTCATCAAGTACTCCTTTTGGATGATCAGATAATCTTCTTTCCGGTCGAGGTGGCGGCAAGCTCTCCATGTTTGACACCTCGCAGGCTCTTTAGACGATCGGCAAGGGCCTCGATTGTACCGCCGCTGCCCCTTACGGCGATGAACTCAAGGCAGTTCTGCGCGTCGAGATGGATGTGAGTTGTAGAAATAACGCTTGGAATCGCATGGTGCTGAATCTCGGTGAGTTCCTCGGACAGGCCGGGCCGATGATGGTCGTAGAGTAGAGTGATCACGCCGGCCACCTCTTCCCCATCTTCCCACTCGCGACTGATCAATTGCCGACGGATAGCGTCACGGATCGCCTCGGAGCGATTGGTATACCCACGCGAGGTGATAAGCCGGTCGAATAGATCGAGGAGTTCGCTCTCGATTGACACGCTGAATCGGGTGATATCGCTCATCAGTAACACTCCCATGAAAATCGTAATACGAAAGATAAGGCATCGCCTCTTTCATATCAAGCTTCTCACAATTGACGGCGGAGAATGTAGGGTGTATGGTGGGATGCATCTGGTGAAGAAGGCTCTGCACGGGGGACAGTTGTCGATGCCTATCGAACAACGTGAGTCAAGGAGGTGTTTGACATGGGCAGCAACTCGATGTGGCCGATCCTTCTCACCGTGGCGGTCGTCGGGCTAGTGATTCTGCTTTTGGCCGAGGCGCCGTCGCCGGCACAGGAAGCGTTGTCGGTCGAACCGACCGTACAGAAGGTCGCGGTGCGAGATGTGGTGGCGGCTCAACGGACAGCGCCGCTCATTGTAGATGCAGGTTCCAACCTGACGCTGGACGAACGGGAAAGCGTGCGTCTGCGCGGTGCGCTTGGTAGCACCGGGAATGGCGCCGTTTCGTATCACTGGATAGCCGCCGGTGGCAGAGGGTACTTCAACAGCGCCTATCTACAGGATCCTGTCTACACAGCGCCGTCGATCTGCGGGTGCGAGGAGTGCGTCTTGTTGACGCTTGTCGTGACGGATGCCAGCGGGATGAGCGCGAGCGACCAGATATACGTGCGTGTCCGCGGTGATGCGCTTGCCTGTCTCTCCTCCAATGCTGCGGTCGGCTGCGGACAAACCGCGTCTCCATGTCCTCCTTGCCAAAGCACTCCGTGCCAAGAACCGCCGAAGGTTGATCGATGCCAGCCACAGCCGCTCCCGTGCGAGTCCCCCTGCATCCGCCACATATCCCCCGAGCCGGCCTGCAGTCGTACCCCGGTTCCATGCTGCGATTCTCCTTGCGGATGGTCGTTTGGGTTTCCCTGGACGATTGACGATACGAGTGTGCCTGCGGCCGATCACCCGAGTCCGCTCATCGACAGACATTATCCGACGTCGATCGATGAAGGAGGAACGGCGAGGATTATCGGCAAGGTGAATAATCCCGCATGCACATCGGTATGCTTCCAATGGACGGCGAGCAAGGGCTGGTTTGAGGATGAGAACACACTCACGCCTGTGTACCATGCTCCGTCTTCGGATCGTCTCGGCGGCGAGCAGGTGACAATCACTCTCACCATTCATGACGGGTTTGGAGGACGGTCGTTCGATCAGATCCGCATGTATATCAGCAACTTGGACTACCGCGGGGCATCGTCTGCCAGCACATCCAACAATTGGTTGTTGGGCACACATTAGCGTGGCCTGATGCTGCTGGTTGGAGGTAAGGGGGGTTCCTGACGGGCGGAGAAGGAGCATAGCCACGCGGTGACGAAGGCTGATCACGATTCGTTTAGCTGGACGATGAGGCTCGAAAGAGGCTTCATTGCTATAGTTGTTTCCTCATGACGCGGGCTTGATCTGCAGGAACCGTTGCCGCATAGTCCTGTTGTGGATAACGTTGAATTCGCAAGACTTCCGAGCATTCTTGATATCCTGAAGCCTGCTGTCGGGCCGAGTTCGTCGCACACCCTAGGACCGATGCGCGCAGCTAGAGAGTTCCTCCACATCCTGCAGAAACGCACCGGGCCACAACCGGCGGGAAGGATCGCCGTAACGCTGTGCGGAAGTCTTGCTTACACCGGGCGGGGTCACTTGACGAACCTGGCTGTCGTCGCCGGGCTTGCCGGCTATGAACCTGAGGGACTTATCAGCCGGTCGATCCGCGACATCTACGATCTAGTCTGCGCAACCGGCACGATTACGACAAGCTCGAACTGGTACGTGTTTCATCCTGAGGACGATGTCTCGTTTGACACCGAGACAACGTCTTTGCCTCACCCGAACACTCTTCGGTTTGCGCTCCTCGATCTACGTGGGCAAACGCTCCTTTCAGCTGTGTACATCTCGATCGGTGGAGGCCAAGTCGTCGATGCGGCCACCTATGAGGCGATGACAGTCGGCATAGATGTTCGTCATGTATCCGGACGCGAGATCATCGCGCGGTGCACGCAGAGTGAGAAGGAACTGCCGGCATACGTTCTCGACATGGAGCAGGCACACCATGGCCACTCCAAAGCCAAGGTGATGTCTCATATCGGGAGAATGTGGGAGCGAATGCGTCGGTCGATCGACGATGGTGTCCGGCATGAGGGCACTCTCCCGGGATCATTGCGCGTGGCGCGCCGTGCAGCGGAGATGATGGCGCTCTTCCGATCAAAGGAAGCCAAACGCGGGATCGTCTCTTCTGAGGTCTTCCGCGCGTCCATCTATGCGATAGCGGTGGCCGAGGAGAACGCAGACGGAGGAAACATCGTGACCGCCCCGACGTGCGGGGCGGCGGGGGTGCTTCCGGCGTGTCTGCTTGTTGCACAAGAGGCGCTTGCTCTCACCGATCAACGGGTTCACGAGGCGCTACTAGTCGCCGGCCTGATCGGCTCACTTGCCGTCTCTGAGGCGTCGATCGCCGGCGCGCTCGTGGGATGCCAAGGTGAGATAGGCGTCGCGAGCGCGATGGCCGCCGCTGCCGTCTGCTATCTTCTTGGCGGAAGCGTCGCCGATCAGATCGATCGCGCCGCGGAGACAGCGCTCGAGCACTACCTCGGGCTCACCTGCGATCCTGTAGCAGGACTGGTGCAGATCCCGTGCATAGAGAGAAACGCAGCCGGCGCCGTGTCGGCCCTCAACGCTGCGAGCATGGCGATGATCTCCGGCGGCAGGGATCGCGTTAGCTTTGACGCCACGCTGAAAGCGATGCGCCAAACCGGACTCGATATGCCGAGTCGCTATAAAGAAACCTCTCTCGGCGGGCTCGCCGCGATCATCGATCTCGACGAACCCCCGGCTGCAGATGGGGCGTAGCCACAGTCCGGCACTTCAGTATCCTCCAATCCGTTGCGTACAACCTACGCAGGGGTGTTTAGATTACTCCTATCGCCAATCCGGTTGCACGTCGACTGCTTCGTCATTCGTAAGCTGTGCCAAATTGGTTCCATCGGCGTTCATTATCCACAGATCGAGATGTCCGGCACGATCGGACTGGAATACAATACGATCTCCTGCAGGCGACCAAGCGGGCGCGGTGTCCTGGCCTGGATGGTCCGTCAGCCTGATGATGTCGGAGCCATCCGAATCTGCAACATAGATGTCGAGGCTTCCACCTCGATCGGAGACGAACGCGATCCTGGAGCCGTCAGGAGACCAGCGGGGATTGAAATCAGATGCATTGTGAGACGTGAGGCGGGTGAGATCGGATCCGTCGAGCTTCATCACATAAAGATTGTAGTTCCCGTCTCGATTGGACACGAACATGATCCGGTCACCTGCCGGAGCCCACTGGGCGTTGAAGTCGGCTGTGGGCGGCCGATCCAAGTACTCCACCAGATTGGTGCCGTCTAGGTCCATCCCCCAGAGGTCGGGCGTATCCTTGGGCTCATCGTCGTGATCGGAGTTGAAGATCAGACGTACACCGTCCGGAGACCAATTGGGCACAGCGCTGCTGAAATCGGTGAACTGACGCAGCCCCTTTCCATCCGCGCCGACCAAGTAGATGTACCACACACCCGTGTCTATCGATGAGAACGCGATTGACGCTCCGTCGGGAGAGATGGATGGATACATCGCCTGACCGAAACTCCTTGTCAATTGTGTCTTGCCCGTGCCGTCCGGGCTCATCTTCCACAGATTCAGCCGCCCGTCTCCGGCGCGACTCGAAGCCCATACGATGACTCCGTCGTCTTCGCCCAGTGCACCCACCTGGACGAACAGACCGACAAGACTCAGCAGGATGGCACACACGGTTAGCCTGTACATAACGATTACCTCCTTCGGTACGCGAACCTCGGCCGATCAGCCGCACATGGCGCAACCGTCGCATTCTCATCGTAGTCTCTTTTTGAGGAGATGTGAATCTCTGCTAGATACTGGTCGGCGCCGAACAGAAGATCTGATTATGAAGGCACGAAACCGATCCACAATGACACATTCGGCAGACTGCGGCTGTCGGAGAGTGGTCGTCTGGGTGACTCTTTCTATGGCGAGGATACCCACACATCCCGGATTAGCCGATCTCCCCTTTGTTAGGGGGTCATTCCGCTCGTGCTATGGCGTCATCAATGCGATAAGGTCGGGAAGGTGTGACCGCAGCGTTGCATCGTCCCATCCTTGATCGACGCGACGCATAATGAATCGACGTACGTTTGGGTCCGGGTCTGGTCGATATGTGTAGGACATCGAAAGGAAAGGATCAGTTGCCGCCACAACGGTCTGTTCGGCGACCCAGTCGATTGTGCCCCGGATCGTGTCATTATCGATCAGCGATCCCGCGAGCGCGTAGATCAGCCTGTGGACTACGTATGTGTCACCACTCACAATACCGACGGCGACTACTGGTACCGTCAATCCAGGATGGCCGTCTCCGTCTTGATCGACAAGCCGACTGTCGTGCGGGTTTGTGGGAAGCGGGTCATTCTCGGGATCATCCAGCACTGCCCCGCGGACCTCGATGTACCGCTCCTGGATGAATCGCCATCCGTTCTCCGTTTCTTCCAACCGTCCCTTATGCGGCGGCCCGTTAAGCGACGCGACGAACGCGTCCGGCACGACGGTGTGCACCACCGGCGGATCCATTATCACATCGATGTATGCGTAGGTATAGTTCATTGTCAGCTGCAGTCCGTCCTGCGCGATATCGACAAGCAATGCGGATATCGTTGTCAGCTCAACTTGGTTGAAGAACGGCAGTTCTGCGATTGCAGGCATGATCTCGATAAGAGCCCAACGCCCGCAAAGGTTGGGCATGTCGGCGGATAACGCCGCGATGGGAGCAAGGAGAACGATTGCGAAGAAGAGAGAGATGGCGCAACGCGAGAAAGACGATGTAATTTTCACCAGGCGCTCCTTTGATCGACAGACGTCAAGTACGGGCGTATTGGCTCGACCGTCCGCGCATACAGATGGATACGGGCGTCAGGGAGCGAAGGAAATGTGAGGACAATGCCGCCAAACGCTCCTTGAAACGGCTCGCTTTGAATCTCACCCCATGGGATGAACATCGGCCTGTGAAAGGGGCGGAAGATGCCGATGAGTGCAAGATAGAGGCCCATGTCGGTCGCACCCAGGACAAGCGCACCGTTGTAGTTCACCGTTCCGATCCGTGCTGATTTGAAGCGGGATGTATCGCCCGTGAACATGGTTATGTCCCCGTATTGCTGGGCGAGTTGCCTCCATCCGCTGGCGAATCCCAGGACCCACAGTACGAAACACCAGATCAAAACGAAGAAGGCGGCGAATCCAACGGTAGAAAGAATCCAGATCTCGCTTGCCGGAATGACCCTCATCATTGCACCATCCTCTTGCCGAAATATATCCCGCTATCACGGTAGGTGACAAGCGAAGGCAAGAGGGAGGACTCAATGGGCAGCTTCTGTGACACCGAGAGCCGAGAAAGAAAGGAAGTAGCGCCTGGGGTGTGGATCCGCACATTCTGGAGCGAGCGGATGTTGCTGGCGATTGTGGAAGTACGGGCGCACGCGGTCATTCCGGCGCACTCCCACCCGGCCGAACAGGCGGGAACGGTGATCTCCGGGATGATCACGCTGACGATCGATGGGGAGACACGTACGCTGGGAGCGGGAGGCGCATATCTGATTCCGGGAGGCGTAGAACACAGCGCCATCGGGCTTGACATGCCTGCACTTGTCTGCGATGTGTTCAGCCCGGCGCGCGAAGATTACAGATACTAATTCGAATCTCTTCCTGCGGGGAGGTTCGACTCATGATTTCCCCGTGCGGTGACTCGTTGTCATACTGGCATCGTCGCGGCGAGTGGTGGAGCGATCCACCGCCGTGCTGATCTTCAACGTTTCTGCGGCGGCGGCATCGCTGGTTGTCATATTTAAGCGACGATGGCTCCTCGAGATTTATGTCCCCGTTCTTCTGTAGGGATGTTGTATTTCGTGATCTCGCTTGTGTAGGCATAGTCTGTTCATAGGAAGTCTGGCGGGGGCCGATTGCATCGGGAAACTAGGAGGCAGAATGAAGAATAGAACAGCATTGCTTGTGATCGATGTTCAGACAGCGTTCATGGAACCCGATCCGATGGTGACGCTCGACGGGGACGATCTCATTGCGAAGTGTCGCGGACTGATTGACCGGGCGCGGCGAGCGAGCATACCCGTAATCTACGTACGACATGAAGATGATGAGACGCCCAGCGATCCATTCAAGATCGGCATTCATCCTGATATTGCCCCACTCGCAGGTGAACCGGTGGTGACAAAGGAATTCGGGAGTGCGTTCATTGAGACCGATCTGGAGGACGTTCTAAAAGAGAGAGGGATAGAGCATCTAGTTGTCTGTGGGCTCGCCACCTTTGGCTGCGTCAATCAGACGGTAGTCTACGCCAAGCTGTATGGATACGACGTTACTGTCGTGAAGAACGCGCATGGCGCCCGCGCATTCCCGGGATGGAGTGCCGAACAGCTTATTGACACGTTCAATGCAGCTTGGGCGAAGGGCGGAATCAGCCTTGTCAGCGCATCCGATGTTTCTTTCCAAGTTGGAGGATAGACAGAAAAGGGCCGCGGTCTCTGCCAGTGGCTGGATCGAGGTCTAGTCTGCTACTCGTTCAATGACTATGGTGCACTCGGTGACTAACGCAGCAATGGCCCCGATCGCGGCCAATGTAGGAAGAAGCGCGACGCCGACTACGCCCAATGTAAGAGGAACCTCGATCAGCGTCTTGCCTTCCTTGTTCTTGATCGTAATGCGGCGGATGTTGCCTTGCCGTACCAATTCCTTTACTGTCGCTATGAGTTTCTCGCCGCTGATGGCGAACTCTTCCCTGTGGATATTCTCTTCTTCCATCATCTTGCTCCTCTCCTCTTCTTTCGAGGCAATGATACCTGTTTCGTACATGAAGCGCCTGCCCTCGCCGTTTAATCCTTACCACTCCGTTGCGTACGGGACAAATGTCACGCTATGGGGGCAACAGATTTTTCACTTTGGAGCAAGAGGGTGTATTGTTCGGTAGTACATGGCCTGCTTCGGTCAGCAATCGTGTTGACGGGCAGAGGCCGGAAAAAGGAGAACGCATGGCGTTTCAGGAGCGAGAAATGGTTGACGTGCGGCATCTTGATCTGCATTGCGCGGATTGTGGAAAAGCGATAGAAGAGCTCCCATTTGAACCGACATCTGATCGACCGGTGTACTGCAAGGACTGCAATCGGAAGCGGCGCCCGCCACGGCGTGACGATCGAAAAGGTGGGAGTAGACGGCGGTAAAGACTATCCGCTGATAATAGACGATAAGCAGGCCGATCTCGTTGGCCTGCTTGTCATTGCGCCGGGGTTGCTCGCAAACGGCGTATGATGGCGGGTTTCGTTCCTGTCAAACGCTCTCGTGATCTGCCCTCGAGATTCATACCGGTGTTGCAGGCTCCTTGAGGGAGCATGCGCCGCCGATTATAAAGAAGGTACAGGGCTACGCGTTTCGTGGGGCTAATCTGACGGACATTCGAGTCTTGCCGACGGCAATCGTTGGCGCAAATGGGGTGAACATGGACGAAGAAGTACTGCTGGAGATGCGCAAGATGCTTGCTCGGATCGGTGATCACCTTTGACCGGACGGCGATGGAGAGTGAAATCGCCGAGCTAGAACAGCAGATGGCATCTCCCGGATTCTGGGAAGATCGGCAGCGCTCGGCAGATGTGAGCCGTCGCCTAGAGCGAAGCAAATCGCTGCTTGACCGGCATGATGAGATGAGTGAGGAGATGGAGGAGATTGATATCCTCCATCAGATGGCGCTGGATGCCGGCGACGAACGCGAGATGGCTCGGCTTTCTTCTCGCGCCTCCGCACTGGAGAAGGCCTTGCGGGCGTTCCGGATAGAGCTCGCGTTCTCCGGCGCGTACGATCTTTCCGATTGCTACCTATCGATCAATGCCGGCGCGGGAGGCACGGATTCCCAGGATTGGGCGCAGATGCTTCTTCGCATGTACGGGCGCTATTGCGAGCAAGTGGGGTTCAAGGCCAACCTCCTCGAAGTGAGCGAGGGAGACGAGGCCGGCATCAGGAGTGCAACAATGGAGATCAGCGGTCGTTACGTTTATGGGACCCTCAAGGGAGAGAAGGGCGTCCACCGGCTTGTCCGCATCTCGCCATTCGATTCCGCTCACAGGCGACATACTTCTTTTGCTGCGGTCTCGGTGATTCCAGTCACGGAGGAACAGGAGCTTGAAATCGATCCAAAGGATCTGCGCATCGATACCTACCGGTCGACCGGTGCCGGAGGGCAGCATGTAAACGTCACTGATTCCGCGGTGCGGATAACGCATCTCCCCACGAAGATCGTCGTTTCCTGTCAGAATGAACGCAGTCAGCGGCAAAACAAGGAGTCGGCCATGCGGGTTCTGCGAGCGCGACTGGGAGAGCTGTTGCGGCAACAGGAGGCGAAGAAGCTCGAAGAGCTGCAAGGGACTCTCAAGGATATCGAGTGGGGAAGCCAGATCCGTTCATACGTTCTGCACCCATATCAAATGGTGAAAGACCATCGCACCGGCTATGAAACCGGAAACATCGACGCCGTACTCGATGGTGACATCTCTGCGTTTATCGAGGCGTACATAGAGGAGAACGCGGGCAAAGACGAGTGAGCGATGCTGGGGTGCCATACTGAGCAAGGAGGCGGCGATGGATAGTCTGAGAGTGATCCAGTACGGATTGGGGCCGATCGGCTGTGCTGTGGCGCGGCATGTCATTTCGCGTCAGGGGTTGGAGCTTGTCGCGGGTGTGGACATCGATCAGGAAAAGACCGGAAAAGACGTGGGAGACGTGATCGGACTCGATCACCAGCTGGGATTTCCGGTTGCGGCAACGTTGGCTGAAAGCGGCTGTCAGGTACGGGCCGATATTGCCCTTCATACGACCAATTCCTACTTCCCCTTGTTTGGCGATCAGATTGTCGAATTGCTGGAGGCCGGATTGGACGTGGTTTCAACGTCAGAAGAGCTCTCGTTCCCGTGGATTGCTCACCCGGATGATGCAAAGCGGATCGACGCTGCGGCCAAGGCGGCGGGGAAGACCGTACTTGGAACTGGCGTCAATCCCGGTTATCTCATGGACTCACTGCCACTCAGCCTAACCGCCATCTGCCAGCGTGTCGATCGCATCAAGGTGACGCGGCACATGAACGCGTCTATTCGTCGTGGCCCGTTTCAGGTAAAGATCGGCGCCGGCATGACGGTTGAGGCATTCAACCAGCGCATGGAGGCCGGGCGGATGGGGCATGTCGGTCTCCCGGAGTCGATGGGCATGATCTTTGATACATTGGGAAGACGGCTCGACCGCTATGAGTCGAGCGTTGAGCCGCTGATGGCTGACAGGGAGATCAGCACAGAACACGTAACGGTGAAACCTGGCGAGGTCAGGGGACTGAAGCAGGTTGCCCATGGTTATGCGGACGGGGTCGAGTTCGTCACACTCGTCTTCATAGCTGGTTTGGAAGAGGAGACCAACGAGGATACGATCGAGATCGAAGGCGTTCCCGATCTGAAGGTAACTATGGTGGGAACGCATGGCGACTTGGCAACTGTTGCCATCGCTGTGAACGCCATCCGGCGCGTGCGTCAAGCGCCCGCGGGTCTGGTGACAATGCGTGATTTACCTATTATAACACGATTTTAGCTGACAGTAGCGGAGGTGTCCCATATGAACGGGAATGATACTCTGCGGCAAGGGATGGAACGTCTGCGATTTGCTGAGCCGGCGGGAGCGCCGCTTGCCGAACGGATGCGTCCCACAACGCTCGACGATGTCGTGGGACAGAATGCGATTCTCGGCGTAGGCGCTCCGCTGCGCAAGCTGATCGAGCGTGCGGAATACAGATCGTTTCTGTTCTGGGGGCCGCCTGGGAGTGGAAAGACGACGGTAGGCCGCATTATCGCTCACCGTTCGCACGCTGCGTTTGTGCATCTCTCAGCGGCGCTGTCCGGAGTGAAAGAGATCAAGGCCGTTCTCGAACGGTCACGTGAAGGTAACGAACTCACAGGGACGCGAGATCTCTTGTTCCTGGACGAGATCCATAGGTTCACCCGCTCTCAGCAGGATATACTCCTATCTTACTTGGAGGAAGGGAGCATCATCTTCATCGGGGCAACGACGGAAAACCCCTCATTTGCGCTCAATGCCGCACTTCTGTCACGCTGTCAGCTCTTCTGCTTCTCCTCACTGGCGCCTGATGATATTCGGAAACTCTTGCGGCGTGCCGCAAGCGATGAGCGCGGACTTGATGGGCGCTATGAGATCACCCCCGAAGCGGAGCAGGCGATCATCGCCCTTTCCGACGGTGACGTGCGACGCGCTCTAACGACGCTTGAGCTTGTGGGATCGATCGCTACGGAGAACAAGATTGATCTGTCACTTGTAGAACGCGCGGTGCAGCGGAAGGGACTTAATTACGATCGCAGCGGGGATGAGCACTACAATATGATTTCCGCGCTGCATAAGTCGGTGCGCAACTCCGATCCGGACGCGTCCTTGTATTGGCTGGCGCGGATGATCGAGGGAGGAGAAGATCCACGTTTCATCGCGCGACGCCTGATCCGGATTGCCAGTGAGGACGTCGGTCTTGCCGATCCGAATGCATTGCAGATAGCGTTGGGCGCGCGCGCTGCGGTGGATGCAATTGGTTTGCCGGAATGCGACCTTGCGCTCGCACAAGCTGCGGTCTACCTTGCGTGTGCGCCGAAAAGCAACGCGCTATACGTGGGATTCGGCGTGGCGCGCGACGATGTGCGCAACCGCCCTACCGAATCAGTTCCTCTTCATCTGCGCAATGCGCCCACTCAGCTTATGAAGGATCTCTCGTACGGGGATGGCTACCAATATGCGCACGACTATGAAGGCGGGGTGACGGCGATGGAGTGCCTTCCCCCTTCGCTTGCAGGGAAACGATACTACCGCCCGACAGAACGCGGGAATGAGAAAAAGGTGAAAGAACGGCTAGAGAGGCTGAACAATCAACGGAAACGAGACAAGACAACATGAGTACGCCTTACTGCCGGCCTCCAGGCGTAACGGACACTATGTTGTTTTACTTTGCTGCTTTCTCTTCGCGATCGAGGTACTGCACGATCGCTTCCACGACGAGGTAATTGATGGAGCGCTCCTTGTTCTTCGACAATTTCATCAGTCTCTCCACGGGGCGTTTCTCCATTTTGTTCTTGGGAATATAGATGGATAGGGTATTCACTCTGCTAACCATATTAGCCTAATCACCTCCTTCCAGATCGATTAAGTATACTGAAATAGGTAGCGAGAGACAAGAGGGTATTTGTAAAGAAAACTATGCAACAGAAACCGGAAAAAGCGATCGCTTGTGCATATATAGTTGTTTCTGGGCACGTGCAGGGGGTACTCTACCGCGCGTCGATGCGTAACAAGGCGGACGCGTTGGGTTTGGCAGGGTGGGTGAAAAATACGCCTGATGGGCGGGTTGAGGCAGTTCTACAAGGGTATCCAAACGCTGTTCGCGCGCTCATCGAATGGGCACGCAGCGGCCCTCCACGGGCAGAGGTGCAAGATGTGGTTGTCTCCTGGAAGGAACCGGAACAAGAAGGACGCGAATTCCGTATCCTCTGAAGCGGCTACTCCTTCTTGTACTTGTAGCGCTTGATGTCCAGCTTGACGCTCTTTTCGAATGGTTCGTCGACTAGTTTGATCAGATCCTTGTACTTGATGCGCTTGAACATCGCCAGGTTCTCATTTCGTTCCTTGATCTTCTCCCACAAGTAGTCGACCGCCTGTTCGGGTGTCTTGATGCCTTTCTCTTTGAGCGCAGTCCAGTTCGGATAGATCTCCGCCGCTACCGCGGGGGCTCCCTGTCGTTCTTCCTCGTAGACCATTATCTCCTCAATCCCGCGAATCGTGGAAAGCTCCCATTCCACCTCTTCTGGATACACGTTCTTACCCGTCTCGAGGACGATTACGTTCTTTGCCCGGCCCGAAAGGATAAGGCGGTTCTCTTCCATTCTTCCGAGATCTCCGGTGTGGAACCATCCATCTTTGTCAAGCACTTCCGCCGTTGCCTGTTTATTCTTGTAGTAACCGGCCATGATGTTGGGACCACGGGCGACAACCTCGCCGATCCCGGACGTATCGGGATTGTCGATCCGCAATTCTACGTCTTCGATTGCGGTCATCCCCGGCTCCATGGAGAAGAAATCGCACATTGTCAACACGGGAGCGGTCTCGGTGAGGCCGTATCCTTCAAGGACTCCGATCCCCATTCTGCGGAATCCGTTCGCTACGTCACGACTGAATGGCGCTCCTCCCGAAGTGAAGAAACGAAAGTCCTTGCCGAACAGCTTGCGTCGCACCAGTTTGCCCATCAATGTGGGCGACATGTTGTAGATCATGCGTTTCAGGATGCTCTTCTCGATCGATTCCATTACCTTCCCATACAGGACGTTGTATAGCTTGGGCACGCCGAGGAGGATTGTCGGATTGGCCGTGCTCATTACCAAGGGAAGGTTGCGGTCGACCGGAGCATAGGTTGTGGAGGCTCCGGCGATAATCGGCGTGATCAGCGTAATAGTGAGGCCGTAAATATGATACCACGGCACTATTGTCAGGAAGTTGTCTCGTTCCGAGAGATCGACGATCTTGAGCGCCGTTAGGGCATTGGATGTAATGTTGCGGTGGAGGAGCATGGCGCCTTTTGCGTTCCCGGTCGTCCCCGACGTGTACATCAGAATTGCCATGTCATCCGGACTGACATCGACATCAGGCATAACCTTCCTTCCCACAAGCAGAGCGTCGAGAAAATGAACGTCCTCTTCCTCCGGGCGATCCATGGAAATGACTATGAGGTTGGGCATTTTCCCGCTCTTGATCTGCTGAAGGTCCGGAACCTTCATTCCGGATACCACCACTGCTTTTGCCTCAGCCTCTACGAGGATTCGCTCGATCTCCCCGACTTGCAGATCAGGATCGAGCGGGATGACGGCCGCTCCGCATCGGAGGATGGCAAATATGGAGGTAGCCCACGCGGCGCGAGGTTTTGATATGAGAGCGACGCGGTCGCCCTTTTCGATCCCGAACTCAGCGAGTGCATCGGCGAATCGCCCCACCATCTCTCCCAGACGGGCATACGAGATGTCATTTAGGACCAGGCGGATTCCGCGGCCCTTCTTCCTCTCCGTTGGGATCAGCATACGCAACGCGATGTTCTCGGCATGCGCCGCGACGGCCTTATTGAACAGCTCATTGATCGTCGGATACATCGTTACCTCCCTTGTAGAGATGGCGCTTGATGTCCATCGTGCTTGTCTTTGGGAACGGTTGATCGGTGATGATCACATCTTCCCTGCGGCGGATGCGCTTGTGCGGGGCGAGTCGCCCCTGGCGGACCTTGATTGCCTCCCAAATCAAGCGAGAGACGTCGGCAGCGCGCCCGCTTTCTTCCAACGCCTCTGCATTGGGATAGATAACTGCCTGCACTACCTCTTGTCCGTTCAGTTTTCCCCCGCGAACGAGGACTTCTTCGACGTACGGGATGCGAGAAAGCTCCCACTCCACCTCTTCCGGATACACGTTCTTCCCGCTTTCCAAGACGATAACATGCTTGGCGCGCCCCTTCAGATGAATGTCTCCATCTTCGTCAATCATCGCCAAATCGCCCGTATGGAACCAGCCTTCTTTGTCGATTACCGCGGCGGTGGCACCTCCATTGGCATAGTATCCGCGCATAACAATCGGCCCTTGCACGAGCAGTTCGCCGACACCGTCGGGGCGGACATCGATCAGCTTCACCCGAGCGCCGGTGATGGGGGCTCCGACTGAGCCTCCTTTGCGCGAGAACGGATTGCAGAAGCAGACCACGGGAGAGGTCTCAGTAAGCCCATATCCCTCAAGGAGGCCGATACCCAATCTGCGGAACCCGAGAGCTACGCCGGGGTCGAGCGGTGCTGAACCCGATACCAAGAACCGAAGCTGTCCGTCGGTGAGCGTCTGCTTTATCTTCGCTCCAACGACGCGTGGCGCAACCGCCAGCATGACTCGCCCAATGAGTCTTGTGCTTATCTGCGCAATCAACTTTTCGTACATTGCGTGGTACAGTTTGGGCACACCGGTGAAGATGGTGACGCGATGCTCCTTCATCAACTGTGCTATCGAACGGTAGTCGTCCGTGTACATGGTGAGTGCGCCGGTGTATATGGGAAGAAGCAAGGCTGTGGTCAGCCCGAGGATGTGATGCCAGGGGGCGATCGTCAAGAATGTGTCCTGCTCCGTGATCGGCATTGCGTTTATGCAGCCTTCGATATCGGCGGAGATGTTTCCGTGGGTAAGAAGAACGCCTTTTGCTCCTCCCGTAGTCCCTGATGTGTAGGCGAGAATAGCAGTGTCGTCTTGAGTGATTTCCACATTGGGCAGCCCCCCGTCAAGAAGAAGGGAGGAGAAGGATATCTCATTGACATCGTCGTCAAACGAGATTCGCGCAACCCCTTCTGCGGACAGCCTGTCAAACAACCGTGTGGGGGCGAAGACTGCGCGCGCGCCTGATCGCTTGAGGATGTCAGCAGTTTCAGTAGCGGTAAGCGTGGGATCGATTGGTACCACCCACGCACCGAGCCGAACGATTGCCAGGAGAGCGGCCGCGAACCGGATGCGGGGACGAGCCATGATCGCGACCCGATCTCCTTTGCTGATTCCCATGCCAGCGAGGCCGACAGCGAGGCGCGTGGACAAACGGTCGAGTTCGCGGAACGTCACCTCGTCCGGTTCCTGCGGTTTCGCACGTGTATTGCGGATAGCCGGCCGATCGGGAAACTGCTTCAACGTGCGAGAAACAAACTGCGGGATGGTGAGAAGCAAGTGAGATTACCTCCGCTAGGATAGGTACTTTTCTGCCTCGATTGCGGCAATGGCTCCGTCTGCGGCGGCGATTACCGCCTGTGCGTAGCGGCTTGCCCCGACGCGAACGTCGCCGGCAGCGAACACGCCAGGAAGATTGGTGCGCAGATGATCGTCGGTGATGACGTACCCGCGATCGTCAAGACTGATAACACCGTCAATGAACGCGGTGTCCGGGATATGCCCGATGTTTACGAATAAACCGTCGATCGGAATCTCTTCGATCTTGCCGGTAGAGATGTCTTTCAACAACACGCCGGTAACGCGATCCTGGCCGATCACCTTCTCTACCACCCTGTTCCACAGAAATCTAACCTTGGGGTTCTCTTCCGAGCGTTGTCTTATGATCTTCGATGCCCTAAGTGCATGCGGATCATTCTCGGGGTGGCGGATTACGATTCCCACCGACTCGGCGAACTTGGTAAGAAAGAGGGCTTCGGTTAGACCGGAGTCTCCCGCCCCGACCTCAAGGATGTGCTTCCCTAGGAAAAAGTAGCCGTCACACGTGGCGCAATAGGATACCCCCTTACCCTTTAGTCGTTTTGCTCCATCTGCTGGAAGCTCGCGAGGGTGTGATCCACTGGCAATAATGACCGCGCGGGCATCGTAGTCTTGCTGTGTTCCATGTACGCGATATCCGTCCTCGAGTGGTTGGATGGCCTTCGCTACATCGAGAATGATCTGTGCGCCGAGACGTTCGGCTTGGGTGCGCATTCGGCCCATCAGTTCAGTTCCTCCGATCTTCTCTGCGAATCCCGGGAAGTTTTCGATGAAGTCGGTCTCATTCAGTTGCCCCCCGGGGAGCCCCTTCTCCAAGATTGTCGTTGACAGAAGAGCACGACCGGAGTATATAGCGGCCGTCAGGCCGGCAGGGCCGGCTCCGATGATTAGAAGATCAGTGTTTATGGGACTTTTCATAATGCGTATCATTATAGTCCCGATCTACTGAAGGTCAAAATCATCGATTGCGAATGATCCCTTTGTCTGTTCCAATACGGTCTTTACGCGCAATCGAGCCTCGTCAAGGGCGGAATTCACTTTGGTCGCGAGAGACACTCCCTCTTCGAACAAGACAAGTGCCTCTTCAAGTGGAATGTCGTCCTGTTCCAAGCGCTTGGTTATCTCTTCCAGCCGACCAAGACTATCATCGATCTTCATCTTCATTCACCTCCTCGATTCGGGATACTATGAGGCCACGCGACAGACGAGTCTCGATCAACTTGCCCAGTGCTGCGTCGGCCGCATCGCGCAATACTCTTTCCTGCCCGGCAATGCGTGTGATTGAATAGCCCCGCTGCAGAGGAAGATCTGGGTTTGAGAGGCGGATCAGTCCACGCATTCGTTTGAGTTCGCGCGCACGGTTCACCAACGCCCGCTGCATTGCACGCAGCATAAGTTGAGTTAAAAGGTCGAGTCGCTGTGCAAGCGACTCAACCTTGCGAACCGGGATGCGGAGAACATAGCTGCGCATGGTCGTGTTTATCTTCTCATCTGAGCGATCGATGCGTGCACGCACGCGACGCACGTGCTGAGAGATCATCCCTCGTAGTCCTCTGCGCAGGTCGTCTTGATCCGGGAACACGATCTCGGCCGCCGCCGACGGTGTCGGCGCGCGCCTGTCGGCGACGAAGTCTGCTATGGTGAAATCGATCTCGTGTCCGATGGCGGATACAATGGGGGTTCGACACGCGTAGATCGCCCGTGCCACGCGCTCGTCGTTGAAGACGTTCAGATCCTCGAGCGAACCGCCACCACGGCCGACAATAAGAAGGTCAAGGTGTGTTTCCATCTTGCTGAACTCGTCCGCGCATGCGATTGCCTCCGCAATCTCGAGTGGAGCTTTCTCTCCTTGAACCGCACTTGGGAACAAGTAGATCTGGGCGAGCGGCCAGCGGCGAGCGGCAACGGAGACGATATCGCGGAACGCTGCACCGGTGGAGGAAGTAACGACCCCAATTTGCATTGGATAACGTGGGATGGGAAGTTTGTGCGCCTCGTCGAACAGGCCCTCTTGTTGGAGCCGCTGCTTCAGTCGCTCAAACGAAAGCTGGAGTGCCCCCAATCCGGCTGGCTGGATAAGCGAGACGATAAACTGATACTGCCCCCGCGGTTCGTACAGCGACACCCTTCCATATGCAATCACTTCCATGCCTGATTCCAGTGTTTGAGAAGGGAGAAGGGTTGACGCTGAACGGAAGCGTACGGCAGCGATCTCGGCGCTCTTGTCCTTGAGAGTAAAGTATGTGTGGCCGGAGGGAGCGCGCTTGAGATTGGAGATTTCTCCGCGTAGCCAAACCGACCCGATCCCGTCCTCTATCACCTGTCGGACGGTGCTGTTGATCTCGGAGATAGTGTATACGTGTTCCGGTTCCATCGCGAAAACAGAGTTTAGCTTGCCGGACCTGCAAAAGGAAGGAGCTCGATGATTCTTGCACCAGGGAGCGGAGTTGGCTATAGTTGCGGATATGTGTAGCGGCGACGATGGCCGGTTTCCCGTGCGGATGCGCCTCAAGAGGAGAGCGGACTTCGATAGTGTTTTCCGCCAAGGAAAGTTGTGGCGGGGTGAGTATTTCCATTTTCGCGTGATCAAGCGCGCGCAAGAGGCGCGAATGGGAATAAGTGTTTCGCGACGGTTTGGAAACGCTGTCGAGCGGAACAGAGTGAAACGGTTGATAAGGGACGTCTTCAGACGCCACAAGGCTTCCTTCTTTGGGGCGGAGTTTATCGTTTGCCCGCGCAAGGAGTGCAAAGGCAGGCATCTGGCGGAGATCGAGCGCTTCCTGCTCGAAGAGTTCTCGGCGGCAATCAGTGCAGAGGTGAAACATGGAAAAAGAGATAGTCTTCCTGACAAAAGAAGGACATGCCTTAATGCAGGAGGAACTGGACAAGGCGAAGAAGATCCTCTACGAAGAGATACCTGAGAAGCTCAAGGCGTCGAAGCTGAACGGCGGCGATCTGCGAGAGAACAAAGAGTACATGTTCCTGCAGAGCGAGCAACAATACTACGAGCGTGAGGTGCACCGCCTTACAAGTGTTCTCGATTCGGCGGAGATCATTCCCGAAGACCAGATTTCCTATGACGAGATCGGCATCGGTACGCGTTTCATACTCCAGGATATGGAGATTATGGAAAGCGGGACATTCAGCCTTGTGAGTTCGGCCGAAGTGGACCTGGAGAAAGGGAAGATATCAATGGATTCACCAGTTGGGCAGGCACTTATCGGAAAACACGAAGGGGAACAGGTTAAGGTCGAACTGCCCTGGGGGGACGTTCACTTCCGTGTCATCGCGATCAACAAGTAATAATGACAGAATCACCGATGCAGGCAAGGGTTGCAAAGCTTGAAAACCTGCGCGCGAAAGGAATAGATCCGTATCCGCCGCGTTTCTATCCCAGCCACTCAGCCTTTCGAATTGTGGAACAGTACTCGCCGCTTGCTCCGGAAGAGCACAGTGGCGAAGAAGTGATAATTGCCGGCCGGCTTACTGCGATGAGGCAAATGGGAAAGGCGGCGTTCCTCGATTTGCGCGACGGCACCGGTAAGATGCAGGTACACGCAACGGTAGACAATCTCGGGGAAGAGAGGTATCACGATCTGTGTGACAACGACATTGGAGACTTTCTCGGCGTCAGCGGAGAGGTGTTCCGCACCAAACGGGGAGAGCTTACAGTCGCTGTAAACAGATGGCAATTGATCTCCAAGTCGCTTAGGCCATTGCCCGAGAAGTGGCACGGTCTCAAGGATGTTGAACTCCGTTACCGCCACCGTTCTCTCGATCTTATTTCCAACCACGAGGTGCGTGAGGCGTTTGCCCGACGATCGCACATGATTGCCGGCATGCGACGGCTACTCGATGGCCGCGGTTTTCTGGAAGTCGAAACACCAATGATGCAGCCGATTGCCGGCGGCGCCACGGCGAGGCCGTTCGTCACTCATCACAACGCACTTGACATTGACCTGTACCTTCGCGTTGCTCCCGAGTTGTACCTCAAACGGCTGGTGGTTGGAGGGTTGGAGCGGGTGTACGAGCTTGCGAAGAACTTCCGTAACGAAGGGGTATCCACGACGCACAACCCTGAGTTCACCACCCTGGAGATATATGAGGCGTACGCCGATTATGAAGTGATGATGTCACTTGCTGAGGAAGTCGTACGGGCGGGAGTCCAAGCGGCTCTGGATACGACTGAGATTTCGTACCAAGGTGACAAGATAGATCTTTCCGTACCGTGGAGACGGATATGCCTACTCGACTCGGTGGAACAAGCTACCGGCCTCTCTGTTTCCGGCGTAACAAAGCAAGAGATCGAGGATCAGGCACGCGAAAAAGGAATCGAGATTCCTCCGCTATCACGAGGAAAGCTGATCGAACACCTGTTCGAGAAATTTGTTGAGCCGACATTGCTCGCTCCCACCATAGTGAAGGACTTCCCGACAGAGATTTCACCGCTTGCCAAGCCAAAAATGGGACAAGAAGGCATTGTTGAGCGCTTCGAGCTGTACGCCGGCGGAATGGAGCTTGCCAATGCGTTCACCGAGCTGAACGATCCGCTAGACCAACGTAGACGTTTCGAGGCACAGGAACAGCTACGTGCTGCGGGTGACGATGAAGCACAACGAGTGGATGAGGATTTCCTGTTTTCTCTCGAACATGGGATGCCACCAACAGGTGGAATCGGTTTTGGGATCGATCGCTTGGCGATGCTGGTCACCGACTCTCGCTCGATCAGAGATGTGATTCTCTTCCCCGCGTTGCGAAGTAGAGGAGAGAAATGATACACGCTTGGTCCCGCGTAATGAGCCGGGTGGATCAGTTTATCGAGGCGCTCCTGCGCTGGGATGAGAACATGCTGGAGTCGATCAGCGATCATCCTGGGCTCAAAAGCGTTTCCATGATGTTGGTCACGGCCACCTACATGGGCGACGGCTATCTGTGGGGAGGGTTAGCGCTCGGCCTCATCCTGTTTGGGAGCGCGGTTGATCGTGCGTATGTGTTGATCGGACTGGGCGTATTGATCGCGAGCATCGCCATCTTTCGCATGTTCAAGCTCTTGTTTGCGCGTCCAAGACCGATCCTTGTCGTCTCTCCACTTCGATCCAAGTTTCTCGACAGCTACTCCTTTCCATCAGGTCACGCCACTACATCGTTTGCGCTTGCTTGGGTGATCTCCGCATGCTACCCGCACCCGATCGTTCAAGTCAGCGTATATCTGGTAGCGATAACGATCTCTGTATCGCGCATATATATGAAGGAGCACTACCCGCTGGATGTGATGTGTGGGGCGCTCCTTGGCACGTTTACCGCTTTGTATCTCTTCCCTCTTCTATCGCGGCTGGTCTTTTGAGAATCGCGCTCCAGTCGCCTACAATATAGTGCGTTGTGCAACGCAGGCAACGCAAGGAGATACAAATGAGAAATTTCGTTTCCAGACGGGCTTCTGGGGCAAAGCGCTCCGCGATTCGCGAGTTACTCAAACTTACGGAAAAACCGGATATCATTTCGTTTGCCGGAGGACTTCCTGCACCGGAGACGTTTCCGCATGATGAGTTTGCCGAGATAGCCGCCGACGAACTGCGCGGACATTATGAAAACGTCCTCCAGTACGGCCTTACCGAAGGAAGTCTGACCCTGAGGCGCGCCGTAATCGACTGGCTGCGGCCACATGGGCTCGATCTCACCACTGAGCAACTGCTGGTAACCACCGCTTCACAGCAAGGGATTGATCTCCTCTCCAAGGCGTTCATCGATCCTGGGGATGTGATCTTCTGCGAAGCGCCTACCTATCTGGCGGCGCTGCAGACATTCAGCCTGTTCGAGGCGGACAAGATCGCGATTCCGATGGACGATGATGGGATGAATCTCGATATTCTAGAAAAGGAGATTCAGGAAGCGCGCGCGTCTGGAAAGACACTGAAAGCGATCTATACAATCCCGGATTTCCAGAATCCAAGCGGCATTACCATGTCTCTTGAAAAGCGAACGCGCCTCCTGGCCATAGCCAAGCGCGAGGATCTGCTGATCTTCGAAGACGATCCATACGGGCAATTGCGATTTGCCGGCGATCCGCTGCCGTCGATTCGCAGCATGGACGATGAAGGACGCGTAATCCTTCTTCTTACCCTGTCGAAAGTTCTCGCTGCGGGCCTGCGATTGGCGATCATGGTTGCCGATAACCCACTCATGGATGTTCTTGTGCGGGTCAAGCAGGCGAGCGACCTTTGCAGTTCCAAGCTGACGCAGCATATTGCAGCCCGCTATATCAAGGAATACGGCATGGAAGAACACCTGGAATCGATACGTCACTGCTACCGCGCGAAACGGAACGCGATGATCGCGGCGCTGGAGAAGTACATGCCCGCGGATGAGGGAATCACGTGGACCCGTCCGGAGGGCGGTCTGTTCCTGTGGGTACGACTGCCTGAAGGTATCGATACAGAGGAGATGTTCCCGCGGGCAATCGAGCAGAAGGTGGCATACGTGATTGGGAACGCCTTCTATACCGATGGGCGAGGCAGAAACGAGATGCGGCTTTCTTTCTCACTCGGCACGGAAGAGGAGATCGAAGAAGGCATCAGACGGCTGGCCCAGGTAGTACGCGCGGAGATAGCTTCGAAGAAGAAACAGGCAGTGCTCTCCTAGGGCACTGCGTGCTCTCCTAGAACATGATGGAATAACGGACCCAAGATCTGGGCTCGGAAACAAAGATAGCGCCAGTAGAGCACTCTATTGGCGCTTTTCGTTCCCTTCGAGGAACAGCCGCTGGTCTAGCGCGGACGAGTGATGGCCGGCAGCAATCGAACGGAAGTCAGATAGCTCTCGAGCGAAGGGCGACACTGCTTCGATCCCGCACAGTCGACATGCCATGAACACAGAAGGGTATCTCTCTGTCGGAGGCCTTCTTCCGAGTGCCCTTATCTATTGAATGAGTCCTGGAAGACGGCCGATAACGCTTGTCAACAGCCTCACCGTATTCTCGAAGTCGTTTAGCCGCATGGTCGAAGTCGGTGAGTGGATGAACCGGCATGGGACAGATACCACGCCTGTGAGTATGCCTTCGCGTGACAAGTGGATCGCGCCGGCGTCGGTTCCCCCGTAGGTCGGCAGCTTGTACTGATACGGGATAGCCTGTTCATCGGCCACTCGTTCCAGCGCCTCGATCAGCTTTCGCGAGACGATAATGGACCTGTCGGCAACAGTGATGGCCGGTCCGCGGCCTAGGCGTACCGGTTGGCTGCTGGCGGGGACACCTGGCATGTCGGCGCCGATTGTCCCCTCGAGAGCTATTGCAAGATCGGGCTTGACTTGGTAGGAAGCAGTGCGTGCGCCTCGAAGGCCCACTTCTTCCCCGATGACGAACGCAAACACGATGTCGATGTCGATGTCCTGTCCAGCGAAGCGACGCGCCGTCTCGATCATCAATGCGCATCCGGCGCGGTCGTCAAATGCCTTGCCGGTCACGTATCCGTCGCTGATCTCGGTGAACGGATAATGAATGGTAAGTGGATCGCCGATGCGTATGCCCATGTCGACTGCATCCTGCTGTGAGGCAGCACCGACATCGATGAACATATCATCAATTGCGATTGGCTTCTTCCTGTCCTCTTCGGAAAGGATGTGAGGTGGAGCGGAGCCGATTACTCCGCAGCGCTTCTCCCCGCTGCGAGTGGAGAGTTCTATGCGATGACCCGGAATAATGCGTGGGTCCCATCCTCCCAGCGGGGCGAATCGTAGGTAGCCGCTGTCCTCGATCCATTTTACGATGAACCCAACTTCATCCATGTGGGCGTCGAGCATTAGGGTGAAATCGCCTTTCCCTTTGCGGATGGCGAGTAGGTTTCCTAGGGTATCGGTTCTCAGCTCATCGACGTACGGCGAGATCAATGCCGTGATCTCTTCACGTACCTCATCCTCAAACCCGGAGACGCCGAATGCATCGGATAGCTGGCGCAGTATGTCGATCGGTTCCATTAATGTCCTCCTCTGATTTGATGAGATTATAGATGCTGGTGAAAGGCCTGCAATCGGTTTGGAGTAGGTCTGACGCTTGATGGCCGAGTACACTTGCGATTGGCAATGCACGGCGGGAGAATCGTGTATACAGATGCTTTGCACATTGAAACTTGTATCCTACCCAGGTGTAGTCCTATTGTTGGGGGAGTGTACCGGAAGATAGGCGGCCTTTTGATTCTAGACGGAGGTGATGCGGGTGAGAAGAGCATTAGTAGTGGCAGTAATGATTATCGGCCTGGTCGGCGTTGTGGCGGTGGCACAGTGCGGTTGTGATACACCGCCTGCTGGGAGTGGTCCAGCCTGCTACACGGGGTATTGGGCAGGGGTCGATGTTTCGTTCAAGCTCGTTGTTCCCGGGGAGTACTTCTCGCAGTGTCCGGTCCCCGAGACGCCGCTCATCACCGGATGGCGAGTCGAGACACTTGCGGGCGATATCGTCTATCAAGTGCAGTTTCCCGATGTTCCCAAGGGACATAACTTGCAGATGACCTGGAATCAGACTGATGGACACTGCAATAACGTCGCCCTTGGTTTCTATCGGCTTGTCGTGCAGACGACGACTGCGGGAGAGTTCCAGAACTACGTACGCATTGTCGGATGGCCCGGATTCGGCGGCTGGTGCAACTGTTGTTGCGAACGGTTGGACACACGTCCTTGCTGCCCTCAGCATGTGCCGTACATCGAGATCGCGCGCTGTGATAGCAGGCCTTCATTCGTGTCATCGTTCTCCATTCAGTTCAAAGTCGAGTTGGGCGCATCAAGCAGCAGTGGTGGCTGTGGCTGTCCGTAGTTCTTCTCACACAGTTGCGATCTGTGTCGGGGCGATCCAGATATGACCTGGCGGCGGATCGCTCCGACAAGCTTCTCATACTCTGCGCGCGTGTTGCTTGGCTAGCACCGTGTCACCGTATTGCACACGGCAAAAACCTTCATCAGGGTGCGTTGCGTGGCGCAAGATAGATAGATAAACTCTGTTTGTCCTATGTTTCTCATTGGTGCGGTCATCATCGGGGTTGTGCTTGGGTATGTCCTGAAAGGAAGGATTGTCAACCTTTCAGGACTGCATCTGCGCGCGTGGTGGCTGGTTGTCGTAGCTATGGCGATCCAGTTCTGCATATTCCCGTTATTCTCTGAACGAGCATTGTTCCCATATCTAACGACGGAGCTGCATCTTCTGTCGTACGGTTTGTTGTTCCTGTTCTTCGTCATCAATTATCGCGTGCGCGCGCTGCGGGTAATTGCCCTGGGGGCACTCTCCAATCTCCTTGTGATTTCGGTTAACAGCGGACGAATGCCGTCTTCGGCATATGCACTCGTTCGCGCGGGGCAGGCGGACATCGCCGACAAGCTCGCAGGCAGTGGTGTAGTCGGTAACATTGTGCTCATGGGGAGAGGTACGCGCCTCGATTTCCTCGGAGACTGGCTCTATCTTCCACATGGGTTCCCACTCGCAACTGCGTTTAGCGTTGGAGATTTGTTGATTGCGATGGGCCTGGTGATTCTCATTGTCCACGGGATGCGACAGCATGCCTAAGGACCTCACGAAACTCCTCGCGCCTCGCGGAGTGGCTGTGATTGGGGCCAGTCCCCGGCCCGGGTCCGTGGCCGGGGAAATCCTCCGAAACGTCGTTCGTTGCGGCTACACAGGGGCGGTATACCCGGTGAATCCGAAGTATGATGTGGTTGATGATCTCCAGTGCTATCGATCGGTCAGCGACCTCCCCAGCGGGGTTGATCTTGCAGTCTTGGCGATAAACCGCGACCTGGTGCTTGATGCGGTAGAAGAGTGCGCACAGACTGGCATTCACAACCTTGTGATCATCACCGCCGGATTCAAAGAAAGCGGCGATGACGGAGTGAAGCGCGAGGAGCGGTTGGAGCGGCTTATCGAAGAGAAGGAACTGAACGTAGTCGGCCCCAACTGCATGGGAATCATCAACAGTGACCCGGCTGTCTGTCTCAATGCCTCTTTTTCACGTTGGTTTCCGCATGATGGTGAGATTGCGTTCGTCTCGCAGAGCGGCTCGTTGGGAGAAACGGTCCTCGAATTCTTTGCCGAGATGAATCTCGGTATCTCTCAGTTTGTCAATCTTGGCAATCGTGCCGGATTGTCGGAAAACGACTTTCTGGAGCATTTGGCGAACGACGATCACATTCGTCTTGTCTTCCTGTATCTGGAAAGCTTCGCCGATCCGTACTTGTTCCGGCGTCTTGTCGAGAGAGTGGGACGATCCAAACCGGTCGTGGTCCTCAAGTCCGGCCGTACGCAGGCGGGTGCGGCGGCAGTGGCATCGCACACGGGATCGCTGACTACATCAGACGCGATTGTCGATGCTTTCCTCACTCAAAGCGGGGCGATTCGCGTCTCGTCGATCAAGGAAGCACTCACCGTCCTCGGCGCTGTGAAATGGGGCGTCATTCCCGAAAGCAACAAGACGGTGATTCTCACCAACGCCGGCGGGGCGGGAATCATTGCCGCCGACGCGTGTGAGCGAGAACAGATTGCCGTCCCCGCACTTGCTCCTGCAGTAACAGTAAAGCTTGCTTCCTTTCTCCCTCCGGAAGCAGGACTGGGCAATCCGATTGACATGATTGCCACTGCCAGTTCGGCCGACTACGAGCGAACGCTGCACGAGACGCTTCCAACGGTTGATGCTGCAATTGTCATCTTTCGTCCACCGCTCGTGTTCAAGGAGGCGACAGAAGCGGTTGCGGACGGGATCGTGCGCGTTGCCGAGGAGAATCCGGGCAAGCCGATCCTCGTTTGCACGTTGAGTCGTAGTGCGGATTTGAGTGAGTTCCGCAACAGACTGGCAGCGGCGCGCGTTCCGGTTTACACGATGCCGGAAGCGGCGGTGGATGCGCTCGCATCGCTATGTTATGTGAGCAGACTACGGCGCGTGAAACGCGCACCCGATCGCCATTGTTCGGTTGATCGCGAGCAAGCGATGGCAATTGTCGACAAAGCGCGCGCCGCTGGTCGCGAAGCACTCACTTTTGCTGAAGGAGCGAAACTTCTCTCCTGTTACGGGATACCGGTTTGCTCGTTCTCCTATGTTGACGAAGAAAGTGCAATCGAGGCGTTTGCCGCGAAGGCTACATATCCGCTTGTGGCCAAGGTGGACGCCCCAGATCTGTTCCACCGCTTCGAGCATGGCGCTGTGATCACCGGGATTAAAGACGTCGAAGGACTGCGCGCTGCGTTTCACAAGCTGAAGACGGTGATCGAGAACAAACGTCTCGCGAATGGGCGCATACTGCTGCAACCGATGCTCGACGGTCGCGAGTTGATACTGGGGATGAACCGTGATCGCGCATTTGGCGCGGTGCTCATGTTTGGCATCGGGGGAACGTTCGTTGAGGCGTTGAAGGACGTGTCATTTGGGGTCTCACCCGTATCGGTGGAACACGCGCGGTCGATGATCCAATCAATACGCGCTTTCCCGCTCTTGCGAGAGTTCAGGGGGCAGCCGGCCGTCGACATATCCCGTCTGGCGACGATCCTCCATCGCCTAGGGCGACTGAGCCTCGATATCCCGCAGATCGCCGAGATAGACCTCAACCCGTTCATGGCTGGGCAGGAGATGGCGGCAGTCGATGTCTTGATCAGACTGCAAGCGAATTCTCAGCATTCCGGATAGCGGAACGTTGGGAATAGGTTGAGAGGGAAGAGGGGAGCTCGGTTTCCCTCGCCCTACCGATTCGAACGGTAGCCATCGAAAGGTACGGTCCAGCGCCGCCAAGGAGGTGAAACAGCGCGCCTTTTTTACCTTCCGCCTGGGTTGTAACCCCATAAGCGGCCGACACCTAGTCGCGGACTCGCCGACTTCTCAATCTACATCTTGCGGCGTAAGCTCCCCTTTGTTGTTTGGTGGTGACTGCCTTAGCCCTAGAAGGGATGAGACAATATTAAAAACGCTCCAACTGCGAGCGCTCATCATCATCACACATTTCCAACAGGCGGGGAGTATAACGAGCGTCTTCCGGGCTGTCAAGGGGACAAAACGTCCTAATTAACCTGATTATGGGTACAGGCGATTCAGTTGCCGAGCAAACGGTATCGTCTCCCGGATGTGCGACACGCCACATATCCAGGCGATTGTCCTTGCCACTCCGAGGCCGAATCCCGAGTGCGGGACAGAGCCGTACCGACGCAGGTCGAGATACCATTCGTACGGTTCTGTCGGGAGATTGTTCTCCTTCATCTGCAAGACGAGCTCTTCCAGGGTATCAACGCGTTGGCTCCCGCCAATCAACTCTCCGTACCCCTCGGGGCCAATGAGATCGGAGGCAAGCACGCGGCTTGGATCATTGGGATCCCGTTTCATGTAGAACGGCTTCATCTTCACAGGGAAGCGCTCAATGAAAACGGGCTTCTGAAAGTGATCGCCGAGCGTTGCCTCATGCGGGGCGCCAAAGTCGTCGCCGAACGATACGTCGTGGCCGGCGTCCTGCAACAGCGCGACCGCGTCGGCGTAGTCGATGCGTGGGAACGGGAGAGAGACTTCCTCTTTCAGCAATCCGGTGTCGCGATCAAGCTGCCCTAGTTCTACCCTGCGCTCACTGACAACAGCGTCAACGACATAGGCGATCATCTCCTCCTGCAATCGCATGTTGTCCTCGTGGTCGTAGTACGCCATCTCCCCTTCAGCCATCCAGAACTCGGTGAGATGCTTTCGCGTCTTCGACTTCTCGGCGCGGAAAACGGGCCCGATCCAGTATACCTTCCCCAGTGCCATTGCCGTTGCTTCGAGATAGAGCTGGCCGCTCTGGCCGAGGTAAGCCTTCTCGCCGAAATAGTCGACCTCGAACAGAGTAGTCGTTCCCTCAACCGATGTGCCGGTGAAGATGGGAGCCTCGGTGGCAACGAATCCTTTTTCGTGGAAGAAGTCCCGAAGTGCGCGGAACACGGCGTCGCGTACGCGAAGGATTGGGACCTGCCTGCCGGTGCGCATCCACAGATGGCGGTGGTCCATGAGGAAGCCGGGTGTGTGTTCGGTAAGCTCAATCGGGAAAGATTCGGTCGGTTCATGGACAACGGTGAGCTCGTCCACCTGCAACTCACATCCGCTAGGAGCGCGGCGATCCTCGCGGAGCGTACCGGATACGATCACGGATGTTTCACGTTGAAGGCGATCGGCGGAAGCGAAGAGATCCGGTGACTCAGGTTCGGTGATGATCCCTTGAATCACGCCGGTTCCGTCTCGCAGTTGCAGGAACATGATCTTCCCGCTCGACCGCCTGTTGTACAACCACCCACGCAGGGTGATCGTCTCCCCTATGTGGCGCGGCGCCTCGTCGATCGTGATCGCATGCATTCTATCTCCTTCGCTTTTTTACTCGTTTCCTCCGGGGATGGCCGGACTTCGACAGCAGCGCCCGTTTTAGATGACTACCGCCGGGCCCATTGCCGTCTCGCGGTACCATCCGTGACTGAGAGGGTAGAAGTTGTCGCCTAGCTTTGCAAGGGAACTGCCTCTTCCAGTTCTTCTATGGGAATGGGCGGCTCTTTGATCACGCGATGTTTCCAATTTCCCGAGAAGAAGAACGCGATCGAGACTACGGACCCTCCCAAGTTGGAAATGAACATTGCCCACCACACTCCATCGGCGCCCATGGTGAGCACGAACCCGAGAACGTAAACGAGCGGTATTCGGAGCGCCCACAACCGGAATAGCGAGAAGAACATTGAGTAGATGGTGTGTCCCGAGCCCTGATATGTACCGATTACAACCTGCAACACACCCATAAACGGGAATGCCATTGCCGTGATGGCGAACATCTGCGAGCCAAGCGCGATGACTTCGTTGTCGGCGATGAACATGCGTACGAGCGATGCGCGCAAAGCGTAGACGATGATGCTGGCGGCGAGAAGAAACACCGTAGAAATACCCATTCCCGCCCAGGCCGACCGCTCCGCGCGACTCTTCTCATTGGCTCCCAGATTCTGGCCGACCATCGTTGCAGTTGCTTGTCCCAGTCCCATTGCCGGCATAAGAGCGATCGAGATGATACGGTTGCCGATCCCAAATGCGCTCACAACGGCGGTTCCAAACCGAGCCAGGATCCCGGTCATTATGGAAAAGCCGAGTGCTGTGCCCGACTGCCCGAACGACGCCGGTCCACCGATGACAAGTATGTGCTTCACGGTATCCCAGCGTAGGCGCAAGTGCCGGAAGCGGATGTGTATTCCCACTTTTCCTGAGCACAAGAGATAAAGGCCGATGATTGAGACCAGTCCGCGCGAGAAAACCGTCGCCACGGCAGCGCCCGAAACGCCCCAGGCGGGGAACGGTCCCCAGCCAAAGATCAGGAGAGGATCTAGGATGGTGTTCAGCGCCACCGACAGCCCCATGAGCTTCATCGGAGTGACTGTGTCTCCAACTCCGTTGAGTAGTGCGGTGACGACAAACATCCCGAACATGGCGGGGATACCGGCATATACAATACGGAGATACGATGACGCTGAATCGAGCAAATCGGGACCGGCGCCCATCGCGATAATCAGGGGCCGCGCAGCGAAAAAACCCACGATGCCGAGCAAGACGGCAAGGATTCCTGTGAACGTAAACACCTGTCCAGCGGCATGGTTTGCCTCTTCGTGGCGATTTGCGCCCGTGTACTGAGCAACAAGCGCTGTTCCGGCGATCGTTACCCCGGCTCCGATCGAAATCATGAAGAATACAAGCGGCCAAGAAAGCGTGGGCGCGGCTATCGCCACCTTGCCGAGCCGACCAAGCCACAGCGTATCGACGAGGTTGTAGATTGTCTGGAAGAGATTAGATAACATCACCGGCCACGCCAGCAGCAACAGCGAGCGAGCGATCGGTCCGCGTATCAGATCCCTGTTTCTTGCGCGATTCAGTCCGTCAGTCATGGACGCCATTTTAACCGCCACGGCCGACGGCGTCCCGCGGCTGAAGTTGTTTTCTACGTATCTCCGGTACTGCTCGGATACTTGAGGCCGGTACCGGTATTGAATAGGACAACGGTCTCTTCGCGCGCGATCAGCCCTTTGGAGAGAAGCTGATTCAAGGCGGCGAAAGCCGCTCCTCCCTCAGGGCATGCAAAAATGCCTTCATTTCTCGTCATCTCGTACTGAGCAGCGATCAGAGCCTCGTCAGAAACGGCGATTGCGGTCCCGCTGCTCTCCCGCAGCGCCCTAAGAATAAGGAAGTCCCCGATTGCCTGCGGTACTCGCAGTCCGGCGGCAGCAGTGCGGGCACCTTCCCATGGTGCTGCGAATTCTTCTCCGCTGGAAAACGCACGCGGTATCGGCGCGCAGCCCTCTGCCTGTACGGAGATCATGCGCGGTCGCTTACCATCTACCCAACCGAGCGATTTCAACTCGGAAAATGCCTTCCACATGCCAATTAGGCCGGTACCGCCGCCGGTCGGGTAGATGACGACATCCGGCAAGTGCCACCCGAAGTTCTCGGCAAGCTCGTAGCCCATCGTCTTCTTGCCTTCCAGTCGATACGGCTCCTTGAGAGTGGATACGTCGAACCATCCATGTTCGAGCGCGCCGGCGTGCGCGCGTTTGCCACAGTCGGTGATCAGGCCGTCCACAAGTGTGACATCGGCGCCGTACGCCGCGCACTCCATTCTAAACGGCAGAGGGACATCCTTGGGCATGAATACGTGCGCCTTCATCCCTGCACGCGCCGCGTAGGCGGCCATCGCTCCGGCGGCGTTCCCGGCCGAAGGAATAACGACTTCTGTGACGCCGAGTTCCTTGGCACGGGAGATCGCCATCGTAAGCCCGCGTGCCTTGAATGAACCGGTCGGGTTAACGCCCTCGTCTTTGATGAACAGTCGCGGCATCCCGAGCGCCTGCCCGAGGCGGCGCGCATGGATGAGCGGCGTGAAACCTTCTCCCAGAGAGACAATATGCTCATCGCTCTCTACAGGAAGAAGTTCTCGGTAGCGCCACAACGTCGGAACACGTCCGGCGACGTCATCGCGGGAGACGCAGCTTGCCGCACGCGTGAGGTCGTAGCGGGCAATTAGCGGGCGGCCGCACTCCGGGCAAACGGTGTGCAGCATATCGGCCGGGTATTGCTTCCGGCAGAGCCCACATTCGAGATGCGTAAGGAACGTCACGCGCTGGTCCTTTGACCCTCCAGGGCCTCTCTTATCGCGGCAATAATGCCATTGGTATCGAGGCCGTAATAAGCGAGGAGTGCGTCTGCCGATCCCGACTGGCCGAATCGATCGTGCATTCCTACGCGTACTACGCGGGTGGGAACGTTTTCGGAGAGGAGTTCGCACACGGCGCTTCCCAGGCCGCCGTTTATTTGGTGTTCCTCCGCAGTGATCACCAGGCCGGTCTTCTCTGCCGAGCGCACGAGCGTTTCGCCATCGAGCGGTTTGATCGTGGAAACGTTGACTACCTCCACTGAGATCCCGTCATTGGAGAGAGCTTCACGCGCCGCCAGCGCCGACGAAACAAGGACGCCGCATGCGAAGACCGAAATATCGCTTCCCTCCTCCAGTACGTGAGCTCGCCCAAGCTCGAATTGATAGTCTTCGTCCAGTATGACCGGGAACTTGGCGCGCGCCAGGCGCACATAGACCGGGCCATCGTCATACGCGGCGGCGAAGCGGGTAACCGCGGCTGCCTCTACGGCATCTGCGGGCACGATAACCGTCATGTTCGGGAGCACACGCATATTCGAGATGTCTTCGAGCATTTGATGGCTTGCCCCGTCCTCGCCGACCGTAAGGCCGGCATGGGTAGCTGCGATGCGCACGGGAATCTTGGGATAGGCGATGACCTGCCTAACCTGCTCCCATGCCTTGCCGGTGGCGAACATGGCGAAGGTCGACGCAAACGGGCGATAACCGCCCATCGCCAGCCCGGCGGCGATTCCCATCATGTCCGCCTCGGCAACTCCAATGTTGAAGAACCTGTCCGGGTGCGCCTCAGCGAACAGCCCGGTCTTAGTCGATCCGGCTAGATCTGCGGTGAGAACGACGATCCTATCATCCTCGCTCCCCAGCGAGACAAGCGTCTTTCCATAGGCGGTGCGCGTTTCCTCGAAACGGTCGAATGTCACTTCTTCATCTCCTCCCAATCTTTGAGGAATCGCTCGATCCCTACATCGGTCAACGGATGACTAAACAGCTTCTTCAGAACGCCGTAAGGTACAGTGGCGATGTCGGCGCCGAGGAGGGCGGCATCGAGCACGTGCCGAGGGTGACGTACGCTCGCCACGATCACTTCAGTGCCCAAAACATACTCATCATAGATATCGAGAATCTGCGAAACGAGTTCCATCCCGTCGCCCGATACATCGTCGATCCTGCCTACGAACGGGGAGACGAAGCTTGCACCGCACTTGGCAGCCAATAGCGCCTGCGTCGCCGAGAATACCAGCGTGACGTTCGTGCGGATCCCGTCCGTTGACAGCCCCTGCACCGCCTTCATCCCTTCTTCGGTCATCGGAATCTTGACAACAACGTTGTCGTCGATCCTGGCAAGCGCACGTCCCTGCGCGAGCATCCCTTCGGCGTCCAATGCGGTCGCTTCCGCGCTCACTGGTCCGTCGACGATACCGCAGATCTCGGCGATTATCTCTTCAAACGGGCGCTTCTCGCGGGCGACGAGTGACGGATTGGTCGTCACGCCGTCGACGAGCCAAGCCATCTCGCGGATCTCGGAGACATTCGCTGTATCAATGAATAGTTTCATCGCTCCTCCTTATTCGTGACGCAGAGCTCTTACCTGCTTCAAGTTTATCTGGTCGGCATCTGCATGACTATCAATCTCTTTCGGGGTCTCCAGAATGAACGGCAGGTGGCGCAAGGATGGGTGATTTACCACACGTGAAATGCCCTCGACACCAATGTCGCCGCGGCCGATGTGTTCGTGGCGATCGCGCCTTGAGCCGAGCGGGAATTTGGAGTCGTTTAAGTGAATCAATTCGAGGTGATCGATTCCAACTTCCCGTTCGAACTCGGAGAGTGTGTCAGCGATTGCGTCATCGGTCCGCAATTCGTAACCGGCGGAAAACGCGTGGCACGTGTCGAGGCAGATCCCGATGCGGTTGGCGTCGGCAAGGTCTGCGAGAATCTTCCCCAATTCGAAAAATGTTGTGCCCATCGTCGTTCCCGCTCCGGCCGTGTTTTCCAGCAATAGGCGGATGTTTGGATAACGTGCGAATTCATCAGCGTCGATTGCCATGTCGAGGGCGGCGACGATGCGATCGATTCCCGCCTCGATTCCGGTCTCCTTATGCGCCCCAAGGTGGGTGACGATGTGGTCGATTCCAAGGAGACCGGCGCGTCGGATCTCCTCGATGAGCGACGCCACCGAACGTTCGAACAGCTCGTCATCCGGGCTCGCGAGGTTGAGAAGATACATTGTGTGGATAACAACATATTCGACCTCAGATGAGGCAAACTGGGAGCGAAACGCGGCGGCGGCGTCTTCATCGACGGGCTTCATGCGCCACGAGGAAGCGTTGTGCGAGAAGATCTGCATTGCGTTTATGCCAAGTGATTCCGCTTCGACAAGCGCCTTTGAAAACCCCTTTCCGATCGATAGATGACATCCGAGAAGCATCTCTCCCTCCCCGGGCAATCATACTCCACCCGGACGGCGCGGGCGACCGATCCCAGTATTGCGCCGAAGCGTGACTAGCTTGCGAAAACTTCACCTTACACTAACCGGACTGATACTTGAGGCCTGCGGAAGCGAGATTGTCTGGGATGGATCTCAGGTATCAATGGCATGGCCAAAACATGTACCAAAGGACGATGTGGTTTCTGGGTACACTCGCATTGGCTGGTTGATATACAACGTGGCGCAGATACGTCGCTTTGTCTGGCTTTCTACATGCTGCTTGCCACTGCGCTTGCGGCGTCGACCAGGCCGGCGCCGAATCTGGCGGAGTCGCCGATCTGGTCGCTAGTACTTTCGAGGAGAGCGATCGCTTGTGTGCTCGATATCCCGGGATGAGAGGAGAGAATAAGGGCGAGCGTGCCGGTGACGTGCGGTGCCGCAAACGATGTCCCGGAGCTTGTGCCTGCATAACCGCCGGGGAAGATAGACGTGACTTTCTCTCCGGGAGCGGCGACGGCTACATCGGCGCCGTAGTTGCTGAAACCCGCCAAGTGGTCACTTTGATCGGTAGCGGATACGGCAAGGACGGACGAGTACCTTCCCGGATAGCTCACTTGCGATTTTCCATCGTTTCCCGCAATCCCCACCACGATCACTCCCTGCCGGGCGGCTCGTTTCAGCGCCTGCTCAAAAACGAGTGGCGGCTTGCCGTTGGCGTAGATACTCATGTTGATTATGTCGGCGCCGTTGTCGACCGCGTATTCGATCGCCTCTACGAACTTGTCCCAATCCGATCCGTAGAACAGGTTCTTGGAATCGAGGAGGCGTAGGTCCATGATTCGCACTCCGGGGGCGACGCCGGCAGCCTTGTCTTCGCCTGGCTGCGCGGCGATGATCCCGGCGACGAACGTGCCGTGCCAGTGGAGCTTCGATCCGGTGAGCGAGCTGGCGTCGTTGTCACGGAAGTCCCAGCCGTGCATATCGTCGACATACCCGTTGTGATCGTCATCGATTCCATTTCCCGCTATTTCCCCGTTGTTGGTCCAAATCTCTCCCTGCAGCTGAGGCGCGCTCGTGTCGATTCCGGAGTCGATGACTGCTACAACCACGTCATTCGAGCCGGTCGTGCATGTCCACGCCTGCGGTGCCTGAATCCGTTCGATCCCCCAGGAAAGCGAATTGGCGTCGACTGTGCCGACCGATCCGGTTCCCCCGGCGCCGCCGGCAACGGTCGGTCCCTGCGAACCGTAAAGCGAGATGAAAAGCGCTAACAAGGCGCCGGTTATTGCGATGTATTTTAAGGTTCTCTTGTTCTTCATATTCGGCGGCCCGGCTGCCCTCTGGGGGTCCGTGGCTTTGCGTCGCCTCCTTACGAAGGGTTTGCCTTTTCGGATGGATGCTATCCCTTTATGGTGTTAAGTATCTTTATCCATCATTATAAATTATACCTCTGAACGCCTGCTGCTAGACATTGGTGTTGCCCGTTAACAAGCGCCGGGATAATCTTTTGCGATGAGGTGATGGACGGACATGAGGAACGATGTGGCAATAATCGGTGCCGGACCGGGCGGGTATGTGGCGGCTATTCGAATGGCGCAGCTGGGGCTTAGCGTTTCGCTTGTCGAGCAGAGCAAACTGGGCGGCGTTTGCCTGAATTGGGGATGCATTCCCACGAAAGCGCTCTATTCAGCCACGAAGACCGTGGAGCGGGCTGCTGCCGGAGCTGAGATGGGGATCAAGTTTTCGTCTCCCAAGATCGATCTTCCCACGCTCGCCGCGTGGAAAGAGGACGTTGTCGGGCGGTTGGTGGACGGTATCGGAGCGCTGCTTGACGGGAACAAAGTAACGGTCGTGCAAGCGCGCGCGACCGTGGCGAGTGTGGGGACGGTCGAGCTGTCGAACGGCGATACGCTCGAGGCGGATCGTATAGTCCTTGCTACCGGTTCGTCACCGATCGAGATCCCCGGCTTCTCCTTCTCCGATCCGCTTGTCTGGTCATCGGACGATGCGTTGGCCGTCTCGGAAGTACCCAAGAGGTTGGTTGTCATTGGCGGCGGTGTGATCGGCCTGGAACTTGCCACGATCTACCGGCGGCTCGGTAGTGAAGTGATGGTGATCGAGATGATGCCCGAGATCCTGCCTGGGATCGATCTCGACCGTCGCGTGATCGCCACCCTGAAGCGGGCACTCAAGGAGCAAGGGATCACGGTACAGACAAACACCACCGCCGACGCGCTCGACAAAGATGGCGATACGGCCGTTGTTCATACATCCGCTGGGCCGATTCCGGTCGACCGCGTCCTCTTGGCTGTCGGAAGGCGACCGAATTCGGCTGGAATCGGACTGGATAATGTGGGGATCGAGCCTGACCGACGCGGATTCGTCGCGGTCGACGCAAAGCTGGAGACCACCGCCCCCGGCGTGTACGCGATCGGCGACCTCATCCCTGGTCCGATGCTTGCGCACCGCGCATCGGCCGATGGAGAGAGGCTCGCGGAGTTGTTTGTCGGTGAAGATACACCGCTCGACTATGGAACGATCCCGCAAGCGATATTCACCGACCCCGAGGTCGCATCGGTGGGGGTTTCAGAAGCTCGCGCCAAGCAGAATAGCATAGACGTCATCGTCGGCCGTTTCCCGTACGCGGCGCTGGGAAAGGCGCAAGGGATGAACGAGACGGCCGGATTCTTTCAGGTGGTCGCCGAGGCCGGATCGCATCGCATCATCGGAGCACAAATAATTGGAGCGGAGGCCTCGAGTTTGATCGCGGAGGCGGCGGTGGCGGTGCAAAATGCGCTCACCCTGGAAGCGATTGCCGACTCCGTGCATGCGCATCCATCTTTGCCGGAGGGATTGAAAGAAGCGGCCGCGTCGGCTCTAGGAAGAGCGATCCACGCGATTAACCGTTAGCCGAGTGAGCCCGGATTCGCACAGCGAGATACTCTGAACTAGTCTGCGACCGGTTCCGGCACTGCCGGCTCCGGTGCTACCGGCCCTGGCGCCCCCTCAGGTCTCGCTGACTGTTCTGCCGCAGTGTGATTCTCCTCGATATGCATGATCGCAGGGATGAAGAAGCTGGCGAGCGCTACGGACAAGCACAGGAAGCCGGCGATGATGAACCATATCTGAATCCCGAACCGATCGCTCACCGGTCCGGCAATCGCTAGGCCGAGAGGCGAGGAGACCGAGACAAGGCTTCCCAACAAGGCGAAGACACGCCCCTGCATGTTCGGCGCAATCGTGGTTTGGAAGATCGCCATGATCGGACCGTCGGTCATCGGGATCATGCATCCCAAGAAGAACATGCTTCCAAGGGCGACCGGAAAAAGATACGAGGGCGTAAAACCAAGCACGACTATCCCTAATCCGACGCCTCCCAGTCCCATGAGCAGGGTGAATACCTTGCGGCGAAATCCTCCCCACGCGCTCAGTGCAATGCCGCCTGCAACCATGCCGATTCCCGTGATCGATTCCAGCAGGCTCAGTTCACCGGCTCCGCCGCCGAAGTGGCTCTTAACAAGCAGTGGAAGAAGCGAGAATGCCGGCGTGAGGGCAATCTTGAAGATGAGAGCGCCGGATATGAGGGCAACCGCCCCCGGCCACCCGCGCAGATAGCGAAAGCCGTCGCGTAGGTCGTGCCACACCGACTGCATCTTTGCTCCTACCCCTTCTGCGCGAACCGGCTGTGGAATAGGGATGAACATCAGCGGTATCACCGCGAACAGCGCGGTACCAACGTCGACCAGCATTACTCCGTGCAACGGCAGTAGGGCTAGGAGGAGTGCGCCGAGCGGCGGTCCGGCGATCGTGAGCATGCCGTTCATTGTCTGATTGAGCCCGGCTACGCGCGTCAAGTGCCGTTCGGGGACCATGAGCGACGTTGAGGCCGCCATCGCAGGCCATTGGAACACGTCTCCCAGTGAACGGGCGAGCATGACGATGTATACGTGCCACACCTGCATCGCCCCGGTCCAGAACATGTACGCCAGCCACAGCGACACGAGCGCGATGAAGCTGTCGGAGACGAGAAGTACCATGCGCCGATTCCAGCGGTCGACGAATGCGCCAGCGAGCGGGCCGAGCAAAATCTGGGGAATCAGGGCTACCGTTGTTGCAGTGGCAAGCACGGTAGCTGATCCTGTCGTTGTGGTGAGCCACCACACTAGCGCGAACTGCGCGGCGCGGCTGCCGGAAAGCGAAAGCTGCTCACCGATCCAAATTGTGAAAAAGCGTGATTTCCAGTTCTTTACTACCTCTACCATTGATCTACCTCAGCAAATTCTCTGGTTTGTCTTGTTAGTCGTTGTCCCCTCGGGATCGGTTCACCCGCCCTGACTCATATCTTTGTCTGCTTGTCCACCTTGGCGTTGGGGTGGATGCGCAGCGATTCGCTATATTCGACAAGCGTTATGTGACAACCCTGCCCGATCTCGACCTCTTTTCCCCGCACCACATCAGCGATGGTATCTTCCAGTCGAATTTCGTCGCCCTCAATCTGCGCAGTGCGCAGCTCAGCTATTCCCCCGCCGGAGAAGAGCTTGATCAGGCCATCTAGTATGATCCCTTTCTCCTTCCATCCGCCACGCTCGACCTCGATCCGTGCCCCTCCGATTTCCTTTGCCTGGCAGCGGCCGCCGATGTGCACCTCAACCTTGTCCGCCGAGAGGAGCCCGTCGATCTTGAATCCACCAGTTGCCTTGAATATCTCGGCTTCTACATCGCCGCCGACGTGCAGATCGCCGGTCGTCTTTATGTACTCCGAGGACAGCCCGCCGGCGACCTTGAACGTTCCCGAGCACTTCATTTCTTTTACCTTGGCGCGCCCTTCAACGCGGGCGCTGCCGCTCACGCGCATTTCATCGGAAACAACGTCTTCGGTGAAGACCGCACTTCCGGATGCCACTATCTGCGTCGCCTCGGCGCGCCCCTGCACTTTCCCTGCTCCGGAGATGCGAAGCTCCTCGGCGATTATGTCGCCGGTAATCTTGCCTGCACCGGAGATGGTAATCCGTGTATAAGTTCCTCCGCCGATCGTTCCTGCGCCGGATATGCTGGCTGAATTACCCTTATCGTTCATCTCTTCCTCCCGTTCAATATGCTATCCGTTTTCTGAAGGTTCTTGCTCTTCCCTTGATCGGCGCGCATTCCCTGCGGATCCATCCTGATGGCCGAAATCGAGCTTGATCGTCTCAAGCACTCCTTGCAGGTCGACTGACTGCACGACCTCGATCCCTGGGTCGAACATCGCTCCTTCCTGCGAGATGATCACAAGACTGATCTCAGCCGAAATGCCAGCCGCCGCCAGTCGCTTGCGCAAGAGATAGAGGAAAAGCCGCTCCGAACGGACCCTCTCCATCAAGCCCTTGGAAATCGCGCGGTCCAACGTCTGCTTAGCGAGGTCTATCTCCTCGGAGCGTGCCGTCTTTTCCAGCTTGCTCAGCACTCCCACGCACAGCGTGTCGGCGAGGGGCAGTGTCTGTTTGTCGGCTTCTTTGCCGCAATTGATGTGGCATATTTTGACTACCTGCTCGTCGAGCCACCCCAGATTCCTCAGGCGAGAAAAAGCAACCTCCAGCTTTTCGTTCACCTGTGAGGTGATCAGATTGGCCAGTTCATCGAGAGGGAGGTTCTCCTTCATCTCCTTTATTCTCTCAATGCGGGCGATGATCTTGTCGGCAGGGAAAAACGTCTCCTGTCCGGTGAACGTGGACTGACGGATGAACCAGTCCTCCGGGATGAGCCCCTTGCGCTTCCAGCGGTAGAGCTGCCCATAGGATATCCTCAGTTTTTCTAACACGTCCTTCTTTGAAATCAGTCTCTCTTCAGACATCTCCGCCTCCGCAGTCATTGGAACAACACACTGTTATGGACACCCACTACAGACATGTCCTTTGGCTTCAGCGCAAAGGATCTCCAACGGTTGGGAATTTCTTCTCTTGCGTGGGACCAGCATCTTCAGTATTCGATTACGGTTTGACTTTTCAATCAAATCCGCTCTCCTCATCTCCGCGAGTTTCTCCAGCTCATATGTCGACTGATACATGCCTCGCACCTCCCGCGATGCTTGTCGCGGAAGCAGTATAACATAACACTGTTACGTTGTCAAGAGACACATATCTTTCCTTGAATATCGTTCCTACACGCAGTTTTGTCTAAGTGCCCTCACCCACAACGCTTACGCCGTCGACGGCAATTGCTGGAGCCAGAAGCGCCCCGTGAGCCCACTCGGCCTTTCTGCCCACCCCGATCAGACTATCCCGCAACAGTGTGTACACGTTTCCTGCAATCATCGTGTTCTTCACTCTGCCGACAACCCTCCCATTCTCGATCTTGAAAGCCACGGCCACGTTGTTTGAGAATTCGCCGGCGTTGATGTTCCCTTGCCCGAGGCCGAGCACGCTCTCCACAAGCAACCCTTCCTCGATCTCTGAGATCAGTTTTTCTTCCGCTGCTTTCCCCTCGGCAACGATCACATTGTTCATCCCGATTGCCGGCACATTCCGAAAACCGCCGCCGAACAGACCGCCCTTGTACCCGTTTCCGGTTGAACGGGTACCGGCGAGCGCTGCCGTGCGTAGGTCGTAAGTGAATGCCTTCACAGTTCCATCTGAGATGAGAGATGTTGCCATTGTTGGTATGCCCTCATCATCGAACCCGCCGCTGCGCGGCCCGAACGGTACGGTGCCGTCGTCGGTGACCGAGAATCGTTCATCGAACACCTTTTCTCCCATCCGGCCCTTCAAAGGAGAGGTTCCCATGTATACAGCTTTTCCGTTGAAGCCGACGATCAGAGGCAGGAGAAGCGTGATCGTTCCGTTCGGCGTAAACACAACAGGAAGCGGCCGACTCGCTACCGGTGCAAGCTTCTTCCCATATTCCAAGAGGCGTGTTAGCCGTGCGAGCATCGCTTCAGGCTTGAAATCATCGAACCGTCGCACGCTGGCGCTGTCGGAGAGGATAAAGATATCGCCTTCTCGCGCTTTTGAGACCTCAAGGGAAACCGAGAACAGGGTCCGTTTGTCCTCAAGCTGGCGGTCGCTTGTGTTCTCGATCGATACGCGTTCAATCGATTTGGCCAGCGATATGTTTATATCGACCTCTGAATCGAGCTTCGTCAAACGAGAAATGAGATGATCACCCAAGGTGATCATCTCTTCTTCGCTGAGTGCGGCGATGGCGGGATCGTACACGCTTACAGGTGTGGGCGCGTCCGTCTCCGGAAAGCGAAAATCCACCGTGTCACCGAACGCCGACGCAGCAACGGCGGCATCGATCAGCGTATTCTGGTCCTCCATATCGGTTGTCGTGGCGAACCCAAGCTTGCCGTCGGCTATCACACGAAGTGCCATTCCCTCCGTCTCGTTGGTCTTGATCGAATCGAGATGTCCCGACGTGAACTGAATCGGCACTGTCCGTGATCGAATGCGGTAAACCTCCCCCTGGTCAACTCTTGCGGCGAGCCTCTCGATGAGAGCGTTCATCACTTTCCTCCTATCGTCACCTTGCGTGCGCGGATGTGGGGAGCGCCGGCGGTTACTGGGAGAGGGCTTTGTTCACCCTTTCCGCACCCGCCCGAGCTGCCTTCGATCTTCAGATCGGGTCCGATCATGTCGATCGCGCGCAGTGTCTCGAACAGATTCCCGGTGAGAACGACGTCCTTCAACAGGTCTCCCACTTCTCCATCTCGAATCTCGTAGGCATACGCTGCGGAGAACGTGAACTGCTCAAAGACCGTCTCTCCGCCGTACGCCTTCACCGCGTACACGCCGCGATCGATGCCGCGAAGCATCTCCTCAAATGTGTCGCTTCCCGGTTCGATGTACGTGTTTGTCATACGAACGATTGGCTCGAACGCATACGACACGGCACGTGCGTTTCCGGTGGGCGATGCCCCCATCTTCTTTGCCGTCTGACGGGAGTGGAGGAGGTTTGTCAGAACTCCATTCTTGATCAGGTACGTCTTGGCGCGTGCAACCCCTTCGTCGTCATACGGCGTGTTGCCGCGCAGGCCCGGGATGTATCCGTCATCGACAACGTTCAGGTTCTTTTCCGCGAAACGGGTTCCGATGGTCATTATCTTCTTCAGTCGTTCGTTCTGATAAAGAAAATCGGCCTCGCAGAAGTGACCGAATGCCTCGTGGATGAACACGCCGGCAAGTTCCGGGTCGAGAATGACCGTGTACTTGCCTCCCTCCACCGAGCGAGCGGCGACAAGATCGATCGCCCGCTTGGCAACGGCGCGTGCTTCGTCCTCTCGATTCAGCACCACGTCGAATCCGCCTGCCTCTCCAAGAGACTTGAAGCCCTGCTGGATGTTCGCCGCACCATCGCTTGCCACCGCGACCAGAAGCAACGTTACGTCCGGAATCTCCTGCGCAATGAACGTTCCCTCCGAGTTGGCGTAGGTGACCTCGCGGAAGGAGTCGTTATAGCGCACGCGTGTCGATACGATACGCTTGTCGTGATTCAAGAGAAGGTCATTATACGACTCCGCCAAGCGCTTCTTCTTCTCAAGCGGGACGGTTCTAAAATCGTTCTCTATCTCGGCGCGCACCGATTCCTGCACTACCGGTGCATCGGCAAGTTTCACCGGCTCGTCGCGCCGTGCCGCGACTAAACGTGCGGTGCGCGTCGCCTCAGCCACCTTGGCTGGAAGCTTCGCGGGATCGTTGAGTACCGCGATCCCCCAGCCACCGTCGCAGAGGCAGCGAACAATCCCTCCCAATTCGCTCGATTGTTCCAGGTTTTCCAGCTTGTCCCGCTGAAAGTCCGCCTGGCTCCGCTCTTCCCGCTCGATGCGGACTTCCGTATAATCGGCGTCGCTTCCTGCGATCGCCTTTCTTACAAGATCCTCCACGCGTGTGCCTCCTTTCCGGCTTCTCGCCAGGTTAGCACTAGCTGGCTGTGGTTTCAAACGACTGACGCAGGCCTAGACAACTGCTTCCATGTATTGCTCCCGCTTGCTCATACTGTAATCATTATTCTATGCCTCATATTAGACGATACCCCCATAGCCGTGAGTAGAATCAAGCTCAACGTTCAATTGCTTGCTGCTCCTGCCGTTGACGGATCGTAACGGGTTGCCTGTTCTTATAATTGGTCGTTGTTTGCCTAGCGTAGGCTTCCCGATTCATTTCTGTATCTTGGACTGGTGGCCGGCCTTGGCGTCCGGTTCAACCCGCAATGAATGGCCACAGCCGGCAAGAGATATTGCATGCTGCCTCAGCAAGATGAGATTACCCCGCATCTGGAACGTGGATCCGCCGGGCATTTGCCTCGGTACGATTTTCATTGATCGAGGCGGCGGCGGGGTTGTGGTTGTCGCAGTGGGCACGCTGAACATGGGTGTGGTCTTCCTTTCCGCATGGCTTCTTCCAGTGCTGGAGATGGACTGGACCCCATCTATCCGGGAAACATGACGATCGACCGAGTGATACGATTCTGGAATCGGATGAATTTTGTTTTCCTTGCCCCGCCTTCGACCCCGTGACTGTGTCCTGAGTGGCCGGGCGGTTGGAGATGATCGGCGAAGTGCTGCTATAATGATTTCCTAATGGAGGGGCAATGGGTGATCTATTGCAGCTGATCCAAACACGACGTTCCGTGCGGGCGTTCACGTCAGTTGCGGTTTCGCGGGTGCAGATCGAGGCGATTCTCGAAGCGGGGCGATTCGCGCCATCGGGCAAGAACACGCAACCGTGGCGATTCGTCGTGGTGGAGAGTGCCGGCAAGAAACAAGCGTTGGCCGAGCTCGCACCCCAGTCAGGAATGGTCGCAACCGCTGCGGTGACACTCGCTGTGCTCCTTGATCGGGATGCCGGGTACAATGAGCTAAAGGACGCACAAGGAATCGGAGCGGCGATCGAGAATATCCTCCTTGCGGTGCACGCTCTCGGCCTCGGCGCCTGCTGGATGGGCAGGGCACGCGACGCGGCCATCGAAGGTATCGTTGGTGCGAGAAATAGCGAGGAACTAATGGCGATAATTCCGATCGGGCATCCCGCGGATGCTGATGAGACTGCAGCGGAGAAATCGCGGCTTCCGCTTGATCAATTGACTCGGTTTGTCTGACATGGCGAGGATGAGACAGAGGCCAAGATCAAGCGAGGATAACATCGAATGATCATATTTGCCTGGATCGTGCGCGTGCTGTTGCTCTTAATCCTGTTGCCGTTTCTCCTCCCGCTCGGGCTTATCTTTTCCACGGTCTTTCTGTCGCCGCTTGCGCTGGCCATGTTCATATTGGCGGTGGTGCTACTGGCGCTCGGGATCGTGCTGGGGATCGCTCTCGGCGTAATCGGGAACCTGGTCGATCTGCTGATCGTTGTCGGGCTGATCGGCATCGTCTGGCACTGGCCGCGGGGAATTAAGGGGAGATTCGGGGACAAGCTTCGCCTCTCCTATCGCAGAATGCGAAACACAGTGCACCGCCTGGCGCGGCAATGCACAGCCGCCGATCTCGCCCTCTGTTTGGTCGTAGTGCTGATCGCAATGGTGTTGAGCCTCTCTTCGGGGATCATCCACTTCCTGTTCACGCTTGTGGTCATTCTCGCAGTAATCGGAGTTGTGTGGAAGTGGCCGCGCAACCCACACCTGCACTTCTTTGCCAAACTGCGGCTTGCGCTCATCGCATTGCGCGACGAAATACGCGGTCTTTTCCACTGAATGTAGAGGTTGGTTCGAATCGGAAATACCGGCTTTTACAACCTCTACTCCCGCTGCAAGGCGATCCTGTAAGGGAATAGCTCGGCGCGCATCACGCCGTTGCGTGCAGCAGGATCGTTGCTCATTATGCTCGCGGCTGCTTCGTCCGTCTCCGCCTCAAAGATAACGATTCCAAACGAGCTTTCGTCCGTGTTCAGGGTTCGTCCGGCGAGGATTAGTACTCCACATCTTTATCAGCGCCTGCAAGTAGGAGAAGTGCTCTGCGACGGACGTCTCTTCTTCCGGCGTTGGGCCGTGTGTGAGCATTCCGGGACGTGTCGGCTGAATCTTGTACAGATACTGATTTGGCTCAGGCACGCCCGCTCTCCTGCCCTCGTGAAGGTCTTCGGGCGTCACTTGCCCGGGCACTGAGCGTAGACGGCCTTATCGAGACCTTTGTTTCCATACGCCTTATCGAAGTGAGCGGCAAACTCGTCCGCGAGCCTGCGCGAGCGGGCATCGTAGGCGGACTTGTCCTCCCACGTGTTCCTTGGATTCAGGATCTCGGCGGGAACGTCCGGACAAACGCGCGGGATGAGTACGTGGAAGGTCAGATCTTCGTCGTATTCAACATTGTCCAGTCCGCCGGTTAATGCGGCATGCACCATTGCCCGCGTCAATGTGATGTCCATTCTCTTTCCAACACCGTACGGACCGCCTGACCAGCCGGTATTCACCAGATAGACGGTCGTGTTGTGGGCGGCCATCTTGTCGCCGAGCATACGCGCATACACATCGGGATTGCGCGGCATGAACGGCTCGCCGAAGAACCTGGAAAACGTCGTCTTCGGCTCGACGATCCCGGTTTCGGTCCCCGCGAGCTTGCTCGTGTATCCCATCAGGAACCAAAGCATCGCTTGTTCCTTGGTAAGCTTGGCGATCGGCGGCAGGACGCCGTTGGCGTCTGCGGTAAGGAAGAGGATTGTCGCCGGATGTCCGCCGGTAGACGTTTCCTTGATGTTCGCCAGATAGCGTAGCGGGTATGAGGCACGCGAGTTTGGCGTAAACCGGTCGTCGTACAGGTCGAACTCGCCACTCGGATAGACCATCGCGTTCTCTACGATCGAACCGTGCGACAGGTAGTCATCATCATGCATCACGGCACTGTAAATCTCCGGTTCCTTTGACGGATCCAGGTCGATCAACTTGGCATAACACCCGTTCTCGAAGTTGGCGATTCCATCATCGCCCCAGCCGTGTTCGTCGTCGCCCAGCAGGGCGCGGCGTGGATCGGCGGACAGGGTTGTCTTGCCGGTGCCCGACAAGCCGAGGAGGAGCGCAGTATCTCCGTTCTTCCCCTCATTCGCCGAGCAATGTAGAGGTAGGATTCCCTCAGCGGGAAGCAGGTAGTTCATCACGGTAAACATCAGTTTCTTCACCGACCCGGCATACGCGGAGCCGTAGACTACGCCGATGCGGCGATCAAAGTCCATTCCGATGATCATCGTCGATGTCTTGCCGGTTGTTGGATCGATCCTCAGTCGCCCGGAATAGCGCTCGGGGTCGAGCTTGTCATCAGGAACGACGAGGAGGGTGAACGGTCTGCCGGCGAACGTACTCCTCTCGATGTCCACCGGGACGGGGCGGAACATGTTGTCGGTGAACAGCGCCGTCAGCGCGCGGCTGCCGATGGTCTTCACCGGCAATGCGTAGGATAAATCCGCTCCTAGGACGCGGTCTGTGACATAGATCCGATCCTTACCTGCCAGTTTGGTTATCGCGTCTTCGAGGACCATGTCGAACGTCTCCTCATCGATCGGGATGTTGTTCGGCGAATCCCAATCGATCTCGCCCGCACTCGCGGCTCGTTTTACGGTGAGCGTGTCCTTGGGGCTGCGGCCGGTCGATTCGGGTCGGGTCCAGGTGGCGAGCGCACCGCAGGCGCTGATAATGACCTCTTTGCTGGCGACACAGTCGGCGATCATTGTCTTGCGGGAGGGGTTGTCGATGACGTGCGCGTGCGTCATGAGCTCGCGCAGGCTATGCTCGAGATTCATCGTGATTTCACCTTCAGGCTTGTGCTCCACACCGTGCGGCGAACTCGGCTGGTGCAGGCGAGGTATCATACCCGACTGGAATGGGAAAATCACATCGACTGCGGCTAACATGGTTCAAATGAATACGATCGACAACGAACTCTTGATGTCCATACAAGGTGCGGCTTCATTTGAGGATGCATGTCGCTTTGCAGTCAGCTGGCTGCGTGAAAATGGGGAGCACTTCGACTGGGTGGGAATATACATCGTACAGGGCGACCATCTTATGCTTACCGCTTGGGACGGTCCGGACGCGACAGAACACGTGCGCATCCCGGTCGGAATGGGAATTTGTGGTCTTGCTGCTCGAACTGGAGATACAGTGATCGTCGACGATGTTAACGCCGACGCACGCTATCTCGCCTGCTTCCCGCAGACACGGGCAGAGATTGTTGTTCCCATCTGTCATGACGGGCGAGTTATCGGTGAAATCGACATCGATTCCGACAAACCCGCCGCCTTCTCGGTGGCGGATCGGGTACTGCTTGAACAGATAGCCGCGTTGCTCGGGAAACGAGCGGAATAAGCGATTGCATCTGACAGCATCTTCGTATCGAGCAATGCCGGCGAATATGGCGATAACACCTTGCCTCCCGCAAGGCCACAGGTGGTTCCGGACACAACCGTTCTTCGATACGATGACGGCGGACCTTCTTCTATGACATGAAGCAGCCGATCGGATTGGCATCGGTTGATGAATCAGTGTGTTGTCGTCAGGAAAAGCATGCCGGATGCGCTGGTTATGTGTGAAGGGGAGGACGTAGAATATGCTCTTGGCTCCGTAAAACCCGGCAACGTGGGTCCACCCTGCAGCATGGTTTGAGACAAGAGTCGCTGACCGGTGTTTGGAGTGAGGAGGGGGAACGATGGCAAAGAAGATCGTGATCATCGGAGCAGGCATCGCGGGCTTGTCAGCGGGCTGCTACGCGCGCATGAACGGATACGATGTGGAGATCCACGAAGCACACACCGTGCCGGGAGGTCTCTGCACATCTTGGAGGCGAGGGGACTACGTTATCGATGGATGCATTCATTGGTTGACCGGATCCAGTCCGGGATCGGGCTTCTACAGCATCTGGGAGGAGCTTGGCGCAGTGCAAGGACGGCGCATGTTCGACCACGAAGTCTTCTCGACCGTTGCTGCGCGTAACGGAAAGAAGCTTCACTTGTACACTGATATCGATCGGCTTGAAGCGCACCTTAAAGAGCTATCCCCGCAGGATGCGCGCGCCATCGAGGAGTTGTGCGCACTGATCCGTCGCTTGGCCGGGTTCTCCTTCCCGATTGGAAAGCCCGCGGAACTCATGGGCATGCTCGACGGAATCCGGATGATGGCTCGCCTGCATCCGCACATGAAAGACCTTGCGACTGTCGGCGGCATGACGCTCAAGGATCTCGGCGCACGTTTCAACGATCCGTTCCTGCGGGATGCCATCGAGAATATCTTCTTCGACGGGACAATGCCTGCCATGGCTCTGGTTATGACCCTCGGTCCGATGAGCCGGCACGCTGCCGGCTACCCGCTCGGCGGCTCGCTTGAGTTTGCTCGAGCAATTGAGAAACGCTTCATCGACCTCGACGGTAGGATCATCTACGGATCACGTGTGGGGAAGGTCATTGAGATGGCGGGGCGTGCGGTGGGCGTTCGTCTGACCGGAGGCGGAGAAGTGGCTGCAGACTACGTCATCTCCGCCTCAGACATGCGTGCCACCCTGTTCTCTCTGCTTGACGGCAGCCGCATTGAACCGCTGCATCGTGAGCTTCTCGACACGGGGCGACTGTACGATCCGATGGTTCAAGTAGCATTTGGAGTCGACGTGGACTTATCCAACGAGATCTCGTGTGTCGGCACTGCGTACGAACTCGAGCATCCGGTCGAACTCGCGGGCCGCAAGCTATCGCACTTTCGCGTGAAGAACTACTGCTATGATCCGGCACTCGCCCCGGCAGGAAAGTCGGTGGTGATGGCGGGAACGTCGACCGATTGGTCGTACTGGGAACCGCTCATCGCCGATCCTTCCGCCTATGCCGAGGAGAAGGAGAGAATCGTAGCGACCTGCCGGGAGGAGGTCGATCGGATATATCCCGGCTTCTCTTCGAAGATTGAGGTGACCGATATCGCGACACCGCATACATTTGCGCGCTACACCGGAAACTGGAAGGGGACGTTCATGACCTGGATGCTGTCAAGCGATTTCCAGCGTGCACACCGCTACATCCCCAAGACCGTGCCCGGGCTGTCAGGATTCTACCTTGCGAGCATGTGGACCGATCCGCCCGGCGGTATTCCGGGCGCAGCGAGCGCCGGCCGTGGAGTTGTTCAGCTTCTGTGTCACGAGGACCGCAAGGAATTCGTCACTTCAACGCCGTAGCCGTTATGCAAGTGGAATGGAAAAGAGCGTTACCGCATTCTGCGTGGTGGCCTGCGCGACCTGTTCGAATGTAATGTCCTTGAGACGGGCGATCTCTTCCGCTACGTACCGTACATAGGCCGGCTCGTTCCTTTTCCCTCGATACGGAACCGGAGTGAGGTACGGGCAGTCGGTCTCTATAAGAATGCGATCGAGAGGGGCTGCGGCCACGGCCTCGCGGAGGATCTCGTTCTTGTCGAAGGTCAGCGGCCCTCCGATTCCCAGGTGGAAGCCAAGGTCGATAAATTCCTCCGCCAATGCGCGATCGCCGAGGAATGAGTGAATTACTCCACTCTTCGGCCGGTGGTTTCTCAAGATAGCAAGCATATCCTTTGTCGATTCACGATTGTGGACGATCACCGGCAGTTCGAGTTCGTCGGCGAGCTCTATCTGGTCTACGAATGCTTGCCGCTGGACGTTGCGAGGAGACAGATCGCGGTAGTAGTCGAGGCCGATCTCGCCGATTGCCACGACTGAGCTTTGCTTCGCCATTGCCCGCAAGCGCTCCATCCCTGCTGGGTCGAGCGTCTTCGCGTCGTGCGGATGGACGCCGACCGCAGCCCAGATGCATCGGTGCCGCTCGGCAAGCTTGACCGCTGCCGCGCTTGATTCAATGTCTGCTCCCACAGTAATCACGCCGATCTTCGCAGCGAACGCGTCCGCGATCACGGCGGCACGGTCGCGGTTGTAGTCCGACGAGTCGAGATGGGCATGCGTATCGATCAGTTCAATGGCTTTGGTGTCCGGCATCGAATCGCACTCCTTGGCGGGATCCTGCTATTGTACCAGCAGGACGGGAAAGCTCGAACCCGAAGGATCAACGGAAGCCGGCACCGGAAACTGGCGCTCATCTACAGACAGGCGTTCAGCTCTTTTGCGCCCGGTCCGGCGCGCACCGTGATTATCGTGGTCTCTCGTTCAAACCGGTCTCTGAAGACGGAGCATATCTGTCCTGCATAGTCGTGGGCCTGCTTGGAAGGGACAAGGTGGAGCGTTGCGCCTCCGAATCCGCCGCCGACCAGGCGAGCGCCGATCGCTCCGTGCTCTCCCGCCCAGTCAATCAAGAAGTCCAGCTCGGCGCAGCTGACCTCGAACAGATCTCTCAGGGAAGCGTGTGAAGAGAATAGCAATTCCCCAAGTCTCTTGATGTTGTCTTCTTCCAGAGCTTTCGTTGCTTCCAGAACGCGCTTGTTCTCCCTAACGACGTGAGTCACTCGTCGTCCTAGTACGGACGGGAGAACGTTTGTCCAGTCTCTTTCCGTCAGTATGGTGCCGACGCTGGAAAGCGACCGGATCCCGCGATCCGGGAACGCTTCCCTCAACAGGGCAAGGGCCGTCTCGCACTCGCGCCGGCGGTCGTTGTAACCGCTGCGCGAGAGAAGGCGGTGTACGTTTGTGTCGACCACCAACAAGCTTGTTTCCTCAAATGGCATAGGGACATTGCGAAAACAAAGCGAGTCTGTATTGAGGAAAAGTGCAGAACGATCGGCCGCGAGCAGGCTTACGAGTTGGTCCATAATGCCGCAACGCGTCCCCACATACTCGTTCTCCACGCGCTGGCAAAGCCTGACCAGATCCAGATCTCCGATTGAGATCCGGTAGACATGGCACAAGCCCAGGGCAAGGGAGATTTCTAGCGCGGCGGAGCTGCTTAGCCCGGCGCCGATCGGTACGTCGCTCGTGATGACCCCGTCAACGCCGAAAGGCAGTTCTTGCAGACGCGAGAACTCAATCAGGATCCCAATGAGGTAGTCCGACCAGTCGCCGCTTCGTTTCTGACCCTGGAGCGGCAGGCTGCGCTCGACCGTGTGGTCGTACGATGACGCATAGAACCGTACCTTGTGGTCGGAACGCGGGCGGATGCAGAGATTCGTACAGCGGTCGATCGCGAACGGCAGGACGTAGCCCCCGTTGTAGTCGGTGTGTTCCCCAATGAGATTCACACGGCCGGGCGCGCGAGCGACGATCGAGTCGGCTCCTGTACCGAAGCGATCATCGAGCAGCGAGAAGTCATCTAACAACTGATATCTCCACCGAAGCTTTGTTGTGGGCCGATTCCCTCAACGCGGCGAGCGTCAGCAGGTTGGCGATACTGTCGGCACTTGTGATACAGGGTGATACATCCTCCAGAATACACTTCGAGAAATGGTCCACTTCCAGACGGTACTCGTTCTCTGCCTCGATTTCCTCGGTTATGGTCGTCCCATGAGCGTCAATCTCTATTCTGACGTTGGTACCGCGCCCAGGATTATAGGGGTTGAAGGCCGTAATGCGCCCCTGCGCCCCTACCACCTCGTACTCTTTGCGCGTCGCGAGAAGGAAGCTTGAATCGAATACGGCGACGCGCTCATCGGAGAACGTGAGAATCGCTCTAGTTTCCGCCTCAGCGCTGTGCTCACGGTAATACGTGCTGGCGGCCAAGACATGGAGCGGATCGGCTGAGAACATGTGCCGTGCAGTGTCGATGCAGTAGATGCCGAGATCTCCGAGGCTCCCTCCTCCCGCCTCCTCCAGCCAGCGGAAGTCGTGCTCTCGGTCTTGCAGGTGTAGCGGGAACGAATGAGCTGCTCGGATCAGGCGTGGCTTTCCGATCGTTCCTTCCGTCAACAGCTCTCTGATTCGTCTTGTTTGGGGGTGGAATCGGTACATGAGTCCTTCCATGAGGAGTACGCCGTTTTTCTCGCTTGCTTCGAACATCGCTACTCCTTCTGCGACGCTTGTTGCAAGCGGTTTCTCACACAGCACATGCTTTCCTGCGGCCATCGCGCGTATCGCCCACTCGTGATGAAGATGGTTGGGAAGAGGGACGTAAACTGCATCAATCGACTCGTCGGCCAGGAGCGCCTCGTAGCTGGCGTATGCCTTGGGAACCCGATGTCTCTCGGCGAACCGTCTGGCACGGTCCTGATCCCTGCTTGCCACAGCGGTCAGCCGAGCAAGCAGGGCCTCGTGAAACGCGGGGACCAGTCGTTCTTCCGCGATGCTTGCCGTCCCCAATATTCCCCACGTTATGGTGCTGCCGTTTGCCGTCATGTCATACCTCCATCGTACGCGGCCGTCCGACCGTGACAAAACTCAAGTTGTCGCCGAGGAGATCTTCATCTGCCCGCATATGAAGGCTACCCCTTTACCGAGCCGGCGAGAAGACCGCGGATGAAGTAGCGTCCCATCAGAACGTAGATCAGCAGTACCGGAATGGCGGCGATGATCGATCCGGCCATCGGCAGATTCCAACTGACCGCCTCCCCGCCGGCGAGTTGGGCTAGTCCTACGGTGATTGGGTTGGAGGCATATTTGGTCAGCGTGATCCCCCATAGGAACTCGTTCCAGATCTGGGTGAACTGCCAGATGAAAGTGACGACGAATCCCGGGATCGAAAGCGGGAAGATCACCCGTGCGTAGAGCTTGAAGAATCCCGCTCCATCGATCTGCGCCGATTCGGTGAGTGAAGCGGGAATCTGGGCATAGAAGTTGCGAAAGATGAGAGTGGTTATTGGGAGGCCGTAAACGACGTGGGCGAGGATTAACCCGGGCAGGCCGCCGTACATGTGCATCTGGCGCAGTGTCTGGAAGAGCGGAATCAGGATGATCTGATACGGAATGAACATGCCGAATAATAGCAGCGTAAATACGATATCGTTTCCCTTGAACCGCCACTTGGAGAAGACGTAGCCGTTCAATGAACCCATCATCGATGAGAGGATCGTCGCGGTGACGGCGAGGATGATGCTGTTCATGATGTTCGGCCCCAGCTTGGCGTACGCTTGGCCGAAGCTTCCCCAGTTAAGTCGTGACGGGGTTTGCCATGCGGTTTCCAGGTTGATATCGGCCGGGGCTTTGAGAGCCGTAATCACGGTCATGTAGATCGGAGTCAGATAGACCAGCGACACGATAATCAACACTGCATACAGGAGTATCCTTGCCCAAGTCATTCTTGCGGTCATGATGTCCTCTTTCGCTGTTCCCGGTACGAACTGACCAAGTAGGGAACGATGAACAGGGCGACGATCAAGAACAGGATAACGGCGATCGACGCCCCGAGGGCGAACTTGTTTCCGCGGAAGGTAGTCAGGTACATGAGGACGGCGGGGTGATCGGTGGCGGAGTTGTCCGCCCCGGCCATCGCGAAGATAAGGGCGAACATCTTGAGCGAGATGTGAGCAAGAATGATCACCGCGCTCAGTGTGATCGGTTTCAAGATGGGAAAGGCGACGCGCGTGTAGTACTGAATGTCGTTTGCTCCGTCGAGTCGCGACACTTCGTGCAATTCAACCGGAATCCCGCGCAGACCGGCGAGGTAAAGGGCCATCGTGTATCCGGAGAATTGCCATATTGCGGCGATCATCACCCCGATCGTTGCTAGGTTGAAGCCATGCTTTTCCGGGATGGGAACCATCTGCGGCATCAACCGTTGGCCGAATATCGCCCACAGAACGAGAATCACTGCCGGAGCTGCGGCGATCAGCGCACGCTTGTGCGTTCCTCTTCTCCACATTCGTATTGCAAGAAAGGCGAGAACAAGAGCGACCACTATCGCTGTTATCGAGGGAACGCTTTGCCAATCAAAAGTGAGAATCTGCTGACGGCTACTGATCCACCGAAATCGCCCGGGTGAGAGGCCGATGAACGAGGGAAGAACGTTTATCCCCCCCTCGGGGGCGAGCAACCAGCGCCAAATCGTGCCGGTAACCACGAATGAGAGCGACATCGGATATAGAAAGATGGTGCGGAATATCCCTTCACCGCGCGGTTCTCGATCGAGGAGGACTGCCAAGAACAAACCCAGCGCCAACGACCCTAGCACAAGTGAAACGGTATAGAAGAACGCATTTATCAGGTCCTGCCGAAATCGCATGTGAAGAAAGCTGGTGAACAATTCCTTGTAGTTGTCGAAGCCGATTAGGTGCATCTGCGGATTTTCGGCAAGTGCCGCCCCTTGTCCCCAATCTGTGAACGAGATGTAGATTGTCTGGCCGATGAATCCGTACACGAACACCGCAATCAAGACGAGGGATGGCAAAAGAACTGCGAATGCGATTATGCGGTCGCGCGATAGATGCACTGGCCACCTCTCAAGCGTATTGGACGCATGATAGTGTAAAGAAGCGGGCGAGGGAGCGACAAGCACTCCCCCGCCGCGATATGGTTATCCGCCGATTCCGTTCTGGCGGGCGATCGCGTCGCAGGCATTGGCTGCCTGTTGCGGATCTCTGCTCGTCAGGAACATCTCCATGACAGTGGCGAAGTCGTTCATGAATCCCTCATTCGCCACGACGCCATGCGTGAGACTCCCGGCGACGATGTCATTCTGCCAGTCCATTGCTGCAGATTGAGAATACGCGTTGTACAGCGATAGATCGCTGTCGGTTCGCGCCGATATCGATCCCTTGAGTGGGTTGAATGCATCCGAACCCTCTTTCGATCCAAGGAGTTCCAGCCAAGCGATTGCGTTGTCCCGATCGGGAGCTCCCTTCGGCAGACCAAACGAGTCGGAGAGCATCATGAATATGCCCTGGGTTCCCGGAGAGGGACTCCACGCGTAGTCCGTTCCCGGTGTCAGACCAAGCGTGGTTGACATATATCCGGCCGCCCAGTCGCCCATCACATTGAACGCAGCCTTGCCGCTCACCACCATGTCCGTTGCCTGTTGCCAGGACAGGGATGCGGCATCATTGTTCGTGTATTCGAGGATCTTCCCGAACGTTTTCCACACGGCTACCGCTTCGGGGCTGGTGAACGATAGCGTGCCGTCCCATAGCGCTTGCCACTTGTCCGGGCCGAGCACGGCCAGAGCGACCGATTCCCACAAGTGGTTTACCGTCCAGTTCTCCGCCAGAGCGAGAGGCGTGATTCCCTGTGCTTTCAGCGCCGGGGCGATCGCAAGAAAGTCATCCCATGTCTTCGGGGCCTCAACGCCCCACTTCTCCAGATTGGCCGGGATGTACCACATTACGTTGGAACGATGAATGTTCACCGGGACGGACCAAATGCCCGCGTCGGTACTGAGCAGCTTGATCAACCCAGACGGGAAGACATTCATCCATCCTTCCTGCTGGAACAACGACGTGAGATCCTCCATTCGATCGGCCCTGACCCAGGTGCCGATCAATTCCTGTCCGGCATGGACTTGGAAACTGTCCGGAGCATCCCCGCCCAGCATGCGTGTCTTGAGCACTGCCTTGGCGTTGACGCCCGATCCGCCGGTGACGGTTGCGTTGATTACGTTTACATTGGGATGCTCTGCGCTATACAGGTCGATCAACGCCTGCAGCGCCGGTCCTTCATCTCCCGCCCACCAGGAGAAGATCTCCAGTTTTCCAGTGAGATTGTCTGCCATCACCGTTCCAAACGCTGCTAGCAGCGCTACTCCTACCAGCGTAGCAATTACCAACTTTTTCAGTTGCATTCTTCCTCCTTGTAGTCTCTCTTCCCTTGTGTCGGCCGATTTGATCCTAAACCAAACCTTGGGTCAGCCAAGCCCCAGTGACATTTGTGGCTCCATCACCTCCTGCGGCAAGTGCTAGTTGTTTCCTCCTCTTCTCTGAGACGATTCTCTGATGACCAGCTGCACGTCGAGCTTGAGCTTGTCCGTTTCAGCCGTGCTTTGATCGTCTCGTAGCCTTCGCACAAGAAGCTGCATTGCCTGCCTCCCCAGCTCCTCCTTCGGGCTTCGAATAGTCGTCAACGGGACCTGAAGACAAGACGCCATCCAAACATCATCAAAACCGACAACGGCGACGTCCTCAGGAATGGAGAGGCCGACTTCCCGCACGGCCTGCATGACCCCGAATGCGACAAAATCGGAATAGGTTACGATCGCCGACGGTGGAGGAGTGCGTTTCAAAATCGAGCGTGCAAGATCGAATCCCTCTCCCACAGTGAGAGCGCCGGTGACTACCAGCGATCGATCGACTGCTATTCCGTGCCGGGCTTGTGCGTCAGCATATCCCTGGAAACGCTCTCTGGCACTTGAGATGTGGAGTGGACCGTTGACCATGGCGATCCTTCTGTAGCCTTGCGACAGGAGATGCTCGGTCGCCAGTAACCCACCACGGTAGTCGTCCGGAACGACGTAGTTCGTGTCCAAATCCTGGAAATACCGCCCCACGAGGACAAACGGAAAACGTGCTTGAGAAAGGCTTGCTATGGTCTCCTTATCGCTCTGAACGGGCGTGATCAGTATGCCATCCACCTGCTCGGCAAGGAGAACGTGAATTGCTTCCTGCTCCCCGGCATAGTTCTCATCGGAATCCTGCAGGATGATGCTATAGTCCAATTCACGGGCTGCTTTTGCAATCCCCTTGACTAGGGCACTGAAAAACGGATTTGCCACATCGGTTACCACTACCCCAATCGTACCTGTCTTGTTTGATCGCAGTCCTTTAGCCAGTCTATTTGCGCGGTATCCGAGTCTGCTCGCTGCCGCCAAGATTTTCTCCTTGGTGGCGGCGTGGACCTCAGCCTTGTCGTTCAGTGCTCGGGAGACGGTATTAATGGAGAACCCAGTATCAATTGCGATATCTTTGAGTGTAACTCGCGTGCCAGAAGTCTTCACGAATTCGCTCCTGTGGTATCGTTACCGGTAACGTTACCAGCATAGCACACTTCGTTGCTGCAGTCAAGAGCAGCTTACGTGAGAACAATCATTACAAACCAGTTACAGTGCTTGTTTCCCTCTCTCGATTGAGGCAAGCGTATGCGGGAGCATGCGGATCAAGTCGCTCGGCAGCATAGAGCGTTCAGAGGTAGTGCGGGCCAGGCGATCGGCGACAGCGCCATGCACGAATGCGCCGATGATCGCCGCATCCGTGGGCGACGCCCCGCCGGCGAGGAATCCCGCTACGAGTCCGGTCAAGACGTCTCCCGATCCACCGGTGGCGAGGCCTGTGTTTCCGGTAGGGTTGAGGTATATCTTGCCGTCCACGGTGCCGATCGCGGTCGGCTGCCCTTTCAAAAGCAGGGTTGTTCGATATGTCTGCGCGAAAAGGCGCGCAACCTCGATCCGTTTCGCATCGATCTCATCGGGCGACTGCGCTATCAGGCGCGACATTTCTCCGGGATGAGGCGTGAGGACGGTGCGCCCGGCGAGCCGAGCCAACCGGGCCAATCGATTGCGCAGTGGGAAGATTCCGTCTGCGTCGAGCACAATCCTGTTCTTCGCAGCATGCAGGAGGTGCAAGATAACCGCGCCGACGGATGGCGCGCGGGAGAGCCCCGGGCCGATCGCCAATACGTCCGCAGCGTTTGCAGCGGTAAGGAGCCGAGGCAACGATCTTCGGGAGAGGTGACCGTTTGCATCGGTGAGAGGAACGGTGATCACTTCGGGGATCGCGGCTGCAACGATGGGCTCTATTGATTCGGAGCAAGCAACTGTGACAAGGCCTGCGCCCGCCCTCAGCGCTCCGCCGGCGCACAGTATCGCAGCCCCGCTCATTCCGCGTGAGCCGGCGACGACAAGGACGCGACCGAACGATCCTTTGTGACCGGCGGGATCGCGGGAAGGAAGATGCGCACGCACCCACTCTCTGTCGACCACAAGAGCCGTCGCCTCGATGTTCTCGACGATCTCCGGCGGATATCCGACCGGAACAATCGTGATCTTGCCGCATCGTGAACGTGCCGGGTACAGGAGATGGGAAGGCTTATATGCGGCCATTGCCAGCGTGTGATCGGCGTATACGCTATCGCCGATCAGGCCCCCGGTATCGGTGGCGAGTCCGGTGGGCATATCTATTGCCACTCGCAGGACGTCTGCCCGGTTGATTGCACGAACAATAGCGGCATATCTCCCGTCGAGCGGCCGGCTTACGCCGATCCCAAGCATGCCATCGATCACGCAGTCCGCCCGCATCAGCGCCTTCTCCAACGCACTGATATCATCCTCGATGACGGTCACCCGTTCGGGAGCGCAGGTAATGAAGAGGCGAGCCATGTCCCTGGTCGTCGGCGTGAGCGCTTCGACCGGCGCGAGGACGAACATGCGTACATCAGCTCCCGACTCATGCAACCGGCGGGCGCAGACGAGGGCATCCCCCCCGTTTCCGCCGATTCCAGCCACCACTACTGCATGGCAGACATGCAGGCGTTTCAGGACAAAGTCGGCGACCGCGCTTCCCGCTGTGTCCATTAGGGTCGCCTCCGGGACGCCACGCCGCACCGCTTCCCTGTCGATAGCCTTGATCTGGGCGGCGGAGAACACTCTCATTAAGCTCATGTTCGTCTCCAAACCTAGTCCCGCAGCACGTCCGGCACTGCGGTCTCGGCCGACTCCCGTTCCAACTCTGATGTTATCTCTCGGCCGACTTCTTCCGCGCTCTTACCGGTGACATCGACCCAAGTGACGTTTTCATCGCGGCGAAACCACGCCATTTGACGGCGGGCGAGGGACCACGTGTTGTTGACGATCTGCTGTTCAAGCTCAGCGCGCGTTATCTTGCCGTCGAGGTAGGAGAATGTCTCTCTCACCCCGATTGTACGGTAGGCCTGGCAATCTTGTGTGAGGCCATGTTCGCGCATGGTGCTTACCTCTTTAATAAGACCTGAGGCCAACATTCGTTTCACTCGAGCGGCGATGGCGCTTCGATGATCATCGCGATCACGGCGCAGACCGAAGACGCGAAACAGATACGGAAGCGGCTGTGCCTTCTGCTGCAACCGGCTGATCGGCTCGCCGGTCGTTATGGCGACTTCCAGTGCCCGCACGATGCGGAGACGGTCGTTTGGGTGGATTGCGGCTGCAGCGGTCGGATCAGCCTCTTGCAGTCGCTCATAGAGTTGATCGAGCGGCTCTGTTGAAAGCGCGGCGCGCAAACGCTTATTGGAGGCAGGGCCGGAGAAGATTCCTCGCAGGATTGCTCCAAGGTACAGCGTACCGCCGCCGACAATGATCGGCGTTTTTCGGTGATCGAATATCTGCAGAATCAATCGCTCAACGTCCCGGCGGAAAGCCATCGCGTCGTAGGCACCATCTACTGGAACAATGTCTATGAGGTGGTGGGGTACTTCGTTCAGTGCGGCGCGCGATGGCTTGTCGGTGACGATGTCAAGGCCCCGGAAGAAGGCGCGCGAATCGGCTGAGATTATCTCGCCACCGTCCGTGATGGCGGACGCAACCGCTATTGCGACCGCACTCTTTCCGACCGCAGTCGGCCCCAGGATTACCAGCGCGCAACCACGTGTCGACAACTAGTCTTCCCCGAGCAGGAGCTCGCGGAACCGCTTCAGTTCGGTGCGGCGCGAAGGGTGCTTGAGCTTCTCAATCGCCTTGATCTCGATCTGGCGCACGCGCTCACGTGTGATGTTGAACTTGAGCGACACATCCTTGAGGGTGCGGGGATGGCCATCATCGAGTCCGTAGCGCAGGCGGAGGATCTCGCGTTCGCGTTCATCGAGCTGATCGAGAGCGCGATTGAGTTGTTCCTTCAGGAACATTCGGAACGTCTCTTTGGTCGGAGAGGGAGAGGAGGGATCTTCGATGAAGTCCCCGAGCGTATCTTCGTCTTCCTCGCCGATTGGTCGCTCCAGCGAAGCGGTGTATGAGGAGACGTTCTCCACCTTCTTGATCTTGTCGATACTCATGTTCATCAGTTTGGAGAGGTCCTCGAGTGTGGGGGCAGCGCCGTGTTTCTGGATGAACTCGCGCTTGATCCGGCTGAGGTCGCGCACTGTCTCGATCATGTGTACGGGAACCCGGATCGTACGTGATTGATCGGCGATGGCACGAGTGATCGCTTGCCGGATCCACCAGGTTGCGTAGGTGGAGAACTTGAATCCTTTTGTGTAGTCGAATTTCTCGACCGCCTTCATCAGGCCCATGTTCCCCTCCTGAATGAGGTCGAGGAATGACAGACCGCGATTGGTATAGCGTTTGGCGATGGAGACTACGAGGCGGAGATTCGATATTGTCAGACGTTCGCGGGCCTCGCGGGCCTCCGCCGCGATCTCCTCTAGGGCTTGTCCCTTCTCCTTGAGGATGCGAACGAGGGCATCATCGCTTAGCTTGGCAGCGAAGCCAAGTGCCCTGGCTGCTTCTTTCCCGCTCTTCACGCGCTCCTTCAATTCCTCGCGCTTTGCCTCAGGAACTCCTTTCTTTGGAAGGGCGGTGCGACTCAGTGCATCGGCGCCGTTTCTGATTGCCTGCACCCAGGCGCTCTTCTCCATCGCCATTGCGAGTTCAACCTCTTCTTCTTTTGTAAGGAGCGGGTACTTGCCTATTTCCCGCAAGTACGTTTTTACTGGATCCTCGCGGTGCGATGAGCGCCGCATGTCGGAGATTCTGGGCCTACGTCTTGGCCGTGCCACTTCGGAATCATCTGAATCATCATCTGATGACTCATCGTCGGACGTGTCGTCATCCGAGTCCGAATCTGAATCTGAATCTGAGATTTCTTCCAGAAGGATGTCGTCAGTGTCCGAATCTTCTTCTGTGATGGCATCATCGGAAGGCTCCTCGGGGACGAGTTCCTCGTCATTGACGGTCTCTTCCTCAATGCGGTCCTTCTCAGTGGGCGTTGTCTGCTCTTGCTTGTCCTTGTCCTGCTGTTTGCGTTTTGCCATCTCTTCTCCTCCTGGACAGTCGCTTTGCTACCAGCATGCTGTACGCCCGTTGTAGGTCATCGATTGCATGATGATCCCCGACCTTCTCTGCACTTTCAATCTCTACGCGTATCCGCGCCAGTTCTTTCTCGATTTCCGGCAGCTCTACGAGCCGCGTCAATGCGTCCTGCAAAGCTCTCTCCACATCGTTGTACTGAGGTTCGGCCAATGCGAGATAGCTCATCTGCTGCAACGTCTCTTCGTCAAGCCCGGTCACCAACGACGACGTATCGACCGGTCCGCGTGTCTCCGACAACGCGGCCACCATCGGCCGGTACTGTGGCGAAAAGTCATCGGCCGATACATGTGCCGCCACTCTGTCCCACGTAACGTGCCCATGAAGAATGAGAGAGAGTATCACTTGCTGCGGGTCCCAATGCCTCTTCTTCTCATCGGTAGCTTGCTGTTGTCTTGGTTCTCTCGCGTCTGCCGACGAGCGGCCGCGTGAGAGTTCTTGTGCAAGCGCGTCCGGCGGGAGATCGAGAATCTCGGCGAGCCTAGTGGCGATCTCCTGGCGCAGCGGAAGGCTTGTGATCTCCTGATAAAAAGAACGGGTTTCTTTCAGTACCGCTTCTTTTCCGGTTATCGACGCGGTATCGTGTCTCTCTTTCAGCGATTCGATATAGAACATGTGAAACGGGATTGCGGCATCGACTGCTTTCAACATCTCTTCAGCTCCGTCGCGGCGGACAAGGCTGTCGGGATCTTCACCCTGTGGCAGGCGAGCCACGCGAACAGACAAGCCACGATTGCGCAGAATGCTCATCCCGCGCAGTGACGCCATTCCCCCCGCTAAGTCGCGATCGTAAGATATCACTACCTCTTCAGCGAAACGTCCCAACAGATCAGCCTGTCCGTGAGTAAGTGATGTGCCCATGCTCCCGACAGCGTTCGTAATTCCGGCCAAGTGGAGCGAGATAACGTCGGTGTATCCCTCAACTAGGACTGCCATTTTCTTCTCGCGCAACGTGTCCCGTGTCCACGAAAGTCCGTACAGCTGGCCGCTCTTGTCGAACAATCGCGTCTTCGGTGAGTTCAGGTACTTGGGGTCTCCAGCGAATGCCCTTCCGCCAAAGGCGATCGGCCGGTTGGATAGGTCGAAAATCGGGAATATCACGCGGTCGCGGAAGCGGTCGTAGGCCGAGCCGTCGTCGCGCTCGATCAGGAGACCGAGGTCGACAAGCGCCTTTGTCCCGTACTTGCCGGCGAAACGCTTCTGCAGCGAATGCCCTCCTGCAGGAGCGTATCCCAGCCCAAACCGTTCCCAGGTTTCCTCGGGATATCCACGGTTGATCAGGTATTCACGTCCACGCCGGCCACCGGCGCTGTTTGTCAAGTTCTTCTCGAACCAGCGGGCAACTTCGATGTTGATTGCAAACAGATCTTCTCGCACATTGTCCGTCCGTTTGCTGAGCGTCACGCCCGCTTCCGCGGCCAACCGCTCGACTGCTTCCGGGAACGACAGCTTCTCGATCTTCATCAAGAAGGCGAAGAGATCCCCCCCTTCGCTGCAGCCGAAGCAATGCCACAGCCCCTTGTCCGGGCTTACCCAGAACGAGGGAGTGTCGTCCTTGTGAAACGGACATCGGCCCTTGTAGCTGGAGCCCGCTTTGGTCAGGGTGACATAACGCGAGATGACGGAGGCAATATCAATGCGTTCCTTGATCTGATCTACGTCGGTCCTATCTCCCTTCATCTATCGGCTCCATTCGAGGAGAAACGGATTCGTTCGGCGTTCCGTAGCAAGAGTGGTTTTCGGTCCGTGTCCGGGGTAGACCGTGTAGTCGCCTGGCAGGGCGGTAAGCTTTGCGAGCGACGTCGTCATCTCAGCAATTGACCCTCCGGGGAGATCCGTTCTCCCGATCGATCCGGCGAACAGCAGATCGCCCACGAACAGAACACCGTCTCCTACAAGCACTATGCTGCCCGGTGAATGACCGGGCGTATGCAGTACTCGCAGCGGACCGGGGAGGGTGTCAGCGTCAGTGATGAAGCGATCAAACGATGGATGCCCGGGATAGAAACGATCGACAAGCGGCAGATCGGCCTTGTGTAACATGATTTCAGCCCCCCGCTGCTGCATCTCCCAAGCTCCGCCGATGTGGTCGAAGTGTCCGTGTGTGTTGATTACGAGATCGATATGCCGCCCATCGAGGAACGTCAGCAAGGTTTTGGAGGCATCGGCGGGATCGATGAGAAGGTTGACATCAGCGGTAGTGATGAGATAGCAGTTGGTGGCGAGCTCTCCCAGGCAGACGCTTTCTACCTGCATTCTCTCATACCCCCCCGTTAGGCTCGTGCCGAAGTGAGAACAAACACCGCTTCGCAACCACCGCTCTTCAGGACATGCGCGCACTCTTCCACGGTCGAGCCTGTGGTGAAGATATCGTCGATAAGAAGAATCTTCCCCTTCGGCGATTTTATCAGATGAAACGCACCCCGCAAGTTGTCATGTCGATCCCTTGCCGAAAGCGACGCCTGCGGCGGTGTCGAGCGTCGCTTCGTCAGCAGTTGAATAAACGGGAGGTGGAGTCGTCTGGCGACATGGCGCGCAATGATGCGTGCCTGATTGAATCCGCGTTTACGCACCGCTCGTCTGGTCATCGGCACGTACGTAACTGCGTCGATCCTGTCGAACGGTTCCTTGTTTTCTATGAAATCCGTCATGCGATTTGCGATGAAGCGAGCCACTGCCGGCTCTCGTTCGAATTTGAGCGCACGTACGAGTCGGCCCCAATCGCTTTGATACGGACCGAGCGAACGTGCGCGATCGAATCCGCGCACCCGCGTGCCGCAGGCACGGCATAGATCCAATTCCGGACCGGCGAGCGGTTCCTGGCACTGCTCACAGCGGGGCCCGTCAAGTTGTGGGAGGGATCTTCTGCATTCAGGGCACAGTATCTCTACGCCGTTCGGCACTCCTCCGCACAAGAGGCAGCGGGGCGGGAAGAAGGCCGCAAGCAGGCCCTCTCCCAGCGTTGCTCGAATTCTCTTGCTACACGAAAGCAGCAACGCGGACAAGTTGGTTTGTGTACCCCCATTCGTTATCGTAGAAGGTTACTACCTTTGCCAGCCGCTCGTCGACGACCATCGTTGAGTCGAGATCGACAACACTCGCTCGTGTCTCACCAATGATGTCGCTCGACACGATCGGGTCCTTGCTGACGCCCAAAATTCCCTTGAGTTTGCCCTCTGCGTACTTGGTAAGAGCGGCGTTGATCTCTTCCTTGGTAGCTGATCGTTTCAGCTCCAGCGTGAAGTCGCTCACCGAGCCAGTAATCACCGGGACGCGAAACGCCATGCCGTTCATTTTGCCAGCCAGGCTGGGGATGACTTTGGTCGTCGCCTTTGCCGCACCGGTGGTAGTGGGGACGATGTTCACTGCCGCGGCGCGGCCGCGAGCAGGATTCTTGTGCGGGGCATCTACGAGTCGTTGATCGGCTGTGTATCCGTGCACGGTGGAGAGAAACGCGTGTGTGATCCCGAATTCCTGCTCCAATACGTACGCCACCGGCGCGAGTGAGTTTGTCGTACAAGAGGCAGCGGACACGATCTTGTCACGATTGGGATCGTATGCCTCGTTATTCACACCATACACGATCTGAGGTATGTCGTCGCTCTTTGGCGGTGCGGACAAGAGGACGCGTTTCGCGCCACCGGCAAGGTGGAGAGACGCCAGATCTCGCTTAAGGAAGACGCCGGTCGACTCAATGACTAGGTCGATACCCATGTCTCCCCAAGGCAAGTTCTGCGGGTCTTTTCCCGACAACAGAGGTATGAACTTCCCTCCGACGGTGATACCCTTCTCTTCTGCCGTAACTTCGTGCTTGTAACGGCGGTAGACGGAATCATAGGTGAGCAGATATCGCGCCGTCTCCGGTGTGATGAATGGATCGTTGATTGCCACAATGTCGAGATCGTTCCCGCCGAACGCGATGCGGAAGAACGCCCGCCCGATTCGGCCAAAGCCGTTGATTGCCACTTTTTTCATTCTTTGTCCTCCTGTTTGCTCTTGTCTATCGATTCCAAGAAGTACCGATGGATACGCAGGTCCTCCGTCAGTTCCGGATGGAAGCTCGATACCAGTATATTATCTTGCTGTGCCATCACCACTCGTCCTTCGTGGCGGGCAAGCGCGCTTACTCCCGTTCCCATGCGTGTAATGTACGGGGCGCGGATGAAGACGGCCGGAATATCGTCTCCGATTCCGTCGACGTTAAGAACTGTCTCAAAGCTGTGCGCCTGTCGGCCGGAGGCGTTGCGCGCTACAGTGATGTCTATTGCACCGATGTATGCTTCGCTTTGGTCCTCCACGTCACGAGCAAGGAGGATCATGCCGGCGCATGTACCGAAGAACGGCAATCCTTCTTCTGCCAACTCGCGGAGGCGCGTGATGAGTTGCCCACTGGCAAGGAGGGAGATGGCCGTCGACTCGCCTCCCGGCAGTATGAGGCCGGAGATGCCTCTTAAGTCGTCAGTGTTCTTCACTTGTACGGCCACCACATCAAGCCGCGACAGGCTCCGCACGTGCTCGCGTACTGCGCCCTGCAGGCCGAGAACGCCTATCTTCATCTACCTAACCTGCATCATCTCGTGCGGCGGGATCTCGTCGATCGAGATTCCAACCATTGCCTCTCCCAGTCCCTCTGACACTCGAGCAAGGATGTCCGGCTCGTTGTAATGGGTTGTCGCCTCGACGATCGCCCGCGCCCGCTGTGCGGGATCGCCCGATTTAAACACACCGCTGCCGACAAAGATTCCGTCGCAGCCGAGCTGCATCATCATCGCCGCGTCGGCGGGAGTGGCGATGCCGCCGGCGGCGAAATTGACTACGGGCAGGCGTCCTAGTTCGCGTATCATGCGTAGAATCTGATACGGCGCCCCCATATCCTTTGCCGTCTTCATCAGTTCTTCCTCGGGAGATGCAATCACCGCGCGGATTTGCTCGTTCACAAGGCGCATGTGCTTGACTGCCTCAATGACGTTTCCTGTTCCCGGTTCGCCTTTGGTACGAATCATTGCCGCACCTTCAGCTATGCGGCGACATGCCTCACCGAGGTCGCGCGCGCCGCACACGAACGGAACAGTAAACGCCCACTTGTCGATGTGATAGCGCGGGTCGGCGGGGGTGAGAACCTCCGACTCATCGATATAGTCGACCTCGAGGGACTGCAATATCTGCGCCTCGACGAAATGGCCGATCCTAACCTTGGCCATGACGGGGATTGAGACCGCATTCTGGATCTCTTTCACTCTGCCCGGGTCGGCCATGCGCGCCACCCCTCCATGAGCGCGAATATCGGCTGGAACCCTCTCCAGAGCCATAACAGCAACTGCACCGGCCTTCTCGGCGATTCGTGCCTGCTCGGCGGTGGTGACATCCATGATCACGCCGCCCTTCAGCATCTCTGCCAATCCGCTCTTCACTCGAAACGTACCCGTTTCTCCCATTGTTGTCACCCCCAAAATTGCTACTAACCGATTATACCCCCGCTCTGGCGGACTCTAAAGGAGGGCGAATGTTCAGTGTGCTGGGACGCTGCCTTGTGACCATAGGGCCGGTATAATGTGATCTGCGAGAAGGGAGGTATGATAATGGAGAAGAAAGTCATCCTGCGGGACCTGCTGCTCAAGCATCCGGCCGATGTCGCCGAGGTGCTTTCTCATCTTTCGGATGAGCAGGCGGCCGATCTTCTCCATCGTCTTTTCCTACGAAGAGCGGCGGCCGAGCCGTTGGGAGAGATGGAGCCGGAAGATTCGGCCGAGCTCCTCTCCGAGATCGATCGTGACGAAGCGATAAAAATCCTATCTCGCATGGATCCGGACGACGCAGTCGATGTCCTGGAAGAGATCCCTGACAGCATCAAAGCAGAACTGCTCTCGCGGCTGAGCAAGGAGGATGCAGACGTACTGTCTGATCTTCTCTCGTACGCGCCGGACACGGCCGGAGGACTGATGTCGCCGGAAGTCGTCGCGCTTCCGATCGACATGTCGGTGCAGGAGGCGATTGCGTATCTCCGTCGTCGTGTGGAAGAGGCAGAGACGATTTACTACGCCTATGCTGTTGACGGAGAAGGGCGGTTGCAAGGTGTCTTCTCGCTGCGCGACATGGCTCTTGCTCGACCGACGGCGCCCCTGTCGACGCTTCTGAAGAGCGATGTGATTTCGGTTGCGGTTGATGCCGACGCCGAAGAAGTCGCGAACATGTTCGACAAATACAATTTCTTTGCCCTTCCCGTCGTCGATGCCTCGCAGAAGCTGTTGGGTGTGATCACGATCGACGACGTGATCGACGTGATGCGGGAAGAAGCGACTGAGGACATCTATGGAATGGCGAGCGTACCGATGGAAGAGGGGGTCGATACCTCGCTGTTATCATCTCTGCGGATGCGCCTTCCCTGGCTATACGTCCGCCTAGGTACGGCTCTTCTCGCTGCAGTGGTGGTGGGGTTGTTCGAGGTGTCGATTGCCAAGGTGGCGGCGCTTGCCGTTCTCATGGGAGTGATAGCGGGACAGGGCGGGAGCGCCGGTATGCAGACTGTGACGATTATCACACGAGGGATGGCTCTCGGGCAGATCGAGCGCCATCGCGGCTGGCGGCTGCTGACCAAAGAGGTACTTCTCGGTTTGGTGAACGGAGCGTTCATCGGCATTACGGTGGGCATTATCACCTATGTGTGGAAAGGCGAGATCTTGCTCGGCGTTGTCGCCTGTTTGGCGATGATTCTTAACATGTTCGTGGCTGGGGCCGCCGGTGTGCTGATACCGCTCGGGCTGCGAACGCTGAAGAAAGATCCTGCCCTCGGATCGGGGATCTTTATGCCCACGGTGACCGATGTGCTTGGATTTGCGTTTCTGTTTCTTATCGCACACCTCATACTCCCGGGGATCTAAATGGTGAATCGAAAACAGACGTTGCCGGCATGGTCGTATCCGCTCGTCCTAGTCCTGTTGGGGATCGTTCTCGCCGTCGGACACCTGCCGCTGTTTCTTCAGATCGGGGTTGCTGTTGAGACGGTTCTGTTCATCGGATATCTTGTCTTTCGTTCGCGACGGGAGCCGCGCGAGAGCTGGGCGGTTGCGAATCTTCTCCCACTCTTCCCCGGCCACCTGCTGCTCTTGTTCGCCCTCGCCATTGTTGATGATCCTGGTACATTGCTGGTGGTCGTGTGGATGGCGATCCCGCTAGCGAGCATACTATACGACGCCGTCGCCTCACGGCGATGGACGAGAATAGCACGACAGATGTCGCTTTTGGCGGGACTATATTGTATAATCTGGGCCGCTCTTTTCGTAGTCTTGGAACGTGTAATAGCTTTAGGAAGGGAGATTCAAGGCGCGGGAGAGATTAGGTTGATCGCAGTATTCGGGGTTGTCGGCGTGGTATTCCTGGCTGCGGGAGTATACCGGCATTGGTACGCGGTCAAGAGTAGCAAGGAGTGATAAGGCATGGGTAAAATGGTCGGTTTCGTTGCGGGATTGATTACCCTCATGTGTGGATTTGCCGCGTTTGGGCAAGAGGCGACCACGTCGGCGGGGAGTTCAGTGATCTCGCTTGTTGTCATACTTGCTGTGTTCGCGGCGGTCTTCTATTTCATGTTGATCAGGCCGCAGCGCAAGCGTCAATCCAAGCACAACGAGCTTGTGTCGGGACTGAAGCGTGGTGACAATGTAGTGAGTGCTGGAGGAATTTACGGAGAGATAGACTCTATAGGCGATACCTCAGTCGTGCTGACCCTTGAGGACGGCGGTAAGATTCGGCTGGCCAAGAGCAGCATCGTTGACAAGCGCACAAAGTAAATGCTAAGGAGGGCGTTTTCGTAATGGCACACAGCAACATGACGCGTAACGACTGGTTGCGCTTTGGAACAGTGCTCTTGGTTATCGTCGGTTCGTTGGCCCTCCTTTACCCGTTCTGGCCGGTCAAAGATGTACTGAACCTCGGACTCGATTTGCAGGGCGGCGTGAGGTTGGTTCTTGAGGCACAGGACGTGGCGGGCATGGACTCGGCACAAAAACAGGATACGCTCAATCGAGTAATCACCATCCTCAATAACCGAGTTGATCAATACGGCATGACCAATGCCGAGATCAAACCGATGGGAACCGACAGGGTATTAGTGAACCTCCCCGGGACGAAAGACCCCGCCGAGGCGCGGCAGTTGATCGGCCAAACGGCGATACTCGAATTCCATAAAGTGGTTCAAGCAGGCACAAGTCCCAATTCGGACCTAGTGCCGACATCATCCTCACAAGAGGTGTTGAAGGATCGAGACGGGATTCCGTACCTGGTGGACACCGCACCGCTATTGACCGGTGCTGCTCTTTCCGATGCTCGTGTGCGCACTTCTCAGTCAATGCAGAACGCTGGGCAACTGTACATTGCTCTCACGTTCAATCAGCAAGGAGCACAGGACTTCGTCAACGCGCTTAGAACGCTCAAGGGCGACGATCCGAACACGCCGCAGAACGAAGGCGACTTGCTCGCCGTCGTGCTGGACAACGTGATATACAGCGCCCCCCGCATCACACAGTCTATCAAAGACGCGGCGGCGCAGGGATGGCGCAACGTTCAGAATACGACAACCATCAGCGGCAAGTTCACCAAGGACGAAGCGACAAGAATCGCCGTTGTACTGCGCGCCGGTGCACTTCCAGTGGCGGTAAAAGTCGTCGAGGAGAACACCGTCGGCCCGACATTGGGAAATGACTCGATCAGGCGAGGCATGCTGACGATCGTGATCGGCTTCGTTCTCATCCTGCTGTACATGCCGATGTACTATCGCTGGCTGGGTGTGGTCGCCCAGGGCGCCCTCATCCTGAACATGCTGATCGTGTTCGCGGCGCTCGTGATCTTCCATGCGACGCTTACGCTACCGGGAATTGCCGGTATCATCCTGACGATCGGTATGACAGTCGACGCAAATGTGATCGTCTTCGAGCGTATCAAGGAGGAGAGACGCACGGGCAAGTCTCCGCTTGCATCTGTGCGCACGGGATTTGAGAAGTCCCTCTCCACATTGCTCGATGCCAATATCACGACGCTCATAACGGCGTTGATCCTGCTTCTCGTCGGGACCGGTCCGATCAAGGGATTTGCAATCACGCTCGGGATAGGCGTATTAGGAAGCCTGTACTGTGCGCTAATTGCTAGCCGGTTATTGCTCGAGAAGGCCGGTTTTGCCGAGCACATTCCGGTGCGGGTGACGACTGAGTCGTGACGAAGAGAACAAGCTTCAGTAGGGCATCAAGAGGACGGATACCGCCGTTCTTGACCAGAAGATCGAGATCGATCGCCAGGTCGAGGGCGGCGGTAAGTCTTTTGGACGTGTGCTGCTTCGCCTGCCCATAAGATCGGCGCACCAACCAGCTGGGGAGGCCGAGGAGAGACGAGATTGTGGAGACGTTCTTTCTTTCATCGATGAGGACGCGTACCATTAACACCCTTGTCAGGTGACGGACGAGGGCCGAGAACGTTCTTCCCGGATCGTCATACAGATCCCCAAGACGAGTGAAAGCAGAACCCAAATTGCGTTCGAGTACGGAATCGAGTAACGGATATACTGATGCCTCACCTGCGGTAAACGCCAATCGTGCGACTATTTCCTCGTCCAGCGTCTCCTGGGAGGAGAACGTGCGCAATTTGCCTAATTCTTGACCTAGTGAGAGCAGATCATCGCCGCAGCGTGCGATGAGAGTCTTTTTCGCTGCGGGAGTGAGTCGAAGCCCTTCATCGGCGATCAGGCGTGTGTATTCTTCTCCCTGCCCCTGCCCACGTACTGGCGGGAGCGCCCGCACTTCTCCACGCTTTCTTGCCTCTTTGAGGAGTCCGCTCGTCCCTTTCAAGTCAATCGCCACCAATGTAAGGAACGTCTCGGGTGGCAGGGTGTGGCCAATCAAAACTGACAGTGCCTTTGGATTCATCTTCTCCGCCCGCCTGACGACAAAATGACGCGTAGTGGCGAATAGCGATACCGAACGGAATTCAAGCGCCAATGCGGACGGATCGACCTCGTCGGCGAACAAGGCACGGCGCTCCGCATGCGGATCAAGGGTGCGGATGATCTCGTTTCGCGCGATGACCGCGCGCTCGCAGCGATACGCGTCACCGAAAATCAGGATTATTTGCGGTTCGGGCATGCTCCCTCGCTATCGGTCAGGATCGCTAGATCTTAGCCTCTCTGAAGAGGGCGGGCAATGACGATCCCACAATATCTACAAGCGAGCCGAGGCAAGCATCTCTCTACCGCGGCACGTACACCACGACCCCGGCAACATGATCCCAAGGGATGGCGATGTTCTCCGGGGTGGCTGCCCAGTTATCGTGCACGATAGCCCAGAACGTGTTTGGAAGCGGTCCTCGATCGCCGTCCGGGTCGCCCTTTATGAAGCCAACTCCGGTGACCGCGTGTCCGATTGCTTGCTTCTCGTCCCACACCTCGGCGGGCACTTTTGGGTCGGCCTTGTGCAGCACTCCGGTGGAAGCAATGCGATCTCCCCAGGAAGCGAAATAGACGAGCACGTTCTCATCGCCAACGGCGAGCTCCTCCTTTTCCACAACGACCGGATTCCAGTAGCTGAAACAGACCACGGGTGGAATTCCCGCCTCGATGCTTCCCAAGAAGAAAGCAAGCGGCTCATCCATGACGGTTCCTTCTGCAAGCTCGACTCGCCAGTCCACGCCGGACTTCTCAATGAGCTCAGGTGGCGGTGTGTCATACAACTTGTCGCGATCCCAACGGACGAACTCGCTCACGCCAGCGGAGATGTCTTTCAGCAACGTCCCCGATAGCCGCCGTTGTGCGTTCTCCCGGGCGCGACTCCCCTCTCCGTTGGTCGCCATGAAATAGCCGAGATACTCGCTCACCAGCAACGGAGCAAGTCCGCCGGAAACGCTGTGCGCCCACTCCATCTCCGCCTGATCGAGGAAGACGAGCGCATTTGCCGCTGCCAGCGGTGCGCACCAGTTGTCTACCGATTGGAAGCGGAGGATATTTCCCGGCGGTTGACTCGCGTCGGGCACATTCACAATGAATAATCCCTCGGCATCACCAACCTGAAGTGGCGCGACACCGGCTTGTTCGGCGAGAGAGCCCACGACTAGCATGATCACCATCAGACACGCGATTCCGGCCGACCGAATCATACCCTCCCCAAACGCGCTCACTCTTCCGCTCCTTCTGCCAGTTGAACGGCCACATAAGCCAATAACGCACTTGTGGCATTCCCGCCGAAGTGGCGCGTGTCACCGCTCGAGACTTCATCGTCAGGAGAAGCGATAGCGGGCCATGCGAGTCGCAGCCTGAACCCTTTTGTGACTAAATCAGGATTCTTCAGCTCATATGCGCCGGTTGCGGCGTAGCCGATCCCGCCGCTGTCTCCGGCGAATTTAGGACGAAACGTGTTTGAAAGGTCCAGGAGTCCAAGCTCGACTACCTCGCCTTCAAGATCGAAAACAGTTACCGGGATTACAGCGGCGAAACCGCTCCCACCATCGAACGTGTTCGTTACCAGCAGGGTAAAATTGACCGCTGCCTCGACGGGTGCATTCCCTTCACTAAGAGGCCCCCACGTCCACTCAAGCGCGTGCCCCACTCTTCTGCACCAGCCGATTCCCGAGATGTAGTCGCCTGTGCAAGCGAAGTCTGATGGCCTCACGGGCGCGGTCACCAGTTCCAGCGCGGCCTCTGCCGGAGACAAAATGGCGAGGCTCTCCTTGTTGAATGCCACATGGCTGTCGGTGGGCGAAATCCGCTCTACCCTGAACACAAGTGAGGTGGCGGCGGGAAACGGCGATCTGGATACTGTTGCTGTTCCACGACATGCATAGCCGAGCGGATCATCCGGTGACGACACGTTGGGGAGTGTAATGACCTGCGTCTTGAACACGCCTGTCATCATCCCGGTTCCCGGGTATCCATAGATCAAGCGGAACCGCGCGGGGAAACCTCTTCCGCCGCCAGCGTGGTCGGTCGCCAGCACGCTGAATTCCAAAACTAGGCTATCCGAACCAGTCGTTATCTCAACGAAGGTCCACTCAGCGGTCTGCTGAAGCCCTTCGTCTCTAAGCCAATACCACCCGGCGATCTCATCTCCGCTTGACTGAAACTCGGCTGCCACAAGCCTCGATGTTGAAGCGATTGTCCCCAACCCAAACAAGAGAGCGATTGCGATACCCAGGATCAAGGCGAGAGCGATTGTCCTTTTCATTTGCTGCACCTCCCAGAGTAGCAGTGCTCATAATAGTTCTTTGCGGTAGGGTTGTGAAGATTAATCCTCTTCCCGCCACGATGCCGGCCGAGCGGCGACGCCCCACATTGCAGTGACGGCCTTTCCGCACGGATATGATGTCGCCGCTCGACAAGTGACCGATGATCGGCTAACTTGTTGCGTGTGAAACGAGTAACGATCTATACCGATGGAGCATGCAGCGGGAATCCGGGCCCGGGAGGGTGGGGTGCCGTTCTCAAGAGCGGGCCTCATCGCCGTGAGATATCGGGGGGCGACGCACAGACAACGAATAACCGCATGGAGCTCACCGCGGCGATCGAGGCGCTCAAGGCATTGCGGTCGCCATCGCAGGTGGATCTGTTCACTGACTCGACATACGTCAAGAAAGGGATCACAGAGTGGATCGCCAACTGGAAGAATAACGGATGGAAGAGGAAGAGCGGCAAGCGCCTCTTGCCGGTGAAGAACGACGATCTCTGGAGAGAACTCGATCGCGTCGTTTCCGAGCATGAGGTAACGTTCCATTGGGTCGAGGGTCATGCCGGCGATCGTGAGAATGAACGCTGCGATGTGCTTGCGCGCGAGGCAATTCCCAAGGAGTGAATAATGGCCAAGGTGTACGTGACATGTCGAGTGGTTGCCGATGAGATCGAACGGCTTCGAAGCGCCGGCCATGACGTTGAGATGCGTGACGTCTCAGGGCCGATTGCGGCGAGCGAGTTGTTGGAAAATGTTGAATCGGCTGATGGTCTGATCTGTCTTCTTTCCGATCGGATCGATGCCGACTTGATTGCGCACGCTCCCCAATTGAAGATAATCGCCAACCTTGGAGTTGGCTACGACAATATCGACGTCTCGGCGGCACATGCGGCGGGCATCGCCGTCACGAACACTCCGGGCGCTCTTACCGAAACAACGGCCGATCTCACATTCGCCCTCCTCCTATCCGCTGCGCGACGGATCGTGGAGGCGGACGGTTTCGTACGCGCCGGGCAATTCCTTGGTTGGGAGCTGGTACAGCCGCATCTTGGATTCGATTTGCATAAAAAGACTCTTGGCATAGTCGGGATGGGCCGGATCGGAACGGCGGTCGCCCGCCGTGGGCATTGTGGGTTCGACATGAACATCCTCTATCACAATCGCGGGCGTAACGTTTCAGCGGAAGAGGAATTGGATGCAGCACGGGTGCCCTTCGAATCGCTACTGGAACAAAGCGACTTTATCTGCGTACATACACCGCTTACTGAGGAGACGCGGCACCTGTTCGATGTGAAAGCATTTCGACGGATGAAGGACACGGCGATACTGGTGAACGTGGCCCGCGGACCGGTGGTCGATGAGTCCGCGCTTGTATGGGCGCTCAAGGCGGGCGAGATTGCCGGCGCCGGTATCGATGTTTATGAGCACGAACCGAAAATTAACCCCGAGCTGCTCGAACTCAAGGAACGTGTCGTCCTCGCTCCACACATCGGCAGCGGTACCGTGGCCACTCGGCGGGCGCTCGCCCGAATCGCGGTCGATAACGTCCTGTTGGTCCTTGCTGGTCGACCGCCGGGAACGCCCGTTGCATAGGAATGGAAAAAGGGACAGGCTACTTTTCGCAGCGCAAGTTTCGCCAGTCCTGTTTACGGCTGGGATTGGCAATAATAAGTGCTGAATGAGTCGGAAAAGTAGCCTGTCCCCTTTTCCTTCAGGTGAAACAACCGAGCTGGCAAGCGCTGATTCGAATG
>CAZKAB010000003.1:0-10005 GCA_964550615.1 uncultured Thermotogae bacterium
CATTATTTGTCGCTTTACGTACGCAACAGGGAAAGATGTGAGGGCAAGGAGGGAGGAATGAAAAGCATTAAGTGGCTGACGACTACTATGGCTGCCACGTTTGCAGTGATACTTCTGGTTAGTACTGCAAGTTGCCTGGCAGGCTCCACGTCGGATGCAGCAGACTGGTTACAAGCTCAACAGGACGCGGCAGGGTGGTTCCCGTGGACTCCAAGCACGTCCCCCCCGACAAACACACAGGGACCTTCAGGAATGGGGATGCTGAACGCATATCTTCATACAAAGAGTGGTGCATATCTGCTATCTGCCACGGAAAATGGCGACTACATGCTGAATACGATGTGGGTGAACATATCAGTCTACACGGATGGAGATCCCAGGTTTGCGACTCATGATCCGTTGTTTATGGAGTCGCTGAGTCTCGCTACAGCGAACTCCCAGTACGCGGATTTCGTTCAGGTCAACTTCTGGGACAAGCTTAGCGCTGGAACTTATGGGGAATCGAACAACATGGGCGCGGCAGAGTATGGTGCCGCGGTGGTGAATGGCAGGGCTTCACAGGGCATCGTCGAGATGTCCCCCTGGGACTTGTCTGCGACAGCCATAGCCGCACACCTGGCAGGGGAAGATGCCATCTGTGCAGCGCTCATGGGGGCGGTGCTGAGCGGTCTGGAGGCGACCACAGCTGCGGGTGGCTACGACGTGATCGGACTTGCCGGCGCTGTATGGGCATCCGCGATCACGGGGATTGATCTTGATCCGACGGTCGGCGCGTACAGCGGCGCGGATTCGACAGCTGATCTGGCGGCGGCTCTCGCAGCGGTGACGACGACCGCTAACGATGGTGCCTGGCTATACGACTCTACTCTGGATCCGTCGGATTCCACAAACGCCGACACGCAAACCACGGCCTTCGCGATTGCTGCATTGAACGCCTTCGATCGGTCAACGTACCTTGGCCAAATCGCTCGAGGTGTTGCATTCATTCGCAGCCTACAGCAGGCGGACGGGCAGTTCCTCTGTTGGCCCGGCGCTCCACTCGACGCTACTGGGTCCGTTGAAGTCAACGCAGAAGCGATCTCGTCAATCGTCTACGTTGCGCCTCCTACCGTGTACGTCGACGACGACTTCGCGGGACTCTCGCTCGGCGATGATCCAGCCGGCGACGGTGTCGCGGTCGGCTATGATGCATTCGACACAATCCAGGAAGGAGTCGACGAGGTCCGCTCCGGCGGTACCGTCAGCATTGGCGCCGGTATGTACGAACAGCTAGCAGAGATTTCCATTACCAACGATGTCAGCTTGCTCGGTGCGGATGCGGGGACCACGATTCTGGCACCCGCTTCGGGGTTCACAGGGAGCTACCTCGTCAGAATTACCGGAGGAACAGCAAACCTGAGCAATCTGACGTTTGACGGCCTGGGAAATCTGTACGGCGGTGTGCGTTTCACTGCTCCTGCAACTGGGACCGTAGACGGGAATGTCTTCACGAACATCCAGTATGGCGCGTACCTGGGGTTCGGCTTGGTCGTCTATGCAGACGGTGTAACGGTCAGCAACAACGTCCTGTCTGACATCGGCAGGGTAGGAATCTGGGTTGGCGGGCAAAACGCGACGGTGACAGGCAACACCTATACCGGGAAGGGCGCTGTGGACGGACTCGACTACGGCGTCGAGGTCGGATATGGCGGCAGTGCCACGATTTCCGGCAACACGATCACAGACTGTACAGCAACGGCGTCGTCCGATGGATCGAACTCAGCCGGAATCCTGGTGACCGACTACTACGGACCTGGTACGACTGCAACGATTCGGCTCAATGTGCTGGAGAACAACACGATGGGCATCGCCGTAGGATACCTCGACACCGACGCCAGCATCGTAGAGGCCCATTACAACTCCCTGTCTGGCAATGCCTGGGGGATCGATAGCACGGGTCCAGTTGTGGATGCTACGCTCAACTGGTGGGGCAATGTAAGTGGGCCCTCAGGAGAGGGATCTGGTACAGGCGACGCGGTGAGCACAAAAGTCATCTTTAGCCCGTGGCTGGGGACGGATCCGGACGGGAATCCGACAACGGTTGGCGTACAGATCACTGGTCCGATGACGATCATTGTTGCACCTGTCGGCCCCGAGCCGACAGCCGGGTACTTAAACACGGCAATCGCGGGCGCGAACAGCGCGGATCTTCCCTTCACCGACACGATCGAGGTACAGCATGGCGCGTACGATGCCAGCACTCCGATCACTCAGCCGGTAAACATAGTCAGCCAGCCGGGATCGGCGAAGCACACGACGCTCAACGGCAACATGGGCATCAATTCCAATAACGTCCTCGTCGGGCTGCCCTTGCAGGGATTCAGGATCAATGGGAACGTTACGGTCGGCGCAGGGCACGATGCCGGCACTTCAGCGATCAACTGGTGCGATCTGTACGGAAACGTGACGAACAACGGCACCGGCACGTTCGATGCTCAGTACAACTACTGGGGAACGCAACTCGGTTCCGTAATCGACGGCCGCACAACGGGGCTCGTCGACTACGATCCGTTCCTGCCGGAGAACGCTGACGATTCGTATCTTGACGCTACTGCGATCATCAATGCCGGTCTCGCAGCCGGGATCGATCCGGCAATCGAGCAGCTGTGGCTGATGGTTCAGCTGGGACAGGACGTGAACACGTTCATCCAGTACCAAGGCGTTGCCGGTGCGGGCGCGTTCCAGGCAACGCTACCAGGCGGACAGATCAACCTCGGCGGCGCGGCCGGCGGAGGTGGTGCGGTCGAAGGTGGACTCTCCGGCACTTACGCCACGGGAGACCTCATAGAAGACGGCTTCACGATAACTGATCCGGTGACAGGAGAACCGATCATCGACGCGGCTGTCACGCTCTCGTTAATGGGTCCGGACGGTGGACTTGCATACTGGGGATTCGCCTCCTATGATGAGGGAACTGGTCAGTATATGTTCACTATCGATACGAGCGGTTTGGCTCCGGGAACCTATGAGCTGATCATCCAGTCGGACGACGGTCAGTCTCAGACGATCACAATCGAGATCCAGGAGCCATGAGTAGGGGACCTGGTAAGGAGGGGACATGAAGAAGTCGTTGGCAATCGGTTTTCTCATAATCATCATCGCAACCCTTGCTGCTGTCGCCGCCCCATTTGGCGGTTCGTGGTCGTTCTACGTTCAGTCGAACGTTAAGCCCTTCAGCATCGCGGCAATGGAGTCGGTGCTCGAAGTTGACTATTCAATCGGGACATGGACTTGGTCGTCTACGGTGATTGCCGATCTTTCCGGTTTGGATAACGTCTACTTCGATGCCAAGGGAGTGCTGGGCGGATTTGCCCTGCGCTCGATTGCCGATTTCGATGCGGATGAGGCACAGTTCCAATCGCTGATCGGCTCCGCCGTGACCGCAATCGCCGGCATCAACCTGTATGCCCTGTTCATGCTGGACAATGTGGGAAGCTCGCAGACACCGTCAATGGGAAGCGGCTTGACTCTCGGCGGATGGGCTACCCTCGGCTCAATCAAGTTCTGGGGCCAGACGCGGTTCAATATGAACGAGACGTCGAGCTATATCTACAAGTACGGCTACGCTTGGTTGCTGGATCACTTCATCTTTCAGGTGTGCGACACGTGGCAGAAGCCGTCGGGATACATCGATGTCCAGACGGCCAGCTGCACGGCGTGCTGGTCGGGCGCGGATTTCTACGTTGAGATGCCGTTTACGTGTTTTGACGTGCTCGCGCAGTTGAGCTTTGCATGCACAGGCTTTGACTACGTCTTGTTTGAGGCAAACGACATCGATCTCGGGCTCGGTTGGCTCGATCTCAAGTGGATCGACGTTATGTTTACCACTACTTCGAAGACAATGAATCTGGTCTTCGATGTCAACGTGGGCGACGTGGTTTGCTTCACGCCCTACTTAGCGCTCGAGGGGGCGGGAGGCTCGATCACTGGCCTGTCGCTGAAAGCGATGAAGCTCGAATACTCGTGGAATGGCCTCACATTCAAAGCCGGCGATCTGTTCGACGAGAATGGATGGTATCCGTACCTCAACTACGCCAACCCAAGCATGAAGTACCTTGGTTGGTCGTGGGACGGAGAGCTAACGACGCTTCTTCCATGCCTGGCGATGCCGGCGAGGGGTGAGGTGCCGTACGACGAGTATATCGGGATCATCGTCGGCGGAGACTCTTGCTGTGGCGGATCATCCGCGTTCTCGGCATTTGCCTGGTTCGACACCGGTAACAGCAGTGGCCTGTTCGACTGGGCCGAGACGCGTATACAGCTTCGCGAAGAGATCGGAACGAACATCGCCGTCACATTTGGGATCAGCGTTACTCAAGGTGGCACCGACTGGTTCCGACTGGGAACGGACATCAACTTCTAACTCCTAATTGCCGCGACGAAGCGGGCTGAGGCTGTCCTCGGCCCGCTTTGCTTTTTGGGCGCTCTATCGGTTGGAGCTGATAGCTGAAGCTGCAGTATGAAACAACGCGTCTATCTCAAGAACGTGAAGCAGTGGTGGGTAATGAGTGTCGAGTGATGAGAGAACAAGAGCATTCTCTCGGAAAGACGCAGAGGCGCCAAGGAGAAGCAGGATACAGAAAGGTAGAACAAAAATGAGAGATACTGTTGGAGGGTGGTTCTTGGTAATCACCGGCACTTGAGCGAGCAAGAGAACAAGGCTCATATCCTGCAAAGGCCTGTTTGCTGTCGTGTTCTGACAGATAGGACGCAAGGAAATGCACCATGATGCGGAAAAGAACAGAAATACAGTACTACGGAAGCCCTTACCACGAAAAGCAAGAAGGAGTAGGAGGGTAGGCATTTGATCTCGCTCCCAAGTCTGGTGACATAGAGGTTCATAGGAACTGCGGTCTTGAATCCTTCGTCGGTTCATTAGGTCGCAGTCTTCGTGCTCTTCGTGGTGAATCTTGCCTGGCATTCGGGCGCGAGAAGAGCGTTCCATCATTTACGGGCAGAAGCTTGTTGCCTACTCCAACCAGCGAAGAGCCCGCTTCTTAACTACATCCGCGTAATCAAGCTGACCGGTCGGAGCGATACGTTCGCTTACTTTAACGCTTGCATCGGACTACGATGGCCTTGTACACATCACGATGCTCAAAGGAGGCGACATGAACTGGACGGAGATGTTAACAAAGCGCGTCGGCTACGCGTATCACGCGGCCGAGGGCTTGCTTGAACTCATCGATCGGGACAAGCTGGATTGGAAGCCCGCTACCGGAAGCAATTGGATGACCACGGGACAATTGCTGAAACACTTATCGAATGCTTGTGGCGATTCGCTGAAGGGATTCGTGACCGGAGATTGGGGCATGCCGGAACAGGAGATGTCGGAAGGAGAGATGTTGCCGTCGGCGGAGAACCTTCCCTCTGTAGCAAGCCTCAATGAAGCACAATCGGCTCTGGCAGCCGACAAAAGGCTCGCACTCGAAATGATCGCTCAAGCCGGAGAGGCGGATCTCGCAAGCAAGATCGTCACAGCGCCTTGGGATCCAACCCCGCTCCCGCTCGGTTACCAGCTAAACGAAATGATTGAGCATCTCGTCTTACACAAGTCACAGCTCTTCTACTATCTCAAGCTGCAAGGTAAGCCGGTTCATACCGGCCATCTGTGGGGGATGTAGCGATCAATCGCTGGCTGCACAAGGTGATCTTCTCGCTCGCCTTGTCGGGGGCGCGCACCCATCGCTAGACATAGGGGAGCCCCTCAATTGTGCCGGTAGATCTCGGAATCTCCTTGTAGGCCGCCGTACTCAATCATGCAGGTGCTTAAGAAGCTCCCTAGCATCCTTGGCGTGCTTTTCTGATACCTGAATCTCGACAAATCCGGCATCCAAATCAATCGCCGATAGGTTCTGAAACTCTTCTCCTTCTACATAACAGGGAATGTCGGCCGATTCCAAGATCGACTTGGCGACGGCAACAACTGACTGGCTTCCAGTCTCCAATACGGTAACAAGGTTCTCGGGTATGCGTTTCATCATGCCTCCTCAGTATCCGGCAGGATACATCTTCTCGCGGACGGCCACAAGCAGAGCCCGTGATATGTACATGTATGGTACTGTGCGTCGGCCGAATCGTGGAGATGCTTTGTCTTTTGGGTTACAGTTTCGTCTCTCTTCCAAGCACCGCGTCTAAGGCGCTGGAATCGTCCTTGTCCTTGCAGTTAGGGAGTAAACGAGACATGCGTGAGATGTTCCACAAGAACCGGCCGTTATTCTTCTACCTCGTTGTCTCCAGTTTCCTCCTTGCATTCGGTAACCAGGTCTGGCAAGCGATGTTCAACAACTTCGCGGTGGAGAAGATCGGCGTTGGGCCGGAGGCAATCGGCTGGATCCAGTCGGTGCGCGAAGTACCCGGTCTGTTGGCTTTTCTTCTCGCCTTTCTAGCGCTTGTGTTGTCAGAGATGCGAATCATGGCGCTCAGCATCATCCTCCTTGGCGTGGGAATAGTGCTCACCGGCCAGGCAACGAGCGTGCCGTTCCTGCTTGTCGCAACCGTGGTTATGAGTCTGGGATTTCACTACTTCGGGCCAAGCAGCAACGGCGTGATTCTGATGAGCGTCGATCATGACAAGACTCCCAAAACGATGGGGGAATTAAAGAGCATGGGTGCCATCGCCGCCATTCTCGCTACCGGCGTTGTCTATTTCCTGGCAGGGAGAATCGGATACCGCGACATATTTATCGCCGTAGGCAGTATCGTTTCCTGCGGCGGTTTTCTCTTGTTCTTCATGGGAAAAGGGCATCACACACTACCCAAGCGACGGAAAGTAAAGCTACGTAAGCGTTATTGGCTCTTCTACACGCTGGCGTTCCTCATGGGTAGCCGCCGCCACATATTCACCACATTTGCCGTCTTCCTGCTCGTGAGCAAGTTCAAGATCAGCGTGCAGACAACCGCCACTCTATTCCTGGTGAATGGACTGATAAACACCTACTCCTACCAATTCATCGGCAAACTGATTACCCGCTTGGGCGAGCGAACGGTACTAACGATCGCTTTCGTGTCCCTCATTCCGGTCTTCCTAGGCTATGCATACATCAATTCTCTGTCGATACTGTTTGTCCTATTTGTCCTCGACAGCATATTGTTCGGGTTCAATTTCGCTATCACAACCTACTTCCAGAAGATCTCCGTCTCTCCGGAAGAAGTAACAGCCAATCTTTCTGTGCAGACAACTATAAACCACATCTCAGCAGTCGTAGTCCCCGTCATCGGGGGAACGGTGTGGGCTCTCTTCGGTTCGCGAGCTCCTTTCCTCGCCGGAGTAGGGATCGCCGTCGTGTCTCTCATTCTGGTGCAGCTGGTACGAACGCCTGATGTGAAACGCCCTGGCGTATCCGCGCGGCAGGGTAGCTAGGGAAGCGATGTCTCAGGCGATAGCGACAGCGATCGCTTCCCTACTCAATTGCGCGATGGGGCTCCATCACTTCCAAACCTGCCAGAACTTGCGCGGCACGAGGTTTGCCTTGATGTCTTCACCGGTGAATGCAAGATAGAAGTCCATCACATGCTTGGAGCCGGTGCTCTCCTCTGTCAACGTGCATTCCGCATGCACTTTTCCCTTGAGCACCCCGCTCTGCAGGGACAGATTGATGTCTCCCAGATTGACGGTGACATCATCGACTATCAGCACGGCGTCGGCACTCGATTCATCGGAGACAATAGTGATGTTCCGTTCTCCAAGCACCACATGGAGCTCATTCTCAAATGATGCGCCGACAATCCCGTTCTGCGGCTTGTCGCCGAAACGGAGGGCGACCGTATTCACTCCCGCGAGTGGATCCGGTGCCGGCCAAAGAACGACCACGAGGCAGGCAATGACAACAACGCCGACAATGGCAGAGACAAATCTCCAGCTACGTTTCATGTTTCATCTCCCGATTTCTGCCTTCCCGCACCCACGTAGGCGGATCTGTTTGCACCGTTTGCATTAAGATTATCCAACCCTCGCGCATGCGGAAACAGTCATCTAAAGGTAACATGGGATGCGGCGAGCGCCAAACCTGGACCGGCCTCGTGCCATGTTATCATCTGCTTTCGCTCTTCTCGTTCAACCAACTTCTGCCTCATCGATTGCCTGCCGTCGCACGTCAATACCCGGACGCAGTTCCTTTTCGAAGGCGTCAGTTTGCCGGGCAGCATGCATCCCCGCGCGTTCATAAACTCGCTGAGCGCCTGTAAGGCTTGTGGCATCGACGCCGAGGCCAACCTTCCGCTTGCCCCGTCGGGCGAATTCGCCGAACGCGTGATGTAGCATGGCTACTGCAAGCCCGCGTCTGCGCCACGGCCGTCTAACTCCAAGAGCGTTGATCCATCCCATTTCCGGATCCTCGTTGTTCTTTGGCCAGCAGAGAGCCACTCCCGCAATCTCCTCTCCATCGAATACCAAGAACCACAAAGACGAATCGAAGTCGTCATCCTCTGTTATCCAATGGTTCCAAAACTTCATCTCCTGCTCGAACGGTGTTTCGACCTCTCCCCAGTGATCTTTGAACGCATCCCGCACCGCAAGCACCGTCCTCTTAAGATCATGTACTGGGTCGAACGTGCGTACTGTCAGGCCAGTCGGCCACTGAGGCGCGGGAACGTCATCGTCGAGCACAATCTCCATGCGCCAGAAGTGACGGACCATCTTAAATCCGTGCTTCTCAAGCAGCGCCTGCGCTTCTTTGTCCTTTGAGTTCACTCCGTGGCCAAGGGTAACCTTCGCCTCCACCGGAGCCTTGGCAATCGCCTGGCGCGCCCGCTCTTCTTCCCAGTGAAGCAAGAAGGAACCGATACCAAGGCCGCGGTGATCCGGGTGCACGCGTCCCCAGCTGTGCGCGCTCACGTGCGGTTCTTCGGCGTCCCATACCTCCGCGTATCCTACGATCTCTTCTGCAGGACTCAAGACAACAAGGGTGTCGGTTTCCAGATTGAACAACGGCGTCTTCCACTCCACAGCCTGGTCGTGCACGTCATGTTGCTTCACACCGAGAAGGCTCATAGAACACGCATTGAACAGCGATACGGCCTTCTCCAGGTCGTCCATGGTCGCCGGACGAGCGGCAAATCCCTTCGGTATACAAAGTGACATTTCCTCTCCTTGTTTCATTCTAATCGTTGACGGGGGAGCATGAATTCATCTGCACACGCCTAAGTGGCTGCAGTCACGCGCTTGCTCGTCTGGGGGAATTGATGCGGGCAGATAATCGCTAGCTCAAGTGATGGAGCCTAATATTCAGTGGAAGTACCTGCTTGGCGAAACCCGTAGGAGGCAGCCACAAAGTCAGTATCATTGGCCTTAGTGATCATCGTTTCCTCCTTACGGGCTCATACTCCGCAGATAATGGTTCGCATCATCCGCGCCTTGGTCTTCTAATGCGAATTATAACGACGGGTGGATACGATTCAAACCGATCACTGCGCCCACGCCTTAACCGCACGGGTGGCGATGAATGAATCGCAATAACGCGAGATCAGTTCACCGGGGAAAGTGTCCTCGTAGAAGCCGGCAATCACGAATCCAGCGTCGATCTGTCCGCCGATCTGATCAGCAAGCGTATGCCCAAATTCGAGCGCAGCATCACGCCCATAATGGAGCACACGTTCCTCTTCACTGATGCTTGAAAGCTCCGAATAAGGCAGCGAGAAACGAACCTGAAGAACGCCTTCCTTCTCTTTCGCCGGATCGAACAGATGGAGAATGGGGTTGTCGAACCCCGCCAAGAGTGCGCCGCCCGAGCGTAAGACACGATAACACTCTCTCCATACCGGCAGTACGTCAGGGACGAAGCAGTTGGAAACAGGATGAACGATCAAATCGAAAGTCTCATCAGACAGCGACGAGAGGTCGCGCATGTCTCCCTCAACCGTGCGAATGCTCAAGCCCTCACGCTCGGCGACAAACCGGTCCTGAGCGAGCTGCTTTGGTGCATTGTCGTAGACCGTCACATTTGCTCCCGCAGCAGCGAGAATCGG
>CAZKAB010000003.1:10105-58214 GCA_964550615.1 uncultured Thermotogae bacterium
ATCGTAGGTGACTGAAAGACCGGCATCAGTGAACAATTGCTTCATCTCATCGATCTCGAACAGGCCGAGTTCGTGATGCTCGACAAAGTGACTGGTGCCCTCCGGGGTCCCAATCAAGTGATGCAAGTCAAAATGAGAGATGCGCCCATTCACAAAGCTTGTGTTGACGCGGGCAATTTTCAGCTCAGCCTCATCAACCAACATGGCGTGTACCGTACCGGCTTGCCACGCTGTCGGCGCGAACCATGGCTCGATGATGACGACCCCACCTGGGTTTAGATGACGGCTCATGCACGCAATCGCTCTTCCGGCAAGGTCAAGCGTCTTTGCATACCCGATTGCGCTGAACAGACACGTAATCACGTCGAACGACCTGCCAAGCTCGAACCCGGTCATGTCGCCGTGATGGAACGTCACGTTCGGATTTCGTATGCGCGCAGCTGCGAGCATTCCTTCCGAGATATCGAGCCCCTCGGCCTCATACCGATCCTTCAGGTACTCGATGTGCCGGCCGGTGCCGCAAGCGACGTCGAGCAGGCTCTTTCCAGAAGCACGGAGATGATCCTCGGCAACGCGCAGAACCTGTTGCGCTTCCTGCTCGTAATCCTTGAACGAGTAGATCTTGTCGTAGAATTGAACCGTATCCATGTCGTACCTCCAGGCCCAGTCTAGCCGACGGATCCACCGCCCGCAATATCTGTGCGTTTACCCAGAGGAACGCCGCTGTGCACCGTTGCTGTCTCAACCGCGTCGCGATCTCTTACGCCGGATGTGATAGAGGACATAAATGAGCAGGAGAATAAGCGCGATGAAGGCAATATTCAGCCCGTTGGTCACAAGATACGAGTGAATGTAGATTCCCGCGGTGTGCACCAGCCGGTCCCACACTTCGGCAGGAGGTGAAGGAAACCGGACCACCGACGTACTCACCTGATCGCCGCTTACATGTACCACTACGTAGTGATAGAAGAAGTGATCGGGATCGGTACCGAGAAGCTCCGCGCCTGCTCCACCAGTGATCGTGTACGGAACGCCGCTCCACTCACCCGTGAAGTAGCCGTGGATGTGCGAGGCGAAGATGTGCGTTACGTGACTCTCACGGAACAGCGCGAGCAAGGAGTCGACCTGACCCGCATCCAGCAGACTGTGAGAGGCATCCCCCCGTGGATCGCTGAGAGGAACGTGAAAGAACACGAAGCGGTTTGTGTAGGCCTGCCCAATCTTCAACTCCTGCCGCAGCCAAGCAATCTGCGCGGTATCGAAACGCACCTGGTTTGCATCGTCCAAGACGATGAAATAGGAGTTCCCGACGGAGAAGCTGTAGTAGAACGCTCCGAACAAGTCGTAGTATACTGCGCGGCCTTCCTCACGGATATCATGGTTCCCGATCCCGACCAAGAATGGGAGTTCCTCATCTTTGATCTGGTTGTAGAAGACGCGGTATTTCTCCTTCTCCCCGTCAAAGACAAGATCGCCGACATCGATTGCAAACGCCAACTGATCGGTTTTGCCGTCAAGGTCGCGCAGGATCGACTGAAAAGTGGAGAAACTGTTCTTGTTGTCTCCCATCACGGCAAAACTGAAGTCGTCACCCTGTTTGGGGATACGTTGCAGCTGTTGATAGTTCCAATCGAGCCCTTCCGGGGGCCACCATGGGCGGAACTCGGCTCGATATATGAACGCCCCGCAAGCAATGATCAGCAGCACCAGAAAAACGAGCAACGCCTTCTTCATCTCATCACCCTCCCGGGGGATAAGTAGATGATACCGACAACAACGCACTATCGAAAACCGGTAGAGGCTCTGTCCTGTCAGAACAACGCTGGCCAAAGGATGAAAAGGAATTAATCCTGTCTTCATCCGTTCTTAATCTTGGCCTGGTAGACTCAGTGCGCTTGGGAACAGAAGCCCAAGACGAAAACTGAAACTGGAGGTTTTAACCATGTTTACGAAGAAGAATCTCACTATCGGATTGACGCTCGCGGCACTGGTCGCCGTGATGATCAGCGGAGCAACTCTATACGCGCAGCAAGGAACTACCACCCCACAAGCGGCGACGCAGACAAATCACGAGGAGAACGTTCAGGATCCTGGCTACGGAGGAAGTATCTCGGTTCCTGAGAACATGAGCGACCAAAGCCTTGCCGGATTGGCAAAGATCACGGCAAGCGATGCGGAGAATGCCGCCCTGGCACAGTTCCCAGGTGCAACGGTCATCAAGACAGAACTCGATAACGAGAACGGTGCCCTTGTCTACTCGGTGGAGCTTCAGACAAGCGGAGGCATCAAAGACGTAAGAATCGACGCCGGAAACGCCCGCATCCTCTACACAGACAGCGGAGTGGATCTCGACGAAGGCCACACCGCCTCTGAAGGTGGCGAGGCCAGCGCGGGAGAACCCGAAACAACGGATAGCGCGAAATCCGACTAGGCACACTACCCCCCGTAATCCAAGCAGCCCAAGGCCCGGCGAGCGCAAGTTCGCCGGGCTTCTCTCACCCTGGTATGATCCTAGCTGAACATGCTGATACTAATTGTTGAAGACGAGCGTAAGATCGCAAGTTTCATCAAGAAGGGTTTGGAGGCGGAAGGATACGCCGTCGATGCAGCCTATGACGGGGAGCATGGTCTGACAATGGCCGAAGAGAACGACTACGATCTGATTCTCTTGGATGTGATGCTTCCGAAACTGGACGGTGTGAACCTGTGCCGGCGCTTGCACGAAGAGGGAAAGGAAACGCCCATTCTGATGCTGACGGCCAAGGACGCCATATCCGATCGGGTCCGAGGCCTCGACAGCGGAGCGGACGACTATCTCACTAAGCCATTTGCGTTCGACGAGCTCGTCGCTCGTGTCCGCGCTCTGTTGCGCCGCGGCGGTCCCAAGACTCCCCCAATGCTGCGAGTGGGCGATCTTACACTGGACCCGATCACGCAAGAGGTGATCCGAGGGAACCGCCCGATCCAGCTCACCAACTTGGAATACCGGTTACTGCGCTATCTGATGCAAAACACCAAACGTGTCCTAAGCCGCACGCTCATCGAGGAACACGTGTGGGGGAGCAGCTTCGACAGCTTCACCAATACAGTCGATGTCTACATAAGTAAGCTGCGCAAGAAGATCGACCATAAAACGGACAGAAAGCTGATTCATACGGTACGCGGAATCGGCTATGTGCTCAAGGAGTGACTCGTTGTTCAAAACGATCCGCGGCAAGTTGACCTTATGGTATGCAGCGCTTCTGACCATCGTTTTGATCGCCCTTGGATTCACGTTGTATCAGGCGCTGCGGCATTCCCTCATGACCGAAGCGATCAATACGGTGGAGGTCAGAGCAAAACAGATCAACAGTTTCATTGAGTCTCCTGAATCGGGAGGCGCGGAAGAAGGAAGCGGAACATTCATCGACATTGCCGATCCCGACCTGATACGAAAATTCACGTCAGACGGGGTATACATCGAGATCAGGGATGAAAAGGGGCAACTGGTCAATCACTCGTTCTTTCCATCAGCGCAGCAACTCGATGAAGGCGATTTCATCACTGCTCTAAAGACAGCTAATCCCGGCTCATTGGCGTTACGCTCCTTTTCCGAAACGGGGCGAATGGTCGTCTATGCGTTGCCGTTAATAAGAAACGGACTACCATTGGGCACAGTAATGGTCGGTCGCTCTCTAAGGTTCATGGACAGCGCCCTCGACCGATTGCTCTTTCTGCTGTTGTTCCTCTCTGGGGGAGGACTGTTGCTCGCAGCGGCGGTGGGAGCGACCTTGGCCAAGGTCGCGCTCTCACCGATCGACCGCATCACGAGGACCGCGCGTCAGATAAGCGCCGAAGGATTACATCGACGCATCAACTTGAAGGGTCCGGATGACGAGGTCACCCGTCTGGCAAACGCGTTCGACGAAATGCTTGATCGCTTGAAGACCGGTTTTCAACGCGAACAGCGGTTTACAGCCGACGTATCGCACGAGCTGCGTACGCCTCTAACGATCATCAAGGGGACCGCAGAGGTCACCTTACGTAGCGATACGGCGAGTCAGCAAGAGTATCGAGAAGCACTGCAATCGATCAACACCGAGGCCGACAGGATGACCAATATCGCGGATTCCCTTCTCACACTGGCTCGGGCCGATGCGGGCCAGCAGCATCTGAAAATGAACATGGCTAATCTGGGCGATCTCATCGAAGGAGTTGTTAGGAAATTTGTGCCTCTCGCAAGCAAGAAGCGAATTGTCTTCGAAACCGGAATAACGGCCTGCTTATGGGTCAACGGGAACGAGGCACGCCTGCAACAGCTTGTGGGAAATCTCATACAAAACGCGATTAAGTACACCCCTCCCGGCGGCAGGATCGACGTGCTACTGGAGAAGGATGAGGATTTGGCCAAACTGAGCGTTGTGGATACAGGGGTCGGAATCCCGGAAGACGATCTTCCTCATATCTTCGAGCGGTTCTACCGTGTTGACCAAACACGCTCCCGCGCCGAAGGCGGCAGCGGTCTCGGCCTCTCCATCGCGAAATGGATCGTTGCCGCTCACAACGGGCGCATCGAAGCGCACAGTGATCCGGTCAAAGGGACCACGTTCATAGTCCGACTACCGCTTATCGAGCAATAACGTCATCTTCCTTTGTGTGCCATGCCATTCTTGCAGAAGCGCATCGCTGTCTTCGAACACCCACTGGCATACATACGCTAGCCGCGCAACGCGGCGATTCCGTGGAAGCCAAGCAGCACGAGGCCCATGCGCATTGCAGTACCCAAACCGGATGCAATCGCAAACAACACCGGCCTGTTACCGACAACGGCGAACAGGTAGAGCGACACCGTGTCGGGAAATCCGGGAATACTGAGCAAAACGAAGACGGCGAAAACACCGTAGCGTTTGACGAATCGCTCGCTGGCATCGAAGAAGATCCTCGCCCATCGGTGACGAACGAGAAACTTCTCGAACCGCTCCGTCCCCTTTGCGCGATCGCCCACCAAGAACACGATGTACGCGCCCACCGTCTTTCCAAGAACGGCGACCAAGAAGATCCAGCCGAGCGGAATAAATCCATACCCCAGAACCGGGATCTCGCTCGGAGTCGGCAAGATCACGGCCGCGCCGACTTCATACAAGAAGATGAGGATGAGCCCGGTCAGAATCTTCATACGGAAAAGTAACACGCCACTCACAACCGGCGCAACACCTTTGATGCGCCACGATGCAAAGCTGCTATACTGGTTTATCCCATCAACAAGAAGGGGATTCGATATGGACTGCAACAGACGCCTGCAACTGCTTCTGGAGCGACTCACCTCAAAGAGGGTAGATGTTGTCGCTCTTCTCCCCGGCGCGAACTTCACCTACTACACCGGCCTCAACAAGCCGTTGAGCGAACGGCCGTTTGTTCTATTCGTACAGGCAAACGCCGCTCGTTGCCCCGTAATCCTCCTTCCTCGTCTGGAAGCCGATGGATTCACGGAGTCCCTGCCGTACGAGGTTGAACTCGTAGTCTACACTGACGAACAGGGGTACGAGCGCGCGTTTCGTGAAGCAGCGTGTGCGCTGAACCTAGATAACAAGTCGATAGGCATGGAACCGCGCGGGATGAGGCTGCTTGAGCTTCGCGAGATCGAGAAGAACTCTTCCGGGTGCCGAATCGTCGAGGTTGATGATGTGCTGTCGCAGGCGCGGATGCTTAAAGATGCGGATGAGATAGCGGCCATCCGGCAAGCAATCAAGATAAGTGAGGCGGCGCTTGCCAGTACGTGTAGCCAGGTCAAGCCGGGAATGACAGAGCTTGATGTTCAGACGCTTCTGAATATCGAGATGCTGAACCTAGGTGCGCACGGCCACGGCTTTGACCCGCTTATCCTTTCCGGCCCCCGCGCCGCCCTTCCACATACCACCGCGAACGAACGCGTAATTGAGAAAGGCGACTGCCTGCTATTTGATTTCGGGGCGAGCCTCGGTTCTTACAGCGCTGACATTACCCGCACATTCTCCATCGGAACGTCGACACCCATCTGGAAGGACATCTACGAGATCGTCAAACAGGCAAACGCGGCCGCTCGATCGATCGCCGCGCCCGGTGTAACGGCCGAGGACGTCGACGCCGCTGCGCGCCGCGTAATCGATGCCGCCGGATATGGAAACTACTTCACTCATCGCACCGGTCACGGACTCGGCCTGCAAGTGCACGAGCCACCGTATATCGTCGCCGGTAACAACACCGCGCTTCGCCCGGGGATGGTGTTCACGATCGAACCCGGCATCTATTTGCAGGGTCGATTCGGAGTACGGATCGAGGACGACATATTAATCACCGATGATGGAGCAGAGACGCTCTCTACCTCACCGCGCTCGCTCATTGCGCTCTAGGCACGTGCTTGCAGGAACCCTGCAACACGCAGCCGTCGCACTTCGGATTGCGCGCCAGGCACCGTTCCTTCCCGTGCCGCACAAGCAGGGCATGATACTCGTTGTGCATGCCCGCATCACCTGGCAGAGCTTGCATGAACATCGATCGGAGTTCTCCATATGTTTCGCTTCCCGTGATGAGGCCCAAGCGCGTCAGAATCCGCCGCGTGTAGGCATCCACAACGAAACTAGCTTTCCCCGCTGCGTACAGGATGATCGCATCCGCTGTCTCTTCGCCGATTCCGCACACGGAAAGGAGTTCACGTCGAAGATCGTCAATAGAAAGCGCGAACAACGAGCGCAAGTCGCCGTTGTGGCGAGCATTGAGAAAGTCGAGAAACGCGCGCAACCGCGCCGCCTTCTCGTTGTAGAAGAGACACGGCCTAATTAGCTCTGCAATCGCCGCCATCGGCGCACGCGTGAGGGCGTCCGGGGTCATCAGCTGTGCATCCTTCAGTGCATCGATCGCCAGCTCAACATTCTTCCAAGACACCCGTTGTGTGAGTATCGCCCCCACAATCACTTCGAATGGATCGCTTCCCGGCCACCACTCTTGCTCGCCGTAGTCGGCAAGGAGACGGTGATAAATCTGCAGCAGCTGTTGTTTCGAGCTACGATTCATCGAGGAATTGCCTGATCGCGGCGAGGATCGCATCGGCGATCTTGCTTTGATACGACAGATTCTGCAGGTACTTCGCTTCCATACGATTGGTTACGAACCCCACCTCGACAAGGGCAGCCGGCATCTTCGCCTTCCCGATGAAGAGCGGCATCGGTTTCACTCCTCGATCGATCGCTCCGGTGGCGGCAACGACCTTGGCCTGCAGCATCTCCGCCAGTCTATAGCTGGCTGTACCCGCACCTTGCGTCTCATGTACCAACGTTTCAACGCCCGATACACTCTCATTTGAAAAGGAATTGGCGTGGATGCTGACGAACAGGTCGGCACCGAGTTGGTTCGCCTTCACCGCACGATCGGTCGGGTAGATATACTCGTCGTCGCGCCGGCTGAGCACTATGCGAAGCAGCGGATCATCGAGCGATTTCAGATACAACATCTGCGCGATCGACATGGTAATGTCCTTTTCCTCCAGGCCATTAACTCCGATCGCGCCCGGGTCCTTGCCTCCGTGTCCCGGATCGATGACAACGGTGTATCGGTAGGATAGAGTGGGGCCGCCAGCGCATATGGAGAGTGACCCGATCGCAAAAAGGAGAAGCGCTATGATGACGGGTGTTCTGAGTCGACGTACCAAGCAGCGATCCCCCCCTTTCAGTGCAGGATACAGGGCGAATCGGCACTGTGTGGGGCGGGCTGTCATCGCGTCGCTAGACATATGGGACCACGAGACGACCGCTCGTTCACCTTGCCCGTGGACGAAGAGATCTGTGTCAGTCACCGCCAGATCCGACCTTCCTGCCAGCTATCCAACCCCACTTGACAGCGAATTTTCCGTCTCGTAACATCACCAAGTCGGGTCGTTAGCTTAATTGGCAGAGCAACGGACTCTTAATCCGTCGGTTGCAGGTTCGAGTCCTGCACGACCCACAGTGTTCACTCTCTTCTACGCGGGTCGTTAGCTCAGGGGTCAGAGCACCTGACTTTTAATCAGGGAGTCGCTGGTTCGAATCCAGCACGACCCAACGCCGATTGAAACAGATACACCGCCAGTCTATAATCGAGCGCAATATGTCCCCATCATCTAGCGGCCTAGGATACCGGGTTTTCATCCCGGCGGCAGGGGTTCAAATCCCCTTGGGGACACAGAAATCGCGTTTGTTGCGGGAGAACTACACAGCAACTATAATGGGCGAGTAGCTCAGCTGGGAGAGCATCCGGCTTACATCCGGAAGGTCACAGGTTCGAGTCCTGTCCCGCCCAATGAGCAGGTCAATGAGAACGGAGCCGTGGTCTAGTCTGGTCGAGGACGCTGGATTGTCACTCCAGAGATCGCCGGTTCAAATCCGGTCGGCTCCGCCAGTTCTTGTGCCGAGGTAGCTCAGTTGGTAGAGCACGGCCCTGAAAAGGCCGGTGTCCCCAGTTCGAGTCTGGGCCTCGGCACCATCCTTTTCTTGACCGCTAAGTCCTCGGTGCGCTATCCTAGTTGAGAGCACGACAAAGGTAACCTATGAACGATAACCCTGCAGCCGTTTGGGAGAGCGTCTTATCAGCCCTTCAGGATGATGTACCGAGTGCAAGCTTTGCCACATGGTTCTCCAAGGCCAAGCCGATCACGGTGGATGACAAGTCTTTGGTGATCGAGGTTCCCGACCTGTTCACCAAGGGCGGCATAGAGCGGCGCTACCAGAAAATGGTGGAAAGGCTGGCCACCACTGCTTGTGGGCATGAAGTACGTCTCACAATCAACGTCGCCCAAGCGGATGCCTCGGACCCGCTCGATCCTCCAAGCCTCTCGCCGCGCGATACTTATTTGGTGCGTTCCAGCGATACGCTCCCGCTCAACCAGGACTATACGTTCGACATGTTCGTGCGGGGAAAGAACAACCACCTTGCATACGCCGCCTCGATGGCCGTCGCTGAAGCGCCGGGAAAGGCGTATAACCCGCTTTTCATCTACGGAAGCGTTGGCTTGGGGAAGACGCATCTGTTGCAGGCGATCGGTAATTTTGTCGTCGCATCCGGCCAGCCCAAGGCTATCGTGTATACAACATCGGAACGCTTCGCCATTGAGTTGATCAACTCCATCCGCAACAACACAACCCCGGCGTTTCGTGAGAAGTACCGGCGCATCGATCTCCTACTCATTGATGATGTGCAATTCCTGGAAGGAAAAGAGGCGACACAGGAGGAGCTGTTCCACACATTCAACGAGCTCTACGGGAGCGAGAAGCAGATCGTGTTGTCCAGCGACCGGTCGCCGCAGCAGCTATCCGGACTGCAGGATCGTCTTGTATCGCGATTCCGTTGGGGTCTGGTTGCCGATATTCAGCCGCCCGATCTGGAGACGCGCATTGCCATTCTGCGCGAGAAGGCGAACAACCGCGGGATCCACGTTGACGACAACATCTTGGAGATGATCGCGAGCCGCATTTCCTCGAACGTGCGTGCGTTGGAGGGCGCGCTGGTAAAAGCAATCGCATACGCCGAGCTGCAAGGAGCGCAGTTGACCACGCAAAATATCGAGGGCATGCTCCCCGAAGAAGGAAAGCGTGAAAGGCTGACGATAACTCACATCAAGGAAGAGGTTGCCCTCCGCTATCATCTCAAACGCCACGACTTGGAAGGCGCAAGCCGCAAGAAGGAGATCTCGCAAGCCCGCCACATGGCGATTTATCTCGCACGTGAACTCACCAATAACTCCTTTCCCGCAATAGGTAAGCAATTCGGCAATCGCGACCACACAACAATCATGCATTCGTACCTCAAAATGAAGGAGCTCATGGAGGAAACTCCGCTCCTGCAGGCCGAGCTGAACGAAATCCAGGAGAGCCTACTAGCGCGGTTTTCGCCCAATCCATAGAGCAAACGCCGTACTTAATGGCATTTCAAAACGCACAACTCTATCTCCTCCCTGTGGAAAACCCTGTGGAAAAGGGGCTGAAAAGGGGTGCAAAACAACGCTTCCCTGTGGAAAAGGCAAGTGGAAATCTGGGGCAAAGTTTCTCCACAGGGCTTGTCAACGGTTTTCCACCGTTATACCCACTTTATCCACAGGGTTATCCACAAGGAGAAACACTATTTGAAACGGCAATTTTGGAGTTTTCCACAGGTTGGGCGGGTGTCAACCCCTACTACTAGCCTTTTCGATTAAAATGAGATGATGGATTGGATAAAAGATATACTTGCCAGACACAATCTGGGGGATGAATACAGCGATCAACTCGCCCTTATCGTATGGGACGAAGTTGCAGGTCCCCGCATTGCCCGCATTACTCGAGCTACGCTTCTGTCTCACGGCACGCTCACAGTAGAAGTTGCATCGTCCACAATCGGCCAAGAACTCTCGTTGCTGCAGCAACGTTACATTGACGAAATCAATGAGCGGATGAAAAAACAGGTTGTTACCCGCATCAGATTTGTCCCCGGTCATTTTCCGCTTCCGCCTGCGAAGATCGTGATTGAAGACGCTAGCAACGACAAAGGACCTGTACCTGATTTCGCCATTCAGGATCAGCGGTTGAGCGATGCGTTCTCTTCCCTCTACAAGACGCACAGGCGACGAGAGCGTGCACTCCTGAAAGCGGGTGCACGACGGTGCACACGCTGTGGAGTTGTCTTCTTTGGAACCACCGCCATTTGTCCAGGTTGCCAGTTCGATGAGATTGATGAGGCCGGGCGGAAGGGCTAGAATGTAGCACCATGAAAGGCGTTAAGAACACAACGATAATTGCGATTCGATCCGAGTCTGAACGCCGTGGGGTAATCGCCTGCGATGGACAGGCGACGCTGGATACAATCGTCATCAAGAGCAAGACACGCAAGGTCTACCGACTGTACGACGACAGGGTCCTTGCCGGATTCGCCGGCGCGACCGCCGACTGCCTCGCTCTTCTGGAACGATTTGACGGAAAGCTGAAGAAGCACACCGGACAGCTAAGGCGAGCGGCGGTTGAGCTCACGAAAGAGTGGCGGACCGACCGTATCTTGCGGCACCTGGAAGCGGTTCTTGTGACGTTGAGTGAAGAAGGGATCTTGATGATCTCCGGCGCAGGCGACGTGCTCGAGCCGGATGAGAGCGTGATTGGAATCGGGTCGGGAGGGGCGTACGCGCTTGCCGCGGCACGAGCATACATGTCCGTCTCAGATCTGCCGATTGCCGAAGTCGCACGTCGATCGCTGGAGATTGCCGGCGCGATCGACATATATACCAACCAAGAGATTGCGCTTGAAGAGGTCACCTGGTGAGGGGGAATGGATGAGCGATCTTGTGGAAGTAAAGGGGAATTCTCCCGCCGGGTTAACGCCGCGGCAGATCGTCTCCGAGCTTGACAAGTACGTTGTCGGGCAACAAGAGGCGAAACGATCCGTGGCGATTGCGCTGCGCAACCGGATGCGCCGCCAGCTCGTTGAAGACGAGATTCGGGAAGAGATCAAGCCGAAAAACATCCTCATGATCGGTCCGACCGGCGTGGGAAAGACCGAGATCTCGCGTCGGTTGGCGCGGCTGACGACGTGCCCGTTTTCCAAAGTCGAGGCGACGAAATTCACCGAAGTCGGCTATGTGGGCCGTGACGTAGAATCGATGGTGCGCGACTTGGTGGACATGGCGATCGACATGGTGCGCGAAGAGGAGATTCTGCGCGTTGAGGAACAAGCGGAGGACATTGTTACCGATGAGATTGTCGATGCCCTGCTTCCCATGCCGGACGGCGACGACCCCGAGCGTCGGGAGAGCGCGAAGAAAAGCCGCGTAAAGCTTCGGGAGAAGCTCCTTTCCGGTGACCTCGAGGAACGGGTCATTGAGATCACGGTTGAGGAGCAGGTGACGCCGCAGCTCGAAGTATTCTCTCAGGATGGCATGGACCAGATGGGCATTGATCTGGGCGACATGTTCTCCGGCATCATTCCGCCGTCGCGGAAGAAACGCCGACTGCGGATCAGTGACGCACGCCCGATTCTGTTCGAACAGGCATTGGACAGCCTGATCAACATGGAAGACGTACGCCAACGCGGGCTACAATTGGCCGAGGACATGGGCATAATTTTCCTCGACGAGATCGACAAGATTGCCGCCGGCGGCCGGGAAGAGACCGGAGGCCCGGGTGTCTCCCGCCAAGGCGTGCAACGCGACCTTCTCCCGCTTCTGGAAGGAACGACCGTGCGTACACGGTACGGCACCGTGTCAACGGAGAACATCCTGTTCATCGCTGCCGGCGCGTTTAACATGTCCAAACCATCCGACCTCATCCCTGAGCTGCAGGGTAGACTCCCGATCCGGGTGGAGCTCGACAATCTCACCGCCGCCGAGTTTGAGCGCATCCTGCTTGAACCGAAAGACGCACTCGTGCGCCAGTACAAGGCGTTGCTTGGGGTGGAAGAAGTCGATCTCTCGTTTGAGGACGACGCGATCGCCGAGATTGCGAGGATCGCATACGAGCTGAACCAGACTACGGAGAACATCGGCGCCCGCCGCCTGGCGACGGTGATGGAAAAGCTGATGGAAGAAATCTCCTTTGCGGCCGACGAACGGCGCGGAGAGAAGATCAACATCGACCGCATCTACGTTAAGAAATGCCTGGCCGGAATCGTAGAGGATCCAGACCTTTCACGCTATATTCTGTAGAAGCCACCCGTTCACACCTAGCTGTTCGCGGTCTGTTTGTTATGGCGTGGCGAACGTCTGATTGTTCTGGAATCTCTGTAATACTCTTACCAATCCATCCGGTGATCCTTTCATGACGAGCTTTGGATAAACCCTTGCGGCTTGCCGCAAGCCTTTCCGTAGCCCTTCGAGAGTTTGTCGCAAACAGACCACTCGTATTACAGCTATCATCATTCTACCCCATGGATTCTCTAGGATTGACCAGCAAAGACATACACGCTAAAATAATACATTAATGAAGAGGTGAAATATATGGCAACAACCAAAGCGCCGCTAGACAAGCTTTCAATCTACATTCCGCAGAAGAAGATGGACGAACGACCGGTGGAAAGGTTGATTCGACTGGCGGAGAAGAGAGACCGCTCGATCAACTATCTGGTCATGGAAGCGATATTGGAGTATCTTAAGCAGGAAGAGAAAGGTTGAGAATGATGTGAATAGATGAATATATTAGGAGGTGTCTGTATGATAAAGGATGATGGCCCCGTAACGCTCTCGGTCTACATCCCCAAGGCCAAGATGGATTTGGCGTTGGTTGAACGTCTCGAAAAGATGGGGCGAGAGAAAGATCGTTCCATCAACTACCTTATTGTGGAGGCGATTCGGCAGTACCTGGACAACGAAGAGGCAAGCTGACTCGCACTGGAAGAACTGCCAACCAGGCTTCCGCCCCATGTGGAGGCGGCAACAGCCAGACTAGAGCTGTTTGTGCCGACAATCCAATGGCGGACTGAACCTCGCATCTGCCTGCAGGCGAACCAGCATCGATAGCGGGTGGGCAACCATTGGCTTCCTACCGTCGCGAGTAGTAATAGAAGGTCTGCGGAAAGTCAGGCACAGAGGTGCCTTGACAGCCAAGTTAAGAACTGCGCCGTATGATCGCGTTATCTACGTGTGCTCAGGTATAGCTGAATGCCGTCTCCTTTCCAAGGATGTCCGGAATGCTAGTCCCGCTTTCCTCTCTAGTGTTTCTAATCCTGCGATTCAACAACAAACTGATAGTAGATGGGGACCGGAGACGCGTATGTATCCGCTGACCTGGTCTGAGCTATCCAAATCTTGACATCTGTCCCTACCAACTGTTCCAGCCCGTCCGCAAACTCGGTGAAGTACTTGAGCCCGCGCAGCTGTACTCCTTGGAAGACCGTTGAACTCCACGTTCGAAACGGCCCGTCGGCTACGGAAACACCCACGCTGACAGTTACTTCATCCCCTTGGCGCAATTCTGTGAGGTCGATCCATCCGGATAGATCGAAAGCATCTGTTGTCACGTGAACCTCTTCTGTGTCGTTCTCATCGGTCGCGACAAACGTACCCTCTTTGTATACGTAGATCTTCTTTGTTGCTGCAAGCTGCTGCACGACGTATTCATAATACTCCACCGTTTGGCCATCTTTTGGGAACCACGGGACATCCGGACGTTCGACTATGGGCGGTGGCCCACCGGCCGGAACACCGCCAGGGCCTCCGACTGGAGTCTCGTCCGGAGGGACCAACCTTCGAAGGATTTCGTCCAGCTTCTCCCTGATGATCTTAACTTCCGCCTCCAGCTGGCGTATCTCCGGCTTGATTGGGTCGTACGCTGGTTCTCCGACCGGCGAAGTGACCATTGCTTGTGGCTCGATATCGAAGCCCTCGCCATACAATGACTCCCCAAGGATCGTCGCGAGATTGTCGAGTTTATTGCGCAGAAGCTCGATCTGATTGATTACTCCCGATCTTCTCCAGTCTATCCTATCGGATGTTGCCCGTTCATCGGGCTCAATCCAGTACGGTTCACCCCGTAGCGTCAACCCCACTGCCGTTGCGAGATTGTCGAGTTTCGTCTTTAGCGTCTCGCCAAGTGCCTCCAGTTTTCTCTCCATCTCTTCCATTCTCTGCGGGAGATTGTACGATTCGATTTTTTCGAGCGCTTCTTGTTCCGCCTCGATCCCCCTGCTCATGTCGAGCGCGGTTCCAAGCAAACCTTTGTGCAGACCCTCGAGCTTCAGCTCTATCTCCAGCTGCGCGAGAGACATCCCGGAGAGCAGATTGATCATGCTATCGTTACTATCGAAGAGCTTTGCCACATCTTTGGCGATGAGGTTGAAGATCTTTCCCACTACCGGAAAGAGGGTTTCTACTGCTTCTCCCGCTTTTTCGAGAACCATACTGACTGTTTCATTCCCCTGCGCCTTTTGCTGCAAGTCGAACTTGGGTGCGTCAGTCGACCCTTGAGTGTGCGTGTAGACGATTTCCGGGGCTCCCTCCACAGTGACGTAATCGAGCCAAGCCTGAGCCTCCAAGGGAAGGGTGTAGCTGAGAGCGCTGAGTTCTCCTATCTCCGGCCGAATCCCGTCCAAGTATTCTGCGAAGTTGTCCACTATATCGACGATGTACAGATCACGTGGGGCCAGCCTTTGCAGGTCTGCCTGCGTTGCGGTAAGGAGCTGATCGGCCAGCCCGAGGAACCCCCGGAACCGGTCGCCCGAGTCGGCTGTGACCTCGACCGGCGGAAGCGGACCGGCTTCCTCAGCGGTCGCAGCCAACTGAACGAGCAGAGAATCGAGCTTTTCCTCGAGATTCTCTATCTCCGGTTTAATCCCTTCATTCGGAGCAGCCGGGTTGTAGGATGTCGTCCCCGGCTCAACATAGAAGCGCACTCCCCTTCCGACGATCCATTCCCCGAGGATCCCGGCGAGATTGTCAAGCTTCTGCCGCAGCTCGTCCAGGATTACCTCAACATTGTTCAGTCTTGCTTCCTCTGTCGTCGTATCAATGGCCCCGGGGGGAGCTGTCACGGCAATGGGGGATTCAGAAGTTGGGGGAAGTACGAACATCCCTGTCGGCGCAGTGGTTTCGGCTGTCCCGGTTACCCCTCTGCCGGTAAGAGTGACATCCTGGGTCTTCACCTGTACCGGATAGCCGCCACTGGCCGTGATAGTGAAACTCCCGGTGTACGATCCCACCACGGAAGGAGTGAACGTAACATTGAGTGTTATCGATTGTCCGGGAGCAAGCGCAGACGAAGCTAGCGGTGCGTCGCTGCCAAATGGCGCGCTCGGGCGCGTTATGGCGACCATTGCCGATGTCGCGCTCGTCTCCAGTATCCTGAAAACATACGTTGCCGTCTTGGTCGTACCTATCGGGACCGAGCCAAAATCGATCTTGTTGCCTGTGTAGACGTTCGTCTGACCCCAAGGGAGCGGGACTTCAACCTGTGCGAGGACCATCCCATACGTTGCGACTATTGCCAACATCATGACCAGGGCACCGACGTGCCATTTCCGGGTATTCATAAGAGACACCTCCCGAATAGCTTGTTGTTCTAGGGTTATGAGAGGAATGTCATACAAGAAAGGCAGCGCTTTCGACACACCAAAATAGGGGAGTTCGGCATCTGATGTCAAACGGTATTTCCGGCGAAGCTACTCAGGGTTGTCGGCTGTCTTTAGCCATAGCGGGTTCGGTTGATTCCGCCAGGCAGAAACAGCCAAGCGGCAGTGAGTCAATCAGAAGCGGTTTTGAGTCTTTGGCTTTCCGCCGGTTCGGTCGACAATGGAATCCGTCCTGACGCGGATGGATCCGTTTACGCACAGCGTGGGCAGCTTTCCTTCTGCGATCAAGCGGCGGATCCCGTCAGGCTTAATGTTCAGCACTTCTGCCGCCTGTTTGACTGTGAGTAAACGCGGTAGCTCGACGCCGTCGTTGATCATCGTCCCCCTCTCGCAAAAGTGGTGGTGTATGCCTAATGGTACATCGCCTTCATCCACGGGCAACCGGCGGGCCGCAACTTGGAATGGCGAAGTCTGTCTCGTAAAGCGCCCTTCTCATAGCTCGGCCGCAGTGAGGTTCCCGAAAACACGCCGCAAGGAGCCTTCGAACGTGTCAATCTCCTGCTGTGAGAATCCCTCGTAGAAGAGATCAGTCATCTCCTGCGACACACGGACGTATTCCCTTTCTCTCGACCTGTCTTTCTCCGTACGCTTCACCATGATTATGCGCCGATCTTCCGCGGAAGGGACTCGTATGAGAAACCCTGCCCGCTCCAAACGGTCGAGCATGCTTGTAAGTGTAGACTTTCCCAAGGAAGTCTTCCTGGCAAGCTCGCTGATCGGAATACCATCCTCTTGCCAGAGGACGAACATGATGCGCCCTTGCGCGGGGTTGATGTCTATCTTGTGCTCCTTCAGCTTGCGGGCGAAGATTCGCCCGCCCAGCTGATGGATCTTGGCGATGAGAAACCCGCCTTCACGTTTGGCATTCATCGGTCTTTCAGAGTGATATGAAACTTGGATGAGGCATGCCATCCCTCAACGAACTCCGGGCGTAGCCGAAGAACGGTATAGTCAGGATCATCGGGACCCTCAGGATAGTATCGCTCCCAACCGTCATTCCACAGTGCTTTCTTGATGCCGGAATCCGATACGATCTCGATTTCGCCGGCGATCATGACTCCGTGAAACCGCGCGTGATCGCAGTAATACACTGATATGCGCGGGTTCGCCGCAATCTCACGCATCTTGCGGGATGACGTGTTGGTTGAGAAGTATGTCATCATTTCGTCGCCGGCGGATGTGAACAGCTTCACTTGATTTGGGAAAAGGTGCGTGTTTCGCATATTGAACACGGCGCGCGCGTGCGGATACCCATCCGTGCCGAATGTCGTCACATAGGCGATCTCTGCTTTTGTCATCAGCTCGATGGCCGCTTGTTTGTGGTCCTGTGGTGTCATTGACGCCTCCTATTTGGCAACTAGTTCTATATACAACAATACTATATAGTACTAATCTTGTCAAGAGCCCGACATAGAAGACTTGGTATGCTGCATGCACGTAGCGCACGATGTGCATGTTTACGGTGCGTTGCTTTTCCGTCCGATATTGCCTAACATAACATAAATGTTTATCATGTTAGAAGGTGTCCAGGCATGAGATCAATCAAGGATCTACCAAAACCCGATCGACCGCGTGAGAAGCTCCTCTCCAAAGGGGCGGCGGCACTCTCAGATCCTGAACTCCTTGCCATTGTGCTTGGTAGTGGCATGAAGGGAACGGATGCGCTCGCTCTGTCTACCGACATCCTGCGGAAGACGGACCTCCGGTTGGAGGCTGTCGATATTAGCTCCCTCCAATCGATACCCGGGGTTGGCCCGGTCAAGGCGTGCCGAATTGCGGCGGGATTTGAACTAGCGCGTCGTCACATGCTGCGTGAGAGCGCGTGCGTGCGAACGGCCGAGGATGTTCTCCCTTTCGTCCAGCAGATCCGCGACAAGCACCAGGAATACTTCGTTTGCCTGTCACTCAACGGAGCAGGTGAAGTCATCGGGAATCGAGTTGTCACAGTGGGACTTCTCGATTCGAATCAAGTGCATCCGCGTGAAGTATTCGCCGACCCGATAACCGATCGCGCCGCATCGGTTATTGTGGTGCACAATCATCCTTCCGGCACATTGGCGGCAAGTGCTGAAGACATTGCGCTCACCGACAGGCTGGTGCGGGCCGGGAGGCTCCTGGGGATAACACTACTCGACCACATCATTGTTACCAGACGCGGGCATGTGTCGCTTAAGCAAGCCGGTTACATATAGCACGGTCACGTCACACACGTGAGCACGAGTTGTTGTCGCACACCCACACACTCCGTATACTTCCGCTCAGGTATGTCAGGCCGAACGGCCATCCAGCCTTACTGGATGGCCGTCTTTTGCTTCTAAGTAGGAGGATGCGTGTTCGCTAGGAGTGCGGTAGTAGTCGGGTATTTTGTTGTGCTTCTTGGCATCGGGTTCCTTGCCCGTAGGAGAGCGAGTGGAACAGTGGATGATTACTTTGTAGCATCACGCAACCTGCCGCTAGTCGTCCTGTTTCTCACCATGGCGGCGACAAACTTCAGCGCGTTTACGGTTTTCGGGTTCTCCGGGGAAGGATGGCGTGTCGGGTATTCCTTCTACCCGATAATGGCGTTCGGCACGGGATTCATGGCTCTATCTTTCCATTTCATCGGGCGACCGGTATGGAAGCTGGGGAAAGAGCGGGGTCTCTTGACTCCACCGGAGCTCATCTTCGACCGTTTCGGAAGCACACCGCTGCGGCTCGTATTCTTCTTGGTGCTCACCGTCTTCACTCTGCCGTACCTGGCAATGCAACCGATGGCGGCGGGATACGCCCTCCACGGGCTCCTCGGCATTCCTTACCTTGCCGGAGCGGCGTTGATCACTGGAGTGATGCTTCTCTACACATTCTTCGGCGGAATGCGTGGTGTCGCCTGGACTGACGTTCTCCAAGGAGGAGCGTTCATCGTGTTGCTCATCGTGGCGTTGGCGATGATTGCCGCGCCATTCGGAGGGCTTACAGCCGCAAACAGAGCAGCAGCAGCGGAGTTACCACACTTATTCAGCCGTCCCGGTGTGGGAGACACGCTCGGCCCGGGCATATGGTTAGGATATATGCTCCTATGGCTGCTGTGCGATCCCATGTTTCCCCAGATTTTCCAGCGGTTCTACGCTGCTCGCAACGAGAAGACGCTGGGTATGACAATGAGCCTCTACCCATTGATCACTGGAGGATTGTTCCTCCTCCCAGTCGCGATCGGCGTAGTTGGGAGGCTGGCATTCCCGAGCCTACCGGCGGAAACCACGTCGGACCAGATTCTCCCTCTTCTTCTTGGAAAATACGTTCCTCCGGTTGTGGAGGCACTCGTTCTCACAGCCGCTCTTGCCGCACTCATGTCCACCCTTGACTCTCAGCTCCTCACCCTTTCCTCGATGTTCACGCGTGATTTGGTGGAGCCGCTTGCAGGGCGTAATTTGCGCGCAGCGCCTTGGATAGGAAAGCTATTCGTAGTCGCTCTGGCACTGGTCGGCCTTGCAATTGCGTGGCGACCGCCGGCGACATTCCTGGCGATTGCAACTGAAACCTTTACCGGGCTTGCCGTCCTATTCCCAACGGTTGTATCCGGCCTGTACTGGCGAAGGGCGACCGCAAAGGGAGCAATAGCATCGATCATTGTCGGAGAGGGACTGGTTATCGCTTATCACTTCCATTTACCCCCAACCTTTGGAACGCTTCCCGTAGTCCCGGTAGTTGCTGCCACCGCTATTGTGCTTGTAGCCGTCAGCCTGGTGACTCATCCGCATCAGCGTGCATGCAGGCCGGTGAATCAGTCTAGGACAATGCAGTCAGGATGGAAGTGGGCAGCCGTCTTTATAGCGATGTTCGTCTTGGGAAACGACTTTTGGGATTGGGGCGACGGCAGGCTTGGCCCGCTTGGCTTCCCTTGGTGGGTATGGTATTCCCTCGGACTATGCGTAACGCTTGCCGCCTTGTTCTGGATTCTCACCGTGCGGTCCGGTGTCAAGACAGAAACAGCGGTGCACGGCAATGATGCTGGCGGATGAAAGGGAAAAGGGGACAGGCTGGTTTTTCCTCCAGCGGCAATAGATGACTGAACAATGGCAGATGGAAAACCAGCCTGTCCCCTTTTCCTAGAGGTTCATCTTCTTCCTGATCTCGCTGAGGGAAACGAGCGCCTTCTGAAGGAGACGCTTGCTGGTGGGCTTGTTTAGCCAGATGTTTGCGCCCGACGGATGGGGAAGGGGAAGGAACAAACGCTCGTCCTTCTTGTGGACCTGTCCAATGGCATAATCGAGCCTCACCTTGCCGAGGAAATATCTGATCGCCACGCCCCCCACAGGGATGATCAGCTCAGGCCGCACGAGTTCAAGCTCACGCGTGAGGAATGACTCGCACAGCCTGCGCTCCGCCGATGTGGGAACGCGGTCGCCGCGCGAATTCGCCTTGCCTGGGTAACAACGGGTGATCGCCGTGACGTACTGGCGGCAGCGAAACAGGTCTCCGTTAAAGCCGGCTTGTTCGAGCCAGCCGAATAGCCGTCTTCCCGCCGGACCGCTGAACGGAAGGCCGATATCCACTTCTTGGCGTCCCGGCGCCTGCCCCACGATCATGATCCGCGCCGTCGGTGAGCCGGAAAATATCGGGCCGGGAGTGATGCTAAATCCTGCTTCAAGGCAGCGACGACAGTCACGAATTGCCCGCACATGTTCTTGGAACGCTCGATCGGTCACGGCTTTATCGTCTTACTTCAGTGCTTCCTGACCCTGGAATTGGCGCTGTGGCGATAATATGCTGAGCGTCTCGCGATCGTCGTCGGTAAGGTTGTCCGTTGCCGCACGAGCAAGCAGTTCTCCCAGCCCCGCGCCGAGCATGAATCCCTGTCCGCACATGCCGATTGCCATCAGGTATCCTTCCACCTCTTCCGACCAGCCCACGAGAGGGGAACCGTCGGGCGTCATCGGGTATAACCCACGCCAAGTGCGGCGCACGCGAATGTTCCCCAGGCGCGGCATGAGGTCGACCATGCGACGCGCGACCATCGGCAGGAACGAGCTCGTCTCGCGGCGATCGAACCCCCATATCGACGGACTGGGCGTGATGCAGAACACGACCTGTCCGGTGGAGAGTTGATAGAAGTAGTAATTGGCAGAGCCGGGGGCGGGGCGAACGTCAACGACCATCGGATCGAGAAAATGAGCGACCGGCTCGGTAATTCCGCCCTCGTGTGAGTCAGGCTGAACGGGGTGTTCGAGCGCAACTGTCTGTCCGACTTCACGTGCCCAAGGGCCGGCGGCGTTCAACACTATCGGCGAGGAATACTCATTTCGATCCGTCTTCACACCGCGTACGCGCCCCGAGGAGACTTCAATCTTTGTCACTTGTTCGTTGAACTTGAATGAAGCGCCGGCTCGCTTCGCTTCTTCATACATGGCATGACCAAACAGGAGCGTCGAACAGTGGCCGTCTCCGGGTGAGAACGTACCTCCGATCAGACCGTCTCGGTTTAGGCCGGGGACGATCTTCAGGAAGTCGTCGCGGTCGTACCACGCGATGTTCAGTCCGTACCGGTGCTGCGTCTCGAGGAGGGCCTTGAACGTGATCTCCTCTTGCTCGCGGTATGCGACAAACGTGTACCCGCCGGTCGTCCACTCGACGTCATGGCCGTACGTTTCCTTCCATGTCGAGACGACTTCCAGGGTGCGCAGACACAGCCGGATCTTGGCCGGATCGGAGTGGGTGGCGCGGATCCCGCCGATTGCCGCTTTGTTCGAGCCTTGGCCGGGACTTGCGAAACGGTCGAGGACGAGAACGTTCAGTCCTGATTGCGCCATTGCCATCGCCGTTGGGACGCCGACACTTCCGGCACCGATGATGATGACGTCGTAGCTAGTCATCGCTCTCCTCCTTTGCACCGGCAAGCACCCCAAGTGGAACCTCGACAAACAGCGGCCGCTTCACGTTGTCCTCGACATCTTCTATTGATATCCCTTGTTCACGGAACAGGCGAGCGATAAGGAGCGAGCACGTCTTCCCTCCGCACGCACCCATACCGGCGCGCGTGACGGCTTTGATTTCGTTCATGTCACGGCATCCTTCGCCAATCAGGGCGCGGATCTCGCCCGCGGTCACCCGTTCGCAGCGACAGACAATGGTTTCATCCGTGATGCGAGCCTGTACATCATCGAGTGACTGGGTCACCTGCGGATCTTGGATTCTGATTCCCGCTATGCGCTTGGCGATTCCCTTTGCCGCTTTCACCTTTACCAGCGCCGTGCGGTCATTGCGCGCAATCGCCTTTATCTCTTCCACGCGAACCTCATCCAAGTAGCCGGCTTCAGAATCAACGACCGTCACCATGTCTCCGATTGAGAATCCGCCCGGCGGGAACTCATAGGGGATTGTCACAGTCGGCATCGCCGGGTCGCGCCGGTAGTCGACGAGCGTTATCGCAAGGCCGGGGCAAACGGCGACACATTGTTCGCAACCGATGCATTGGCCGCCATCTAAAGCGAATTGCGGCCGGCGGCGAATGTCGTCACTGTCGACGCTGATCAGGCCGCGTGGACATACAGAACTGCACGGATTGCACGGGATCTCCTGGGAGCAGTGAAGGATAGGGAACACTCCCTCTTCCCGATCCGGAACGGACTCCACCGCGATCGATCCCGGCCGAGACTTGAGAATGTCAGCCGTGCGCGACCACTGGTCCGGTACCGGTTCATCCGTTGCTCCGAGCGCGTGTGCGATCGAGCGCCCCTTGATCTTGCCGGAGAAGATCGCGGCCGACGCCTCGGCGATCTCTTCCGCGTCGCCGGCGTCAAACACGTTCATTCCGTACTCGCGCGCCTTGGCCGTGAACTCATCCACCGGATCGAGGCCGACGGCAATCAGTAGGGTGTCGCAGGAGAAGGACTTCTCCGTTCCGGCGATAGGACGAAACGCGTCGTCGATCTGGGCGATGGTCACTGACTCGACTTGCTCGTCTCCGTTTGCGCTTACGATGGTGTGCGACGTATAGATTGGGACACCCAGGCGGGCAAGCTTGTCCTTATGAACCTTGTATCCGCCACACTCGGGCAACGCCTCCACGAGGCCTACGACCTCGATTCCCGCCTGCAACGCATGATAGCCCGCAATCAGACCGACATTGCCCCCACCGACAATGAACAAACGTTCCGCCGCCTTGATGCGATCGCGATTGACGAGCGTTTGAAACGCGCCGGCGCCATATACGCCGGGAAGGGTGTTTCCATTGAACACGAGGGATTTCTCTCTTGCGCCCGTCGCTACCAACAGGATCTGCGGCTCGACAATGACGTAGTCCTTCTCATCCCGCCAGATTCCGACTTTCTTGTCGCTGAACACCGCTACCGCGGTGCTGTTGAGCCATACGTCCACCGAGGGAAGCGCGCGTATCTCGTCCGACAGAATGGTCGCGATGTCAATCCCTCTTGTCCCGGCGTGCACGGCATCGACCGAGCCGAAGAAGCGATGTGTCTGCAGCACAAGCTTGCCGCCCAAGCGGTTCTTGTCATCTACGAGCAGCACGTCTATCCTGCGACGGCCGAGTTCGCTCGCCGCCGACAACCCTGCCGGTCCGCCACCGATGATCAACACATCCACGGCAAGCGTCTCGACAGTGTTCATCGTCGGTGCGCGGTCGTTTCGCGGCAGTTGCGGCAGACCAGCAATCGGCTCGACTCGCATTCCCTCTTTGACAGGGGTCATGCACGACTTCACCGGCACACCGTCGGCGATCACCATGCATTGGGAGCACTGGCCGTTGGCGCAGAATATTCCCTGCGGCGCGCCGTCTTTGTGATGATGTCCAAACACACGCACGCCATGGGCGAACAGAGCAGACGAGATCATCTCTCCGCGCTTTGCGGTCAGCTCTTTCCCGTCCCAGAGAAACGAAATCTCATCAACTGGTTCGATTGCGAGAATTGGATGCTTCGTAAGTCGGTACGCTGTCATCGTCTCCTTGCCCTTCACGGGGTTCGGTCAGAACCATGCCTCACGGCGCATTCCCGTGCTAGCGAATACTACCGCTAGCCACACTCTCCTTCCAGCACAAATCCCGCTGGAAACGGATCGTCTTCCAAAAGGACAAGCGAGCCGATCCCGGTCACGTAGGCGGCACCCGTCACTTGCGGAACGATGCCGTCGATGTCTCCCACTTTCGTCTCGGCGAGCACCCTTCCTACGAACTCGGTACCCAGTATGCTGTGGTAGCGGTAATCCGTGTCTGTTTCCAGTCTTCCCGTCGCGTGCAGAAACGCCATCTTGGCGCATGTGCCGGTTCCGCACGGGGAGCGATCCACTTGTCTGTCTCCGAAAATTACCACGTTCCTGTCTGGGTCGCCCTCCTCATAGAACTCGACGAGATCAGCCGTCATCGGTATGCCTGTTCCGGGATGATGAACATCGACGCACTCATTCAACCAGGCGCGAATCTCCATGCCTTTGTCTATCAATTTCGGCAAGAGCGTGCGACTGACGCGAAGCCCCACTGACCGTACGTCGACTAGGGCAAAAAGATTGCCTCCGTAAGCCAAGTGCACCTGGACTCCGTTGTAATCGTACGCTTGCAGATAGAAACCGGGAACGTTCTGAAATGTGACACTGACGATTTCGCCATCCGCCCGCTGCAGGTGGCAGCGGACTATGCCGGCCGGTGTGTCCAGAAGAATTGTCTCCTTCTCCGTGAGAGCAAGCGTCACGAGCGCGGTCACCACTCCGATCGTTCCGTGGCCGCACATCGACAACGTTCCGTTGTTGTCGAGAAAGACCACGCCGAAGTCCGCGCTCGGATCACAAGGCGGTGTCAGGACTGCGCCGAACATGTTGCGATGGCCGCGCGGCTCGTCGAGCAAGAAGCGGCAAAGGTCGACGCCGGCTGTGTCCAGCCATCTTCGTCGTTCCGCCATGTTGGCACCGGGTATTGTCGGAAGCCCTCCCGTGGCAATGCGCGTCGGCTCGCCTGCAGTGTGCGTGTCAACAACCTGAACAAACCGGCGCAGCCTCATGTTCACGCCTCCATCAGTTGTTCCACTGGTACGTAATCATGCCTGTAGCCGAAGTAACGTGGTCCGAATGTGGCTATTCCCCGCTCGGTCCGCATCCGCTCGTGCGCCGGGATCAGTACGACCGAACCCCGGTATCCGTAGCGGACGATGTCGGTGCGAATCGGCTCCCCGGTCGCCGGATCGAGGATGCAGATGAGATCGGGAGGCATACAGCGGACATCGCCGTCGATCTCTATCGTCAGCCACTCGTTCTGGAAGCCGATGATCGCTTTGCGATCTTTGAAATCATCGACCCCTTCCATCGTGATCCGCCCCAGCGAAAACCCCTTCGTCTTCTCGGCGCCGAATTCGCGATCGATGTCCACTATCTTTCCGCAGAAGGCTTGATAGCCGCCGGTGAGCGCGATCACTTCGGCGATCGGATCGAGATGCTTCTTGCGTGCCGCAAACACAAGTCGACCCAATTCCCACGCCATGGATATGGAACGCAGAATACCCGTGTCCTTGAGCTGCCGGCCGGTCATCGGATAGCCGGCGATCCACGAGATCCCGCCATAGGCCATCGCCGCGTTTCGTATGATTCGTTCCGTCAACAACGCATCCGAGGAATCGCAGATCGTTACGTGTCCCTTCTCATCCGCGGCCGCGGTGGGGGAGGGGGATACGCCGTGCACATAGAACGACGTCATTTGCAGTTCCGGGAAGGCACGCCCCATTCCGTCGGCATCGATTACCGGCACCCCCACCGCGCCGGCTACCGCCATCGGAACCGGGGTGTTCACTCCACCCGCCTCAGGCGGCACAACTGCCTGGATCGGCTTCCCCATGTACCGTCGTAGCCTGTCATAGCACCAGAACAGTTCCTGCCCGTTCGGCGGCTTCTCGGTGAGAACGAGCGCCGCTCCCAGACATCCGGCGATCGTGGCAAGGGCGTCGTCGGGCATTGCCTCGGGATCGACAAGCAAGATTTCGTTACCCTGATCGACCACGTTGTATGCCCACAAGAGGCCGATCTCCGGATCTCCGCCGCCGCCGGTTGCGAGGATCGACGCCCCTAGTGTAATCTCGGAAAGAGCCTGTTTATCGATTGTCTTGTACTCACTGACTCCCCATTCGCGAAGAATGTCTCGTACTCCCACGGCTCACTCCTTTTTGCTCATTAGCTCGCGCGAGGCGCTGGTTAGAAGCTCATGTCCGGAGGAGGTGACGACGACCATGTCCTCCACGCGTGCCGCTCCCACTCCCGGCACGTAGATCCCCGGCTCCACCGTGAGCACCATTCCGGGTTCGAGAAGCGTGTCCCTCCCGCGGTCCGCGATCGGTTCCTCATGCGACGAAAGGCCGACACCGTGGCCGGTGAGATGAGGGAAGAAATCACCCAAGCCCGCGTCCTCGATGATCGTTCGCGCCGCGGAGTCGACTTCTTTGGCGGCCACTCCCGGCCGGACCGCAGCGATCGCGGCTTGTTGCGCCTCGCTTGCGATCTCAAAGATCCGCCGCTGTTCCGCCGACACTTTTTCTACCGCGAACGTGCGCGTGATGTCCGAGCAGTAGCCATTCACAATCGCCCCCATGTCCAGAAGCGCCATCTCTCCTGCCACGAGGGCCTTGCGAGAAGAGAATCGCTGAGGAAGCCAGCTGTTCTCGCCGGACATCAAGAACGACTCAAAAGATGTTCCTTCAGCGCCTGCTTGCGCCATCAAGTATTCCGCCCAGGATGAGAGCTGGCATTCACACATGCCTGGTAGAATTGCGCGCCTTATCTGCTCCATTGCGTCACTCGCGATGTTGGCCGCAGTGCGCAAGAAATCCAACTCGACGTCCGTCTTGATCATTCTCATCTTGGCGGTAAATGGACGCACATCGATCGACTCCCATCCGTTTCCCAGTGTGCGTAAGTATTCGGCCTGCTCCAGGCTGATTGTGTCCTTCTCCAGACCGACGCACCTTATGCCGTTCACGAACAACGGCCGTAACGCGTCAAGATAGCTGGGGGTATCTTCGGGAAACGGCACGATGCGGTCGATCCACACATCGCGCTTCGCCCGATTGAGATCGAGGTTGGCAACGAAGTAGGTCGGCCCATCGGTCGACGAGATCGCAAGGATGGAATTGACCACCCGATTCAGACGAAACCCGGTGAAATACCTGATGTTGTCGCGATCGAACAGCAGCACAAGATTGAGATCCTGTTTCTTCATCCACTCAATCAGCGTCTCGACGCGATCTGCGTAGATTGGAGAGTCAGATCTGTTCACGGATGAGCGTCTCCTTCTCTGGGTTCGCCAGATATACCTTCTTGGGAACACGGGATTCCAAGCTCGAATCGGCCTGCCCGGCAAGCTCAAGGATCAGCATTCCGTCCGCGAGGACCGCTAGGAGTGGCTCCAGGTCCGCTTGTGGGAGGTCGAGCTGCTCTTCCAGTACCGATCTTTCGATGTACGGGGTATCGATGATTGCCTTCAGTAGGCTGCGATAGCGGGGATCGGATTCGATAAGCGCTTTTATGTCCATCAGTTCTCACCTCCACTGGTGTTCAGTTCTTCCACAGGTACATAATCCAAGTCGTAGCCGAAGTGCCGCGGACCGAACATCTCGATCCCTTTCGGTGTTCGCATACGTTCGTGCGCCGGGATGAGGACGATCGTGCCACGATAACCGTACTTCATGATGTCGGTACGAATCGGCTCTCCCGTCTCCGAATCGAGGATGGCGATAAGGTCGGGAGGAAGACAGAGGACTCGCCCATCGACCGCCAGGTTCAACCATTCATTCTGAAAGTCGAGTGTTGCCGTTTGTCCTTTGTAGTTGTCGATCCCCTCCAGCGTGACCGCGCCCAGGGTGAATCCTTTGTTTGTCTCCGAGCCGAAATCGCGGTTGATATCCACGATCTTACCGCGGAAAACGCGGAACCCTTTTACGTTTCGTTCCTTCTCAAGGCTTTCCAGCAGTTCGGCGATCGGATCGAGGTGTTCACGTCGCGCACGCATGACGGCGCGGCCGACCGCCCAGGCGATACTCTGCGAATTGAGGATCGACGTGTCCTTCACTTGCCTTCCGGTTAGCGGATAGGTTGCGATCCAAGAAATCCCACCGTAGGCCATGGCGACGCGCCGCGCCAGTGTCTCCGCCAACACGTCGTCGTCTCCGGTATCGATGATGGTTACGTTCCTGCGATTATCCACTGATACGGTGGGGGATGAATGCACGCCATGCGTGACCCACGACGTCATCTGCAGTTCGGGAAAGGCGCGGTTCATCCCGTCGACATCGATTACGGGAACACCCAGCTCGCCGGCCGCTGCATAGGAGACGGGCGAGTTTACCCCGCCGCACTCGAGCGGGATTGTCGCCTCAATCGGCCGACCGAGGTAGGTCTCCAGCCGCTGCATCGCCAGGTTCAGCACTTCTCCGCTCGGTGGTTTCTCGGTGAGGACGATTGCCGCTCCCAGACAAGCCGTGCTCGCCGTCTGGATTTCATCGGGCACATCGAGAGGGTCGATCATCAGGATCTCCTTCCCTTCATCGATCACCTTGTACGTCCACAACAGACCGATCTCGGGGTCTCCGCCGCCGCCGGTAGCTAGGATGGACGCCCCGAGAGTAATCTCGCTGATCGCCTGTTTGTCGATGACGCGAAAATCCTTAACCCCCCATTCGTTGAGGATCGAGCGCGCGCTCATACGTTTTTCCGTCATCAGAGTACCGCCCCTTTGACCCGAATGCGGATCTTCTCTCTCTTGCCTGGCATGTAGGTGAACGGGATCTCTTCCACATCTATCACCGACACTGTGTCTCGGATCGCCCCGGCGGCGACGGCGTTGTCCGTCGCGTGTTCCGTGACATTTGCGATCGCTTCATCGCGATCATCGATATCGAGATCGACTACTCCTTCCGCATAGGCGCCTATCTCGGCAATTGTTGTACCCACGGCGCCGCCCACTTCGAAGTGATCCGGACTGAGAACCTCGCTCACGCCGGCGATGCCGACCTTGGGGACCACCATCGCCCCGCCCCCGATGAAGATGGCGGGGACCGGCTCGGGCGTTGTCTTCATCTTGTCGATAACCTCTTCCAGCGTCTGTTTGATCTTCATCCACGCCTGTTCAACCAGCTGTTTGGGCAGTGCCGCGATCTTTTCCGGATGGGTGACGTAGTTGGTCTTGAAGACGTCGAGCTTCTGCTGTAGCTTGCCCAGCGCCACCGCGGTATCGTGCACGGTGAGCAGCGGGCCGCCGAACGACTTGCCCAGCCGAACCAGGTTGTAACCGACGCTCTCCGGACCGAGGCTGGTGACAACGTCGCCCTCATGCTTCACGATCGTTCCGCCTCCGAGCGCTATGGACAGTAGATCGGGGCAGCGGATGTTCGTCTTTACACCACCGATTGTGACGGTGATCGAAGATTCGCGGGGGAAACCATTGACGATATAGGCGACATCGGTCGATGTCCCGCCGATGTCTATCACCACCCCGTCCTCAATCCCGGACAGGTAGACCGATCCGCGCACGCTCGCCGCGGGCCCGGAAGCAACCGTGAAGATGGGATAGTCAATCGCGTAGTCGGCCGACATCACGCTTCCGTCGTTTTGCACAATGAACAACGGGGCTTCGATTCCGCGCTCGCGTACCGCGGCCCGTAGTGACTTGACCGCCCGTTGCATCACCGTGATTACCGAGGCATTGAGGATGGTCGAGTTCTCCCGCTCTAGTAGGGAGATGGTCGCTATACGATGCGACAATGTGATGTGAACATCGTCACCCAGGATATCTCGCACGATCTCAGCCGCCTGCTCCTCGTGATCGTTGATGATCGGAGAGAAGACGCCGGTGATCGCCACTGAATCAATCTTACCTTTCATCTCGCGGCACGCATCGGCGATCGCTTGCTTATCGAGCGGAACGATGTCCCGTCCGTCATACTCCGATCCGCCACGGATGATGTGCACAAGCTCGCTCCCGCCGATCGCCTGTTTGAGATCTTCAGGCCAGCCGGTTAGCGGAGGAATGGCCGTGGTCGCTGGAGCGCCGAGGCGGAAGATGCCGACCTGGTTGAGGTTTCGCCTTTCGATGAGGGCGTTGGTCGTGTGCGTGGTCCCAAGCGACACCATCGCCACATCGGCCGGATTCGCCTCCGACCTTGAGAGCACTTCGTCCAACGCCTCGACGATCCCTCCGGTTACGTCCTGCGTCGTGAGCGATTTCGCCTTGGCCAGCACTGTGCGACCTTGCATGAGCACTCCGTCGGTGAAGGTGCCGCCGACGTCGAAGCCAACGCGTAACTGTCCGGTCTCTTTCATCCGTTCTCCCCCCAAAGCCCCGTAATCCCGTATTGCTCCTCCAATCCCCACTGGTTGATTTCCTCACGTGGTGGAGATTGGTAGCCATATATCTTGCTGTGTGTCCAGTCAAACCGCTTTCGGAGCTCGATGAGAAACTCCGCGTACTTGAACGGCGCGAGCACCGCGTCGAGGACCGGTACGCCCAACTCTTCCTGCAGCTCCTTGTAGAAGCCAAACTCGATCGTGCATCCGAGGACAATGACCTCCGCCCCGTCGACTTCCACCGCCTCCCGTGCTGCCGCTCGCATCATTTGGGCCGTCTTTGCCGGATCCTTCTGAAAGTCGTATACGCCCATGTCGAGCGATTTGAACGACGCAAGTTGATCCGAGAAACCGTACTTGACGACGTTCTCGTGCATCTTCGGAATCCACTTCTTTCTCCCGACAAGGATGGAGAATGTGTGTCCCAGCGTGGTAGCTATATGCATCGCCGCCTCGGCGGGGGCTGTTACAATCATGTTCTCTGTTATCTCGCGCGCCTCCCCCAGGCCGGGATCGTAGAAACAGCCGATCACAGCGGCGTCGTAGCCGTCCAACTCCGCTTGGCGGACAACGTGCAGGGTATCGGCGAGGATGAGTGCCTCGTAATAGTGGTATTCGAGGTGCATCGGTCCGCGCTTCAGTGAAATCACGTCGATTACGGTCTCCGGCCGCTTCGATGTCTCGAGGAATTCCTTGATCGGTTGATCGAACAAGTCCGTTCCTACCGGGTCGATCCACAGTATCTTGCTCATGAGGTCACTCCTTTCCTTGTTTGTCTTCTGAGTCGGAATAGAGGTGGCAGCGGACGAAATGCCCCGGCTCCACCTCCAGCATCTCCGGGATGTCTTGCGAACAGCATCCGTTTATCTCGACGCAGCGGGTGTGAAAACCGCATCCTGGTGGGACATTCACCGGACTTGGGATTTCCCCCTCGGATCTGATCTTCGCCGGTTTCAAAGCCTCTTCTTCCGGCGACACGACAGGGATCGATGAGAGGAGCATCTTCGTGTACGGGTGAAGCGGTCTCTGGAAGAACTCAATTGTCGGCGCCACCTCGCAGATCTTTCCCAGATACATGATTGCCACACGCGTCGCTACGTTTCGCATTAGGCTCAGATCGTGTGTGATAAACAGGTACGATAGATTCATCTCCTTCTGGAATTTCAGGAGCATGTTGATGATCTTCGCTTGAATGGAGACGTCGAGAGCAGACGTCGGTTCGTCGAGGATGATCAGCTTGGGGCTGGTGGCAAGCGCGCGCGCAATCGCCACCATTTGTCTTTCCCCCCCTCCCAGCGAGTGCGGGGATTTGTACATGAAGTCGTGAGGAAGCTCGACGCGATCGAGCAGGTCCGCCACCCGCTGTTTTCGATCGTGTGCGTCACCTAGTCGATGCACCTTGAGCGGAAGTTCCAGGATCTGCTGAATGGTGCGCCTTGAGTTGAGCGAGGTTCCTGGATCTTGAAACACGATCTGAATAGCCTTCTTCAACGCCTTGGGGCGCTTGAAGACTGACGCCGAGATATCGTTTCCTTCGAAGACGATCTTGCCGGAGGTAGGAGCGTGAAGGCCGACCACGGTGTAGGCGACCGTGCTCTTCCCCGAGCCGGACTCTCCCACCAGACCCAATGTCTCCCCCTCCAACACAGAGAATGACACATTGTCTACGGCCCGTACCGTGCCGCGCGAAGTAGCGAAGAACTTCTGCAGCTTGTCGACCGTGAGAATCTCTCTACTCATCGGCCCCACCCCCGTATAGGTAACAGTCGACATCGTGGTCATCGGATACGTGTGTCGTCCGAGGACGGGCATCGCTGCATTGTTTCATCGCCTGAGGACAACGCGTGTGAAATCGGCAGCCGGATGGAGGAGAGAGGTAATCCGGAATCCTCCCGGGAATCCCCTCGGCGATTCCTCCGCCGGTGAGCTTGGGGAGAGCGCTCATCAGCCCGAGGGTGTACGGGTGAAGCGGATTGGCGAACAGTGCGTCATTCCGCGCCCCTTCCACGATATTTCCGGCGTACATCACGTAAACCCAATCGGTCATTTCGCGAACCACTCCCAGACTGTGTGTGATAAAAATCACAGATGTGCCGTGCTGATCGACAAGCCCGTTCAATAGACGAAGGACCTGATCCTGGATGGTCACATCCAGCGAAGTCGTCGGTTCATCGGCAATGAGGAGTTCGGGCTCAGTGGCAAGCGCCATTGCGATACAGACACGCTGACGCATTCCGCCTGACAGTTGCACCGGATAATTGGTGAATATTCGCTCCGCGTCGGGGAGCTGAACCTCGCGGAGCGCGGCAATCGCGCGCTTGCGTATCTGTTTCTTGGACGGGGATCCTCGCGATCCGTACTTGATTACCGATGTCAGTTGATCCCCAACGGTGAACACGGGATTTAGCGCGGCGGTGGGATCCTGGAAGATCATGGATATGCCACTCCCGCGTACACGCTGTATCCCTTGCGGACCCATCTTCAGTATGTCGCGGCCGCGAAACAGAATCTTTCCTTCCGTTATCCGCCCCGGAGGAGACGGCAGGATTCTGAGGACACATTTCATAGTTGTCGTCTTTCCGCACCCGGCCTCTCCGACCAGGCCGACCCTCTCACCGGTGCGCACACTTATTCCGACACCGTTCAGCACTAATAGATGCCCTTCATATACCTTGAACTCCGCGTGCAGGTTCTCTATCTTCAGCAGCGTTTCCGCCATCTCAGATCTCCTCGAGAGCGAATAGGTCACGGAAACCGTCGCCGATCAGGTTGAACCCGAGGACGGTAATCATGATTGCCACCGCTGGGAAGATGGCGATCCACCACTGATCGGGCAAGTACTTCGCCCCGTCCGCCACCATCGTTCCCAGATCCGGCGTGGGCGGCTGCGCGCCGAGACCGACAAAGCTAAGGGCCGATCCAATCAGGATCACCCACCCCATGTCAAGACTCATCTTGGTGAATATGCTGGACACGCAATTGGGAAGGATCTCGCGGAACAGGATGTGCGAGCGACTTGCGCCGGTGACCTCGGCCGCTTGCACAAAGAATTCATTCCGGAGCGAGGAAGAGAGCCCATAGACCAGACGCGTATACCACGGCCACCACATCAAGGACACGGCCATCATCGCGTTGAATACGCTCGGCGTAAGCACGGAACAGATAGCGAGCGCCAGGATCAGGGGCGGGACCGCGAGGAAGACATCGGTGACCCGCATGATCACCGTATCGATCCACGTCCCACGGTAGTATCCCGCAACCAGCCCCAAGACGACGCCGGGCACCACTACCAGCGATAGAACCACAATCCCCATCATCAGTGAATAACGGAAACCGAAGAAGATGCGCGACAGTATGTCGCGGCCGAAGACATCGGTCCCGCACAGGTGTTTGAGACTCGGTGGCTGGCTCGCGTCGGCGAAGTTCACGAATCGTCCGGCATTCGAAGGATACGGAGAGACAAAAGGAGCAAATACGGCGATGAAGGATACGGCCAGCACGAAGCACAGACCCACTACCGACACGGGATTCTTGGAGAACTTATACCAGTTCTTTCTCAACGCCTCCAAACGACGTTTCAAGAGAGGATTCCTTATCATGTCTATTTTCCCCTTTCCGCGCCCAACCGGATACGCGGATCGAGCCACGCCACCAGCAAGTCGACCAGGATATTTACGATGATGAATACCACTCCCAGTATCATGACTACCGCCGATACAGCGTTCAGATCCTTGTTTAGCATGGCATTAATCCCATAGCGCGAGAATCCTGGCCAGTTGAAGATCAACTCGACCAGAAATGCGTTTCCAAGGAGGGACGCGAAATCGAGGCCGAGGATTGAAACCGTGGGAATGAGCGACGGCTTCAGTAGGTACTTGAGCATCACCATGCGTTCCGGAACGCCGAATCCCTTTGCCGACGCAATGTAGTCCTTGCCCAGGTTGTCACTGATTGTGGAACGGGTGATTCGCGCCTCTTGTGCCATTCCGCCCAACGCCAGACTGATCGCGGGCAGAAGCATGTGCTTGATCGCATCACCTAGGGCAGCGAAATTTCCGCTCAATATTGAGTCCACCGAAACCATCCCGGTTATCACCGGAGGGCGATGGATCCAAGGGCTTAGCCGCCCCACCGTTGGCAGCAAGTTTAGTACATAGCCGAATAACAGCAGAAACAGGATCGCAAACACAAACGAGGGAGTGACCACCCCGATGTATGAAAAGATGCGGACGCTGTTATCGACCCATGTATTGCTGTACCGGCCGGATATCGCACCGAGCAGGACACCGAAGACGGCCATGATCAACCCGGCAAAGATCGCCAACTCCATGGTCGCCGGAAGGAACTCCTTTACGTCTTCGATGACCGGACGACGCGTGAACAACGACTGTCCGAGATCACCATGCAACGCCCCCGAAAGCCAGTAGTAGTACTGGACATAAAGTGGGTCGTTTAGATGCATCTGCGTGCGCATGTTCTCCACCGCCCACTGCGGTGCGCGTGAGCCGAGGGCCATGCGTACCGGGTCTCCCGGTAGTACGCGGGAGATCGTGAAGATGAGTAAGGACAAGCCGAACAAGACGAATATGGAGAGCGCAAGCCGCTTGCCCAGGAACTTCAGTATGCTCATCGATTGCCGTCCTTTGCCGTCACGTCTCAAGGAGGGGGTGGGGAAGGGCGGACTTCCCCACCCGTCGGCGCTAGCCCCATTAAGGTGGGGAAGTCGCCTATTACTCTAGTCGTTCACCTTGATGAATCTGGCGGCCAAGTTGTAGCCCATGACCGGATTCACCACGCCTTTGGCCACAGGCCAATCTACATAGCTTGCCTGATATGCGTGCTTCTCCACCTGTTCGAATACGAAGATTGTGGGGCAGAGATCGCTGATGTAGTTCTGGATCTCCGCATACTTGGCGAAGCGCGCCGCTCGATCGACCGTGCTGATCGAGTCTTCGATCATGGCATCAAGCGTGCTGTCGAGGAGCCATTCGTTCTGCTCCCATGTGGGCGCAGAATTTGAGTGATAGCGCGATTCGAGAAGCGAACCGGCCTCCGGATAGTGGGATGAATCGAAGACGGAGACGATGTTCGGGCTGGTGTCTTCCTGTCCCATCTCCTCAACTACCGACATCCACGGCACTTTGACTACCTGCACGTCGATCCCGATGTCGGCCATGTTGGACATGAAGGAAAGCGCTACCTTCTCTTCGTCGGGGACTTCCGCGATCCAGTGGAAGACTACCGGGTACTTGTCCAGCTCATCCGCATACTTGGACAGCGCCAGTTCCTCGCGCGCCTTGGCCAAGTCGCGATGGAACTGGAAGACGTTCGGATCGGCGCCGGGAAGGTTCTGTGGAACGGGCCCACGTGCCTGGAATGCGCCCGGGAAAATGTGGTTGACAACCGTGGCATAGTCGGTCGCCCATGCCATCGCCAACCGGAAATGAATGTCGTCGGTGGGCGGAGTGCGGGTGTTGATCATCAGATAGAACTCAGTTCCAGGCGAGAAGGCTGCAACATCTACTCCGTCGAGCGCATCCAGCGCCGACAGCGCCTCTTGGGACTGCCACTGGTCCGAAATCTCAAGTTCTTTTCTGGCCATCATCGTACGTACCGTCGCCGCCTCGGTTGTACCGATGAACCGAACTTCGTTAGGTGTGGCATCATCAAGCGCGATCCAGTAATTCGAATTCTTGGACATCACCAGCTCTTCTTCGAGCCGGAACTCTTCCACCATGTACGGACCGCTGCCCGCGTCGTTGGTGAGCAGGAAGTTCTTCCCATAGTCGCCTTCGTCTCCGTACGGGCCGGGAGTGACAACGTTCGCTTCGACCAGAGCCGAATTCAGGATGTACAGGCGATAAAGGGTCGAAATGAACGGGCCAAACGGTTGGGAGAGTTGGAATTGTACTGTATCGTCGTCGATCACGGTTGTGCTCTCCACACGTCCCAAGAACAGGAACGCATAGCCCTCTCCAATCGTCGTCAGGCGGTCCATGGAGTACTTGACGTCTTCAGCTGTGAGCGGGGTGCCATCGTGGAATGTGACGTCGTCACGCAGATGGAATGTCCAGGTGAGTGTATCATCCGACACCTCCCACGATGTGGCGACATGCGGGAGAGGATCACCTTTGGAATCGGGATAGACGAGGGTGTCGTACAGATTTACGAAGGATGACGAACTGGAGAAGTCCGATCCTACCGCCGGGTCTATGTACGTCGGCCAGGCAAAGGTCACCCGTAGCGGGCCTCCCGCCATGGCGATCATGCTAAGCGACATTAAAGCCAAACAAACAACAAACACGACTCGCTTCATTTTGTTACCTCCTTTCGCGAAAAGCAGCTATTCCACCTTTGTCTCTGGTTTCGTTGTCGCTGCATCACCTCCTGTCTTGGCATCGGCATGATCTACCAGTGCTCCAACAATCGCGTCCAGAAACGCGGTGAATTCATCCTGGTCGGTCATAACGCAGTATTTGCCGCTGTCGATCTTGTTCCTCATCAATCTAAGTCGATCGCTTGCTATGCCTTCCTCTTCCAAGATCGCAATCAAGCGACTGGCCGCATCCACGAGCCTGAACGGACCGTAAGTCGGGGTTTCATCGACCAGATTCCGTGCGCTCGTCACCATATAGCCGACAAGTGCGAATATCTCTTCTTCCAGTTGTCTCTTATCCACGATCTTCCTCAAACACGAACACACCTTCTCTGCGACGGGCCGGCGGCGGCGGTATTGCTGACGGCCATCCCAGCGAGACGAGGAGGATCGGCTTTACACCCTCCTCCAGTTTAAGGAATCGGCCGACGCTTTGCCCATGGAAAGACGCGATCGTGCAGGTTCCCAATCCCTCTGCATGAGCGGCCAGCAAGAGGTTTTGCGTCGCCATGGCCGCATCGACCGGGGCAAGAAACGTTTCTCCCAACGATCCTCCCTTGGCGCGTGCTGCGGTGAGGTTCTGACATACGGCGATCACGACAGGCGGGTCGCCGAGGAGTCCCGGGCTCACAATCTTGATATTCCTGATCTGTCCCGGTTCAGTGACGACGACAAACTTCCAAGTCTGTGCATTCCCTCCGGAAGGCGCCCAAATTGCCGCCTCCAGTAGCCGCTCGACAAGCGCACGCTCAACGGGGCGGTCGAGAAAGTCCCGCACACTCCGCCGACCTGTTATCGCTTCCCGCAGTTCCATGGTTCTATCGTCCTCGCAGTCTCTTTGTCGCGTCCAGGTCGACCCTCATCGGATCGCCGACGAGAACCACGCCGTATGTCTTCTCGGCAATCTCACTTGTTATGTATCCATCGATTACGTCGGCGCATACCGCATCGGGGTCGCGGAGCATCGGGTCGCCGTATCCGCCGCCCATGCCGGTAATGAAGCGCGCCACATCTCCCTCTCCCAGTTCTTCCTTGGAGAAGCGCCCTCGCCGCTCGACCGCTCCATCCTTGGTGCGCACTTCCACCATGTTGGGAGTGCCAAGCATTCCTTCCGCCAATCCCCAGGGGGGGAACTTGTTTCGTCCGAAGCTGGCGGTGACGAACGCCTTGGAGTTCGTAATGCGATAATCCTTCACGAGTCCGTATCCGCCACGCCATTGGCCGTGTCCGCCATCGACAATATTCAACCCGTACTGATCGACGATGAACGGATAGCGAGTCTCCGCCACCTCGATCGACAGCACATAGGTCTCGCCGTCACCGGAGCAAACGAGGCCGTTCTCTCCGTCTTTCCCCTTGCCGGCTCCCCAGCCGCCGGCGTTCGGCTCGACGGAAAAGAACCACTCCCCCGTGTCGTCATCGATGCCGCTCACGGTTGTGCCGCATACGCTCAGGAAATGGCCGGCAGTGATACGCTGCGGGATAGCATCGGCCAACGCCCTCCAAACCACATCTCCGGCATAGCTGTCCGATTCCCAATATGTGCTGATCGGGGCGGGTCGCTTCGGATTGAAGACCGTGTCCTCGGGGACGATCACCTTCAGCGGCGTGAATAAGCCTTCATTCGGTGAACCATGCGGGCTTACCACCGCCTTGTAGGCGAACTTGGCCGTGCTGATCAGCGCGGACAGGGGAGCGTTGATCGGGCCGCGGCAGGTCTTGCCTGTGCCGGTGTAGTCGACAATGAATTCCTCGTCGGTGATCGTCACCTTCACCTTGACCAGCACCGGCTCGCCACCCAGGCCGTCATCATCGATGTATTCCTCTGCGAAGAACTCTCCCTTAGGAAGCGACTTGAGCTCTGCCAATGCTTCTTGTCTCCCTTGCTCGAGATAGATGTCGATCGACGCAAGCACCGTATCGAGTCCGTACTTGTCACAGATCTGGGTTATCCGATTGGCCGCCACCTGGAGTGACGCCGCCTGCGCCCTCATGTCGCCCAAGATCATCTCGGGAACGCGGATGTTTCTTGTCAATATATCTACGATCCCCGAGATTTCCTTTCCCCGTTCGATAATCTTTACACACGGGAACTGCAATCCCTCCTGATAGATTTCAGTTGCATTGGGAGACCAGCTACCGGGATCCTTCCCTCCGATGTCGTTCCAATGGCCTTTGCTCGCCGCAAACATGATCGGCTCATTGCGGTAGAAAACGGGCATCACAAGAACGACGTCGTTCTGATGCGTCGCCCCGCCCATGTAGGGATCGTTGAGGATTATCACGTCTCCCTCTTCGAGCCCGTCGATTCCGAACTTGTTCAGCACTTCTTGCACGGCATCGGTAAGGACTCCGATGAACGGAGGGATACCGTTCGCTTGTGCAATCATGCGCGCCTTGGCATCGGTGACCGCGCAGCCGTAGTCGAGTACCTCATAGATGACGGAGCTCTTGCTTGTGCGTCCGAACGCAACGAACATCTGCTCGGCGGCCGAGATCAGCGCCCGCTTGATCACTTCTATGGTAAAGGGATCGATGTCTAGTTTACTCGGCACGCTGCACCTCCGTGACAACCAGATTTCCGAAGTCATCGACAGTCAGTTGCTGCCCGGGGCAGACGATGGTCGTACACGCCGGCTCCTCAACTACTGCTGGGCCTACGATTGCGGCTTGCGGGGGGAGGAGGTCGCGCTCATAGACCTTGCTTCCTACCTCGCCCACATCCTCGAAACGGACGGGGCGTTCACCCTTGCATGCCTGTTCGAGATTGCATCCGCCACTCTCCATTCGTTTGAACGATGGTTTCTTCTCTTCTCCCCAACCGACAAGATGGAAGTTCACCACCTCCACGGGGTCGTCTTGTCGGAAGGAATATGCCTGCTCGTGGAGTTCGTGGAACTTGTCGATCAGCAGGTCGAAGCGATCCTTTCCTTGCAGCATTTCATCGGATACTGGTGTGCGCACCGTATGTTCCTGCCCTTTGTAGCGAAGGTCGAGAAAGCGTTCGAACCACACGCGTTCTAGCGGGAAGTCTTCATCGGAGAACTGGGCGCGCGCCTCACCTTCGAGATCGGCGAATAGCGCGGCGATGGCCGCGAGATGAGCGGGGTCGCATCCAATCAGGCGGGTGCGGATAAAATCGTGTCTGAGATTGGTCATTAGCATTCCCCATGCAGAGAATTGCCCGGGCGCGCGCGGCACAATTACCTTGCGCATGTGTAATTCGCGCGCCAGAGTTGCCCCGTGCAGTCCGCCCGCTCCTCCGGAAGCAACCAATGCGAAGTCGCGTGGATCGTATCCACGCTCGATACTTACGCGCTCCAGAGCGGCCTGCATATTGGCGTTGGCCAGGCGGATGATTCCGAGCGCGGCTTCCACAATAGAGATTCCAAACGGATCAGCGATCTTCCTCACGGCGGCCTCGGCCTTCTCCACGTCCAGCCGCATCTGCCCACCGAGGAAGTACCCGGCACTTAGGCGGCCGGTAAGCAAGTTAGCGTCAGTCACCGTCGGCTCATCGCCACCCAGCGCATAGCAGGCCGGTCCCGGATCGGCTCCAGCGCTGAGCGGACCGACATGGAGGGCGCCTCCTCGATCGATCCATGCGATCGAGCCGCCGCCCGCCCCCACCTCTACAATATCTACTACGGGAACCTTTAGCGGATACCCGGCCCAAGTGGCCGTCTTCTCCAGATGATAGTCGGTGTTGATCTTAAGATTGCCGTTGTCGATCAGGCTAACCTTTGCCGTTGTCCCCCCCATGTCGAACGAGATCACACTCTTCTCATCCGCAGCTGCGGCAACGATACTCGCTCCGATCACGCCGCCCACCGGTCCCGATTCAATCAGGTGAATCGGGACACGCTGGGCAAGCGGGAAGGTTGTAGTGCCACCATTTGACTGCATTGCGTATTTAGCGCCCGCTATTCCCATTTGCAGCAACTCATCTTCGAGGGTAGCCAGGTAGAGTTTCGCCGTCGGCTGTACATACGCGTTGAGGGCCACGGTGTTGGTACGTTCGTATTCGCGCCACTCTTGTGTGATCTCATGCGATACGGTCACGGATGCCTCGGGATAGAGCTTTTCGATCATCTGTTTCGTTCGCTGCTCGTGCGCATGGTTGGCATAGGAATGGATATAGCAGACGGCTATCGCTTCGATCCCGGCCTTTTTGCATTCCTCTACTGCAAGGGCTACGTCCTCTTCTTGCAGGGGCTGGAGCACTGTTCCGCGATGGTCGACCCGCTCGCGTACCTCAAATCGAAAGCGTCGCGGAATGAACGGCTTCGGCTTCTGATAGAACAGGTTGTACATGTCCGTACGGTTTGCGCGTTGGATCTCGAGCACATCACGGAATCCGTGCGTCGTGATCAGGGCGGTCTTGGCGCCCGTCCTCTCGGTAAGAGAGTTGATGACAACCGTTGTGCCGTGGACGAATTGGCGTATCTCGTTGGGATCGAGCCCGCTCTTTCTGATCGTCCGAATTACGCCGGTGGCGAAGTTCTCCGGGGTGGTGAGTTCCTTTTCCAGGACAACATCTCCCCTCACTTCTTCCAAGGCGACAAGATCGGTGAACGTGCCGCCGATATCAATGGCTAGCCGTTTTGCCATTCGAGATGTCCTCCTCCTTCCAGTAGCTTCATTGTCAAGACCCACAGGATCTTTGTCGTTGTGTCACCCGGATTCTGAACGGTGTGTTCCTGCGTTGAAAAGATGTGAAAACTGTCGCCGGGGCCGAGGACATCTTCCTTGTCTCCCACCTGCAACAGAACCTGCCCCTCCAGGACGTAGCCGAACTCCTCGCCCACATGCGTCACGCGCGGAGGATGGTAGTGCGGCGGGTACTCGGCGATGAGAGCCTCGAGGATACGATCTGTCATTGAATTGGAGAGCAGATTGTAGGTCACCTGGGCATCGCCGATCTTGATCCTGCTGCGCGGTTTTCCCGCTCTTACTACCAACGGCCCGTCGCTCGGCATGGCGGCGAAGAAGTGCGTCACCGGTACTTCCAGCGCATCGCAGATGGCGCGAAGCGACGATATCGAAAGAGATGACAGCCCTCGCTCAACCTGAGACAAAAATCCTATGGAAAGGCCGCATCGAGAAGAGACATCTTCCAATGTTAATCCCTTACGTTGACGCAATGAGCGGAGTCCTCGACCGATTTCGTGGTCCATGTTTTTCAGTATAGTGAAATTTTTTTAGCTGTCAAGCGGACAACCACACCTGCTCCACCAGTAACCTACTCATGCAAAGAGATGTGAATGAAATGACGGCTATTGGGTATGAGTGCTTCAGGAGGTCCTGGTTATGCCATGGTGAGTGCGACTGCCGATGATCACATGCAGCATCCGGATACGACACTAATCGCGCGAAGCAGCAACTTGCTAGAACAGGTTACTTCAGGGGGTAGGAAGCCCACATGAACCTGGCGGGCAATCAAGTAATGTGATTTGCAGCACTGTGAATCTTCCGCCTGTCGTGTATACTCCGTTTATATTTGAAAGGAGGCTCTCGTGCCAAAGCAAACACTCGACAAAGTATCAATCTACGTTCCCAAGAACAGAATACATCTTCGGCCCATCGAAAGGCTCGCTGAGCTGGCTGACAAGGAAGATCGTTCCGTCAGCTATCTGGCCGTCGAGGCAATTCTTCAGTACCTACAAGAAGAGGAAGAGCAAGAACCGGGTCGAAACTGATCTTCGGCATAACTGTCGTAGACAATTGACTTGCCTAAACACTGAAACAAGAGCCGACCCGCGCAAAAGGCGGGTCGGCCTTCTTATATGCCAGCATCTCGATACGGTGCAGCTATACTTCTTGTTCCGATTGTGCACGGAAGACGAGTACGTCGGCCATCGCGGCGGCATCGACCGTGACCCGGGCGCCATCCTTGATTTCGCCAGTTACGATCCTCATCGCCAGAGGGTTCTCTATTAGGCGCTTCAAGGCGCGTTCGAGAGGCCGAGCACCGTAGTGCGGATCGTATCCCTCTTTTGTCAGGATCTTCTTCGCCTCCTCAGTCACGTTCAAGACGATCCTCTGCTCTGCCAGCCGCTTGTTCAACGCGTCGATTTTGAGGTTAACGATCTGAGCTATCGCCTCTTCAGCAAGTGGGTGGAAGATGATCGTATCGTCGATCCGGTTTAGGAACTCAGGCCGGAATGCGCGACGCAATTCATCTTCGATTTTCTCGCGCACATCGCTCTCACGGACGCCTTCCGAGAAGAGTTCGCTTCCGATATTGGAGGTCATGATGATGATTGTGTGCCTGAAGTCGACGGTGCGGCCGTGACCGTCAGTCAATCGGCCTTCGTCTAGAAGCTGCAGCAACAAGTTCATCACCTGCGGATGCGCCTTCTCAATCTCATCGAACAGCACAACCTGGTACGGCCGCCGCCGCACGGCTTCGGTAAGCTGCCCGCCTTCTTCGTAACCGACATACCCCGGCGGCGATCCGATGAGACGCGCCACTGCGTGCCGCTCCATGTACTCTGACATGTCAATCCGTTGTAGCGCGCTGTCGCTTCCAAACAGGAATGCTGCCAGTGCTTTGGCAAGCTCCGTCTTCCCCACCCCGGTCGGCCCGAGGAAGAGGAAGGTGCCGATCGGCTTGCGCGGATCGGACAGGCCGGCGCGCGAATGACGCACCGCCTCAGCAACAGCGTGCACACCCTCTTCTTGATCGATGACGCGCGCGTGCAACAGGTCCTCCATCTGAGCAAGACGCGACCTCTCCTCTTCGAGCATTCGCTCCGCGGGAATACCCGTCCACTGAGATACAATCGCCGCGATCTGCGGTGCGGCCACCTCCCGATCGCCGCCCTCGACCTGAATCCGGCTCGCCGCCTCGTCGAGAAGGTCTATGGCCTTGTCCGGAAGAAAACGATCCGTGATATAGCGCTCGGACAGCCGCGCTGCCGCCTGGATCGCTTCGTCGGTGATCTTGACGTCATGATGCTCCTCAAGCTTCTCCCGCAATCCGGTTAGAATCGCCACCGTATCCTCGATCGTCGGTTCACCTACGTAGACGCGCTGCAACCGTCTCTCGAGAGCGGAATCCTTCTCGATGTGCTCGCGATATTCATTCAATGTCGTTGCCCCGATTAGTTGGAACTTTCCGCGGGACAACGGCTCTTTGAGCATATTCGAGGCGTCGATCGCCCCCTCAGCGGCTCCGGCGCCGACGATCATGTGGAGTTCGTCAACGAACACGAGCGTCTTGCCGGCCGTCGCCTCGATCTCTTTTATAACGGCCTTGAGGCGATCCTCGAACTCGCCGCGAAACTTCGAGCCGGCGACCATCGACGCAATATCAAGCGCAATGATCTCCTTTCCTTTCAGAGAGGCCGGGACATCATCGGCGGCGATCCTCTGAGCCAGCCCTTCAACCACGGCTGTCTTTCCCACGCCAGGCTCCCCGATCAATACCGGATTGTTCTTCCGCCTACGGGAGAGAATCTGCTCCATGCGCAGGATTTCTTGCTCGCGACCGATTACCGGATCAAGCTCTCCCCGTGCAGCCATCTCGGTGAGATTTGTCGAGTACTTCTTTAGGATTTGATACTGGTCTTCCGAGTCGCGCGTTGTCACCCGCTGCTCGCCACGTACGCCACGAAGCGCAGTATAGATGGACTCTGGCGTGATCTGATGCTTGTCGAGCACCCGCTTCAGGCTGGGGTCTGTCGTACGGCTGATCGACAGTAGTAGATGGTCGACGCCGACATACTCATCGTGCAGTCGCTCCGCTTCCATCTGCGCACCGGCGACGACAGAATCCAGGCGTGGCGTGATGTAGACCTGCGTGCCGAGAGAGCCGGCGATGGACGGCTTCCCTTTGAGAAGCACGTCGAGGTCTTTGCTCAGCCCGGTGAGATTTACGCCCATCTCCTGCAAGAGATCGCGGCCAACCCCTTCCTTGGTGGCAAGCACTGTGAAGATGTGCTCCACGTCGAGTTGGTTATGCTTGTAGCGCGTCAAGAGATCTTGTGCTTCGTGAAACAGCTCTTGCGCGCCTTCAGTCATTCTATCGAAACGAATCATGATGATCACCCGCCATTAGCAGTCGCTTACCTTGATTGCTAATAGTAGTGCGAATCGGAGGCGATTGCAAGTATTCATCGCCCCAGATTGTGAGATACACTGAGGATGATCTCACAGTAATACATGCGCCCGAACCCTAAGATGGACTCGATACACGCTATCATTGATTGCACGACAAGCATCATTCAGCAATCACGCGGGCCAAGGAGTCAAAGATGGGATTACGGCCGCACCCTCCGACGCGGGCACGGATGATACTTGCGTCATCTGCATCGGGTATGCGAAACTGCAGGACAAGCACGCGTACACTGATCGAGGAGCGATGTTCAACGACATACAGCAACCGATCCTTAAACGAATGCACCACCTTGAGGGCATCGACCGCCTCGATCGAACGGACGGAACAGAGCGCATGCAGCGCTTGCGCCAGATCCCGCCGATAACAGGCCGGTTCATTGCCCTGTTAGCGGCCGCCGCCCCGGCCGGCGAGTACATCGAGATCGGAACGAGCGCCGGCTATTCCACTCTCTGGCTTGCGTTGGCCTGTCGGCTTGTCGGACGGCGAATTACAACATTCGAGATCCTTGCCGCAAAGGTAAAACTCGCAAGAGAGACCTTCGCTTCGGCTGAAGTGGACGATGTGGTGCGTCTTGTTCATGGCGATGCGTTGACGCAAATTGCCCACTTGGCTGAGATCGGGTTCTGTTTTCTTGACGCGGAAAAGGAAATATACGCTGGCTGCTATGAGGCCGTCGTCCCGAAGCTGGTACCGGGCGGCATCCTTGTTGCGGACAACGCGATCAACCACGCCGCCACCCTGCAGCCGATGCTCGACCGCGCGCTGAGCGACGATCGGGTGGATGCACTAATCGTACCTATTGGCAAGGGCGAGCTTGTGTGCAGGCGGAAGTAGTAGATCCGGCCTCGCTCAACCGATCATCCGTTGTTCTCATCCAGTATCCGGATTACGATTGCCTTTGCCTCAATCAGATCGGCGGCCTTGTGATACGAAACGCCAGCCGGCAAGAGATCACGTACGTATGGCTTGTCGGCCACGAGGATGAACTCAGCAATTCCTGCCCGATCAGCAGCGATGAGGTCGAGATGGGCATCGCCGATCGCGATCGCTTCGTCCGGCTGCGCACCGAGCCTAGCCAATGCAAGAAGAAACGCTTGCGGATCGGGCTTGAGCGCGCCGTCATCACGGCTCAAGACAAGGTCGAACTCCAGTGGATGGCTTTCGAGAACAACATCGACGCTACGGCGTGAGTTGTTGGTGACTAGCGCACACTTGACCCCGGCGTTATGCAACGATTGTAACAGGTCCTCCGTTCCGGGGATCAGCCTTCCATTCTTTACTCCCAGGGCTTCGTGCCGTTCCAGGATCGCGATCCCCCGCGCCCGCCCTTGCGGCTCCAAAGCCTTGAGCTGCTCGTAGATCGGTCGTCCGTCGGCCGGAATTCCGATTTCTCGGCGCACTGCCATCCAATCGATGTCAGTTTGCCAGATCGTCCCGTCCATGTCGAACAGCGTTGCGCGAATCGTCATAGGAACGCGATGATAACCCACGCAGAACGCGGTTTCATTGGCATGTCTCCAGAAGGCGGCTTTAAGGAGTCGTTTTGCCTGCAGGCCGATCCCGAAGATGTCGTCGATGCGTATCGGTTAGTGCGCCTTGCGACAACATCACGCCCGCTCCAGACGGCGCGGGCGGCACAATGCTGCTGTGGTTTTCGGGAACATCGACTGGCAAAGAAATGGCCGGTTTGGTACTTTGGTGCCGCATGGCACACGAGGAGGAGACCATGATTCAACAGAGATCCTGGAAACGAAAGGTGGTCGTTGTCGGTGCCGGTGCTGTCGGAGCTACGTTCTGCTACGCTCTTGCTCAGAGCGGTATCGCTGACGAGATCACCCTGATCGATCAGAACAGCGATCTAGCTCGCGGACAAGTACTCGACCTAAGTCACGGGCAACCGTTCTTTCCCACCGTCGATGTGCACATCGGCGACAAGAACGACTATCGCGATGCACAACTCGTGGTGGTCACCGCCGGATCAAAGCAACGCCCGGGGGAGACGCGGCTCGATCTCCTCCGGAGGAACGCTTCTATTATTCGATCCATTGCATCGGACATCGCCGGTGCCGACTCGCAGGGCGTCCTTCTCGTGGTGAGTAACCCGGTCGATGTGCTGACGCGCGTCGCGATCAACACGACTGGGTGGCCGCGCTCACGCGTGATCGGTTCCGGAACAGTGCTGGACAGCGCCCGCTTCCGCTACCTGCTCGGACGACACTGCCGAGTCGACACGCACAACGTGCACGGATACATCCTGGGAGAGCACGGCGACAGCGAATTTGCCGCGTGGTCGATGACTCACATCGGCGGCGTGCACATCGACTCATACTGCCCCATCTGCGGACGGTGCGAAGACTGGACCGCAGCCCGCAAGCAGATCGAGCAAGACGTTATCGAGTCCGCCTACCACATCATCGACTACAAGGGGTCGACGTACTTTGCGGTGGGCCTGGCCCTGGTGCGAATTGCGGCGGCCGTTTTGCGCGGTCAGAGGAGCGTGCTGACTGTTTCCACCATGCTTGAGGGCGAGTTCGATCTGAACGGCATTTGTCTCAGTGTTCCTTGTGTGATAAGCGAAAATGGGGTTGAACAGATCATGGCGGGCCATCTGCGGCAAGAGGAAAACGAGGCCCTCTTCCGGTCGGCGGCTGTGCTCGAGAAAGCTATCTCAAGCCTTGAAGAGGAGGGATAAGCGCGATGAAGCAGATCGATCCTGACAGCTGGCCCAGACGGGAACAGTTACGGGTCTATAGTGCCTTTGCAAACCCGCACTTCGGTCTGTGCGCCAATGTCGACGTCAGTGCGCTCTACCGGTACGTAAAGAAGAGCGGCATCTCATTCACCGTAGCTGTTGTGTATACGCTCGCCAGAACAGCAAACGCTATCCCCGAATTTCGCCGCCGCATCCGTTCGGAGAAGGTAGTAGAGCATGCAGTTGTGCATCCGTCGATCACCGTCCTTACGCACGACGATCTGTTTGGCTTCTGCCTGATTGAATACGCTGATGACTTCTCAGTATTTGCGGCAGGAGCGCGGGAGATGATTGCCCGAGCAAAGGAGCATCCAACGCTTGAAGACGAACCCGAACGGGACGATCTGTTGTTCATGACCGCGATTCCATGGGTGTCGTTCACTGCTTTTTCGCACCCCATGCCTGCGGCTCCTGTCGATTCGGTGCCGCGGATCGCGTGGGGCAGGTTCTTCGACAACGGCAAGACTCTGCAAATGCCGCTTGC
>CAZKAB010000003.1:58314-94217 GCA_964550615.1 uncultured Thermotogae bacterium
GGAGGAAGAGTGGCGGAAAGGAAGTTCACGGAATCAAGACGGGAGATGGAGAATATCCTTCTCGAAGAGACAATCGGGTATTTGGGGATGTCAGTAAATGACGAGCCTTATGTTGTGCCGCTCAACTACGGCTATGTTGATGGCAGGATCTTGTTCCACTGCGCGCTTGCCGGCGAGAAGATTGACTATCTGCAGGCGAATCCGCGCGTTTGCTTCACGGTAGGGCGGCAGGAGGGGAACATCCGGCGGCACGCCGAGGGTGATCCGTGTCATACGAACAATGACAGTGTCATCTGTCGCGGGAACGCACGCATTATCGAAGATCAAGAGGAGCGCTCGCTCGCCCTCAATGAGTTCAATCGCTACTTTCAGGCCGACGCAGACGAGATCCCGGCGGCAGATGTAGCAGGGTGCTTGGCCGTCGAGATCGAAATCGTCGAGATGACCGGTAGACAAGAACGGGACGGAGAACGTGTCTACTGGCGATACACGTTCGCCCGCTAACCTCACCTATTGCTTTTCCCACGACGCGCCAAAATACGGTGCGCGAGCAGTCCGACAAGATTCCGACTTGTCCGCAACCGTGTACTCCCGGCATGATGCAGTGCAAAGGAGGCAGAGATGGCACTCACCCCTTGGAGCGGCGTGAAGAAGATCCTCAAGATTCTAAAGTCATCATTAACGCCAAATCAGATCGCGTTCTCGTTTGCGCTCGGCGTCTTTGCCGGTCTCCCGCCGATGGGGCTACACGTGATCGTCCCGATAACGATTGCGCTTCTTGTCAGGTGTAGCTTTCGGGCGTTCCTTGTTTCGATGGGATTGTTCAAGTTGCTGTCGCTTCTCGTTTCACCGGGAAGCTACGCCATCGGACGATTCATTCTCGCCACGAACCGCGGGCTGGATTCCATGTGGCGTTTCTTGTTCCACCTGCCGATCGCTGCGCCGATGGGCTACGGTCGCTACCTCCTATTCGGAAGCATCGTCCTGTCGTTGGTTATCGCCGTTCCTGTCTTTCTTGTCGTCCGCCAGCTGACCATCAAGTATCGCCGCTCGTTCACCACCTGGGTGAGTGGGTGGAAGGTATCGACCAGACTTCGCGGGAAGCGCGGGGTCGGCCTCGTCCGCTGGCTGTTCGTCGGGGGAGAGGCAAAGTACGTGGACGCAAAGCCGCCGTGGGGGCCGTTCCGCTACGTCCGCAAATACATGCTCGTCATTCTCCCTGCCGTGTACGCTCTATGCTACTTGAGCGCCGCGATCGTGGTGCCGTTCTTCGCAGGCCGGATAGCGACTTCCGCCGCGTCCTTTGTGGTCGGTGGCGATGTGGCCGTGGAGGAGAGCACGTTCAGCCTGTTCACCGGGAGGCTCGATCTTACCGACCTGTCGGTACAGGATCCGAACAAGCCCGACGAAAATGTGCTCGAGATACCGTTCCTCACGCTCGACGCGGGCATGCTACCGCTTCTTGAGAAGCGGGTCGTGTTCAACGCGGTCGAGATAGGCGATATCTACCTACACGTCGAGCGCGAGTCCGACGGCACGCTGAATGTCGATGACTTCACGGAAGGGTGGAACGCCGACGGCTACATCGAATGGGCAAAGGAGCATGCCAATCAGGTAGACTGGCTCGGACTGTTGCGCCGCTTCATCGCCTATCTCGGAGAATCGCGTCCGCGCAAGGCGGACCTCTCCCGCTATGCCGGTGGGCGTTCATTCCCGGGATTCGCCCCGTCATTCGCGGTCGAGCGACTGGAGATCGGACGAGTTCACCTGACGCTTGCCGACGCACGTCAATCAGACGACTCTTTCCCGCCTATTCTGTTGCGCGAAGTGGAGATTGCCAATCTCGCTTCGCCGGCGCGGCTGGCGCGTAATCCTGTAAGGCTCAGCCTCAAAGGAGAGATGGGGGATGACTCGCAGGCCGCTTTCGCCCTGACAGCGCAATTCGATGACCGGGGAGATGCGTCGGCCCACACGTACGATCTCGAAGTGCGCGACATCGACCTTACTCGCTTTGTCTGGCTGTACGGAACAACTCTTCCGTTCGATATCGTGTCCGGCCGCGCTACGCTGACTGCTAAGGTCACTGTGGCCGGCAATGAGGTTTCAGGAGAGGTGTCAATCGTTCTCGATGGATTGCGCGTGGCACAGCGACCCGAGCAGCCGATGTTCGGTCTCTCGTCCGATCTGGCGCAGCGCGCGATGGATGGGATTAATCGATATGCGCAGGACCTGCCGATTGTTGTAGGCTGCGCGATAGACGGCACCTCAGAAGCACCGCAAATACACTACGAGAAGCCACTGTTGGAGATCGCACGCCAAGGACTGCTGATGGAGGGAAGGCGCGAACTTCAAGGCGCGATAGACCAAATCGCTGCACAGATTGGGTCGCTCGGCCCGGGTGCGGAAGTCGATCTTCCGGAAGGATATGCCGGGCTACGCCGCGAAGCAGACAACTATGTACATGGCATTCTCGGTGATAGCCCCGTCCAAACCGCCTCCGATACGACGGACGTATTCAAGGGAATACTTGATCGGTTCTTTCCGCAGGGAGAAACTGACGGGAAATGACGTCGCGAGTTTCATCACGGTGAGAAAAGGCAGAGACAACGCCGATCTCCGAAATCACAGAAGGAGCCTAAGGCGGTATGGTTGAGATCGATCTGCTGGGAGCGCTCGTGTCAATGGCGATATTCGTCCTTTCGAGCGGGGTCTTCCTTGCCCGCCTCCTTGGGCGAAGCGATATCGGGCACCGGATTGGGGCAGGGCTGCTTCTCACATCTGTGCCGCTTGCGGTTCTCATCGCCTCCGCTCCACGTCTGCAACGCCCGCTCGTCTACTACATCCAGATCGGCCTGATGCTCACGTATCTTGGCGTTTGCCTCATTCTGGACTACGTCCCAAAGATCGAATTCCGGCACGTCCGCTGGGCGGTTGTCGCCTACGTCATGCTCTTCTTCGCCGCGACCGGCGGAATGATAGGTGTGGCAGTGGAAGCGGGACATTCGTGGATGATAGCTTCTGTCATACTGTTCCTGGCAATGGGCGCGCTTGCCTTCATCCAACGGGCAAAAACAGGTTTGTGAGTCCTTTCCCTTGTGCGATCGCTTGTCTCCCTCACGACTACAGTCCACGGGCGGAGTGGCAACATACTCTCCGTACCCGTTGTCTCATCCAGCCATACCTGATGAGAATTGTCCGGGGGCGCTGGGCGGCCTATGCTGATGATGTCAGTGGAAACACCAACGGGGAGAAGAGAGCGAATGTCTGAAATGATTGGCTATTGCGGCTACAACTGCCACCTATGCGCGGCGCGATCGGAAGATCCCAAGATTAGGCAGAAGCTGGTCGATGGTTGGCGAAAAATCTTCGGACACGAGCAGTACACCGCCGAGAACGTCAGGTGCGACGGTTGCCCGAGTGACGGCAGACTGGCCGACAAGGGATGCAAGGCAAGGCCGTGCGCCATTGAGAAAGGCATGACGAGCTGCGCTTTGTGCGATGATTTCGTATGTGACAAGGTAAGGCATCTCCTTGCCAGTCGTGAGGGGATGCTGATCTTCCTGAATCAGAGACTTTCGTCGGTAACGGAGGAGGATTATAGGCTTTACGCACGCCAATTCGAAAGCATGCCGAACCTGGTCAAAATACTGGCTAAGGCGGGAAAGATACCGCCCTGGTCTGTAGAAGCCAATGGTGCTGCAGATGACTGATGAAGCAGCGGCTTTGATCGGATGTGACTTTTCTGAACATGGATGAAGCGCCCGGACCGGACGTCGCTTCGGCTCTTGCGCGTGATGCGTGTGTCTGATTGTTCCCGAAAGAGGGATCTACCTTAACTTCAGTTGCTATCCACGACTCGTGCGTGAACCATTACATCATGAATCCGCGTACGCGTTGCGTCAGAGCAACAGTCGCGGGTTCGAATCCCAGGTATTTGAGAGAGGACACTGATTATCGTCGTTATGAATACACGGAAGATTACCAAGGAAGCGGCGCGCCGATTCCTTCTCGCCCACCAATTCCTGTGGCCGCCGCGCTCACTCGCCGGAAAGCAAGACGCAGTAGACTATATCCACCATGTCGGCTGTATCCAGTTTGATCCGCTAAACATCGTCGGTAATAACCCTCAATTGGTACTGCAAGCACGAATCTCCGACTTCCAATCGACGATGCTGCGGGAGCTCCTCTATGAGGATCGCCGCCTCATAGACGGCTGGGATAAGAACATGTCCATCTACTGCGTAGAGGATTGGCCGTATTTCGACCGCCTCCGGCAAGCGAAGCTTGCCAGTCCGGGAAAGAGCCCGGATAAGGTGAGATCGATACTTCCGCAAATACGTGAAGCAATCGAGGAACGGGGACCTGTCTCGTCGATCGACCTTGGCTTCGAGCAGACGGTCGATTGGGCATGGGCGCCCACGCGATTGGCGCGGGCCACGCTCGAAAGCATGCACATGTGGGGCGAACTTGTCATCCACCACAAAGTGCATACCCGCAAGGTGTACGACTTCGCCAACCGTCACATTCCGCAACACATCCTGTCGGCCATTGACCCCAACAAGACGGACGAGGAGCACCACGACTGGCGCGTTCTGCGGCGTATCGGTAGCGTCGGTCTCTTGTGGGCAAGAGGTAGCGATGCATGGATTGCAATGCGCGGAATAAAGAGCAAAGAGCGCAACGCGGCCATTGCCCGGCTGATAAACGCGAAGAAGGCGGTCGAGCTGCGGGTGGACGGGATTGCCTTTCCCTTCTACATGAGGCGAGATGATCTGGAATCGCTTGACCGGGCAATCGGCGATTGTCCGTCGCTGCGGGCAACAATCCTCGCCCCGCTTGACAACTTGATCTGGGATCGACGTTTGACAAAGGAGCTGTTCGACTTCGATTACCGCTGGGAAGTCTACAAGCCGGTCGAACAGCGCCGCTACGGGTACTACGTTCTCCCAATCCTGTACGGAGATCGATTCATCGCTCGCTTTGAACCGGGGCGAGAGAAGAAGAGCGGCGCACTGGTAATCAAGAACTGGTGGTGGGAGAATGGCGATTTCCCATCGAGACAGATGCGTGCAGAGCTGCGCCGCTGTTTCGAACATTTCTTGGCCTATCTCGGCACCGGCCGGCTGCGCGTAGACAATCAAGCTGCCGGGCGCAAGTCTTTGGGTTGGCTCGGCTAGAAACCCGATTGAGAGCACACGGATACGCCGCTAGCAGATAGTAGCATGGCACATCGACTATGGAGAACCGATCATGTCTTGGTGAACGTGAGGTTAAGCCGGTCCTTGACCACACCCGGAAACGCGAGGACGCGATTGTGCATGCTGACGTACACGCCCGCAGGTACGAGACGGGCGGCAAGGAGCGCTTCGATCACGTTCTGCAAGGCGTCAGTATCTCGAAACTCGTACGGGCGCATGGCTCCGGTGATGATCACGGGAATCGAGAGATCGGGAAGCTCGTGAAGGAGGAGCTCGCCCGTCTCCGCCAACGTGTCGGTCCCGTGCAAAACCACTACGGCGTCCGATATGGGCAGAGCCTCCCGTGTGGCAACAAGGACATGCCGCCGATCTTCCGGCGTCATCTCGAGAGAATCCTTGAGCACAATCTCGTTGTGCGTGATCGATACGTCGGGAAGACGCAGGCCTGCGAGCATCTTCGGCAGGATGGTGTGATAGTTCTTGAGCGATCCGTCATGCTCGTTGTACGTCTTCTCGATTGTGCCGCCTGTCGTCAAGATCGTTATCTTCATGAGCGGTCTGGTATTATGCGCCAGACTTGCTGTGAGCGCGAATTCAGCGAATTCCCTTCAGTATCATGTTCGCCGCCGCGTAGAGCAGGACGATCCCAAACAGCTGTCGCAGACGTCGCTTGGGAATGCGAGAGCTGACGCGTGGTCCTATCTGTGAGCCAATCACAATACCGAGAATCAGAGGAAGAGCGAGTTCCGGTCTCAGATCCCCCTGTACCCAGTGTTGATACGAGCCCATCGCGGCCGACGGGAGCATGACGAACAAGCTTGTAGCCGCCGCAGTGACGATGTCGAATCCGAGCAGCACGGCAAGCGCGGGGACCATCACTGTACCGCCGCCGATCCCGAACATTCCGGATGCAGTTCCCGCCGCCATGCCGAGGATCGCGCACGTTACATACAGCTTGATTCCCTGCGCTTTGCTGTGCGGCGCATGGGAGATGTCCTTGGGCTGTCTGCCGCGGAGCATCATCCCGACGGGATAGAGGAGAAGCAATCCAAACGCGATCGCCAACCAGCGGGCGTTGATCACGCTTGTAAGCCTTGCCCCGCACCAAGCGCCGAATACCGTCGTTGGCATGAGTATCAGGCCGATGCGAACGTTAATTACTCCTCTGGAAGCATAGGCGATTGTGCTCGACATGCTGGTGAAGAAGACACCGGCAATACTCGTTCCGGCCGCCTGTTGAATGGAAGGAACAAAACCGGCAAGCATGAGAAGCGGAACCATGAAGATCCCGCCGCCAACTCCCAGAATACTCGAGAGCCCTCCGATCCCGATGGCAGCAAAAAACAGGGACAGGAAGACCCCGACATGAAGCTCCATACAGTACCTCTTCTGTGGGATGCTGCTTGCTACTATAACGGGGCATGGATGGAAAATCACGCTGCGTCGGGTTCGTTCTTCTCCTGGACAAAAAGCAGGGTTCGGAATACAGTCACCTGATCGGGAAGATGACAGATCAAGGGAGGAAGCATGGCGGAAAACACACCGAACCGTGAACAAGCGATGGTGCTTCTGAAAGAGTTCAACAAGAGCGAAAGCCTGATCAAACACGCACTTGCCGTGGAAGGCGTCATGCGCTACATGGCGAGGAAGAGGGGAGAGGATGAAGAGAAATGGGGGGTCATCGGTCTTGTGCACGATCTCGACTATGAGCGCTATCCGGAGAGTCATTGCCAGAAATCGCAAGAAATCTTGGAAAATCGGGGCTGGCCGGAGGAGTATATCCGCGCAGTTGTCTCGCACGGTTGGGGTATCGTCACCGATGTCGAACCACAACACGAAATGGAGAAGGTCCTCTACGCGATCGATGAACTGACCGGGTTGGTGACTGCTGTCGCGCTCGTCCGACCCTCAAAGAGCGTGCTCGACATGAAGCCGAAATCGGTCGCCAAGAAATGGAAGGACCGCAGTTTCGCTGCCGGGGCAAACCGCGAAATCATAGAGAAAGGGGCGCAGATGCTCGGAATGGAGCTTACGGACCTGTTCTCTGATGTCATTATGGGAATGCGTGATGTGGCGGACGAGATCGGCCTTGCCGGATCCGTTGGAGAGTCCGCCTAGCGGAATAGGGCGGAGGGCATAGCAAGGAGTATGAGTATGAGCGAACGCGGATATGAGAAGGGGCGCTGGTCACTGGCCGACCTGATGCCATCGCCGGATGGTCACGAAGTCACTGAACATCTCAGCCGTATGGAAGCAGCGTTGGCAGACCTGGAAGGAAGTCGCAACCTCCTAGATAGCGCAATGTCCGAGTCGGACTTCTCGAGGGTATTGAGGATGATGGAAGAGATAGGCTCGCTCTCACGCCGGCTTGGCGGTTATGCCGCGCTCTGGTTCTCCGAGGACACACACAATCAGGATGCGCTCTCGTTTCGCGGAAGAATGGAAAGGACGATCGCCGATGCGCGGAACCGCGCCCTGTTCTTCGAGCTGTGGTGGAAGGAGTTGGACGATGAGGCGGCAACCCGGCTGATAGCAGCAAGCGGAGATCTCGCCTACTACCTGCATTCGTTGCGTAGTTTCAAGCCCTACACCTTGTCCGAGACTGTGGAAAAGGTGATTAACCTCAAGGACCTGAACGGCGTGGAGGCACTTGTCACGCTGTATGACATGATCACGAGCGAGTTTCATTACGAACTGAAGATCGACGGCAAGAAGAACTCATTGACCCGTTCCGAGTTGACGACCTACGCGCACGATCCGAGGCCCGAATTGCGGGAACAGGCGTACAAGGAGCTGTACCGCGTTTACGGAGAACACAATACCGTGCTCGGGCAGATCTATCAGCATATTGCTCGCAACTGGGCCGACGAAGAAGTCGACCTGCGCGGATTCTCCACCCCTATTTCAATGCGCAACCTCAGAAACGACATCCCGGATGAGGTAGTGGACACCCTGCTCGATGTCTGTCGTGACAACACGTCTCTGTTCCAGCGCTACTTCCGGATGAAAGCCGCTTGGCTGGGAATCAATCGCTTGAGAAGGTACGACATTTATGCCCCGTTGCGCTCTGCAGACAAAGAGTATCCGTTCGACGAAGCGGCGCAAACCATATTCTCCAGTCTGAGCGCTTTCTCTCCTGTTTTGGCAACGCACGCCAAACGCGTTCTCGACGAGGGGCACCTTGACGCGGAGGTGCGAACGGGCAAGTGCGATGGTGCATTCTGCTACGGAGTCCTGCCCGGACTCACGCCATGGATTCTCACAAGTTACAACGACAAGAGTGACGACGTGTTCACACTTGCGCACGAGCTCGGACACGCGGTGCACTCTCTCATGTCCGCCGCTCACTCGCCGCTCACTTTCCACTCATCTCTTCCACTTGCCGAGACGGCATCAGTCTTCTCTGAAATTCTCCTGCTTGAGTATCAGCTCAAAACCGAATCCGATGAAGATGCACGGCGTGATATCTTGGCGAGATTCGTGGATAGTGCTTATGCCACGGTGACCCGGCAAGCATATTTTGTGCTGTTTGAACGTGAGGCGCATGCGCTCGTGGCCGCAGGTGCGACGATCGATGCACTTGCCGACCGCTACTTGTCGAACCTGCGCGAGCAATTCGGAGACGCTGTAGAAGTGACAGACGAGTTCCGCTGGGAGTGGCTATCCATTCCGCACATATACAATACGCCTTTCTACTGCTATGCATACAGCTTCGGTCAACTGCTCGTGCTCGCGCTCTACAAGCGATACAAGGAAGAGGGCGACGCGTTCGTACCCAAGTTTCTTAATATCCTCTCGCACGGCGGCTCGAAGAGCCCACAATCGATCCTTGCGGAAGCCGAAATCGACATCACCTCGCCCGCGTTCTGGCAGGGAGGGTTCGACGTTCTCAAAGGGATGATCGACGAGCTGGACAGTTGAGTAGTCTACCCTTGCCCGCCGTGTTTGCGATGGCTCATGAGAGGATGCCTGTCGCGGCGGATGTTATCGCTGGAGCCTATCCGCGCTTGCCCTCGCGCTTGATTTCGTCTCCCCAGTTGAGCTTCTCTTGCAGCACGCGGAAGAATGATGGAGCACCTGCCATGCGCACGAGGCGGGTAGGAGAGACGGCTCGCTTGACTGTGACTTCGTCTCCTGCCGAGAGTTCAGTGACGATGTCGCCGTCGGCGAGCATGCTCGCTTGGGTGTGCGCCCGTACAAGGAGGACCTCCTCGGCTGGAAATATCACTGGGAGCAACCCCAACTTATGCGTAGCGAGCGGACTGGCGAGAATGCATGCGGCCGGGGGAACAATCACCGGGCCGCCGGCGGAGAGGTTATACGCCGTCGAGCCGGTCGCTGTGGACAGTATTAAGCCGTCCCCGGGATAGCTTGCCACACCCCCTTCGCTCCACATAAGTTCGAGCTCACAGAAACGGGCCGTTGGTGTTCCGGTGATGACGATATCGTTCAATACAGTCCCGGTTTCGTGACCGACGGTGTAGGAGAGGCGCATCCTCTCTTCTATCGCGAACGAATCGCGCAGCATGCCTTCGAGCGCGGAAGTAAGCTCCGGTGCCTTCACCTGCGTCAGGAACCCCAAACTCCCCAGGTTTGCACCCAAGATAGGTATCGCCGAATTGGAGAAGATAGACGATGCACGCAGGACCGTCCCGTCGCCTCCCAGGGCGACGACGAGCGTTCCTTCCATCTCGGCAAAATAAGGCCGGTCGCGATCGACCGGAATCGTCTCGATCCCTTTGAGCTGCGCCCATGCCTTGAGAACGGCAAGGGTGCGAAGTGCCCCTTCCTTCTCGGTGTTGGCAACGATGTAGATCTTCTGAAGCTTCATCCGCCTCCCGCTGCAGGCCTTGTCATTACGGCCGCCGTTTGACGTATCGCCAGCGGCATAGCATCCGTTCGATGATGTCGATAACGATGTAAAGGATAAGGCCGAGGATGGCCATCGCCACTATCCCGGCAAATGCACGATCTCTGCTGAACAGCATGTGCTTGTTGATGAAGACGCCGAGTCCGGTTCCGAGCGCAGCGTGCGTCTCCGCGATGTAAAGAAAGGCTATTCCCAGGCCGATGCTCACGCGCACGCTTGTCAGGATCTCAGGCAGGCTCGCTGGAAGAACGACATGATAGTAGACCTGTAGGCGGCTTGCTCCCGCGGAGAGAACGCTCGTCACATGTTCGTCGTCGATGTTTTTGGCCGCCCCGCGCGCTGAGACCAGAATCTGAAAGAAGAGAACAAACGCCACCATCGCCACTTTGGTTCCGCTCCCCGTCCCGAAAACAACGAACAGAAAGAGAATCAGGGCGACCTGCGGGATCGGGTAGGTGATGTAGATGATGGGAGCGAAGAAACGATCCAGCTTTGCCTCCCGACCAAGCACAAGGCCGATGGGAGTGGCGGTGGCAAGAGCGATAAGCATCGCGAGGATAAGTCGCCAGGCGCTTGCCATGAAGTTCCGTTGCAGCTCGGCTGCGTTCTTTATCACCTGTGAGAGTGCATCGAACGGTCCGGGAAGGAGTGAAGCGTGATTGATCGCATTCACAGCGATGCTCGCCATCTCCCAAAGGAAGAAGAGAAGCGCAACACTGAATACATAGGTCAACACACGTTTCATCCCTCGAGCGCCTCCCGGAGTCTGGTCATTATAGCTTGGAAGGCTGCGCTGTCGCGATAGTCGAGCTGCCCCATTTCGGGGTTGTCTACGATTGTCTTGATCTGTGCCGGTCGTTCGCTGAGAACGATGATCTCTTGCCCGAGAAAGGCTGCTTCTTCGATGTTGTGCGTCACAAGAACAAGCGAGAATCCTCGCTCGTGCCACAAAGTGAGAAACAGGTCCTGTATCTTCTCGCGGGTGAGCGTGTCGAGGGATGCGAGTGGCTCATCCATGAGAAGGACTGAAGGGGCGGTAGATAGGGCACGGGCGATCCCAACACGTCGCTTCATCCCTTCTGAAAGCTCTGACGGAAAACGCGATTTGACGCTTTCCAAGCCAAGATGTGTCAGCACTTGCAGGGCGTTTCGCTCCGGGTAGTCTCCGTTCAGAAGGAGTGAGAGATTTGCGTTTTGCCACACCGTCTTCCACGGAAGAAGCCCCGCGTTCTGCAGAATCAACGCCACGTCGCGGCGAGGACCGGTGATCCGGTCGCCGCCGATCGTGATTGTGCCGGAATAGGGATGGAGAAGGCCGGCCAGGGCAAACAGGATGGATGTCTTGCCGCAGCCCGACGGGCCAATGAGCGCGAGGCTTCTTCCCTGCTCCAGCTTGAACGTGATATTGTCCACGGCACGAACGGCTTGCTGTCCGTCGCCGTATTCAATCGTTACAGCTTGTAGGTCGATCATTTTAGGAACTGGTCGGTGGTGACATCCTCATAGGCGGGATGTTTCCACGTGTAGTGCTTCGCGTTCGCCCACGCAACGACATCCTCATACTGCTGTTTGCTGAGCATTGCCGGATGCGAGAAGTGGGGAATCACGAAGCTGTCTACTACTCCTTCGGGAATGGCATCTGTTCCCAATCCGGGGAAGAACAAAGCCAGTGCCTCGTCGATTCCGGTATCGATTAGTTCTTCGCGGCTTGTGTTGTCAATCTTTTCTATCGCCTGGCGGTAAGTATCGTAGAACCTCGCGATCACATCCGGTGATTTCTCGACAATGCTCCTGCGGAAAACGACCACACTCGGCAAGAGGTCGATGCCATCAAAGTCGGAGAGATGAATCAGTCTGGTTCCGGGCTTCACCGGGGGATAGTTGCTGATGTAGGTGATATACGGCTCGGGGAGGACGGCGGCGTAAACTGAGCCTAAAGACAGGAACGTTGCGAGTTGCAGCATATCGTGCCAGTAGGAATAGTCCTTGTCAGGTTTCACCGTATATCCCAACTTGGTGAGCAAGGCGTCGATCTCGTACTCAATGTCACTCATCTCTGTGATGGCGATTGACTTGAGCGTGCTCCCGGAATCAGTTCTCGCAAGCAGAGCATCGATTGAATTGATGTTGAAGTAGCTTTGAGAGAGAAGGGCAAGGCTTCCCGTTTGCTCCGGTTTGTATGCCGTGCTGGTTATCACGATGTCGGTTCCGCTTGCAATGAGGAGGAGTGCTGTGGTTACGTCACAAACCATGCCGTCGATGTTGCCGGCCATGAGTGCGAGTGCGCGCGCCTGATTGTCACTTAGGCCGATCACGTCAACATCGATCCCGTTTTGTTGAAACAGATTCCATCCGCTAGCGAATGCAATCGGCAGAGCACCCATGACCGGGGGGAGACTCACACGCAGTTTTGGAAGCGAGTCGCCGTAGGAGATAAAGACACCGAGAAACACGATGACCAGACAGAAGATCGCAGATCGGCGAGCATGAACCATATGCTCCTCCTTAGATGTGCACGGTATTGGACGATTATACCGATCCTGCACTTGGCGACAAAGAGAGAATGGTCCTTGTATTGTGTGCGAGCTCGTTTCGCCGGTTGCGTAGTTTTCCTTTTTGGATACGATCTTTCTCTCATGGATCGGTTGAGTATCTGGTTGTGGCGATATCGCGCGAGGCTGCTGGCTGGATTCGTCTCCCTGTTGATTGTTGATGGAGCAGGAATCCTGGTCCCGTTGGTCATCCGTGAGGTGATTGACCGCCTTGCTCAAGGGGAGGGAGGCCTTCTCATCTACGCGGCATACATCGCCGCCCTTGCCCTTATCATGATGGTCTTCCGGTTTCTGTGGCGGTATTTTTTCATCGGCACGGCACGCCGGATAGAACGAGACTTGCGTGCACAGCTATACGAGCATTTCCTGACCATGCCGGCTACCTTCTATACCGAATACAAGACCGGGGATCTGATGGCGCACGCGACGAATGACATCGATGCGGTCAGCCGCGCCTGCGGATTCGGTGTGCTGACCATCGCCGACCCGATGCTGATGATTCCAGTCTCATTGGGGATCATGCTGGCAATCGATCCTCGCCTTACCATGTACACCATAATCCCTCTCCCCATTCTCACGCTGTTCATGCTCAGATTCGGCAAGATAATCCATAAGCGATTCGAGAGCGTACAGGCGACATTCTCCCTGGTGATGGAGAAGGTGCGAGAGAATGTCGCCGGAATACGCGTCGTCAAGTCATTTGTGCAGGAGAAGGGTACGGAGGACGACTTTGCCCGCGTGAACCAACGCCTGGTCGATAAGAACATGGCCCTTGTCCGCGTGTGGGGGTTATTCAATCCGCTTATCGAGCTCTTGAGTGGGGCATCGCTCGCCATCGTGCTGTGGGTCGGTGGAAGCCGGGTAATCTTCGGATCCTTGTCGCTCGGGAGTTTCGTTGCATTCAGTCAGTATCTGTCGATGCTCATCTGGCCGATGATCTCGCTTGGTTGGGCGGTGAATGTGCTCCAACGCGGGAAGGCATCGCTTGAGAGGATCAATCGCTTGCTCGACGTTCCCGCAACGATCATCGATCCGCCTTCTCCGCAGCAGATGACCGGTACGCGCATCGACATTGAGGACCTCTCGTTCTTCTATCCGGAACGGGATGGTGATGGGATGATTCCTGCGTTGGGTGGGGTGAACCTGACGGTTGAAGAGGGGATGACGGTGGGCGTGGTGGGTCTCACCGGCTCGGGAAAGAGCACACTGGCGAGATTGATCCCGCGCGTCTTCGACCCACCGCCCGGAAGTGTGCGCCTCGGTGGAACAGATGTGCGTGATCTGTCTTTGGCCACGCTGCGGGAGACAATCGGGTATGTTCCCCAAGATCCGTTCCTGTTCTCGGCGAGTATCCACGACAACATTGCATTCGGCCGACCTGACGCAACGCCGAAAGAAGTCGAGCACGCGGCGGAACTCGCCGGAATTCATGACGAGATATGCGAGTTTCCCAGGCGTTATGACACCATGGTCGGAGAACGCGGAGTATCTCTATCCGGGGGACAGAAGCAACGGGTGGCGATCGCGCGCGCCTTACTTCTAGAGCCGCGGATTCTCATCTTCGATGATCCATTGTCCGCGGTCGATGCCGAGAAGGAGGAACTGGTTCTCGGCAACCTGCGCACATTCTTCTCCGGCAGGACATGCATGATCATTGCTCATCGAATCTCGGCCGTGATGCATGCAGACCACATTCTCGTCCTCGACCACGGACGGGTGGCGGAGGAAGGGACGCACAGCGAACTCATCTCCATAGACGGAATATACCAGCGAATCTGGAAGCTGCAGCAGGCGGAAAGGCGGATGAACGCATCATGAATCACGACATTCACGATGACGAGATTATGGGCAAAGCGTTCGATAGCAGGCTCATGCGCCGACTGTTGCGCTTCCTCGTTCCTCATAAGAGGATGTTTCTCATCTGCGTTCTGCTTGTGCTTACGATTACCGGCATCCAAATCGGCATTCCTTATCTGACCAAACTGGCGATCGACAACTACATGACGCTTCCGCTGGGGATCGTCTCGCTCGCACAGGCTCCCACAGAGGGAGCCCCTCTTTCTATTGGTGACGGCCGCTACCTCGTCGATCTGAAGTCAGTCGACGAAGCGACATTACGAGAATGGGAAGCAGCCGGTGTTCTCTCTTCGACCCGATACATGTTTGTGGCCAAGGACGATCCTGGCTCCGCAATCGCTGTGGCGCATCCGGATGTGTTCACGTCGGTAGCCCGCGGATACTACGCCGATCAAGACTCTCTTCGTCATCTGTCTCCGCACGACATCACCAAGCTTCGAGGATCGGCGATCGCCGGCATATTACAGCTTACCGGGCTATTCGTGCTCGCTCTGATTACGCGTTTCTTGTTTGGCGGTCTGCAAGTGTACATGTTGCAGTACACCGGCCAGAAAGTGATGTACGATATGCGGCAGGAAATCTTTTCTCACATCCTGCGGTTGCCGGCGTCCTACTTTGATCGCGCTCCGGTCGGGAGGCTTGTGACGCGCGTTACAAACGATGTCGCCGCGATCAACGAGATGTTCACGTCGATGCTCGTCAACCTGTTCCGCGACGGATTCTTAATCGTGGGCGTCATGGTGATCATGTTTCAGATGGAATGGCGGCTGGCGCTGGTCATTCTCGCGCTCTTCCCGGTCATTGTCTTCGCCGCGTTCCAGTTCCGCAGTCGCGTTCGCAGCGCCTATCGCGAGGTACGCCGTCAAATCGCCAGGCTGAACGCGTACTTGCAGGAATCGATCTCCGGAATGCAGATCATCCAGACATTCGTGCAGGAACATAAGGCAAATGAGCGCTTTTCCGGGATCAATCTTGACAAGTACACGGCGAGCATGCGTCAACTATTGGTCTTCGCGGTCTTCCGCCCGATGATGAGTTTCTTGAGTTCGTTCGCTATTGCTCTCGTCATCTGGTACGGCGGGATGAACGTGTTGGCGGGCGCGCTTTCGTTGGGGGCGCTGACCGCGTTTATCCAGTACGTGCGTATGTTGTTCGACCCGGTTCTTGAGCTATCGGAAGGGTACAACGTCCTCCAAGGAGCGATGGCCGCATCGGAACGGATATTCATTCTTCTCGACGAAGAGGAAGAAGACCGCGGCGGGGGACGAACAATCGAAAATCTCACGGGGCGGATCGAGTTCCGCGACGTCTGGTTCTCGTACAATGAGGACGAGTGGGTGTTGAAGGGCGTGTCATTCTTGGCGGAGCCTGGGGAGAGGATCGCCATTGTCGGCCCTACCGGCTCGGGCAAAACGACGATCATCCGCCTTCTGCTGCGGATGTACCCGATTCAGAAAGGGCAGATCCTCGTCGACGGCGTCCCAATCGACCGGCTCGACGTCTCTTTCCTGCGATCTGCCATGGCCGTAGTCCTGCAGGACGTGTTCCTGTTTGCCGGCGACGTCATGGACAACATCCGCCTTCGCTCCGACATACCCGAGGATGAAGCGATCGAAGCGGCGAGGTTTGTAAGCGCTGATTTTGTCGAAGATCTTCCGGACGGCTATCGCACAGAGGTGAAGGAACGCGGAGCGACGCTGTCAGTCGGTGAACGTCAGCTGCTGTCGTTTGCGCGAGCGGTGGCGTTCAAGCCGCGCATCCTCGTTTTGGACGAAGCGACAGCGAGCATCGACTCTCACACTGAGAGCCTGATTCAAGGCTCATTGGGCAAGATCATGGAAGGACGAACTTCGATCGTTATTGCGCACAGATTGTCGACAATTCGCGAGGCGGACAAGATCATCGTGCTGCACAAGGGGAAATTGGTGGAAGAAGGGACGCACGCCGAACTCCTCTCTCTCGGCGGTCTTTACGCAGCGTTGCATACGTTGCAGTTTGCCGAAACTGAGACAGAGGCTTCTTCGAATGAAGGAAGCCTCGACTAGCAGTTTCTGAAGCTGGTTACCTCCGGATCGCCATTCACACTAATCGAGGTGCTGATCCGCTATCGCCGGAAAGGAAAGCACCTTCAATCGTCGTTTTGGATGACGCATTCGCAAAGCGTATACCCCGTTGACGCTGGCAATTGCGTAAGGCGAAGCCATGTCCGTGTTGCGGCGGCTGTCATGCGCACTAGGGATACTCTGTGTCTCTCACCGACTTGTATGGCACGTAAAGGAAACTTGCTGCCTGCCAGAGTAGATACGGGGCAATCAGTTCTCTTTCTTGAGAAAATCTGCTATACTGCTTGCGTCTTTGCAAACGTTCGCAACGGGAGGTGATGGTCCACAAACAGATCGTAGGGAAGCGAAGCAATAGCTACAAGGAGGCGCAACAGATGAAGAAAACAAGAATGGTATTTGTATTGGTGGGTGTGCTGCTTCTTGGCCTGGCTCTGGTGGGGGCAGCGAAGGACACCCTCACAATTTACACCGCATTTGACGCCGATCAGGCGCAAGTCTACATCGAGGCATTCGAAGCAAGCCATCCGAACATAGATGTAGAATGGGTGCGTCTGTCGTCGGGCGAGGTCTATACACGCCTACAAGCCGAGGCGGCGAATCCACAAGCGAGTCTCTGGTTCGGGGGATCCAACACTTCTCATATTGCTGCCGCCAAGGCAGGTCTTCTCGAACCCTATAAAGAATCTCTCGCTTGGCAGTACATTGCACCGCAATTCAAGGATCCCGCCGGCATGTGGATCGGCCTCTATGTCGGTTACATAGGGTTTGTTTCAAACACGGACTTCCTGGCATCAGCCGGAGTCGATGCCCCGACTTCGTGGCAAGATCTTCTGAAACCCGAATTCAAAGGCGAGATCACTATCGCCTACGCGTTTGCATCCGGTACGGCCTACACGACGCTCGCAGGGATGCTGACGGCAATCGGCTCTCCGGATCCGGGTTTCGACGCGGAAGATGAGGCGTACGTGGCTGCATTCAGCGCACAGGTCGGCCAGTACAACTCGTCCGGCAGCGCTGCTGCAACGATGGTCGGGCAAGGCGAGTTCGGCGTAGGCATCGTCTTCTCACACGACATCTTGAAGAAGGCGGTCGCTCCGGGATATCCGGTCGTCATGACGTTCCCCGAAGAAGGGACAAGCTATGAGATCGGTGGAATGGCCTTGATCAAAGGCGGACCCCAGCTCGAATTGGCCAAGGTCTTCTATGATTGGGCAATGACGAAGGAGGCGCAGGACCTGTACGAACAGTTCTATCGCCTTCCTCTGAATCCGGAAGCGAATCTGGCTGCCGGAAGCGTCAAGGCAACCGATGTTAACGTCCTTCCGATCGACCTCGTTTGGTATGGCGATAATAAAGACGCCATGCTTGACAAGTGGAGCGAGGTTACAGGCGAGTACTAGTTCCGTTGGCGGGGAGACTCCGTTTTCCCCGCCGCCTTTTTTCTCTCATTCCAAACAGGAGCTGGCATGAAGCTCGATGTATACCGGAGGGAGCTTCGCGGGGAGTTCAGGCGGCTGAGACGTGACCCCGTATTGCTGAGCATCGTCGCAATCGTTTTTGCATTGCTTGCTATCTTTATTATTTTCCCTTTGGTGAAAGTCATACAGTACAGCCTCTGGGCCAACGGGTCGTTCGAACCAAGGTATTTCCTGGAATTCTTTCAGAAGGTGTACTACTGGCGTCCATTGATCAACAGCCTTATCGTGGGAGCCCTGGTCTCGGTTTGCGGCACTACGGTTGCATTTGTCTTCGCATACGGCATTGCTCGCACGGATATTCCCGGTAAGCCTCTGTTTCGTCTGGTTGCCATGATGCCAATCGTGTCACCACCGTTCCTTATCGCGCTTTCCGCAATCTTACTATTGGGCAACCACGGCGTAATCACGGACGCTCTGAACCTGAATTGGGATATCTACGGTCTTCCCGGCCTTGTCCTTACCGAGACATTGGCCTACTTCCCTATCGCATTCATGATTCTTGAGGGCGTGTTGTCAAAGATCGATCCCTCCATCGAGGAGGCGGCGCTTGATATGGGCGCATCCAAGCTCCGAACCTTTCTGACGGTGACACTTCCATTGGCGATCCCAGGAATTGCCAGCGCCGCATTGCTTGTGTTCATACGATCTTTGGAGGACTTCGGAAACCCGGTTGTAATTCAAGGCCGTTTCCGAGTACTGACTGTAGCTGCTTATCATGCCGTTACCGGACGCTATAACCTCCCGCTCGGCTCTACTCTGGCGATCTTCATGTTGCTTCCGACGCTCATGATCTTCGTGGTGCAGAAGTACTACATCGCGCGCCGATCATACGTTACTGTTACCGGCAAACCTTCCGGAATCGGATTGAAGTCAACCGAAAAGAGGGTCAAGATTCCCATCTTCATCGCAATGCTGTTGTTTGGGGGTGTAATCCTGCTGGTTTACGGAGTTGTCCTCGTGGGATCATTCACCAAGCTGTGGGGATATGATCACACTCTCACTCTCGCAAACTACATCTACGTGTTCAAGGTCGGCGGGCAATACGTTTGGGACACGTTGAGGATCGCGCTTGTTGCCACACCTGTTGGTGGACTTCTTTCGATTCTCATTGCGTATCTTGTCGTGCGCAAGCGGTTCGTCGGAAGAGGCGCAATGGAATTCGTTTCCATGCTCAACTTCGCCGTTCCGGGCGTGGTTGTTGGAATCGCGTATATCTTGGCGTTCAACACACCGCCTTTTCAGCTGACGGGAACGGTGTTTATCATCATGCTTGTCTTCATCTTCCGAAGGATGCCTGTTGGTATACGTGACGGAATCGCCCAACTGCAGCAAATCGATCCGGCCATTGAAGAGGCGTCCAGCAGCCTCGGCGCGGGATTCTTTCGCACGTTCATACGTGTCACGTTGCCGCTGGTTGCGCCGGCGTTTTTATCGGGAATGGTCTATATGTTTGTCCGTTGCATGACGGCAATCAGCGCTGTCATTTTCGTCGTTTCCGCAGGCGTTCAGCTTCTGACGGTCGCGCTGCTGTATGAGGTCGATCAAGCCAATCTGGCTGCCGCAGCGGCCTATGGATACGTGATCATTGCCATAGTACTGACTGCCATCGTCTTGATGCGTTTTGTCGTTGGGAAGCTATTCAAGGGGGGCCTTACCCCAATGAGAGGAGAGTGAACGGCATGAGTGATGTCGTTGTCCAGTTTGAGAACCTCGTCAAGATCTTCTCGGAGGGGACCAAGAGAGAGGTTCGCGCTGTCGATGACTTCTCCCTCTCCGTAAACCGCGGCGAGCTTGTCACTCTGCTTGGCCCATCCGGTTGTGGAAAGACGACATCTTTGCGCATCCTGGCCGGATTCGAGAGCGCCACTTCCGGAAACGTCTATATCGACGGGCGACGAGTAAACGACATCCCCCCACAGAACCGACTAACATCGATGGTCTTCCAGTCCTACGGGCTCTTCCCTCACATGACAGTCATGGAGAACGTCGCCTATGGACTGCGTGTCAAGCATGTTCACAAGAAGAAGATCAAGTTGCAGGTTCAAGAGGTACTAAACCTCGTGGGCCTTGTCGGCCTGGACTCAAGGTCGGTTGCGAAGCTATCGGGCGGCCAGCAGCAACGAGTCGCCCTTTGCCGGGCGATCATCACCGAACCACACGTACTCCTATTCGACGAACCGTTGTCAAATCTAGATGCAAAGCTGCGAAAAGGGACGCGCGAGCAAATCCGCAGCCTTCAGCAGGAACTGGGTATTACGAGCGTGTACGTCACACACGATCAGGCCGAAGCAATGAGCATCTCTGACTGGGTGGCCGTGATGCAGGACGGACGACTGCAGCAATTGGGATCAGCTGAGGAAATCTATTCCCAACCCGCAAACCGCTTTGTTGCGAGCTTCATCGGAGAGGCCAACTTCCTCACGGCAAAGGTGGTATCTGTGGCCGGGAATACGACAAAAGTTGCAGCCGCCGGGACGGAGATATTTGTCGAGCAGATCGGGCTTTCTGTTGAAGTCGATGATGAAGTCGCCCTCCTGATCCGCCCCGAGGCCGTAGACTTGGTCGATGTCGAGGCAGGGGACGTCGATGCGGAAGTGTTGTTCTCGCACTACACGGGATCTGTTGTGCTATATGCATTGTCCCTATCGGGTGGAGAGAGATTGGAGGTACAGGTTGCAAATCCGCAGGAGCGTGGTCTTCTATCGATCGGCGCGCATGTCGGCCTTCGCCTGCACCGCCGCAGCCTCCGTTTGCTGAAGAAAGAAGACTGATCGATCATGGAAAGAGCGCGACTTCTGGTATTCGATCTGGACGGGACATTGCTCGATACGGGCCATCGCCTCCCGGCATCGATTCGTGATTCTCTCCTGTTGCTGCGGGATACCGGTATCGAGATTACGCTTGCTACCGGAAGGACCTTCGTCGCGGCGTCCCCGTTTATTCGAGAACTGAATCTGCAGGTGCCGGCAATCCTGTACAATGGGGCGCTAATCAGCAGCCCCACGGGCAAGATCATTTGCGAAGAGCGACTGGATCGCCACGCCGCACGCGCCGCCTTGGTCCTGGCCAGAAGCTTCCCCGTATATCCACAACTCTACTTGGACCCTGATGACGGCTTCTTCTATGCAAACAAGGTTACGCCCGAAATCGAGGCCTTCATAGCTAAGGATGGCATTCCGGCCAGAGAAGTTGGTGATCTGGCAGACTATCTCGACGGAGTACACAAGGATCCCATGAAGCTCCTCATCATAGGAGAGCGAGAAGTGCTCATCTCGTTTCGCGCTTCATATCAACAAGAGCATCCACATCCGGAATGTGTTCTCTCCGAACGAAACTTCCTCGAGATACTGGCGCCGTCCGTATCAAAGGGACACGCACTGCTCAAGCTGTCCGAGATACTTGCCGTTCCCCTCGACGAAATGGTTGCATTCGGCGACAACTTGAACGATCTGGAGATGATCCAAGAAGCGGGGATGGGGGTCGCGATGGCCGGCTCCCCTGAAGAGCTGCAGCGCCAAGCCGATCTAGTGGTGGATGATCTGGCTCAATTCCTGGCGCAATTCACGGCCAGAATCCAGAGGCGTGAGGTCGTATCGTGACGGTCGAGAAGTTTGATGCAATCATGATTGGGCACTTTGCCAAGGACAGAATAGTATTTCGAGACACATCACGCGTCGCTTCGGGAGGAGCCGTTTACTATGGATCGATGGCGCTCGCACGCCTTGGGTACAAGATCGGTGTGGTAACAAGGCTTCGGCGTGAGGATTTTCCCCTACTCGATGAACTGAAAGAGGCGGGAATAACCGTTTTCGCCAACGGCTCGGATCAAACCTCGGGGATGGTCAACACGTACTTCACGGCGGATCGGGACAAGAGGACGTGTGCTCCACTCGGTTTTGCCGGCGCATTCCGAGAAGCTGACATCCCCGACGTAGAGGCAAGAATCTTCTTTGTTGTGCCTATCCTGGCTGGTGAAGTCGAATTGCCGTTACTGAGAACGATCGCGAACAGAGGCGAAGTTGCCTTGGATGCCCAGGGATTCGTCCGGTTCGCCGAGGAGGGAGAGGTCGTATTCAGGGATTGGGAAGAGAAAGATTCGGGGTTGCCACTTGTCCATACCCTAAAAGTGGATGACACCGAGGCACAGGTCCTTACGGGAGAGACCGACCCGCGCAAGGCTGCCGCAGTCCTTGCCTCCTATGGGCCGAAGGAAATCGTCCTCACCCACAAGAACGGCGTCCTTGTGTATGCCGACGGGCAGCTGTTCGACGCGGCATTCCACCCGCGTATGGTGACCGGCCGTACCGGGCGGGGAGACACATGCTTTGCCGTCTATACGGCAAGCCGACTGTCACAGACCGCGTCTCTGGCCGGTCGGTACGCCGCAGCGGTGACGTCGCTCAAGATGGAATCCATCGGCCCTTTTGCCGGGAACGCCGCATCTGTCAACGCCGTCTTGCAGGACGAAACATGGTAACCATAAAAGACATCGCCCGTGAGGTAGGGGTATCCGCGTCGACTGTTTCCCGTGCGCTGAGTAACAGTTCCCTCATAAACGATCAGACGCGGCAGAAGATAAAGGAGGCCGCCGCGCGCCTCGGCTACGAGCGTAATGAGTTGGCACGCGGCCTGGTAATGGGGGCATCGGGCGCGATTGGGCTGGTCGTCGCCGACATTACGAATCCATTCTTCTCAGATATCGCCCAAGGGGTTGGTGAAGTGGCACATCGTTTTGGATACGGTGTGATGCTGTGCAATACCTCGGGGAACGTAGATCGGGAATCAAGCTACGTCCGATTGCTAAGGAGAAAGCGCGCAGACGGACTCATCATCACGTCTGCAACCATCGATGATCCGCTCCTGGAAGACCTGGCACAGACCAGCACCCCGTTCATTCTCGTATCGCGGCTGTGCAGGAACATTGAATCCTCCTACGTGGTAGGTGACGACAGAAAAGGGGCGAGGCTTGCCCTTGAACACCTAATTGAACTCGGGCACACACGTATCGGCTTCATTGGCGGGCCGCACGATATCCAGTCCAGCCAGGATCGAATGTCCACCTATCGTTCGATTCTTCGTGAACACGAACTGGCTGAGAGGGAGGAATGGATGTGCTTCACCGATTTTACACAGCCCGCCGGGAGGAGGGCCGGTCGACGGATTCTGTCCCTTTCCGATCGTCCGTCGGCCATCTTCGCTGCAAACGATGTGATCGCTTTGGGGGTGTTGCAGGCGGCCGAGGAGTCGGGTTTAACGGTCCCTCACGATCTCTCCCTAGTTGGATACGACGACATCACATATGCTTCCCTCCCCCGCATCCAGCTCACGACCGTTGCCCAGCCGGCGGTCGAGATGGGACAGATCGCAGGCGAATGGCTCCTCTCGGCAATCAATGGTCGCGATAACGGCCCGCTGCATTGTGTGTTGGCTCCGCATCTTGTCGTTCGTAGCAGCACGGCGGCGTGCACTTGGTCGTGATCGCCGTCTGTGGTCGGAATGGCGGGCGATTGTCCGCCTTTGGATCTTTTGTGGGCGGTAAGGAGGGTGTCCGATGGGCAATTTGCTTGGGCTGAATGGGGCTACCATCATGAAGGCAGACCTTATCAGCGGAATTCTTGCGGCGGCGGCCGCCGGTTTCTCCTACTACGAGCCGCGTATCCCCGCACTTACGCAGGCGGTCTCCGTGCCCGGATGCGCGAAGATCGAAGCCGAACGGCGAGCATCCGGGATGGATTGGTTGCCGCTCAACGCGCTTGAGGGTGTGTTCGAACTAGAACTTGACGATCTCCTGATGCGGGCCGAGGAGACGTTTCGACTGGCCGCGCAAGTCGGAATCCCTCAAGTGATTGCAGTACCCGGCAAGCGCGGGCACGATCAGACTCCGGCTCTTGCTCTTGCCGGCGAAACATTGTCTGCACTGGTAGATCGCGCACGTCCGTACGGAGTCTCCCTTCTGTACGAGCTGATAGGCTTTTCTGGACATGCATTCTCAACACTGCCGCAGGCGCTTACGCTGGCGCGGGATGCCGGGATTCCCCTTGTTCTCGATACGTTTCACCTTGCGATGAGCAAGGCCGGCGTTGAAGAGATAGCGGCCCTGCCATGCGAGATGATCGGGCTTGTCCATCTGTCGGATGCGCTGGTGTCGGCTGAGAATCCCAGTGGCCCTACCGATGCCGATCGCGTCCTCCCCGGAGAAGGCGGCCTGCCGCTTGGTGCTTTACTCGTCGCCATAGGCAAAACCGGCTATCGAGGCCCCATATCTGTGGAGGTCTTCCATCCCAAGTATGCGGACGGGGATCCCAATCAGGTTGCCAAGGACGCGTATCTCCGCGCGTCTGCCGCGCTGCAGGCTGCCGGACTGCGCGGAAGCAGGTGACACTTTCGTTGAAGGAGGAGCAACCATGACGGGAATCAAGGTAGGCTTGATAGGCGCTGGGCGGATCGGCCGCCTACACGCCGCGAACCTAGCGCATCGCGTGCCGGGGGGCGAGGTAGTAGCAGTCGCTGACGTGCATCTGGAATCGGCGGAGCAGTGCGCGCAGGAGATAGGCGTTCGTCGAGTGTTCAAGGAAACGTCTCAAGTCTTCGACGATCCAAGTATCGATGCGGTTGTCATTTGTTCAAGCACCGATACACACGCATCGTTGATCATCGATTCTGCCAGAGCTGGCAAGCACATCTTCTGCGAGAAGCCGATCGCGCTTGATCTCGCTGAAATCGAGCGGGCGCTTCGCGAAGTGGAGCAGGCCGGGGTTGCTCTTCAGATCGGCTTCAATCGGCGATTCGACCCCAGTTTTCGTCACGCACAAGAGCGCGTATCTCACGGTGCCATCGGAAAGCCTCATGTTCTGAGGATTACCAGCCGCGATCCCGAGCCTCCGCCGATCAGCTATGTGAAGGTTTCCGGAGGCATCTTCCTGGATATGACAATTCACGACTTCGACATGGCTCGCTACATCATGCAAGAGGAGGTAGAAGAGGTCTTTGCTACGGGATCAGCGCTTGTGGATATGCGGATCCTTGAGGCGGGGGATGTGGACACGGCTGCGATTATGCTCCGCTTCGCCGGCGGTGCGATCGGTGTGATAGACAATTCCCGCAAGGCGGTGTATGGGTACGACCAGAGACTCGAGGTGTTCGGTGAGGGAGGTAAGGTCGTTGTCCGGAACCCTAAACCGGAAACCACAGTTCTATCTGATGTTGCCGGCGATCACAGCTCTCCCCTCATGCATTTCTTCCTTGAGAGGTACGCGGATTCTTATGTCGCCGAAATGGCGTCTTTCATCGAATGCATTAGCTCAGGCACGGCTCCTTCCGTATCCGGACAGGATGGAAAGATGGCCGTCGTCATTGGATATGCAGCCAAGCGGGCGTATGAGGAACATCGCCCGGTCCGCCTGGACGAGATAGACCCGCATCTGGGCTGATATCTCAGTCGTGCGTGTCGACATGGAGGTCTTGAGCGGTAATTTCAAACGTTTGCAAACAAGGAGCCAAGATCTCTATAATTTGTTAGGGAACGGTCATGGCAGACCGCAAAAGGAGGTACGATGAAGGGTCTAGTGCTTTCGGCTCAATGGGAGCCAAGGTCGAACTACCAGGTCTCGGAATTCGAAAAGCGTACGGGAAAAGCGGTGGAGGGGTTCAACGTTTGGCGGCATCCGCGACTTGAACTGAGCGATGTTCCTCAACCCAAGCCGGGGCCGGGAGAGGTGCTCCTAAAACTTCATGCATGCGGAATATGTGGGTCGGACATACATTTCTACGAGCACGATGCCGATGATTACATCCTCTATCCCGGGCTTACGAAGTTTCCCGCGATTATCGGACACGAATTCTCGGGAGAGATCGTAGAGATCGGTCCCGGTCCCGAAGGGGAGCAGTTCAGCGTCGGCGATCGGGTGACAGTCGAGGAGATGGTGTGGTGCGGCCATTGCCGCGCTTGCCGGGACGGCTTTCCCAATCACTGCGCGAATCTTGAAGAAATCGGGTTCACGATCGATGGTGCGATGGCCGAGTACATAGTTGTTCCGGCAAAGCTATGCTGGAATGTAGCTGCGATTTTTGAGCGCTACGCAGACGAAGAGACGGCATGGGATGTGGCGGCAACCACCGAACCGACGTGTGTGGCGTACAACGGTATATTCGAGCGCGCCGGCGGCTTCCGTCCCGGTTCATATGTCGTGGTCTACGGTGCCGGACCGATCGGATTGGGAGCAATCCAGCTCTCCAAAGCGGCCGGTGCGGCAAGAGTGATCGCCTTCGAGGTATCTCCAACCCGGAGAGCGCTTGCCACGAAAGTGGGAGCCGATGCGGTCTATGATCCACGCGAAGTTGTTCCTTCCGAGGTGGTGCTGGACGCCACCCACGGCGCCGGGGCCGACATGTCGGTCGAGGCGGCGGGAGCGCCGGACAAGACAATCCCGGAGATGGAAAAGGCCTTGGCAATCAACGGAAAGATCACGCAGATCGGCCGAGCGGCGACGCGAGTGCCGATGTATCTGGAGAGTTTCCAGGTTCGCCGCGGGCAACTGTTCGGTGCTCAGGGGCACTCCGGGCACGCGATCTTCCCTTCGGTTATCCGGATGATGGGTTCGGGGTTGATCGACAACTCTAAGATCATCACGTCACGCTTCCCTCTCGATCGGGCACTTGATGCTCTGAAGAAGGCAACCGCTCGAGAAGACGGGAAGATCATCATCAAGCCATAGGGAGGGAAGATGACCAAGTGGCTTACGACCGAGCTTCCGCAAGTAGTGTTTGAGGACTCCAGTGTCGGGCGGTTGAAGAAGGAAATCTGGGACGCATCGGAGGGGCAGATCGATAACATCCTTGCCGAGTACGGAATCCCTTCACCTCCTGAGTTGGGAAAACCGGGATCATATATCCAGACCACCCCGCGAGCCAAGGTGGAGGAGAACCGTCGCAAGAACGACATCGTGATCATTCCGGTGGCGTCGACCGAACGACACGGAGATCACTCTTGCTCCGGGCACGACCTGTTTCAGGTGACACAACTGATAGAAGGAGTGCGGCGCTACACAGAGAAGAAGGGAAATCCTGTAAATCTCGTCTTCTCGCCGCTCAACTACGGTGGGCATCCCTATCACCATGTCGGAATGCCGGGCACAGTGATCATGCCGGAAGAAGTTGTGCGCGAGACGATGATCAACGTTATGCTCGGGTTGTGGAATGATGGGTTCAGAAAGCAGCTCATCATCAACAACCACGGGCAATTATGGATGCTGGAATCGGCGTTGCACGAGTTCATGTACCGCTATCAGCTGCCGGGCATCTACCAGATCTTTGACTGGCATCGGTGCGTGCGCGAGTTCTTTGTCCCGTGCGAGAGGACCGGCTGGAAGACGGACTTCATTCATTCTGCGGAGGCCGAAACATCGCTTGGACTGCTCCTCTTCCCCGAAGGGATGATCGACATGAACCACGCCGTCGATGGAGAGGGTAAGAGCTATCTGCCCGGCGGGCACTTCGACACGTCGGTCGATCCATACAACAGGCCACATCGCTGGTCTGAGGGAGAGGGGCAGGTGGCAATCGAGCTTGCGGCCGTGCCGCACGGTGCAGTGGGGAAGCCGTCGATTGCTCATCCGGACAAGGCGAAACGGCCGACGGCCGCGATCCTTCGCTATCTCACACAGGTTGTAGACGAGATCGCTCAAGCGTTTCCGCCGGGAAAACTCCCGCCGGTGGATGAGATCACTACCCGCACCAGAGAGGAGATGGAACCATATCTGAAGGAGCCGGGATCTCCGGGCTGGAGGCCGGTATACGCATTGCCGCGGCGGGGATTCTAGATGCGCGACTGGCCGCTCGGGATGATTGTCCCGCTGCAGGATCCAACTCCGTTCTCTCCGTACGCTCCAGCCGATTGGGGGCGGTCGCTCACGCTGGTCCGCGCCGCTGGCTACGATGGCGTTGAGCTTGCGATCACCGATCCGACAGTAGTAGATCCAGATACAATCAGGGAGGCCCTCATGCCCGGGGGCCTCCGCCTCCTTTCCATTACTACCGGGCAAGCAGCGGGCTTGGAAGGATTGTCCCTGACCAGCCAAGACGGCCGAATTCGACGTCGGGCAATCGACCGGATAATGGCACACATGGACTTCGCTCGGAGTTTCGGTGCAGTGGTGATCGTGGGATCGCTTCGCGGTACTGCCGGGGAGATCAGTGTTCTGATCGAATCCCTGCAGGAGTGCGCGACTCACGCTCCCGAAGTCCGGCTTGCGCTCGAGCCCCTCAACCGCTATGAATCGCAGCTATTGAATACGGTAAATGACGCGCTTGCTGCAGTGGGACACGTGGGAGCAGAAAACCTTGGCCTTCTTGTCGATACTTTCCACGCAAATATCGAAGAGGCGGATATCAGCGAGGCGTTCCGCGTTGCCGGGGATCGGCTGTTTCACGTACACCTTGCCGACTCAAACCGCCTCCTGCCGGGGGAAGGGCACATCGATTTCGGCCCGGTTTGGGATACGCTTGACAAGATCGACTATCGAGGCGCCTTGGTCCTCGAATCGGTTGCCGGGAAACGGGACGAAGAGTTCGCTGAGGCGCCGGCAAAGCTCAAGAGGTTGATGTGATGGTAATTGAAGGACTTCCTTCCGGGACAAGGGTATACGCCGCGTCCGTGCGGCGTCACAGTGGCGCAACGCTCGCCCTTGTGCGCAGAGATGACGGAGAGAAACTTCTCTACGTAAGTGGAGAATCGCCGTTCCTCCCCGACGGGCAACCGCTTGGAAACGGGTACTGCCATCCTCTCACCGCTGAGACCGCGTCCGCCCTCAAGCATCTGTTCCCCTGGCTCTCCCCACAACGGATCCCTGCCGATAGGCCGAGCTTCGGATTTGGAGACCGCCTGGGAACGGCCACCGCCGGGCACATCAGGTCACTGGCAGGGACGAATATCTTTCCGATTCTCGCCCAACAATCGGTACGAGAGAATGCACGTACCGAGCGAAGGTTTGCCGACGTCCTCACATGCGCGATATTTGGAGCGTTTCAGGAGGGATACGAGAGCGGCTTCGGAGCCGACGCCGACCATCTGAAGCGCGTGGAAGATGCACTTGTGGCCGCCCATCTTGGTTACAGTTTCTTCACCTGTGATCCGTCTGAGCACGTGGTCGACACCGATGGGCTTTCCGATCAAGAAATACGCGGACGCTTCTCGCAGCTTCCCCGCGCCGATGTGTGGAGACGGGAGTACCTTGAACAACCGCCTTCGATCGCCGGTCTTGAGGGTCTTCGCTTCACCGAAGACGCCCTCGCTCGAGCCGCAGTCAAGTATGGAGAAGCGGTGGTCTTCGCATCTCGAATGTACAATGCCCTGGCCGAACACTTGTCCGATGGATTCGACTTCGAGGTCTCCGTAGATGAGACGGAGGAGCCGACGACGCCGTTGGAGCACCTGTTTGTATCGCAAGAGCTCAAGCAAAGAGGAGTTGACTTCGTGAGCCTCGCCCCGCGCTTTGCGGGCGCGATGGAAAAGGGTGTCGATTGGAGGGGCGACCTCGAGCGATTTAGGAGCGATCTTCGGGTACATGCGTCCATCGCACGCGTAACCGGGCCGTACCGGCTGAGCCTTCACTCCGGGTCGGATAAGTTCACCCTGTACCCGCTCATGGCGGAGGAAGTCGGCCGACTGTGGCATGTCAAGACGGCGGGGACGAGTTACCTCGTCGCTCTGGAGACGGTGGCGGAGAAGGCACCGGTTTTGTTCCGCAAGATCGTGAAATTCTCGATATCACGGTTTGCGCATGAGCGAGCGAGTTACCACATTTCAGCCGATCCCGGTCTGATCCCTCCAATCGAGGAGATCCCAGACGACAAGCTTGGGAGTGTCGTCGAAGAGCACAATGGTCGACAGGTATTACACGTGGCCTTCGGCTCGGTGCTGCAAAGTCCGTTAGGAGATGAGCTGCGCGTTGTTCTCGATGAGTGGGAAGAGGAGCATTACGAGAGGCTGGCCCGGCACCTGGGGCGACACCTGCAAGGACTGGGGGTGAAGAACATTGGATGAATTGAATGGGAAAGTCGCCGTAATCACCGGTGGAGCAGGCGTACTCTGCACCGCGATCGCGGAAGGCCTGGCCCGCGAAGGGGTCAGAATCGTGCTTCTCGATATTGATGAACCTGGAGCGCTGGAAACACTGGCCCGCATTGAACGGGCAGGCGGCAAAGGAATATTCATCAAGGCGAGTGTCCTTTCCCGCCAAGATCTCGACCGGGCCGCAGCAAGGGCAATCGACGCCTTTGGCGACGTCGACGTCCTTGTGAACGGCGCCGGCGGGAACAACCCTAAGGCGACCACGAGCGACGAGGTGCCGTTCTTCGATCTGCCGGAGGACGCGATCCGGTTCGTGTTCGACCTGAATTTCATGGGCACGTTCCTCGCATGTCAAGCCTTTGGTCGCCCAATGGCCGACCGGAAAGAGGGCGTGGTAGTAAATATCGCGTCAATGAACGCGATCAGGCCGCTCACCCGTATCCCTGCGTACTCCGCGGCCAAGGCGGCGGTGGCGAACTTCACTCAATGGCTGGCGGTGCACATGGCGCAGGAGTACTCAGCCAAGATTCGTGTAAATGCAATCGCGCCAGGATTCTTTCTCACGTTGCAGAATAAGTACTTGCTCAGAGACGAGCACGACGAACTGACTCCGCGCGGCCGCCAGATCATTGATCACACGCCAATGGCGAGGTTCGGAAAGCCCGAAGACCTGATCGGCCCAATGAAGTGGCTGCTTTCCACAGATTCCGGGTTTGTGACCGGAATAGTCGTGCCGATCGACGGTGGCTTCTCCGCATACTCAGGGGTGTAGGAGAAGGGATGAACAACGTTGTCATAGCTCAATCGGGTGGTCCGACTGCCGTCATCAATTCGTCCCTTCTCGGGGTTATTGAAGGCTGTCGCAACTATCCTGATCGCTTCGGGCGGCTCTACGCCGCCCATCACGGGATCGAAGGGATCCTAAGGGAGGAATTGCTGGACCTGTCGGCTCAATCCGAGGAGGAGCTCGCGCTCCTTCGTACAACACCGGCCGCTGGTGCAATCGGAACCTGTCGCTACAAGGTCGCGCCGGATCAGGTCGAGGATCTTGCGAGAATCGTTGAGGTATTCCGAGCGCAGAAGATCGGCTACTTCTTCTACATCGGCGGAAACGACTCTATGGACACGGCAAACAGGGTGAGCGAACTGGCACGGAAGAGCGGCTTGGACATCGTCTGTGTCGGCGTTCCCAAGACGATAGACAACGATCTGGGCGATCAGGAGTTTAGATTGATCGACCATACTCCCGGATACGGTTCGACGGCCCGATATTGGACCCACATGATCCAGAACCTAAATGAAGAAAACCGGGGATCGTCACGCTCCGACGCGGTGTTGGTCGTTCAAGCGATGGGGCGAAGGATTGGCTTCATCCCGGCAGCCGCGCGTCTCGCCGATCGGGAGCGCGCGATGCCTTTGCAGATATATATTCCCGAAGCGGGATACACTCTGCCGGAGCTTGCGGAGAACGTGAACGATGAGCTGAAGCGCTCCGGCCGGGCGATCGTCGTGGTAAGCGAAGGGTTCAACGTAGGAGATCTCGGCGAGAGCAAGGATTCGTTCGGGCATACGCAGTTTGGCGCAAGCGAAACGTCGGTCGCCCAGGTCGTCGTCAATTACCTGAACCGGATTGGATTGCCCGTCCGCGGAACAGCGCGAGGACAAATTCCCGGCACGGATCAGCGGGACTCAATCCTGTATGCATCCACCGTGGATCTGGAAGAGGCATATGCCGTTGGACGGCAGGCGGTGATGATCGCCATCACAGATGGAGCCGGGTTCATGGCGACGATCAACCGCGCATCGGGCCCGTCCTACACCGCCTCGTATGGCAAGGCTCTCCTCTCGGAGATGGCTAACTCCGAGCGAACCTTCCCAAGAGAATGGATCGCGCCAAGCAGGCCCGACGTTACTGATGCGTTTATTGAGTACGCACAGCCCCTCATCGGCAGCATCGGACCGGACATACCTATGGTCGGCGGACTGCAGCGCTTCGCCCGTTTGAAACCTGTGTTTGTCAAGCAGCAATGCCGGGAGTACGTCCCCTTCGGGTATCGGTGAAGAGATCGGATAGGAAAATAGCGGGACGCGGTGACACGGAGAGGAGGAACGTCGCAGACAAGCTGCGACGCTGCGGAACCCAATGTAGCGCCGGAATCCTGTCCGATAGGGACAGGCAGTGTCCGACGTTGAAAGTGAGGACAGATGGATTATCGTAGACGCCTTGATAGTTTCCGACCCGAGAAGAAATTCCTTGTTTGCATCGATTCAGATGGATGCGCGTTTGACACGATGGGAATCAAACAACGCGAATGCTTCTGCCCATGGATGATCGCGTATTTTCACCTTCAGCCAGTGGCGCGTGCAGCACGCGAGTGCAAGGAGTTCGCCGACCTCTATTCTAAGACGCGGGGCGCCAACCGGCATGTAACGATCAAGAGGATTCTTTCCGAGCTCCTTCCATCTCATCCGCATACAGAGGCGACCGGTTTCAGAGTTCCTCAGTTTCCGCACTACTTCAAGTGGGTCGACGATCCAGAGAGCGTTCTGTCGAACGATGGCCTCAAGCGCGCAATTGCCGCCGCATCCGATCAGCAAGCCCGAGACGAGCTTGCACACGTGCTGCAATGGTCGGAGCGCGTCAACTGGTCCGTAAAGGAAATCGTCAAAGGCATTCCCCCGTTTCCTCACGTCAAAGAATCGCTGGAAAACCTCTCTTCGGAGGCTGACATGGTAGTCGTATCAGCGACGCCGCTTGAGGCACTGGAGCGGGAGTGGACGGAACACGGCCTCGCAAGGCATCTTGCGCTCATCTGCGGCCAAGAGATGGGAACAAAACGGGAGCAGATAGCGGCGACATCAAACCGGTATGCAAAGGAGCGAGTGCTGATGATAGGAGACGCCCCGGGAGACCTGGACGCGGCGCGAGGCAACAACGTGCTTTTCTACCCTATCGTCCCAGGAAATGAGATCGATGCATGGCGGGAATTCCTCACCAAAGGAGTACAGCGTTTTCTGAATGGCGAATACGCCGGCGAGTATGAACAGAGCTTGATCCGGCAATTTGAGGACGCACTCCCTGACAGACCGAAGTGGGAGGTGAGACGATGACGGCCGACTTTGGCGTAATCGGGCTGGCGGTAATGGGACAGAACCTGGCTCTGAACGTGGAGGGGCGCGGATACACGGTGGCGGTCTACAACCGCACTTCCGCGCGGACGGAGGAATTCGCACGGGACAAGGCACTGGGTAGGAAGATTGTGCCTTCCTATTCACTGCCGGAGTTCGTCTCGTCCCTCACCCCGCCTCGGCGGATTATCATTATGGTCAAAGCGGGCAAAGCCACAGACGAAGTTCTGCAGAGCATTTTCCCTCTTCTCACAAGAGGCGATGTTGTTATCGACGGAGGGAACGCATTTTTCGCCGATACCGACAGGCGGAGTGAGATCGCGAAGGAACTGGGAATCCGCTACCTTGGGGCCGGCATATCCGGCGGGGAGGAGGGCGCACTGCACGGCCCGGCGATCATGGCCGGCGGCGATGCCGATGGATACGCGCATGTGGAAGAGATCCTCACCAAGGCAGCAGCGCAAGGGTCGCAAGGTGCGTGCTGTGCCTACTTCGGTCCCGGCTCATCCGGTCACTATGTAAAGATGGTCCACAACGGGATCGAATACGCGATCATGGAGACGATTGCCGAGGCATACGATCTCATGTTCCGGGGGCTGGGGATGTCCGCGCTGGAGATGGCGGACGTATTCGGAGAATGGAACCAGGGCGAACTCGGATCATACTTGCTCGAAATCACGGAGAAGATCCTTCGTCACGCCGACCCGGAAACGGGAAGGCCGCTTGTCGATCTGATCCTCGATGAAGCGGCGCAGAAGGGGACCGGCAAGTGGTCGACCCAATCGGCGCTGGATCTTGGGACGCCCGCACCGACAATTGGCGCGTCCGTCTTCGCTCGTACCCTTTCCGCTCTCAAGAAAGAACGTATCTACGCGCAACCCCTGCTTGAAGGGCCGGGACTACACATCTCCGTCGACCCCCAGAATTTCGTAAGCGATGTTTATGACGCAATGCGGCTGGCCGTTCTTACCGCCTACGCTCAGGGTTTTCGCCAACTGCAAGATGCATCGCGAGAATGTGGCTACGAGCTCAATTGCTCGGAGGTAGCGCGGGTGTGGATGGCAGGATGCATTATCCGGGCAAGATCACTCACGCGAATAGCGGAAACATTCAGAAGCGACCCCGGACTTCCTCTTCTATTCCTCGTCGATCCTTTTAGAAAGGTGTGGCATGACGCGCATGCCGGTATGCGGCGAGTAATCGCTGAGGCGCACGCGCATGGGATACCGATTCCGGCGCTCGATTCAGCCCTCGATTTCCTGGATGGATACCGAAGCTCGCGGCTGCCCGCGAACATGACACAAGCCCAGCGTGATTTCTTCGGCGCTCATACATACAAGCGAATCGACATAGAGGGGACGTTTCATACGGATTGGGAGGGGGAATGATCTCCTACGCCCCCGGCCGTCCGATTGCAGAGAAAGAGGCGAGTGAATATCTTGTAGCCTTCCTGGACAGACTTCACATCTCCGGAAAACGGCTCCTGGTGATCATCCCGGACAACACGCGCACCTTACCCATGGCGGCGTTCTTCGAAACCATTGCCACAACTCTTTCCCCGCGCGTTTCCACCCTCACATTTCTCGTTGCGTTGGGAACTCATCCGCCCATGTCAGATCACGAACTTCATTGTCACCTTGGCCCCCGAGTCGACGATTTCAAAAACGTCCGGGTTCTCCAACACGAATGGGACAATCCGCGTGTGCTTGAACAGGTAGGCGTGATCAAGCGTAGCGATATGCATGCGCTATCGGACGGGATCATGCAAGAGGATGTGCGGGTCAGGATTAACCGTGCCGTTCTGGAGCACGATCTGGTGATTATTCTCGGACCGGTATTTCCCCACGAAGTGGTCGGATTCTCGGGCGGGTACAAGTACTTCTTCCCTGGCGTATCCGGACCGGAGATGGTGCATCAATCTCACTGGTTGGGGGCGCTGATCACGAGCCCAAAGACGATCGGACACAAGAGCACGCCGGTTCGAGCAATGATCGAGAAGGCGGCGGCCATGGTCCCTACGGGTCGCATTGGGATCTCGCTCGTTATGAGCGGAAACGATCTAATGGGCGTCTTCGCCGGCGATGTCGATGACGCTTGGTCGGCGGCGGCCGATCTCTCAGTCAAGGAGAACATCACCTGGGTGGACCACCCGTTTGAGACGGTGGTTTCCATTGCTCCGCCGATGTACCGGGAACTATGGACGGCGGGGAAGTGCACCTACAAGCTGGAATCGGTGGTGGCGGACGGCGGACGCGTGATCATCTATGCGCCCAATCTCGCCAAGATTTCGGTGACGCACGGAGGACTGATTCGCCAAGTGGGCTATCACACGCGCGACTACTTTCTTGCTCTGTGGGATAGGTTCAGCGATGTTCCGAAAGCCATTCTCGCCCACTCCTCCCATGTCAAAGGGATTGGAACGTACCGTAATGGTGTGGAACATGCGCGGATTGAGGTTGTCCTTGCCACCGATATATCGGAGACGCTTTGCCGTGAGATAAACCTGGGCTACATCGACCCGTCAACAATAGATCCGGTTGAATACGCGGATCGCGAAGATGAAGGAATCTTGGTTGTCCCGCACGCCGGGGAAGTATTGTTCCGCCTCGCAGATGGTACGGTACCTGATATCGACAGCTTGTAGGGCTTCGCAACTCGATCGTTTCGTGTGAATACGCCGGATACCCAG
>CAZKAB010000004.1:0-43941 GCA_964550615.1 uncultured Thermotogae bacterium
TCCCAGCCCATCGGATTCAGGATGTTGTAGCCGCGCATGCGGTAGAAGCGGGAGACGACATCGCCGATGATGTAGTTGCGCCCGTGCCCCACGTGGAGCGATCCGGACGGGTACGGAAACATGTTCAGGTAGTAGAACTTGTCTGCAGTGTCTGCCGTGTCTGTCCGGAAGAAGCCGCGCTCGCGCCAGAAGTCGCGCCACTCATCTTCGATTGTCCGGAAGTCGTACCTCTCCCGTTTCTCGTCTACCATAGCCGCAATTCTCCTCTCGCCAGCCGTTCCGCTTCCTGCAACAGTTCTTGCACATCCTTTTCCGTCCGCATCTCGCAATAGATACGCAGGATCGGCTCCGTCCCGGAGGCACGGAAGAGTAGCCAGCCGTCGTCAAGCCGGAGCTTGACTCCATCGAGTGTCTCCACTTCGTTTACGCGACGCCCGGCGAATGCAGCGGGAGGGTTCTTCTTGAGCCGCGCCACCACCTCGAGCCGTTCTTCCACCGTAATGTCGTGGCGGTGATAGACGCGCGGGCCATATTTCACGAACAGCGATTTCACCAACTCGCTCATCGGACGGGCGGCGCTGGCAGCAATCTCGGTCAGGAGGATCGAATGCAGTACCCCGTCCCTCTCCGGGATGTGGCCGCGAATGGCGATGCTGCCGCTCTCTTCGGCGGCAATAAGGACGTCTCCGCGCTTCAAGATCTTTTCGCAGTGGTGCTTGAATCCGATCGGGACGACGATCTGTTCGAGACCGTAGTCGGCGCACATGTCGCGAGCCATATCGGTTAGATTGAACGACGTAACGACCGACCCGCGCAATCCGCGTTCCTCTACCAGATAGCGCAAGATAAGCGCGAACGTGCGATGCGCGTCGATGAACCCGCCTTTCTCATCCATCGCCGAGATGCGGTCACCATCACCGTCGGTGACAACGCCGATCAGGTTCTGCTTGCGGCGACGGAGCGAAGCGATCACGGCACGCAAAGGCACGAGGTTCTCTTCTAGCGGTTCCGGCTTCTTGCCGCCAAACAGCGGGTCGTGTCTGCCGCGAATCTGGGTATACGCGACCCCATACTCACGCAGAAGCTGCGATACATAACCTTGAGCGGAGCCGTACATGGAGTCGATCACTACGTACACCGGAGACGCGGTGAGACGCGCCGGATCGATCAGCGTGCGCACCTTCTCCAAGAACGGCGTCTTCAGATCGACCTGCTCGACCGCTCCTTCCGGACTGTGCGGAACCGGCACGCGCTGCGGAAGCCGTGACTCCACTCCCGACGTCACCTCGCCGGGAGCGGAACCGCCGTATTCCGCCTTGTACTTTATCCCGTTGTAGATCGCCGGGTTGTGACTGGCGGTGAACATAATCCCAGCAGACGTGTTTCGATCGACAACAGCATACGAAACCGCCGGTGTCGGGACAGGAGCATCGCTTATGCAGACCGGTATGCCGCTGTCGTGCAATACGCGCGCGAAGTGATGGGCGAACTCAGGTGACAGAAATCGCATGTCGTAGCCAACGACAACCCCATCGGCGGCGGGACGATAGGGCGAACCCCAGTCCTTGTAGATATCGAGTTGCTTCCTCTCTTCCGACAAGAGAAAGCGCGCCGTCGCCTCCGCCACACGAGCGACATTGTCGAACGTAAACCTGTCGGCGATGATCGCCCGCCATCCATCAGTCCCGAACTTTATTCTTCCTGCGTCTCCTTGACTTGCCCGCTTTTCCACGTCTTTCTCCTGTGCGCATCCGTGATGTCGTGTTGATACGTTGTACATTTTCGGGAAGGACGAGATCATCCCGTGAGAGTATCTCCTGCAGCAGCTTGTAGGGAATAGAGGTCTCCACCCACACCGAGTCGATGTCGATCACTCCATTCCTTACCGGCACGTGCGGAATCGCTCGCTCCACCGCCTGTTTATAGCGGCCGAGCATCTCTCCTTCTCCCAGCCCCTGGGAATCAATACTTGTATTCAACAGTGTAACTTACCTCGCTCTTCCCGCCGGCAGGGACGTTAGCCACAAATCGGATCGTATTTGCATCCACGGTCTCGAACGCGCTCGAACTGGTAGTAACATTCCACGTGCCGGACAGATGCTCCAACACATCGACTTTGACCGCGCTATCCTTGTGATTCCTCAGGGTAATGAGGTACGACTCACGATACGTGGACGTGCCGATCTTTTCCCGCGAGACCTGTGTTCGTTCGCCTACGATGTCGAACGCGCTTCCCAAGGAAAGCGTCACCGTCTCGTCGCTTGCGGTGTGATCGATCGCATCATCCCCGAGGAACAGGCGGGCGCCGTCAACGTCGCCGAACATCCGCACCGTTCCGGCCGGCAGCGGCATTCCAAGCGCGTTATCTTTGCTGTCTGCAAACGACAGGTGCACCTGTACCCCGGGCGAGCTCGCACCGTCATAAACATAGGTCTTGCCGATTGAGACGCCGTTCGCCGCCACGTAGGGAACAATCAGTGAATCGCCGTTAACAAGATCCAGTGTCCCCGGCAGGGTGTATAGATGATACTCGAACGCCCCTTGTACGCTCGCATCCGCTGCCTCCAGCGCGGCCATGGGGGCGGCACGCATCATGTACTGCGACGTCGACGTCTGATTTACATCGCCCGCGATGAAACGAACCGTGGCGCCTTTGAAATCGTACCCGCTGTTGTTTGTGAGCGTGATCTGTCCCAAGAGAGACATCGTTGTCTGATCCCCGTTCAGTATGCCAACGTACGTTCCGGTCCAGTTTACGTTGCGCGTCAGATAGGAAAGCTCAGCCGGCACATCACCGGCGTGATCGGATTGAATTTTCACCGTGAGCGTGGGAGCGAGCGATGACACCTGATCATTCGGAAGAACGATCTGTTCCGGACGCACAATGGTACGAATCGCGCCGGCGTTATCTCTAATTGTCACCGCATCTGTTCCGGCAACAAGTAGAACTCCGCGGTAGAGGCCGTCGGCGGTCACTATCTCGACCTGTTTTCCGATTGCGGAACTGCCAATCGAATCAGCGGATGTGTAGTTGAATGACTTCGAAAGCACGGTCCCGTCAGTCGTAAGCAGAACGGATTCCGGTATCAGCCCCGCTGGAACCGGCAACTCAATGTCGTTAATTCCCGCAGTGAGGGAAAGTGTGGTTGATTCAACCACGCAGGCGACTCCCTGCGAATAGACCGTGACCACCGGCGCAGCCGGCGTCGCCATAACGGCGGCAGCGGATAGAAACGTCACCAGCGCCACCGCAAACGACAAACGGACAATCGTAATGTTCTTCTTGCTCATGGTGTCCCTCCTTTCGCTATCGCGATGATAGCATAGGGAGGCGCAAGTTGTAAAGCTAACCGGGTTATCGCTCGATCATCCTGAGATGCGATGGCCGGGACGGAAGCCGGTGGGGTTTTGTGATCGTTAAGAGCGCAAGCTACAATCGCTACTCAATTCAAAGGAGCCAATGAATGCAAAGGTTGTTGCTCACACTTATCCTACTTACTCTGTCGCTTTCCCTCTTTGCCCCGCGAGCGGACGGCGGCCAGGAGCGCTTGGATCCTGTGTTGCGGGCAGTGCTCGCACAGGCAACTGACGGGCAAGTCCTGCTCCCGTACGCATCGGAAATGGCGGTCTTCGATACCAGCGGGTTGATCGTAGTTCCCGCGCCCATCTTTGGACAGGATGCCAATAAGGTGGGGGTGCTGGTCAAGGTATCTCATCCATTCTGGGGGACAAGCTTCCTCGGACTTCCAGTGACCGTAAGCACAGGCACAATCCTGGGAATGCGTGTCACGCTACTCGACCTGTTGACACTGGTAGCGTCTCCCGATGTGATCTATGTCGAGCCCGATTGGAAGACCGAACCGAAGCTCGATCGCAGCGTTCCCGCCATCGGCGCCGACCTGGTGCATGCGCCTCCGATGTCCGACACGGGTGAAAACGTGATCGTCGGTGCCGTCGATACAGGGATAGATTATGAGCATCTCGACTTTCGCTATGATTCCGATGGAGATGGTTTCGAAGAATCCTCGCGCATCATGTCGATATGGGATCAGACGAGCGGCCTGTTCGGCAACTACTACAACCGCTCGGAAATAGAAAGCGATATTGCCAATGGCCTCGGCCCAAGCCAAGGAATAGTGCATGAGTCAGATTCCGAGGGGCACGGGACGCACGTAATGGGAATCGCGGCCGGCGACGGATCTTCATCCTCTGCAGGAATGATCGGTGTGGCTCCCGGCGCACAGATAATTGCGGTAAAGACTCCGTTCTACACTTCAGACATCCTCTCCGGCGTACGCTACGTATTTGATCAGGCCGAGCAAGCGGGACTCCCGGCCGTGGTCAATCTGAGCATGGGCGGGCATGAAGGGCCCCACGATGGCACGAGCCTGTTCGAGCAGGGGCTGGATGAACTCCTCGACCGCCCCGGGCGCGCGATCGTGGTATCCGCCGGAAATGAAGGCGACGTGCCGTTACACGTGTCGCGCGTGCTTTCCGGAAATTCGGCCACTTTCTCCGTTGACCCCGGATCGGACTCGCTTGAACTATCACTCTGGTATCCGGGCGGTTCTTCTTTCACGATAGTCGTTACGCCGCCGAACGGATCTCCACTCACAGTGATTTCCGGGGCGGCAGGCGACAGCACGAGTGCCAGCGGCACGGTCACCGTGGACAACGCATCCTACGGCGCAAACCCGGAGAACAACGCCAACGAGGCGTTGATTACTCTGAGCCAGCTCACCACCAGCGCAACGTGGGGCATCACGGTAACCGATGCCGGCGGCGGCGGTCGGTTCGATGGGTGGATAACGTCCACTCAAGGAACGATCATCGGCGGAGATTCGTCATCGACGATCGATGAGCCGGGAAACGCAAAGGACGTGATCACCGTAGGGTCATACAACACCAAGGCGCAATGGCCGTCGCTAGCTGGAGAACAGGACTATTCGTCAAGCTCGCCGCTCAGTAGGCTTTCGTATTTTTCCAGCATCGGGCCAACACGTGACGGCCGACAGAAGCCGGACCTAACAGCGCCTGGGGCGTGGATTTGCTCCGCCTTGTCGTCGTCGAGTATCGCCGCCGCGTATCTCACCAACCCCGACATGGTCCATAAGATGAATCTGGGAACGAGCATGTCGGCACCGCACGTAGCCGGCGTGGTGGCGTTGATGCTCTCGATTGATCCACAGCTGACGGCAAGTCGGATCAAATCGATTCTGATCGATACAGCCACGCAAGATACGTTCACCGGCGGCGTTCCGAACATGAGTTGGGGCTGGGGAAAGGTCAATGCGCTCGCCGCCGTCGAGACCGTCACCAGCTCAACAACCCCCGAACCGGGAGACGGAGTAACGGTCTCCTTGGCCGCAAATCCCGTCAAATCCACGGCTACGTTCATCTATCACCTGCCTACTGAAACAAGAGAAGCACGCCTGCATGTAATAGATATCACCGGCGCTTCGGTGCTGGACACCCTGCTCGGCGTCGGCGTGACGCAGTATGCGTGGGATTTGATCGATACTGCCGGTAGACCATTGGCCAATGGTCTTTACCTTTTCACGATCGTTACGGACAAGGGAGCCTCTTCGGTGGGAAGGTTGGTGATCGCGAGATGAACCGCGTAACTGTCGCCTTATTGCTCGCGTTGACGCTTCTTTCTATTCCACTCGCCGCCGCCGAATACGGGAGTGTCGCCACGATCTTCGATCTCTCACCTTCCGCTCGCGTGTCCGGAATGGGAGGGGCGTTTCTCGCCCTCGCCGACGATGCGAGCGCCGCGTTCTATAATCCGGCCGGCCTCGGGTGGATCTCTGATGTGAGCGTATCATCCCTATTTGCTCGCCAATTCGGCGCGGTTGACTACGCGTCGCTCCAGTTTGCTCTACCCTATTTGGGAGCAACGTTCCTCTACCTCGATTCCGGCCCGATCGAAGGCAACACCGGTACGTTCCGATATACAAGCGCAGGCGCCGTCATCTCCTCTGGAATAAGCATCGGCCCGATCGGAATCGGAGCGCGATTCAAGGTGTACCGACAGATGGATCCGGACAGCGGTGCCGGCTGGACGTTCGACCCGGCGATCCTAGTAGTGACCAGCATCGTACGTGCGGGCTTTCTGCTCGAAAACGCGTTTTCCAGTCCAATTGAGTTCTCCGATCACAGTGAACAGTGGACACCGCGGACACGCATCGGAGTCGCGCTCACGCTTTCTCCAGCAACGCAAGTGGGTGTGAACGCCGTTGTGGAGGCAGTCGGCCTCTTTTCTGCCTCGCCGTTGCTCACGGCCGGGCTGGAGACCTACGTCAACGGCATGGCTGCTCGGATCGGGTATGATGGTTATGGGGTGACATTCGGTCTGTCGGGGCATTTCTCGATTTTCGAGATCGATTGGGCATACATCACCAGAAGCGCGTTCCCCGACACCAACCGTGTATCTCTCACCTTCCGCTTCTAGTCAAGGAGGCTATGTGCACCGGGTAATACGAAGTCGCGTTGTTAGCAAGTGCTGCTGGATACTGATTATCGTCGCTCTCTTTTCCCTGCCGTTGTTCGCCGTGTCCGAGGAGTCGGACAACTTTAGTCTCACACTGACCGGAAGCAAGACATGGACAGTGAGCTACGGGATCGGCGACGCTCAGGGATTGGCGCTGGCGGGGGTGAGTCCATACCAACTGACGCTCAATCAGTCACTGGCCGTCGATATCAAGGGCGAAGCGCTTTCCGTATTGACGATTAACGCCCATTTCAACGACAGAGAACCGGCAAGCATGCAGACGCTAACCATAAACCTCGACACCGATAACCTGAAAGGGGTACTCGGCGATTTCTCCTTGACCACCAAGCAGGCGTTCGCCATCTACAACAAGAAGCTAAAGGGAATCCGCCTCGACTACACGATCGCCGGCGCCACCGTCACCGGCATTCTCTCACAGGTTGAGGGAATCTCCGAGTCGCAGACATTCGTCGGTAGCGCCGCCCATACCCAAGTCCTGTTCACGGCTTCGCAGCCGGACACTCCGTGGATCCCTCGTCCGTATCGGACAAACATTGCCGGGTTATACGCATACCCGCTTTCCTCTCCGTTCATCAAGGACTTCTCCGAAACCGACCTGGCATTCTCGGTAACGGCTGCCCTGCGGACGCTTCTGACGAACTACGGCTTGGGGTATCTGTTTGATGACATATCGGCTTCCCCCACGACCGCGATATCCAAGGACAACTTTGTGGTAGTAACTGACGATGCGGATACGTTGATCCTAAAGAGCGAACCGAACGCCCTGCTGCGCAAGAGGCTGCAGGAAGCGATTACTTCTTACAACGATGAGCATGACCTATCGGATACGGATTACAAGACATATCCGTTCACAACCGGCAGCGACTACGAGCTGGAGTTTCTCTCATTACTCACGAAACAGGTGAATCTGAAGGTGGATGATAGCACCTACCCCCTTTCCGGCGGAGTAAGGCATCGGTTCTACACGTTAGGCAAGACGAGCATCAAGGAAGGATCAATAGCTGTAGAGATCAGTCTCGACGGCGAGACGTTCCTCGACATCTCCGATCCCGAGCTATCGGGTTACGCAGTGACAACTTACGAGAGCGAGGGAATAGTCAAGTTCGAGTTTCCGTCACAATTCTTCGACAACGAAAAGAGCGCGGTGCGGGTATCGTTCGACTACAACATCTCCGGTGGAATGTTCTCACTCGGACTGTCGATTGTGCCCGGAAGCGACCGTGTGTATCTGAACGGCAAGCTGCTCGTGCGTGACACCGACTATTCTATCGACTATGACCTCGGCATCCTCATGCTGTTGACCAAAGTGGGGGAAGAGGACACGATTAGGATAGACTACGAGCGATCGCGTGGCGGTCTCGGAAGCTCCGCTGAATACGCGCGCAATTTCTACGGGGCGATCCTTACCCTCCCGCTGTCTTCGGTCTGCAATCTCGAATTCAGCCTGTTGCAGGCGTCGGACAGCAGGAGTTCTACCGCCGATCAGGACAGGGCCCACACAATGCCAAATACACACACGATCACCGGCGTGGTGGGGTCGGTCGATCTGGAAGGATTCGACGCCCAGTTCACACTCGGCTACAACAACAATGTCTTTCCGTTGGATGACAACGAACGCATCAATCTTCCGAACCAGATAACGTCGATGCTCGTTGTGGGTGACTATACCCTCATCGCAAGTCTCAACGGGCTGAGTGTCCTATACGATGGTGGCTGGACCGCATACACTGCGGCCAGCGGCCTATCGAGCAACCGCATCTATGCCATGGCGAGCGATGGCGAAAACATCTACTTTGCCACTTCGTCCGGACTAACGGTACTGTCGCTCACCGGGACGGCTCCTTTTGACCAGGTCGAGAACTGGAGACGCTACTATATCGAAGATGGACTTCCCAATGCCGCGATCCATTCCATACTCCTCAACGATGATGTGCTCTACCTTGGCACAGAGGACGGACTTGCCGTTGTTCCGGTCGCATCACTCGACGAGCCTGAGAGCTGGAACTCATACCAAGCCGATTCATTCGGTGTCATCTACTCACTCGCCAAGGATAACGCTGCGGTATACGTGGGCACGGACCAGGGGCTGTTCACATTCAGCACCGCCCAGGGCTTTACGCCGGTACAAGACACCCAGGGACAACAGATCAACGCCCTTCTCTTCGATGCGGGAACCCTGTACATCGCCTCCGGTCTCGGTCTGCATACGATCCAAGACGGCAGCGGAACCGGCTGGTTCCACTACGGCGAGCCGGTGTACTCGGTGGCACTCCGGGATGGACGCGTGTACTACGGCACCGACCACGGTCTGTACGCAGGCGCCGGGGAACTCCCGCTGTCCCCGGATCGACGAATCACGAGCCTTACCGCAGGCGACAACGACGTATTGTGGGCAGGGAGCCGGGCCGATGCCGATTATCTCATGCTCATATGGCGGATCGACGATACGACCAAGTCTTTCGCCAACTCCACAATCTTGCTCGACGGTCGCGACGCCGGCCGTTTCTCTGACATTCCCGCCGCCGGACACACCGACCAAGGCATCCTCGCACGGGCAAGCTTTCAGCAAACCGCCGACAACTACTCGCTATCAGGAAGCTTCGAGTCTGTACCGCCGACGTTCAGCACTATCGGCCAGCTCGGTCGCCGCGACTCCACAGGCTGGCAGCTTGATGCGAGCGCCCACGTTGCAGACGGCGTAGATATCACTGCCTCACACAGCTACTATCAGGCCGATCATTCCACCGATCAGCCGCGTGACACGATGCAGAACAAGATCGGCCTTGCTCTCAACCTCGGACCTCGTATCAATCTTTCTCTCAACCAGGAGCTGGTGAACGAAGACTTCATGCATCGCGGCTTCGAGGATGGAACTCTGTCCTACTCGATCGCCGTGTCAGACAGACTGTTTTCCGATGCAGTCGCCGTCTCTATCGGCTGGACAGACAAATTCAACAACGGAACCGATGTCCGTGTTCCACGTGAGAACAGCCTCTCCGCCAGCAGCGACTGGAAGATAAGCCCGGATATCGACATCAGTGGTAGCTGGTCCCGTCCGATGACATTTGCCGTCTCCGGCACAAGCGGTAGCGAGAGATGGAACGCTACCAGCAGCTTCAACCATTCGTTCCCGGGGCTCAGATCGAGCCTCACTTACACAATTAGTGGAAGCAAATCCCTTTCCGACAGTGCTTTCGACATCGTGCATACGGCAAAGCTCGATCTCCGTCCGGATGCGTTTGCTATCGCGTCTTCACAAATCACGCCTCGTTTCACATTCGGCGGAGATTACAAGGGGAATGTGGGCTCGCTGAACGGGCAAGTGAACCTGCGCGCAACGATCAGCGACTTCTCTGCCCAGTCGACGTTCAGCCGTGATCTGTCCGGATTCGGAAGCACTAGATTCCAAACGACCGATCGACTGTCGCTCAACCTGGGATACACCGGAATACCCGATCTCAAGCCAACACTATCCTTCTCACAGAATGCGAGTACTGTTACGTATCGCGGCGAGTCACGCGGTTCGAGCAATCGTACCTTGACCGGCTCGCTGTCCTGGACACCGCCTGACGGCCGCCGCGACACCCTAAGGGTGAGTCTCCGTAGTGTTTCACAGTCGCAGCAAGCGGATACCTTGAGTCTGACTTTGAACAACACCTATAGCTTCTCGTACAACCCATTTACCGAAGGTTTTCTGTATCAGCCACTAGCGATCCGTGTCTACGTCGACGGGCGCTACGCCGACAGCACGGGCACACCGGACATCGGCTTGACGATCAAGGGTACCGCTGACGTCACGCTCTCCCAAACGTGGCAAACGTCTCTCTCCGCGTCGTATCTCACTGGGACCAAGAGTGACGGCGACTTCTACAACAGTCTCCTGTTGGAACTGTTCGTCGGCGCCACCTTCTAGTCATGGCTGAAGAGAACCGCTACCTGCGCCAAACGACCCTGCCGGAGATCGGGGCGGACGGACAGCGTCACCTGCAACGATCGCACGTCCTCATCGCAGGCTGCGGAGCACTCGGATCGAACAGTGCTGAGGCACTCGTGCGCGCCGGTGTGGGAAAGCTGACAATTGTCGACTCGGATAAGCTGGAGTTGGGTAACCTGCAGCGTCAAGGATTGCTCTCGGAAGACGATGTCGGCAAGTCAAAGGCGATGGCGATGGCACAGGCACTCGCGCGCGTCGACTCGAGGACCGATATTCAATACCAAGTTGCGCGAATCTCGGCCGAGAACGTGGAACGGCTGCTGACCGGCGTTCATCTTGTCCTGGACGGTTTTGACAACCTGCCGGCACGGTATCTCATGAACGATGCTTGCGTCAAGCAAGGGATACCATGGGTATTCGCCGCGGTTGCAGGAACATTCGGGATGGCAATGCCGATCATCCCCGGAAAGACCGCATGTCTGCGCTGCCTTTCACCCGACCCTGCACCCGATAGATACGTTCTCACCGCCGGGAACGCCGGTCTGCTGAACACGATCCCGCGGGCGATCGTCGCAATCCAAGTGACGATGGCGCTGCAGATCATCATCGGCGCTTTCACCCCCCCCACCAATCTGGTCACATATGATATCTGGCACGGCCGCTTCAGTTCCCTTCCGATCGAACGAAACCTTGCCTGCCCGGCATGCGCGACTCGTGTCTTCGATTTCTTGACAAGGGATTCTTCGTAACAGCGGAACGTGACTCAGTGGATCATTCGGACGCGGGATACGATTCGGCTATTGGACGAGCCTTCCTGTATCTATCTGAGCCGTGGATCGAGCACATCACGCAGGCTATCGCCGAGGATGTTGAACCCGAATACGGTGAATATGATGCACAGACCAGGATAGACGGCCATCCACCATGCGGTACGCATGAATTCTTGCGCCTGCTGCAACATCGCTCCCCATGACGGAATCGGCGGGCGCACGCCAAATCCAAGGAAGCTCAGACCCGCCACCACGATAATGTTCACGCCGATGGACATCGTCGTCACAACGAGTAGCGAGGCAATAGCGTTCGGAAGAACGTAGCGCATGATGATCCGCCTCGTAGGCACACCAATCGCCCTCGCTGACAGCACATAGTCCGTTTCCCGTACCGACAGAACTTCGCTCCGGATAATGCGTGCCGGGCCAAGACCGAAGATGCCGAGGACAAGCATCAGCGAGACAACACTCGATCCCCACATACTGATCACGAGAAGCGCCAATACAAGAAACGGAACGGCGTTGATGATCTCAAGCAGCCGCATGATGACAGAGTCCGTTATGCCTCGGAAATAGCCGCCCAAGAGGCCAAGAAAGCCCCCGAATACCATGTTCAGGAGGGTAGCCATCGCGCCGATTCCCAACGCCACACGCGCCCCGTATATCAACCGGTCGAGGACGTCACGCCCGAAGTTGTCTTGCCCGAGCGGATGTTCCACAGATGGCGGTGCCAGGAAGTTCACCAAGTCCATCTTCAAGGGGTCACTTCGTACAAAAAACGGGGCAAACAGCGCCACTTGCAGAACTGTAAGAATGATCAACAGTCCTACTATACCCTTCAGATCATGCGAGAAGCGTTGCATCGCCATCTGCCAGTAGGTGCACACGGTGCTATTCTCCGTCGACATTCGAATCGCATGCCGGAGATGTAGAAACGCCCACACCCAGATCCCGGCAAGCAGAATGAACATCAGCGTTGTCGAGATCCAGTACTTCGACGGCCCCGCCAGCCAGGCAAACCGATGCTTCGACACCGCCAGTCCAACAGTGGCCGCCTGCACCGCGAGCAGGCCCATGAACAGCGCGCCCTTGCTCCACCAACCACGTGCAATGTGTCCCAAGCCCGGACAGAGAACGGTCAATGCCATGTCTCTTGGCTGCATCTTCAACGTTTCTTCAGTCATAGGTGATCCTCGGATCGATGTAGGCGTACAGAACATCGACGACCAGGTAGGAGATCATGTAACACGCGGCCATGAACAGCGCCAGCCCGAACACAACTGACTGGTCGCGCCTGTTTATCGCTTCTACCATCAATCTGCCGATTCCGGGCCATGCGGTGGTCGTTTCCGTGAGAACCGCACCTGCAAATAGTGCCCCCACCTGAAGCCCGATATTCGTCACTACCGGCGCAAGCGCGTTGCGGAACGCATGCTTCACAAGTACTACGCGCTCTCGTAGTCCCTTTGCCCGCGCCGTATTCACGTACTCCTGTCTGAGTACCTCGAGCATGCTCGCCCGCGTCAAGCGAGCGTTCATCGCCATCTGCACCGACGACAGCGCCACTGCTGGGATGACAAGATGTCTGATCCCGTCCCACGTGAGGAACGACCATCGCCCCAAATACGGAATCACGACCGACACCCCGCGCCCGGATACCGGCAGTATGCGCAGTGCGACGCCGAAAACCATCATCAACATCAGAGCAAACCAGAACACCGGAATCGAGATTCCCATCAACGCTGCCGTGGTAACGGCGTAGTCGAGTGGTGAATTGCGGAAGATCGCTGATAACAACCCGGCGGGAATCGATATAATGAGCGCGAGTGCAAGCGCAAATGCCCCCAGCTCGATTGTCGCCGGCAGCCGCTCCAAAATGACCGTCCATACCGACTTGTGATAAGTCATCGCCTGCAGTTGTCCGTTGAAGATTCCACTCAACAGGCGCCAGTACTGAACCGGCCACGGCCGGTCGAGTCCAAGCTTGACTCGGATCGCCTCGATCGTCTCGATCCGGGCCCCGATCCCGGCCATCACCTTTGCCGGGTCTCCGGGCATCGCCTTCAGAAGGAGGAAGAGCAGCACGGTCAACCCAAACAGCACGAACATAAGCTGTATGAAACGCCTCACCATATAGCCGGTCATCGTCGCTCCAATCTCCGATTGTGTTATACGCCTGGGCCGCTTGTTTAACGCAGGCGACCCAGGCGCCCAGTTATCGTTTCTAACCTATCCGATTAGCCTTCCACCCACACGTTGTGATACGGGTCACAGATGTGCATGAACGACAAGGCCGAGATCAGGAAGCCGTGCACGCGGCCGTTCAGACCCCGCGTCTCGATGTAGTGGTAGAGCGGGATGTTGATGAGCTCTTTATACACCTTGCGCTGAGCCTCCACGTACAGCTCCTCACGCTTGGCCGTGTCAAGGGTTGTGTCCGCCTCTTTGATCAGCGCGTCAAACTCGGGGTCCTGGTACCAGGAGAGGTTATCCGCCGAGCCGACCGTGCAGTTGTCGGAGTCGAACAGGTAGTACAGGAAATCGTGCGGATCCGGTCCGCCCGACCACCCGAGAATTCCCATGTCGAGCTCCGCTGCCGTAGGATCGGACTCTGAGCGGTACGCCAGGTCGAGGTACGGGCCCCAGTCAAGCGGCTGTACGATCACGTTCAGCCCGTTTTCGATCAGGTTCGTCGCAATGATCGTAGCGATCTGTCGCCGCCTTGGATCGAGCGGACAGTAGACCGTGAGCGCTCGGTCGGTGGGGATGACCCCGTCCGCCTTCAGCTCGGCAATCAGCTCCTTTGAGCGTGCGTCGTCCTCTTCCAAGGCAATGTTGTCGCGCAGGTAGGGAACGTCGTTCGCCCAGATCGCTGGCGGGACGCATCCGTAGGAGCGAACGCCAGTCAGGTTCTGGAAGATCGAAAAGACCGCCGCGTCGATGTTTGTTGAGCGATAGACAGCCTCACGGAACCTGGCGTCATTTCCCGGCGTGTGCTGCAGGTTGAAGAACAGGTACGCACAGAACATGCTTGGGCACTGCACGACCTCGCGACCTGCCATCGCCTGGAAACGAGTCACGTCTTGTGCCGGCATGTTGTCCGCTATGTCGATCCCGCCGGCCTCGAGTTCGAGCATCATTACCGAGAGTTCCGGGATCGGGCGGTACAATACGCGGTCGAGGTTCGGGTAGACGAGCCAGTAATCCTCGTTGCGCACGATGCTCAGGCTCTCGCCGGTCTTCCATTCTTCGAACTTGTAAGGTCCACTCCCCACCGGGTTCAGGTTGAATTCCTCGTCTCCCATTGCGAGAACGGTGTCCTTGGGAACGATTGACTGCGTCTCCTGCGCAAAGCCCGGCGCAAACGGCGCATATTCCGGCTTCGTAACGATGTCGACTGTGTAGTCGTCAACCACGACCACCTCTTTCATCCACACCAGCTCGGTGAAGTTAGGCGAGTTGTTTTCCGGATCGGCGATCCAGTTGAACGTAAACGCAACGTCGTCTGCGGTGAGGTCTTCGCCGTTGTGGAACTTGATCCCTTCATTCAGATAGAACCGCACACGATCGTCACTTAGGACTTCCCACGATTTCGCCACGTACGGCTGTGGTTGGTATGTGTAAGGATCGAGTACGATCAGATCATCGAAGACCTGACCGATCACGTAGTTGTCGTACGCCGAGTTCGCAATCCGAGGATCCATGTCCTTAAAGGTCTGACTCACACCGATCGTCAGGGTTCCCCCGACGTTTGCACCGGGCGTTTCCGGAACTGCGGTTTCCGCAACAGCCATCATGCCCAATGCCAAGAGTAATACTCCGAGAAGTAGCGTTGTTTTCCTAAGCATTTTACCTCCCTGTAGGAGGAGCTAATCCCCCCCTACGCACGTTGTCACTCAAACCAGAAGGCGCTTGTGACCACCGCGTCCGCGTATTCGCCGGTGAGTGTAACTTGCACCGTACCGCCAGGGACGACGACAACATCGATGAACGCGTAGTTGTTGGAAACTGCAACCAGCGTCGCCTTCATTCCTCCAATGGCGATCACGTTCGACGCGTCGAGCTCCACTGTCTTGTCGAAGATGATCCCTAACTTGGTGATTGTGGCACCGGTCTGGTTGTCAAAGAGAAAAACACCCACAGAACGCGGCACGACAGCAGTCTGCGCCACCGCAGCGACACCGATTGCCATCACCAGCAAGAGCACGATTCCGAACTTCCTCATTACAACACCTCCTTCTTGCTTGTTCGACCGCTGGGACCCTTTCCCCTATGACGCCTCAATTGAGTCAGAGCGATCTAGCCAACCTTCTGTCAGCGCCCGGTTCTGAAGGAAAACAGTGAAAAGATCCAACCGGGCGCTGACGCATCTTTGATGTTCGACTTCGCACATCAACCAACAGTATTTGTTTGCAAAGGAACATCGTCAAGATCCAAACAGAAACCGGATTATGCAACCAATAACCATCCAACTGCGTGTAGAGACTGACAACCAAACTGCAACCGCATTATCATTGCCGCTTTTCATACACACTAGTCAATCCACTTCGTGATACAGCAAGCGACAAACTGTCGTTCAATACAGAGCTACGGACGATTTGGTTGTATCGACATCATCCAACTTGGACCTCGACAATCAACCAAAAAGAGAGTATGGTGTTCTTGGACCCATCCAAGGAGGGAAACATGCTGGTGAAGCTTAATCGCGGCGCGAAACTCCCTTTGTACGTTCAAATCCGCCAGCAGATGCGTGAACTTATTCTTTCCGGCGCACTGCCTCCAGAGAGCCGGCTGCCTGCGACGCGTGACCTGGCCAAAGCACTGGGTGTAAATCGGACCACTGTGGTCACCGCCTACCGCCAACTGTGGAGCGAGGGCCTCGTCGAGGGGCGCGCTGGAGGTGGCACGGTCGTTGCTTGCCCGGAGAACCCGGGAGCGGAAGAGAAGGATTTTTCTCCCTCGACACTGATGTGGGAGTCACGCTATACGTCCCGCATCAGATCCTTTCATGCATCTCGTTTCACTCATCTGATCCAGCAGGCACCACCTGACGTGATCAAGTTTTGCCTGGGAATCCCTCCGGACGGCCGCACACCCATAAGCATGGCGCGCGAGGTGCTCGAAGAAGCGATCCCGCGAAGCATGAATGTGCTCCAAACGGCTCCGTATGCAGGAATCTCGGAGCTGCGGCGGTTGATCGCAAAACGAGCGGAGCTGATCGGCATCCATGCCACACCGTCTGAAGTACTCGTCCTGTCCGGAAGAGACCAAGGCATCTACTTATTGGCGCAAGCGCTCCTCGATCCGGGAGACACTGTAGCGCTGGAGGTACCAGCCTACGCCGGTGCGATCCACGTTTTCAACAGCTGCGGCACGTCGATCTGTCCTGTGCTGACAGACGAGCAAGGACCTCGTCTGGACATACTCGAGGGAATCCTCATCCATCAGCAGCCGCGGTTCGTGTATGTGGCGCCTACATTCCGGAACCCGACGGGGATAACGATGAGTCTGGAGCGTCGCCTGGCATTCCTTGAACTATGCCAACGTTACAAGACACCCATATTGGAGGAAGACTCGTATCACGACCTGCGCTACGAAGGGCCCACTGTCGCGCCGATCAAGGCGCTCGACCGCTACGATCACGTTGTCTACCTTTCCACCTACTCGGAGACCTTCTTCCCCGGTCTGCCACTGGCGTGGTTGATTGCGCCCAAAGACGTTGTCGAGCGGCTCGAATCGCTCAAGGGTTGCATGGACGAATCCACAAGCGTGTTCGCGCAACACATCGTCTACGAGTTCCTCCAACGCCAGATGAATGAAATCAGTGACGTCGTCTACTTCTATGCCTCACGCCGCAACATCATGTGCCAGGCACTGGAGAAATACTGCCACGGCCTGCTGAAGTGGAAGTGCCCGGATGGCGGGTTCTTTATCTGGGCCAAGCTCGAGGGAGGGTTGAAGGCGGAATTGGTGTTACAGGAGGCGCTCAGAGAGAAGGTTGCGTTCGTCCCCGGCTGGACATTCTTCCCATCCGGAAACGGTGGTGAAGGCGAGCTGCGACTGGACTTCGCCGGCCAGCCGGAGGATCGTATCGAAGAGGGTATCAGGCGCCTTGGCGTTGCTTTGCGGCGCTGCATCGATGAGAAGTTTCCCCATCGGGGCAAGCCGATTCCCTTCGCCAATTCGCAGTCGGACCCCTACGCGATGATCACGCAGAGGCTGCGCGTCAACATCTAGCACCACTATCCACCACCGATCGGCGGGAGAATCGACACGGTAGCACCATCGAAAACAGCAGTATCCATGCCGGCAAGGAAGCGAACGTTGCGGCCGTTCAGAAGAACGTTGAGATAGCCGCTACCGCTCCTGATCCGTTCGGCGAGCATCGGCGCCTGCGCAGCGATCGCACCTATCACATCGGAAACAGAGGCTTCGCCCGACAAGCGAACAGTGGCTGTTCCCTTTGCCAGTTCACCGCCTGTGATCTCTCGCAGGCCGCCGAACACCTTAACCAACACGACTATCTCTCCGCTGGATTGATCGTTATCAGCCATCGCGATCGATGCCTCCCGCCGATGACGGCCCTCTATTCATCAAGACGCGGGATACTCACTCCACGCTCACGCGCGACATGCACGGCCTTGTCGTATCCGGCATCCACATGACGCATGACTCCCGTCCCTGGATCGCAAGTAAGGACGCGTTTCAACCGCTCGTCGGCCGCGCTCGTTCCGTCGGCTACAATCACCATTCCGGCGTGAATACTCTTGCCTATCCCCACACCGCCGCCGTGATGCACGGACACCCATGTCGCGCCGGCGACCGCATTTAGGAGGGCGTTGAGAATCGGCCAGTCGGCTATCGCATCTGATCCGTCTTTCATCCCTTCGGTCTCCCGATACGGGGATGCGACAGAGCCGGAGTCGAGATGGTCGCGGCCGATGACAATCGGGGCAGAAACTTCACCTCTCCTTACGAGTTCGTTGAACGCCAGTCCGGCCTTGGCCCGTTCACCGTATCCCAGCCAGCATATCCTGGACGGCAACCCCTGGAAGGTGACCTGCTCCTCGGCTCGGCGAATCCACCGATGGAGAGATTCGTCGTGCGGGAACAGGTCAAGCATTGCCTCGTCCGTACGCTTAATATCTTCGGGATCTCCCGAGAGAGCCACCCAACGGAACGGGCCTTTTCCTTCACAGAACATGGGACGAATGTACGCCGGAACAAAGCCCGGGAAGCGGAACGCGTCTTGCAGCCCGCCGCTCTCCGCCTGACCGCGCAGGTTGTTTCCGTAGTCGAAGACCACCGCTCCTTTGTCGAGGAAGGCATTCATCGTCTGCACATGCCTCACCATCGACTCGAACGAAAGGGCGATGTACTTCTTTGGGCCGGTCACGCGCAAGCTGAGTGCGTCCGCATAGCTCATCCCGGCCGGCACGTATCCATTCAACTCATCGTGTGCCGACGTCTGGTCGGTGACGACGTCAGGAACGACTCCCCGTGCGAGTATTTCGGCGTGAATATCGGCGGCGTTGCCTAACAAACCTATCGAAAGCGGTTTACCGCCCCTCTTCGCCGTCTCCGCCCATTCCAGCGCTTCATCGAGTGACTCGGTGGAGCGATCGAGTTGCCTTAGCCCCAACCGCCGTTCCATCTTCTCGGCGTTTATTTCGACAATGATTCCAACACCGTCGTTCATCGTGATCGCCAGCGGTTGCGCACCGCCCATCTCTCCCAATCCGGCGGTGAGCACGAGACGGCCTTTCAACGTTCCCGAGAAGTGCTGGCGCGCACATTCGGCAAGCGTCTCGTACGTGCCCTGCAAGATCCCTTGCGTACCGATGTAGATCCACGAGCCCGCCGTCATCTGACCGTACATGGTCAATCCCATTCGCTCGTATTCGCGGAACTTCTCCCACGTCGCCCAGTCGGGGACGATGAGCGAGTTGGCGATAAGGACGCGAGGAGCATCTACATGAGTCTTGAATACGCCGACCGCGCGCCCGGATTGCACGAGAAGAGTCTCGTCGCCTTCCAGTTTCTCGAGCGCCCGCAGGATGATGTCGAAGTCCTCCCATGATCGAGCGGCTTTCCCGGTCCCTCCGTACACAATGAGGTTGGCAGGATCGCCCGCAACTTCCGGATCGAGGTTATGTTGTATCATCCGCCACGCCGCTTCTTGTGGCCATCCCTTGCAATGAAGCTCAGTTCCTCGCGGGGCGCGCACGACGCGCGCGCGTTGTGCATCGTTCATCGATAACCTCCTCAGATGTTAGATTAGCTGTCCTCTATTGGCGACGCAACCCGCCTCCATTGGGCGAGAGCGGCTCCCACAATGATGCACAGCATTCCCAGAAGCTGGAGAGGAAGCAGTCGCTCGTTTAAGACGACAAATGCAATCAATGTCGCCAGTAATGGCTCGAGAGTCCCGATAATGCTCGCTCGGCTCGCCTCTATCCGCCGCATGGCCATCGCGAACAGGTAGTAGCCGGAGAGCGTTGGAAAGATGGCAAGGAGAATAATCAACCACCATAGAGAGAGAGACGTGAATGACGGCGTTTGTTCGCCCGACAGCAGTGCAAGCACAAATAGCACCGGAAGGGCAAACAGCAACGAGAAGACGATAATCCGCGCCGGTGGGTGTTCGCGCAAAGCGAACTTCATCAGAACCGTATACGCAGCGTTAGAGAAAGCCGCGCCGAAAGCATACAACCCCCCGACAAGCGAGAAACCGGCCGCATCTTGCCACGCGCCGGATACAAGAACACATCCGATAACGGCGACAAACAGCGCCGCCCATTTGGTGGGCGTAAACTGCTCGTGCAGGGCGAACCGTGCGATGATCGTTACCAGCACCGGGTAGAGATAGAAGATGGAGATGGACGCTCCCACGCTCAAGCGCACCACACTCTGGAAGAACAGGCTGTAGTTGGCGCTCGCAGCGAGGCCGAGGAGTACGAACAACATAAGCGATCGCCGCGGTGGACGAAGCACGCGTCGGTTGGCGATCGACATGACGGCGACGGCAATCGTCACCGCCAGACCGGCACGCACCGCTACCAGCGTCTGTGGGCCTATCCCTTGCGCGAACGCGAGTTTTCCGAGAATGCCCAAGCTCGCCCAGCAGGCGGTGGCAAAGACCACAAGCAATGCCCCCCATCCCCGATCTCCGATAGACGCCCTCCTCATAGCAGGGTATAATTCTACCCTATCCTTTGCCGATGGAGATAACATGGACAAGAAACACATATTGGTCTGCAGTGCGTGGCCGTATGCTTCCGGGATTCCACATCTGGGAAACCTCGTATCCTCCCTCCTTTCCGGGGATGTGTTCGTCCGCTACTACCGCATGCGCGGCCATGATGTCCTGTATGTCTCCGGAAGCGATGCGCACGGGACGAGAATCGAATATGAGGCAAGGCAGCGCGGGATCACGCCTGCCGAGCTCGCCTCGCGGAACCACGACCAAATATGTGCCGTCCTCGACGGATTCGATATCAGATTCGACAACTACACGACGACTGAATCCCCCGTGCACAAGGCGTTTGTACAGCAGATCTATCTCGACATGGAGAAGAATGGGTACATCACTACACAGGAGGAAGAACGGGCATACTGCAACAACTGCGGCCTGTTCCTCGCCGATCGATTCATATCCGGGACCTGCCCTCGCTGCGGCGCACCCGGTGCGCTGGGAAACCAATGTGATACGTGCGGCGCAATACTCGAACCGGAGGAGCTCGTCGGTCCGGTGTGTAGCTTCTGTGGAGAGGGAGATATCGAGTTTCGCACCACGCGTCACTGGTACCTTGACTTGGCCAAGCTGTCTCCTAAATTACACGATTACGTCACGTCGCGCGATTTCCAAGGCAATGTGCATAGATTCACCCAGCAGATGATCACCGATGGCTTACGGCCGCGTGCAATGACCCGCGACATCAGGTGGGGAATCCCTGCCCCATTCGCCGGCGCGGAAAACAAAGTCATCTATGTGTGGGGCGAGGCCGCTCTCGGCTATGTCTCTGCCACTGTTGAGAACTTTGGCGACAGTGAACGGTGGAAGGACTTCTGGTACGGTGAGGATGTGCACCAAATATACACAATCGGAAAGGACAACATACCCTTCCACACGCTGATCTTTCCCGGTCAGCTGATCGCCTCCGGACGCGGATACCACCTTCCGGATCAGATTGCGGCAACAGAGTATCTCAATTGGATCGACGGTGAAAGCTTCTCCAAGAGCCGCGGGGTGGGGCTTTACTGCGACGACGCCCTCAGGCTGATGGACGCCGAGCTATGGCGATTCTATCTCTTGTACAATCGCCCCGAAGGCCGGGACGTGAACTTCTCATGGGAGGAGCTGGAGAAGGCCGTGAACGGTGTGTTCATCTCCAACGTGGCCAATCTAATAAACCGAGTTCTGTCGTTCATCCAGGATCAGTATGGCTGCATTGTTCCTGCCGAGGACATTGACCCCGAGGTGGCCGACCGCCTGCGGGAGGCAACGAGCGCCTATGAGAGCGCCGTGGAGAAGGCAAGCTTGAGTCAGGGACTGCTCGCAGTATGTTCCCTTGCTGTATCCGGAAACGAGTATTTTCAACGAAAAGAGCCGTGGGCGACAAAAGACGCACAAGCAGTTGCAAGCGCGTTTCATCTGATAAAGGGAATGGCGGTCATGTTGTGGCCGTTTGTCCCGAAGTACGCAGCTGCGGTTCTCGCGATAATGGGATCGGATGTGGTTCGATGGGAAGAAATCGATAATGTCAGTCCCGGTCGCGAGATAGGCGAGGCACGCGTTCTCGTAAATCACGTCGATGTGGATAAATTGAAGGGTGAAGTGGAGTCGCTGCATGAGAAGCGGGTGAGTTTCGACGAGTTTGCAAGACTCTCTCTGCATGCGGGTAAGGTGATCGACGCAGCTCCGATCTCCGGAGCGGACAGGCTTTACCGATTACAGATCGATATCGGCAAACGCATCGTAACGAGCGTGGCCGGGATAAGGAACAGCTATTCGCCGCAGGACCTGATCGGGCGACAGGTGGTCGTTGTCACGAACCTCGAGCCGACAGTGATTCGCGGTGTGAAGTCAGAGGCAATGCTGCTTGCGGCCAAGAGTGGTAAGCAGCTCTCCCTTGTTATGCCCGATCGGGATGTTCCTCCGGGAACGCCGATTGGATGAGCCGTTGAAAAGCATGAAGCCGATCGCTAAAATCAGGTTGACTGAGGTGCTAAATCTATGTATGCAGTAATCGAAACAGGCGGTAAGCAATATCGGGTTGAAAACGGGACCCTATTTGATCATGAGTTGATCGATGGAGTCAAGGCCGGAGACACGGTGACCTTCGACAAGGTTCTCCTTGTCGCCACCGACGATGGAGTTCGCGTCGGGAATCCGTATCTGGGTGACGTAAAAGTGACGGGCGAGATCCGTGAGCAAGAGCGAGGCGAAAAGCTCATCGTTTACAAGTACAAGAGCAAGAAGGGCTACCGCCGAAAGCAGGGGCACCGCCAGTCCTACATGAAGACGAAGATTACTTCGATCGAAGGGTAAGAGGAGCCGTACGAGTGGGAGAGATTATTGTCCAACGCGACGATCACAATCGCATCCTCGGCCTCAGCGGGCAAGGGATCGGCGAGGATAACCTCGCCGATGCTGCAGCGCTCCGTTTCTTGCGCGCTGCGATCGCCACAATGACAGACTATCTCCATGTCACGCCCAACTACTCACTGGACGAGAATGTCCAGCTCGTCATCGACCGCACCGATCCTCATTTGAACCGTGAGATCGACGCGGTCATGGAAGCGCTTGTCACCGGGTTGAAGGCGCTGGGCGTAGAATACTCGGAAGATTTCGTGGTACATGAAGCCACGGTGGAAATTCAGGTTTAGCAAGGAGCAGCAATGGCGCATAAGACGAGCACCGGCTCTACCCACAATGTAAACGATAGTCCAGGGAAACGCCTGGGGGTCAAGAGATTCGGCGGAGAGTGGGTGAACGCCGGTACTATTATCATCCGTCAAAACGGGACTAAGTTTGGCTTGGGTAAGAACGTCGGATTGGGGCGAGATTTTACTATCTATGCCACCTCAGCCGGCTATGTCAGTTTCTCCGGGAAGACGAAGAAGTACGTAAACGTCGTGCCTTCCCAGGAAAGCTAACTCCCTCGTGATCACCCCAGCAAGCATCCATGTTTATTGACGAGGCAACGATCCGCGTTCAAGGCGGACACGGCGGAAACGGGGTGATCAGATTCCTCTCCGACAAGCATAACTGGAAGGGCGGCCCCAATGGTGGCAACGGCGGGGACGGCGGGAACGTCGTAATGTGCAGTTCGAACAGCTTGTCCACGCTGTATTCGTTCCGCAACACCCCCAAGGTTACCGGCGGCAGAGGGGGCGACGGACAGGCTAACAATCGCCAAGGAGCGCGCGGCGGCGATGAGAGAATCTTGGTTCCAGTAGGGACCATTGTTCACGATGGAAAGACGGGCGAGATTATCGCCGACCTGGCTTCCCCTGGAGAGGAGGTCATCGTCGCCTACGGGGGCGACGGAGGCCGAGGAAACAGCAGTTTCGTCACCTCCGTCAGGCAGGCGCCGCGCATATGCGAGCGCGGACTTCCCGGCAGCATTCGGACGCTCAACCTTGAGTTGAGGTTAATCGCCGATGTGGGGATCATCGGATATCCCAACGTCGGCAAGTCCAGCCTCATCTCCCGCATTTCAGGGAAGAAGGCGAAGGTGGCGCAGTATCCGTTCACCACCATTGTGCCCAATCTGGGAGTGGTGGATGTCGATGGTCGTCATCAGTTCGTCGCTGTAGATATTCCGGGCCTTGTTGAAGGAGCACATGCGGGTAGGGGGCTGGGAGATCGTTTTCTACGCCACGTCGAACGCACACGCCTATTGATTCACATGATCGACGTTGCTAAGCTGGAAGAAAGAGACCCGATAGAAGACTACCGTCGAATCAACAGCGAGCTGCAAGCGTTCAGTCGTGAGTTGGCGACACGACCGCAGGTTGTTGTTGGAAATAAGATCGACCTGTTGAATGATGTTGCCATTGAACAAGAAAGAGCGCGTTTTGCGGCGATCGGAGTCGAGATGCTGCCGATATCAGTAGCCACCGGACGCAACTTGCGCGATTTGGTGAACACCACATACGAGAGGTTGCAGCATACGCTTGCCCTGTCGGAAACGGATGTTCCCCGTAGCGTCAAACGACGCGTATATCGATTCAAGGGGGAGGAAGGCTTCCGGGTAGAGCACGTCGGAGATGCGTTCGTGGTGACGGGTGAGGGCGTAGAACGCTTGGTGGAGAAGCTGGTCCTCGACAGTCGCGATGCTCAGGAATACTTGACTGAGCGCCTGGAGAAGATGGGAGTGCTGCGCGAACTCAATCGGCAGGGATTCGCCCCGGGGGACCTGGTACGGATCGGTGAGGTAGAACTTGAATTTGAGAGGTAGAATCGGCCTATTTGGGGGAATGTTTAACCCGTTGCACGATGCTCACATGCGCGTCGCGCAGACGGCGCTCGATCAGTTCGGTCTCGAACAGGTGATGTTCATTCCTAGCGGAGTACCGCCGCACAAGGAGATCGAGGCCGATGTCACCAAGGAAGATCGTTATCTGATGGTGAAGAGGGCAATCGCCTCCAATCCCCGCTTCTCGGTATCGCGCGTTGAGATCGACCGTGACGGACCGTCGTACACGATCGACACGATACGTGCGCTGCAACCGCTCTATCCGCAAGGGTTGTGCTTCATAGTTGGAGCCGATTTGCTCTTGCAGATCGAGACGTGGAGGGAACCAGATGCGCTGCTGGCAAGCATTCCTTTCCTTATCGCTCCACGGGATGGACTCTCCCGGGAGTTGTTTACGGCCGCTCCGTTCGACAGGGCCACTATTCAACCGCTGGAGATGGAAGAGGTGGACCTCTCTTCAACATGGGTGCGCGCAGAGATCCGGAGAGGGGATGGAATACCAAAGTGCGTGCCGCCCGAAGTGGCATCCTACATCGAAGAACATGGCCTTTATCAATATCGGCAACCGGCCCAAGTTACATAGGAGGTAGGTATCAAAAGAAGTCTACGCGTCAACGAACGGATTCGTGAGCCACAGGTATTGCTGATTGACGAGCACGGAGAGAATCTCGGAGTAATGCCAACTCCTGATGCGCTTGCACTGGCACAAGAGCGGGGTCTGGACCTTGTTGAGGTCGCCTCGCAATCCCAGCCGCGAGTCTGCAAAATCGTCGACTATGGAAAATATCACTACCAACAAGAGAAGCGCGAACGAAAGCAGAAGCACCGCTCGCGCCTAAAGGAGATGAAGTTCACAATCAAGATCGGTGAGCATGATTTCCAGACGAAGATGCGACGTGTGCGAAAATTCTTAACGGATGGCGACACAGTGCGTGTGTCCATCTTCTTCCGCGGCAGGGAGATCGTGCACGCATCCCGTGGGCGTGATCTCTTGACTCGAGTGGCGAATGAATTGAGCGACATCGCACGCGTTGATGAGGAGCCAAAGTCGCGCGGCAAGATACTGCAGATGCTCTTGGTTCCGCATCAGAATCAACGAAAAGAATAGGGAGGGGAAGATGCCCAAGCAGAAGACACATCGGGCTGCGAGCAAGCGCTTTAAGCTCTCGAAAAACGGCAAGCTCTTGCATCATATGTCCAACTACTTTCATAAGAACATAAAGAAGAGATCAAAGTCAATCCGCCAGGGACGACAAGACAAGGTCCTCACCGGGGGCCAAGCGAAGAACATCAAGCGGATGATCGGAAGCTAGTAGATCAGGAGGACAAAGATGCCACGAGCACGTGGGGGAAACAAACGAAAAGAAAGCCGCAAGAAGATCATGACCCTTGCAAAAGGGTTCAAGGGCAAGCGCGGTACGTCACATCGCATCGCGAAGCAATCGGTGATGAAGGCCCTGCGAAACAGCTACGTCGACCGCAGAAATCGCAAACGCGACTTCCGTCGCCTGTGGATCACCAGAATTGGTGCCGCTGCGAAGCTGAACGGCCTGTCCTATTCCGCCTTCATCGGGGGACTCGAGCGACGAAGCATAGGGCTGAATCGAAAAATGCTCGCGGAAATCGCCGTGCATGACGCGGACACGTTTGCCGCTCTCGCGGGGATGGCCAAGGAGGAAGCGGTCAAGGGGTAGTAGGATGACCGCCGAAACGATCGCCCTTCACCTGCAGGAGTTCTGGAGGGCTGAAGGGTGCCTGACTGCTCCCCAATATGCCGTCCTGGGCGACAGAGGGCTCACGCCGGCCTTGTTCTTTGGCGCTTTGCGCAACGGAACATGGCGGGCTTGTCAGGTTGAAGAGGTCGCCGGATACAGCGATTTCGGCCAGCGTCCATATCTCCGCCTTCATCGCCGCTTTCAAGTTATCCTGAAAGGAGAAAAGGGAGAGACGCAAGATGTCTATCTCGCTTGTTTGCGGGAGCTGGGCGTCGATCCAAGCGGGCATGACTTACGATTCGTTCCGGAATCCTGGGATTCCCCATGCCTGGCGACACGTGGATACGGGTGGGGTGTGCAGCTCGATTGGGTGCGGATCGGGAGCATCTGCTACCTTCGTGAGGTGGGTGGTATCACTCCCGATCCGATACCGATACGGGCTATCTATGACCTTGAGCCACTTGCCATGTTCATGGGGGAAGCCCTTGAGCCGGCAGACGACCTCGCACCGTTGGCGGAGGACCAGTTCGAAAAGTACGTTCGCGAGCAGACCGATGTCGCGCGTCTCAACTCGATCTTCGATCAGGTTCTGAAAGAGTCAGACGAAGCGATCGACAATGGCCTCTTCTTCCCTGCCTACGATCTCGCCCTCGTCTGCCAGCGACTCATCGAAACCCTCGCCGCGCGGCGTGGGCACGTATTGCTCGACCTGTCCGATCATCGCGACAAGGTCGCGCAACTGGCGCACCGTTGTGCAAATGCATATCTAGAGGTTCAGCATGCCTGATCTGGTGCTTGAGATCGGAACTGACGAGATGCCCGTACAGACGCTCTCGCGTCTGGCTTCCCTCCTGTGGGAGCGGGCAGCAAGTGAGCTTCAGCATGGCTCGATTGCCTGCAGCGAAATGCGGGTATCGCATACGCCTCGTAGGCTGGCGTTATGGGCTCGTGATCTCAGTATTGCGGAACAACAAGTCCCAGCCGATCTTCTCACGAGAGTTCTTGTTCGATTGACGGCAGACCTCTCTTTCGTCTCCGCTCCCCATTGGGAAGGCTCTTCATCCAGTTGCATCGGCCCAATCCGATGGCTCGTTGCTCTGTACGATGGGGATATCATCCCAGTCACCATGGGAAGCGTGCCTTCGGACCGCCTCACGCGAGGTCATCGAGCCGACACCTCACCAATAATCACCCTGTCCAACGCTTCGGAATATCGAGCATCCCTCTCGTCTGCTTCCGTGGTTATTGACCGAGAGAATAGACTGAACATGGTGAGGGAAGGCCTCGCAGCGGCCGCGGAAGAAATCGATGAGCCGTCCTCGATCGATGAATCACTGCTGGAGGGAATCGCCGCCGCGGCGGAGTATCCACATCTCCTCAAGTGGGATCTGCCGAATGGGTTCCCCAATCTGCCGACCGATTTCATACACGCAGCTCTCCAGAAGAAGGGATTTGTTCCGCTCGCATCGAAAGACGAGAGTAGAACACGGTTCGTCACCGTCGCCGACGGAAAAGTCGATCGGCAACGCGTACGAAGCGGCCTCGAAAGCGCATTCTCCTCATGCTTGTCTCGTTGTTGGTCCTGTTTTTCCGAGGACAGACAGCGACCGTTGGCCGAGCACGTACATGCATTAAGGGACGTTCCGCATAAAGATGGCATTGGATCGCTCTGGGACAAGATGGAACGCTTGCGCGCCCTGGCGACTGGCATCGCACCGTCCGTGACGGCCGAGGCGTCTCTGGTTGATCGAGTCGCATTTCTTTGCCAAGCGGATCTGGTTACCGGAGTCGTGCAGAGCTTCCCTTCGCTGCACGGTGTCGCCGGCGCAATCTACGCGCGGCTCGATGGTGAGCCAGAAGAAGCCTGCCTGGCAATTGGCGTGCACGCACTCCCAATCGCACCGGGAACTCAGCCCCCCGCGGGAGCGGGCCTTGCGGTCGCGCTCGCTGACAGATTGGATGAAATCGCAACTGCAGTCGTCGCCGGGAATGAATTGAACACGAGAAGAGGTCGACAGGTCGTGTCGGGATGCGATGACCTTTTCCGGCTCGCAATCGGCGGTGAAATTGATGTCGATTTGTCCGCGCCATTACATCGGATAGAGGACCGATACCGAACAACCGCAGGAAAAGGGAAGTGTAAGGAGGTAACGGACTACCTAGATGGAGAATTGTCACGCTTCCTTGAGACGGAATATGGAATCGCCCGCAACGTAACCGCTGCAGTCCCTCTGGCAACCAGAGGGAACCCGTACCGTGCTTTCCTGTGCGCCATGGCGCTATTCGCCGCGCAAGAGAAAGGGACGTTATCGGGATTGGCGGAGTCCATCGAGCGTTTGGCGCAAAGCGGCGTCTCCGGGGAGTCTGGCAAGTTCGATCCGGCGCTGTTCGCAACTGAAGCAGAGCGGATACTGTGGCGGGAGTATCTGAAGGCGGAGGGGAAGATCGATCACCTCATCGGACAACGGGAATTCGCACAGGCGATAGATCATCTGACCGCGTTGCAGGGTCCGATCGATCGGTACGTAGAGTCAATAGGCATGGCGGGACCAGTAGAAGAGAACGTGAAGGCAAATCGCCTAGCGTTCGCCGCATCGATCATCAGTCTATTAATACGTGTCGGAGACCTGCGCGCACTCGGCAGGAAACGATGAAGAAAAGGAATACGGGCATTCGTAGGTTAAAAGAGGATGAAGAATAAGTGTACAAGCGCACGTATCGAGGTGCTGGGGATCGAACTTGTCGGATTCCACGGATGCCTTGATATAGAAAGGACAAAGGGAAACCGTTTTCTAATCGATATCAGCGTCGAGGGTGACTTTTGGGCTGCCCCGTGCACTGACCGATTGGAAGAGACCATCGACTATTCGCAGATGGTAAGGGTCGTTCGCGATGTCAATCGGGCTAGAGATCATCTTCTCATTGAGTCCTTCGCCGATGAGATCGCTGACACCCTTCTGGAGAGATTCCCTCGTATCAAGAAGACCGTCGTGCGCGTGGAGAAACTCGCCCCATTGGGATTGGGAAGAGTGAGATGTGCGGCAATAGAACTGGAGAAAGAACGGATATGATCGACAACGACCTCGTCTTTCTCGGATTGGGATCAAACCTGGAAGATCGACGATCGCAGATAGAGAAGGCGCTTCTTCTGCTCAATAAGGCGGGAGTGAAGATTGCGCGCTCATCTTCGCTGTATGAGACAGAGCCGGTCGGCATTGCCGATCAGCCTTGGTTCTTGAACATGGTCATCGCGACGCAAACGCACCTTTCGCCACGCGATCTCCTCCATCTGGGTAAACGCATCGAACGACAGGCGGGAAGAACATATGCGGTGCGATTCGGCCCGCGCCGGATCGACATCGATATCTTGCTGTATAAAGGGCGAGCTTATCGCGATGCCGAAGTCGAGATCCCTCATCCGCGCATGCACGAACGACGTTTTGTGTTGGTGCCTCTCTTGGAGATTGCACCTGACATTACAATCCCTGGGACGAATAGGAAGTACGCCAACATGTTGGCAGGACTCAATGAGACAAAGCAGGTGGCAAAATCAAAGGAACAAGGATTCTGATAACGGTTGACACACCCGAGAAACATGTAAAAAGAACGCGGGTGGCGATCCTGGAAGAAGATCGGTTGATGGAGATCTACTACGCTCACCCGACGCATGAAAACATCGTTGGCAATATCTACAAGGGCAAGGTCGAAGATGTACTCCCCGGCCTCGGTTCGGCGTTCGTAAACGTCGGAGAGAAGAAGAGCCTGTTTCTGTCAAGAGGTGAGCTTAACGACAAGCTGCTGATTGAGAAGGGGTTTAGGCCCTGGCACGGAGCTGCTCCGATCAACAAGCTATTGCGCCCCGGGCAGACGCTCACTCTGCAAGTGCGGCGCGGAGGCATAGGTTCGAAAAACCCACAGGGAACCACCAAGATTAGCCTGCCAGGAAGGTTTTGGGTATTTCTTCCTGCGGAGGACAGACTGGGCGTATCGCGCCGTATTGAGAGTGTGCGTACCCAGCGCCGCCTTCGCCGCATAGCCCGCGAGCTGAAGAAGAACGGAGAAGGAATGATCGCCCGTACGGGCGCGCAGTGGGCAACCGCAGAAGAATTGGAACGTGACTACGAGCTATTGCTCCACACCTGGGAAGGAATTGAATCCGCCGCCCGCGCCTCGTCGGCGCCGCAACTTCTGTACAAAGGCATGGGGCTCGTGCAGACAATTCTTCGGGATCGCCTGCTTCCCGACGTAGAAGAGGTGATCGTCGATTCCGAGTTCTTCTGCGAAAAGATTCACTACTTCCTCGACTACATGCACATGGAAGACTACAAGGAACGTGTTCACGTTTATCAGAACACGGAGCCGCTCTTCCAACATCACCACATCGAGGAGCAGATTCAGGAGACACAGGCAGGACGCGTTCCACTTGCAGGTGGTGGATCGCTGGTAATCGATGAAACAGAAGCGTTGATAGCGATCGATGTCAACACCGGCGGCGACGTACAGCATCGAAACCAACAGGCCGCCATTCTCAACACCAATCTCGAAGCGGCACAGGAGATTGCGCGCCAGCTTCGTCTACGTCAGATGAGCGGAATCATCGTCGTGGACTTCGTCGATATGGACAATCAGCACAACGAACAACTGCTGATCGAAAAGGTGAAAGAGGAACTAAAGAAGGATCGTGTGTCAGCCGATTTCGTCGACTTGACCGGTCTGGGGCTCGTAGAGATAACGCGCAAACGTGCGGGGGAAAGCCTATCCGATATGCTGGAGAGTGCGCAATTCGATGCTTGATTAGCCGATGAGCGCTCGCTAGAATAGGACGATCGACAAATCGGGCGAATAGCTCAGTTGGGAGAGCGTTCGGGTCACATCCGAAAGGTCGCAGGTTCGAGCCCTGCTTCGCCCATTCTCCTTTTCTCTTCCGCCCAGCCGATCCCCATATGAGGAGGGAACATAGTGCTGGCATTGGTGACCGGAGGGACAGGATTCATCGGTTCAGGTATCGTGCGAGCGTTGCTTGCCACCGGACACGAGGTGCGTTGTCTTGTACGAGACGGCGCGAATGTTTCCAACCTCTCAGGGCTTCCGATCGAAATCGTGACCGGCGACATTACCAACATCGATTCGCTCGCCCTCGCAATGCGCGGATGCACGCAAGTATTCCACGCCGCCGCTTTGTACTCATTCTGGGTATCATCGCTCGATCTTTTCGAGGAAGTGAACGTATGCGGCACGCGAAATGTACTTCAAGCAGCTCTTGATTGCGGAGTGGACCATGTTGTATACACGAGTTCGGTCGCCGCGCTCGCCGTCCCCACATCCGATGACCCGGTAAGCGAAGATATGCCGGTCGACCCGAGAATAATCATCGGCGCGTACAAAAAGAGCAAGTATCTCGCCGAACAAGTCGCACTTGAGTTCGCCCATCGTGGCTTGCGAGTGGTGATCGTTAACCCATCGTTCCCGGTAGGATCGCGAGACATAAAGCCGACTCCCACCGGTCAGATGATCGTCGATTTCCTCAACCATCGCCTCCCGGCGTACGTTGATACCGGCATGAATGTCGTTGATGTCGACGATGTCGCACAAGGTCATGTCCTCGCCGCTGCGCGGGGGAAGACCGGAGAGCGATACATCCTCGGGGGAAAGAACATGTCAATGAGCGAGATTCTTGGGACTCTTTCCCGGATAAGTGGCATCCCCGCACCGCGGGTGCGCTTGCCGTACCGGCCGCTTCTCACGATGTCCTATCTAAACGCCGCTTGGTGTCGAATCACTCGGACAACGCCGCGTATGACGCCGGATACGATTAGAATGTCGGCCCATAAGATGTACTACGACTCAGGCAAGGCGATTCGCGAGTTGGGCTTCCCTCAAACGGATCCGCAGGCGGCGCTGCAGAAGGCCGTCACATGGTTCACAGAGAACGGCTATGTTAAGTAGAGGACAACGCTGATTGCTGCCTCGGGTTGATGGCACCCTTGTGCCAGGACCCAACGGCACTTGATCCATCCCCTGCCTTTGAGGAGCCTGCACGCGCAAGCATCGGCACGGCAGAATGCCCGAAATCGTCAGCCCGCATCGTTTGGCGACGCAAACTTGCGCGCCAACGCCTCCTCGACGCTCTTCGGAACGAACGAGCTGACATCCCCGCCGAGCCGCTTGACCTCTTTCACGATAGATGAAGAGAGGAAGCTGTACTTCCCGGCAGTCATAAAGAACACCGTCTCAAGATCTGAATCCAGATCTCGATTGGTGAGCGCCATCTGAAACTCGTAGTCGAAATCCGAATTGGCGCGCAATCCCCGCACAACGGCATCGGCGCCGATCTTGCGTGCACAATCGATCAACAGACCGGAGTAGCTTATTACGTCTACATCCGCAATTCCCATCTCTCCCAGAGCATCACGCGTGATCCGCTCGCGTTCTTCAACCGAGAAGAGAGGCCGCTTGTTCGGATTGGCGACGACAGCAATCACCAGATGAGGAAAGAGCTTGCGCGCACGACGGACGATGTCGATGTGCCCGTAGGTTATCGGATCAAAACTGCCTGGGTAGATCGCATTAGGCATTGGCATGATACAAAGATTCTAGCTCACTGCCTCCAGTACCTCAATCCGCGCTTCCGGCCCGATCACTGCCATATTCATTCGACTGAGATCGACGAAGCGCTCGACAGCGTCCATCGCAGCGCCTGCTGTGACAGAATCGATGCGAGCAATCAACTGATCGGGAGATAGAATCTTCCGACCGGTGATCGTAGCGCTTCCCAGCCGTCCCATCCGATTGACGTTGGCCTCAAGGTCGAGGGTGAGTCCTCCGCGCAGCTTGGCGCGAGCGAGATCAACCTCGGAGTCTTCGACTCCCCTCTTGAGCAGGTTTGTCAGCTGGTCCAACACAATTCCGACCGTCTCGTCCACGTTATGAGGAGCAACCCCGGCATAAGTAAGCCACACGCCGGCGTCGGAGTAATGAATCACCGAACTCGATACCTCATATGCAAGGCCACGCTCCTCGCGCACGAGCCGGAACAGACGCGAGCTTGTCCCCCCTCCGAAGATCACGTTCACGACATCGTAGGCAATGCGATCCTCGTCGCGCACATCAGGGGCAGGGAAGCCGAGGTATAGGTGCGTTTGTCCGGTGCTACGCACGTGTGACGTACGGGTACTCGCCAGAACGGGGGTGCGACGGTCGTGGGGCGACGCCACCACGGCCGGGTGACCGTCGAACATTTCCGCCGCCAAGTGCATGACTTCGTTTGCCTGCACGGCACCGCATGCAATAAGCACCATCGCTTCCGGACGATATGAACCAGCATGGAATGCGACGATCTCATCGCGCGTCACATCTGCGATTGTCTTATTCTCTCCCAGAACCGAGCGCGCCAACGGATGAGCGTTCTGCCACAGGCCGGAGGTGAAGATATCGTACGCGCATTGCTCCGGATCATCGTCGCGACTGCGGATCTCTTCCAGTACAACCCCGCGTTCACGGTCCAGCTCCTCAGGCAAGAAAGAAGGATGCTGCACAAGGTCGGCCAAAACACCTAAGGCGATCGGGAAGCCATCAGCGGGAACTTCGGCATAGTAGAACGTCGCTTCCTTGCCGGTGGCACCGTTGATCTGTCCGCCCAATCCGTCGATCTCACGCGAGATCGCCTTTGCGTCACGCGTGGGTGTTCCTTTGAACATCAAGTGCTCGATGAAGTGCGAAAGACCGGGAAGGGATTCAGGATCGTCACGCCCCCCCACCTTCACCCACACTCCCACACTCACCGAACGAGATTGCGGGACCTCTTCAACGAGGACCCGCAATCCATTCTCCAACGTTCCCTGGAACAGGCCAGGGTAGATAGATGTTATCAGCAAGTCGCTACCAACGATCCTCGAACGCCGCCGTTTCTTTCTCTTCCTGTTGTGGTTCTTCTTGCGGCTCTTGTTGTTGCGGTTCTTGCCGCTCTTGGCGTTCAGTTGTCTTCTGCTCTTCCTCGGGCACGATGCGTCGCAGCTTGTATCGACCACGATCATCAATGTCGAGAACCTCCACCTTCACCTTGTCGCCGGACTTGACCACGTCGCCCACCCGCCGCACATACTCGTCGGACAAAGCAGAGATGTGGATCAACCCGGTTACTTCCGATGTGAGTTCTACAAAAGCCCCGTAGTCGGTTGTGTTGGCAATCGTTCCCTCGATGATGTCCCCAACCTTGATCTCGGTTTCTGGAGCGGCCTTCTTCGAAGAATGTCGGCGGCCGCCGTTATGGCGCGAATGCCCTCCCTGTTGTCTATCACCGGAGGGTGCCTCGTCCATGCCTTCTGCCACGCGACGAAGATCGGGTCGCCCCATCTTGTCCTCGCCGATAACCTCGATCGTAATCTCATCTCCCGGCTTCACGATGTCGCTTACGTTATCCACGAATCCCGGCGCCAGGTTGGAAACGTGCACCAATCCTTCATTCCCGTTCTTCAGGTCGACGAACGCGCCGAAGTCGACAATGCGGGTGACTTTGGTAGTCATCACGGTGCCGACTTCAAGCTCTGCCGTAAGATCTTCTACCCACCGTTTGGCCGCTTGCACCGACTCAACGTCAGCGCTGGCAAACTTCACGGTGCCATCGTCCTCAATGTCTATCTGAGCGCCGGTCTCCTCGATGATCTTGCGGATCATCTTTCCACCCGGACCGATCACCAAGCCGATTTTTTCCTGAGGAATCCGGATCGTCTCCAAGCGCGGCGCATACTGAGACAGCTCAGTCCGCGGCGCGGCAAGCGCTTGCTCCATCTTCGCCAGGATCTCAAGCCTCCCCTGGCGCGCCTGCTCCAGTGCCTTGCGGAGCGTCTCGCGGCCGATTCCGCCCACCTTCACATCGAGCTGAAAACCGGTGATCCCATCGCGCGTGCCGATGACTTTGAAATCCATGTCGCCATGGTGATCCTCGGCACCAAGGATATCGCTCAGGATGACGCGCCGCTGCGTAGCTGCGTCTTCTATCATTCCCATAGCGATTCCCGCGACCGGCTTCTTGAGCGGTACGCCGGCATCCATCATCGCAAGTGAACCGCTGCAGACAGTTGCCATGGACGAGGAACCGTTCGATTCCAGGATCTCCGATACGATCCTAATCACGTACGGAAAGTCTTCTTCGCTCGGCAAGACACTGGAAAGCCCACCCTCAGCAAGGTAGCCGTGTCCGATAGCCCGCCTGCCTGGCGACCCCATCCTCCCCACTTCTCCGACCGAATATGGGGGGAAGTTGTAGTGGAGCATGAACCGTTTCCGGCCCTCTTTCATCATCTGGTCGATAATCTGCTCGTCACCGCGCGTTGCGCCCAAGGTGGCTATCCCCAAGCTTTGGGTCTCGCCACGCGTGAACAAGGCGGAACCATGCGCGCGTGGGAGAACGCCTACCTGGCAAGTGATGGGACGAATCTCATCGGGCCGACGCCCGTCAATGCGCAATCCTCGCTCGAGAATCTGCTGTCGCAGGTATGACTTGTAAAGACTGTCAACAGCCTGCGCCACTTTCTTCTCCAGCTCCGTCGCTTCGTCAGACGCCAGATCGGTACCAACTATGGTTTCAATCGCGCGGGTGCGGAGTGCGTCGATGAATGCGTATCTTTCTTTCTTGCTTGCGAGCGTGTGCATCGTCGGAAATTCCGATTCGATGATTGCGCGTACTCGCTCGATCAGATCGAGATCCTCACCGACAACAGGCGCGATCTCTTTCTTCACCGGGCGGACGCGCTCGACAAATCGTTCCTGAAGCGCTACAAGCTCCTGGATCGCTCCGTGTGCAAGCCCTATCGCACTCACGACCTCGTCCTCAGACAGCTCGTCCATCTTGCCTTCCACCATGGTGACGGTCTGCTTCGTCCCAGCGACAGTCACTTCGACGCCGCCTGTCTCCTGCACATCAGCATCGGGACTGACAACAACTTCCCCGTCGTTTCTGCCCAACCTCACGCCGGCGATTGGACCGGCGAATGGGGCCTCGGAGATCATCAGTGCCGTCGATGCTCCAAGGATTCCGAGAATGCTCGGAGGGCAGTCCGATTCGGCAGAGAGGACTGTGGCGACTATCTGCACCTCATCCTTATATCCGTCGGGAAACAGCGGCCGGATCGGCCGATCGATCATGCGCGCACTGAGGATAGCGACATCGCTCGGTCGTCCCTCACGCTTGAAGAAACCGCCAGGTATCTTCCCGCTGGCATAGAACCGCTCTTCATAGTCGACGCGGAGCGGAAAATAACCCTTGTCTTCCTTGCTCTCTTGCACACACACCGTCACGAGGACACGCGTGTCCCCACAACTCGCCAGGACGGCCCCGCTTGCTTGCTTGGCTAACCGCCCGGTTTCCAGGGAAATCTCCTTCCCGTTAAGCTGAATGCTTTCCTTGATTAACATCTCGCTGTTAGACTCCTCTGATTCCTAGACGCTGAATCAATTCCTTGTACGCCGCGAGATCCTGCTTCTTCAGGTATTTCATCAGTCGGCGTCGTTGACCGACCATCTTGCGCAGTCCTCGCTGAGAGCTGAAATCCTTCCGATGAACGTTCAAGTGTTCGGTGAGCTCTCTGATTTTCTCGGTGAACATGGCGATCTGTACCGCCGCTGACCCTGTGTCATTCTCGCTATTACCGTAGTTCTCCGCAATTTCCCTTTTCTTCTCCGTCGTCAGTCCCATCTGTTCCTCCTTCTCTCCCGCTTCCGAGGGAGGGATTACCCCTTCCCCCAGGAGGGGATCGATCAGTTGATGCAGTGTCTCGATCTTCTCTTGACTTCGTACTTCACTCGCTCCTCATCTATTGTGAGAAGCTCCCTGTCGCGCAGGAGAAACTCTCCCGCTACGATCACGTCTGTCACGCTGTCGGCGTGCGCCGCATAAACAAGAGTGGTAACCGGCTCATACGCCGGCACGGTATCGACCCGATCCAGATCGATGAGGATCAGATCCGCGTCTTCACCCACGGCGATCTCCCGCGCTCCCGAGCCGAGCGCCGCCGCGCCACACTCCGTCGCCATCCGTACTGCTTCTCTCGCTGGGATGGCCGTCGGATCCTTGAGAGAACCCTTTTGAAACAGTGAAGCGAATCTCATCTCTTCCATCATGTCGAGGCTGTTATTGGATGCCGCGCCATCCGTTCCCAGAGCAACCCTTGCCCCCGCCGATCGAAGCGCCACAATCGGCGCATTTCCATTCCCAAGTTTAGCATTACTCTTCGGGCAATGCACGACCGTCACGTTTCGTTCCGCCAGCCGCTCTATCTCTTCTTGGTCGACATGCACGCAGTGCGCGGCAAGCGTGGGGACCGCGAACACTCCCAGTCGATCAAGAGCACGTACCGGCGTTTCATTCCATTCCTCTCGGCATCTGTCTACTTCCTCCCGCGTCTCGGAGAGATGAATGTGAAGCGGCACATCCCGCTCTTGCGCCAGGTTGATGACCGCTCTCCATGTCTCCTTGCCACAGGTATACACGGCATGTGGGCTGACTGCGGTTCGTATCCTCCCGTCGGCAGCGCCTTGCCACCGATCGATGATCCCGCTCGCTCGCTCCATCTCCTGCTTCCCGTGCTTGTCGAGTGTCTGCGCGACAATCCCGTAGGAGAGCAATGCGCGGATGCCGGAGTCTGTCACTGCGCGGCCAATGGCGCCTGTGTGAAAGTACATGTCGGCGAATTGCGTCGTCCCTCCCTTGAGCATCTCAGCGATGCCAAGGAGGGATCCCCAATAGACATCTTCAGATGTCAGTTCACGTTCCGCCGGCCAGATGTAGTCCTCAAGCCATGTACTCAAAGAAATGTCTTCCGCCAGCCCGCGAAACAGCACCATTGGGAGATGTGTGTGGGCGTTTACGAATCCAGGCACGGCAAGCTTGCCTTCGCCATCTATGATCGTGTCAGTTTCTGAAACAGGAAGTACGCTCTCGCCGATCGTATCGAGCTTCTTTCCTCTAATCCGTATATCGACCGTCTCGTTCGCCTTACCATCAACGAGAGCAACAACATTTCTAAGAACTATCCCCATTGACCCTTCTTCTTCTCTTATCTGTAGGAGATTATAGCGCTTGCTAATCCGCCCCGCAACGAACCACCAATACGGCACTTGTCCTAATCATGCCCGTTTAACTATAATGAAGACAAGATGATGAACAGAGGGGAGCAGCTTGGCCAGGCAGGAGAAGACATTGCGTGCCAGTACTTGCGCGAGCAAGGCTATTTGATCATCGACCGGAATTGGCGCTGTCGGTTTGGAGAGATCGATATCATCGCTCGTGACGGCATAGATCTTGCGTTTGTCGAGGTAAAGAATAGATCGCGCGCCGGATATGGCGGGCCCATCGGCGCACTCACCAGGCAGAAGAAGGATCGCATTATCACGGCTGCCCGCATGTACCTTTCGCAAACAGAGAGCGATCTGCCGGTCCGCTTCGATCTCGTCGCAATACAAGGACAGGACATCACTCTGCTTAAGGCGGCGTTCGAACTGGAGGACCGATGTACGCCCGCCTTTTGAGTTGCGCTATCGCCGGGGTTGAGGCACGTTTCATAGAGATCCAATGCGACGTCGCCGGTGGATTGCCGGCGTTTCAAATCGTCGGCCTTCCTGAAAAGGAGGTAAGCGAGAGCAGGGAACGGGTGAGAAGTGCAATCAAGAACTCCGGATATTTCTTCCCCTCCAAGCGGATCACGGCCAACCTTGCCCCGGCGGATCTCCGCAAGGAGGGGGTGGGGTTCGATCTCCCCACCGCACTCGCCATTCTCCTTGCCTCTGAGCAGATCTCGCAGATGCCGGGTCGGTATCTCATTGTAGGCGAGCTGTCTCTCAACGGCACGGTGCGCGACATTCCCGGCATGGTCGCAATCGCAATGCTTGCCGCAGATCGCAACCTGGATGGAGTGATCGTACCGCGAAAGAACGCAATTGAAGCCGCGCTTGTAGATGACGTGCCCGTCTATCCGGTTGCCAGCCTTGCCGAGGCAGCGGCGTTCATCAGCGGGATCTCCCCCATCCCTCCGTTCAGGGTCGATCGCGATCAGCTTCTGGAAAAGGCGAAGTCACAGCCGACCGAGGACATCGCCGATGTCAAAGGGCAGGACATGGCCAAACGCGCGCTCGAGATCGCCGCCTCAGGCGGGCACAATCTCTTATTGAGTGGACCGCCGGGCGCGGGGAAGAGCATGCTCGCTCGCTGTCTACCCGGTATTCTCCCTTGTTTGTCGTTCGAGGAGACACTCGAGGTGACGCGCATCCACAGCATCGCCGGTCAGATCGAATCGGATGTTCCACTCGTCACCCACCCGCCGTTTCGCGCTCCGCACCATACCATATCCTACGCAGGCATGGTTGGAGGCGGTCATGGGATCCCCGGACCGGGAGAGATCACGCTTGCACACCACGGGATACTATTCTTGGATGAACTCCCCGAGTTCGACCGGCGTGTGCTGGAAACGCTCCGACAACCGCTCGAAGACAGATCGATCCTCCTATCACGCGCAGGCGTGTCGGTTCGCTACCCGGCCGGATTCACGCTCGTCGGCGCGATGAACCCTTGCCCGTGCGGACACCTGGGCGATCACGTGCATTCATGTACCTGCACGCACAACGAGATCCGTCGATATCGAAAGCGACTATCCGGTCCATTCCTCGATCGCATCGACCTGTTTGTCGATGTCCCTCGTCTCACGCCGGAGGAAGTAATCTCACGTCCACGGGGCGAGTCATCTTCGGCGGTACGGGCTAGAGTAGAGGGGGCAAGACGGATACAATGTAATAGGCTGCGCGACAAGAAGGGACGGTTTGTAAACGCACAGCTGACGACAAAGGAGGTCGAAGAGCACTGCGTTCTGGACGGGGAGGCCACGGAACTTGTCAGGATGGCAATCAGGAAGCTGGGCTTGAGTGCGCGCGCCTATGCACGGACACTCAGAGTGGCGCGCACGATAGCCGACTTGGACAATGTGGAACGGATAAGGAGCGCGCATGTCGCAGAAGCGATGCAGTACCGTTCGACCGATGATCCGCCTTAGCCATGTGCATGGCACTAGATCCAGAAACAGAGATTCACGGAAAACACATAACGAATTGCTAAAGTGACTGCAAGATGTGGCTCTCATAGGAATTGCACAAACCGGCAAACAAGACCATCATTCGGAGGAGGAGATATGAGACGGAAACTGTTGTTTATCTTGGGATGCCTCGTACTCGTGGGGCTGACAGCGACAGCGACCGACTTTCCGGTTACCGTATCAGGGATCAACATTTCCGGGAACGTGGAGATTAAGACGCATGACATCATGAATGAGATCCCATTCCATGTCGGTGACGAGATCTCTTCGGACAACCTCAAAGCAGCGTCGCAAGCCATATATGACCTGGGCTGGTTCAATGAAGTCGTCCCTGAGGTCGATGACAACGGGACTCTGACTTTCAAGCTGAAGGAGAATCCCGTAGTCAAGAAGATAGAAATAACCGGCAATACAAATACAGAACCATTCAATATACTCGGCATCACCCTCTTCCGTGCCCGCATCATGACTTCGGACAAGATTCGCAGTATCCTGCGCGACAAAGGGGTAAGGACCGGGAAGATACTGAACAACAACTCGCTCAAGGACGGCTTGCAGGCGGTGATCGATGCGTACGACAAGAAGGGCTACGCACTGATTATGGTCGGCAAGGTCACGCCGGGAGAGACGCTGTCTGTTCAGATTATCGAGGGTAAGATCACGGCGAACGTGGTTTCCGGTCTGTCAACGGTTCCGCAGGAGATTGCGCAGCAAATGATCGATCTCCCTCTCGGGGAGTGCCTCAAGAAAGCGGCAATTCAAAAGGTCATCGCGCGACTACAGGGTTCGGTCTACTTTTCAGATGTGTCTGTCACCCCGCAACAGGGTGCGACGCAGGACTCCGTACGCCTGTTGTGGAAGATCACCGAACGCAAGGTGATCGACGCTCCGATCACGATAACCGGGATAGATGTCACGGGTGTCTCCCGCTTCCCCGTGAACATGGCGACATCCGCTCTCGGGGAACTGCCGCAGGGACCAATCGACAACTACGGATTGCTCCAGGCGCTAAAAGGCTTGTTCGATCTCTACTACCGGAACGGATATGTCATGGTCCGGTTTCTCGCCGGTGAGGTTTCCGGGGATCGTCTTCCAATCAAGGTGGAAGAAGGCAAGATCGGAGCGATAGATATCACGGGAAACGATCACACCAAGAAATACGTAATCGACAAGGTCCTTGGGATCAAGCAAGGGGATATCCTCAACCGCGGGCGGTTGGCCGTTTCTTATCAGGGGTTGATGGCGCTCGGTTACTTCAAATCGGTGGACATGAACCCTACCTGGAGCGATGATACCGTTGACCTCGCCATTTCAGTCACAGAAAACACCAAGCTAGGCGGAATCAACGGATCGCTCGCGTACTCGCCCGATAGCGGCGGACTTGTCGGAAAACTGGACTATAGTCAAAAGAACCTTTTCGGAACCGGGCAGGACCTTTCCTTCTCCTACAGCCGCGGACTTGTCAATGATCAGAGCGCCACTTGGGATCTTGGATACAGCACGGTCGCGTTCTTCCCCGGATTCAACCGGGTGGGGCTGGACTTCTATCGCAAGACAAATGAGACAACCAACGACTCAGGAACCGCGACGACGGTCTATACCATAGGCGGAAGTGGCTCGATCAGCTACCCATGGAGCGACTACACCGATCTCAACCTTGCCTACAAGCACGAAGCCTTTCGTGCCTCCGACGATTCGCTCTGGCAGCCGATCGACTCAATCACAACCGGCATTACGTACAACGACGTAAACAACCCCAGCTTCCCGACTGCCGGCAACAGACGTTCCATATCGCTCGAAAAGGCCGGCGGATTCGCCACCGGGCCTGACTATGCCAAGGTCAACCTAAGCTGGGTTCAATTCACGCCATTGTCGATCAATCTGCCATTCCTGTCCGAGCGCGATCAGGTGCTGGCCATTCGTTTGGTAGGCAATTGGGGTGTGCATCTTCCGTACTCTCAGGCATATGACCTAGGCGGTCCGGGGACGATCCGCGGCACAAAGGCAGTCTCGGTGCAACGCCTTGCTTATGCGAATTTCGAGTATCGCCTCGCCGTAGTGGAAGGGCTCACAACCTCGCTCTTCTTCGATACCGGCGTCGCACTTGACCGAGTCAACACGACAACAGCCAAAGGATCGTTTGGGATAGAATTCGGCATCAACGCCGCCGGCATGTACGTGCGCCTGGATATGGCATGGGTATTGGGACCTGATATGGGCTGGGTTCCGCACTTTGACTTTGGGTTCAGCCCGATGTTCTAGGATGAAAAGAAGAGAGTTCTATCCTATAATTCAGAATCGTTTTTGCAGAAAAGGAGGAAGAGATGTCTAAGAACACGCTAGTCGTTTCAATCGTCGCGTTGCTTCTTGCCGCCGCTGCATTGGTGCTCCAGTTTGTGCTCCCGGCCGGCGAGGGAGCGGATAGCGCTGCCGTTTCCAGTCTCACTACTCGCGTCAGCGCGCTCGAATCGAATACCGCCACTCCGCTCAAGGTGGCCTACATCAACGCCGAAGACGCGTTTTCGGTGTTTACCAATGCGGTGAGCGATCTTCGCCAGAAGGCGATCGATAAGCAGGGCGAGATCGTCAAACTGCAACAGCAGCTCAGCGCAAGCACGATCTCAAATGACGATTATAATAGCCAAAACAACCAGTTGCAGGCAGAGCTTCTGCAGGCACAGTTGAACATCGACCTCGGCACAATTGACAAGATGATCGCCTCACCCGGTTTCTCCGACATGAAGAGCGACCTCCAGAAACTGAAGGACGAGGCGCAGCCGGTCGTCGACGAGATGAAGAACCTCGTCTCCACCGCACGCGTCGGGGTCGTCGATACGACCGAGTTCCAAAACCGATATACGCAAGTCAAGAACGCGTTCACACAGCTCGATCAGCTCCTTACGCAGGCAGCAACCGCCAAGATTGTCAAGGCGGCCAACGACGTCGCCGTTGCGCAAGGGTATGATCTCGTGCTCCGCACCAAGAACGTCATCGTTTACCGCAACACGGCGAAGCTAACCGACATTACTGACCTCGTCAAGCACGAGCTCGCCGGCTATCTGCAATAGTCTTGCGATGAAAAGGGATATCGAAGCGATACGTCGCGTGCTGCCCCTGCGATATCCCTATCTTATGATCGATCGGATCATGGAAGAGGGAGAGGGGCTCGTCGTCGCAGCAAAGAACGTGACGATCAACGAGCCCTTCTTTCAGGGGCATTTCCCCGAGCCGCTACCGGCAGTGATGCCCGGCACGCTCATCTTGGAGGCGATGGCGCAGACAGCGGCGTTTCTTCTCGTGCGAGCGGGTGGCCAAGAGGGATACCTTGTGGGGGTCGACGAAGCGCGTATCCGAAGGAAAGTAGTTCCCGGCGACCGATTACTACTTAAGGCACAGATGCTGCGTGCACGAGCCGGCATGCTCAAGGCCAAGGTAGAGGCAACCGT
>CAZKAB010000004.1:44041-75346 GCA_964550615.1 uncultured Thermotogae bacterium
TTGGAAGGCATCCTTTCACTCGCCGAGAAGGCCGTGCAACTGATCGATCTGCATGAGCATCACGGCGAGCATCCCCGCATGGGATCAGTCGATGTCATCCCGTTCATTCCCGTGCGCGGTGTAACGATGTCAGACTGTATCGAGCTCTCGCATCGCGTCGGCGAACGCATTGCAAACGAACTCGAGATCCCCGTCTATCTCTATGAACAATCGGCGACCTGCAGCGCACGCCAAAACCTGGCCACGATTCGCAAGGGGGAGTTCGAGGGATTCGCCAACAAGATCGTTCTTCCCGAATGGCACCCCGATTTTGGTGAGCCGCAGATCCATCCCACTGCCGGAGTCGTTGCCATCGGTGCACGCGAGTTTCTCGTCGCCTACAACATCGACCTCAATACGTCCGACTTAACCGTAGCAAAGGAAATCGCCCGCGCCGTGCGCTTCTCAAGCGGCGGATTACGCTATGTCAAAGCGCTCGGATTTCCTCTTGAGGAGCGCGGCATCGTGCAAGTGTCGATGAACCTAACCAATTTCAGGAAGACACCGCTTCTGCGAGTGTTCGAACTCGTGAAGCGAGAAGCGGAGCGCAGAGGCGTGTTGGTAATGGGAAGCGAAATCGTAGGCACCGTTCCGCGGCAGGCGCTGTACGAAGTTGCCCAGGCGGCTCTCCAGATAAGGGACTTCTCTTCAGATCTCATTCTCGAAGAACGGATCGAGGACGCCCTGAATGAGGATTGCTGATAGAGAAGTAAGACACATCGCAATCCTTGGTTTCGGCCGTACCGGCCGTGCCGTACTCGATTATTCCCTTGCACACGGAGTGCATGCGTTCGTCAGTGACAGCGCCGGGATCGGCGCAGAAGATACCGCGTTTCTCACAGCGAACGACGTCCCATATGAGGAGCACGGCCACACCAAGCACGCACTCGAACAGGCGGAAATGATCGTGCTCAGTCCAGGAGTGCCGCGAGATATTTCACTCCTGGCGCAAGCGGCGAGCGCCGGCATTCTCGTCATCTCTGAACTCGATCTCGCATACCACCTCGCTCCTCGTGTTCCGCTCGTCGCAGTGACCGGAACGAATGGGAAGAGCACGACGGTAACACTGATCGAGGCGATCCTTCGCGGTTCGGGGTTGAAGGCAATCGCCGCCGGCAACATCGGAATCCCATTCATCTCTCTGGTCGACGACGCATCCGCCTATGACGCCATAATCCTTGAAGTGAGCAGCTTCCAGCTTGAGCAGAGTGAGGCTTTTTGCCCACACGTTGCCGTAATCCTCAATATCGCTCCCGATCATCTGGAGCGGCACAAGACGATGAGCGCCTACGTCGAAGCGAAGGCGCGCCTGTTCCAACATCAGAATGATGGCGACTGGGCGATCATCCCGGCCGACCTGGAATCAGTCTTCTCCGACATCGTCGCGCAGAAGGTTATCTTCGACCAACTTCGGCTTCCCTCTTCACCGCTCACCGCCCGTATCTCTCCGCACAACCGCGCCAACCTTCGCGCCGCTGCCGCGGCAAGCATGTGCGTGTCTCCCGGCTTGAGCCTCTCGAAGATCGATCTTCGCGGAATAGAAGAAGCATTCCGGCTTCCGTTTCGTATGCACGAGGAGCCTCGCATCAGGACTATTAAAGTGATCAACGATTCCAAGTCGACCAACGCCGCTTCCGCTATCGCCGCACTTGCAAGCATCACCGGAACACTAATCCTCATTCTCGGGGGAAAGCACAAAGGCGCCGGATATGAATCCCTTGCCGAGGCCGTCAAGGCTCATCAGGTGCGACACGTCATCCTATTCGGTGCAGCGGCCACGCTTCTGCGAGATACTCTGTGTGACACAGGTTACACAGAAATCTCTGAATGCTCGACGCTGGATCAGGCGCTGTCGCTCGCGCTCGACCTGGCTAGTGACAACGACACGATTCTCTTCTCACCCGCGTGCTCAAGTTATGACCAGTACAGGAATTATGTCGAACGTGGCGAGCATTTCTCCCGTCTTATCGCCGCTCGTCTAGAGTAACTTTTCGCCATTCGTCCCTTTTCCAGTACTCCCATGTGTCTCATCGACGAGATACTAATTCTCATCAACTCCCCGACATGTTTCCTTCAGATTGATGGACAACTGCCTTACTTATATGACGCGGCACAAACAGATGCAGAGCGTCTGGAAATGCGGCACACAGCGCGAGAGGGCAGACAAGGAGACGGGAGTGGACGGACGTGTGGATCGAGGGATCGTACTAACAGCCTCACTACTCCTCCTATTCGGGCTAATAATGGTGTACAGTGCCAGCGCCCCGTTTTCGCTGCGATACTACGGAAGCGACACACACCTGCTGGTGAAGCAACTGATCGCAGCCGCGCTTGGCATCGGATTGCTTATCCTGTTCAGCTACATCGACTACCATCGCCTGCAACATGTTGATGACATCCTGCTTCTTGGCGCGTTCGTCCTCACTTTCCTCACGCTCCTTCCTCTCGGCGCAATCAGCGACGGCCGCTGGCTGCGCATCGGATCCTTCGCTCTGCAACCGACCGAAGTACTGAAGTTCGCACTCATCATCTATCTCGCGGCGGCAATTGACAGGAAGAAAGACTCCATGCGATCATTCACCGACGGCGTTCTGCCGTTCATCCTCGTGCTTCTGGTTATCGCCGCAGTGACAATGAACCAGCCTGATTTCGGAATGACTCTGATCTTCGGCTCTGTTACGGTCTTGATGCTCTTTCTCGGAGGCGCCCGTCTCACGCACCTATTGGCACTCGCCGTCGGCAGCCTTCCATTCATCGTACTTGCGATACGCATCGCCCCCTACCGCCTGGCGCGGGTCCTATCATTCCTTAATCCGCATGCCTACAGCGCATCCTCTGGATACCAGACTATTCAGTCTCTGGTCGCAATCGGGTCGGGCGGCTTGATTGGGCGCGGTCTCGGTGCGTCGCGGGCAAAGCTGTTCTACCTTCCCCAGGCATACAACGACTTCATCTTCTCCGTAACTGCGGAGGAGCTTGGGCTGATCGGAAGCCTTGTTCTGATAGGTCTATTCGCCGCTTTTGCCTGGCGGGCGTTTGCAATCTCCCGTGTGGCGCCGGATCGATTCGGAAGCCTGCTCGCAATCGGAATCGGCTTTGTAATCACATTTCAGGCGATCCTTAATCTTGGCGTCGCGACCGGCCTCTTGCCGGTGACCGGATTGACGCTCCCATTCATCAGCAACGGCGGGTCATCGCTTCTCGTCACACTGGCGATGGTCGGGGTTCTGCTCAACATCTCGAAGCAAGGAGGAGAGTGATGCGCGTACTGATCGCTGGCGGAGGAACGGGAGGTCACTTCTATCCCGCGCTCGCGGTGATGGAGGAATTCGCTCACCGTGAAGAACAGATTGAGCTTGCATACGTGGGTACCAGACGCGGAATCGAAGCACGCATTCTTCCTTCATATAAATGGATCCGCTTCTTCCCAATCCATGTGCGCGGACTGGAACGCGGCAATGCCTTGCAGAATATGTATGCCATGGTCTTGCTTGCCCTCGCATTCTTGGAAACGCTGATCGTCTTCTGTCGCTTCCGTCCGCGCATAGTGATCGGCATGGGCGGTTATGCATCGTTCCCCGCCGTTCTTCTCGCTTCGATACTTGCGAAAGTATCTCCAATCAGAACGGTTATTCACGAGCAAAACGCTGTTGCCGGACTGAGCAACAGAATACTCGCACCTTTTGTAGATAAGGTTCTCGTCTCGTATTCTCAGACAAGACGCTACTTCCAAAGATCCCGAAACGTCGTCACCACCGGCAACCCGATCCGAAAGGACTTCCTTCTCGCCAAGCGCACGGCCGACGTCTATGAGCAATTCGGCCTTTCTCCGGACAAACGTACTGTACTGGTATTCGGCGGATCGCATGGATCGGCCGCACTCACCAATGCGATTAGACAAGCGAAATCGGAGATCGCACGTAACGCAAGGTTGCAGGTGCTGCTCGTAACGGGCGACAGTGCGGACAGGACTGTCATTGCGAGGGAATTTGCCGCAGCAGGGGTGAAGAATATCTCCGTACGCCGTTACATCGATCAGATGGGAGAGGCGTTCGCCGTTGCGGATCTGATCGTCTCCCGCGCCGGTGCCACTACTCTGGCCGAGATCACATCATGCGGGAAACCTGCCGTTCTTATTCCCTGGGGCGGCGCAACCGGCGGACATCAATGGGAGAATGCGCGCGTGTTGAGTGATGGGCGGGGTTGCACGCTCATGGAAGAGAATGATATCCTAGACAGAAGATTGACACGATTGATTGAACAGATGGTGAGGGATGAAAAGGGGCTCAACCTGATGGCACGAAACTCCATGCGTATGGGGAGCAGACATGCGACTGCCTCGATGTTGGGCGAGATCATGACCCTTGTCGAGGGAGCGCGACCATGATCGATGCGGGAAAGCGTTATCACTTCGTCGGAATCGCAGGAGCAGGGATGAGCGGGCTCGCCTCGGTGATGTTGGCGAGCGGGAGCAGCATCTCCGGATCCGATCTGCGGGAAAACGAGGAGACAGAGCGCCTGCGTCATGCCGGCGCCACCATCCACGTGGGGCACGATCCGAGCCTGCTCGATGACAGCGTCGATGAGGTGATCGTATCCTCGGCAATCGACTACAAGAACGTGGAAGTGCAGGCGGCAATGGAACGCAAGCTCCCAATCGTGCGTCGCCTACACGCTCTTGCTTCTGTATTGAACGGATACTCGAGCATCGGAGTGGCAGGCACGCATGGGAAGACAACTACAACCGCGATGACCGCCACCATTCTGCGCGAAACGGGCAAGGATCCGAGCTATCTCATCGGCGCACAGTGCCCCGGTCTGGGCGGGAACTCTCACCTCGGAAAGGGAAGGCTGTTCGTTACCGAAATTGATGAGAGCGACGGCTTGTTCCTTGCTGTTCATCCTACGATTGCCGTTCTCAACAACATCGGGCGCGACCACTTGGAAACGTATCACGACTTGGCAACCATCACCGGCATATTCAAGCGATTCGTTCTCCAGGCGGAAGAATCGGTGCTGGCAATCGATGATGAACACGTGCGCGCGCTGGCACGTCAGGTTCCATCATCGCTCACCGTCGGAATCCATCCCGAGGCCATGCTGCGCGCCACCAACATCTCGCACCATCACTTTCATACCACATTCGACCTCACATACATGGGCGTCAGGATAACGCGCGTCTCTCTGCCCACTCCCGGAGACCATAATGTGAGAAACGCCCTATGTGCGATCGCTGCCGCCAGCCTGGCGGGGGTCTCTCTCGAAGAAGCGGGGGCCGCACTCGCCGGATTCCAACTCCCACAACGGCGATTCCAGCTCTTGGAAGAGAACGGGGTGACCGTGGTCGACGACTACGCGCATCTGCCGGAAGAGATCGAGGCGACGCTGCAAGCAATCCGCAGCGGCTGGGACAAGCGGCGAATAGTCGCCGTATTTCAGCCACACCGGTATACGCGAACGCGGTCAATCGGCGATGAGTTTGGCACCGCATTCCGCATGGCGGACACCGTCATTGTTACTCCAATCTATCCGGCTTACGAACAACCAATCCCCGGTGTCAGCTCACAAGTGATCGTCGATTCCATCTTGCGGACAACAGGGAATTACCCCCTATTGTTCCATGACAAGGAGGAGACTCTCACATTTCTCAAGCAATACATCGAACCGGGCGATTTCATCATCAGCTTCGGCGCAGGCGACATCTGGACGGTAACCGACACGCTGTCGCGCTTCCTGAAGGAGGGAAGTCCCTGCCTCGCTTAGAATCACCCGACGATGTTGCGTTTCTGAAGTCGCTCCCCGGAATACTGCTGATAGATGAACCACTCGCTCGCCACACAACACTTCAAGTGGGAGGGCCGGCGACTGTTTTCCGTGCAGCGTCGATCGATGTCCTACGCGAAGTTGTCGCCTTCTGCCGCAGCAAAGAGATAGACCACTACATCCTCGGAAAGGGATCCAACGTTCTGTTCTCTGATCGGGGCTACGCCGGCGTGATCCTGTCCATGGCGGATCTTGCCGGGTACAGGGTGAGCGGAACACGGATTATCGCCGAAGCCGGCGCGTCGCTTGGCACGCTCATCGCCGTCGCTCATGCTCATGGTTCGCATGGACTCGATTTCCTTGCAGGCATCCCGGGCACACTCGGCGGAGCAGTGACGCTAAACGCCGGAATCACTGAAGCAGAAATCGGTGAAATCATAGAAAACGTCGGTGTTATTGACATCGCGGGCGATGTCACGCACATCGGACGTGATCGGTGCGAGTTCGCATATCGATCAAGCAGCTTCCTCACATCCCGCATACCCATTGTAGATGCATGTCTGCGGCTCGATGGGAGCGAATATGATCTCCGCCGCTTGCTTGCCCTCCGGCGCGCCACGCAGCCGCTCGCCTTCCCATCCGCAGGCTGTACCTTCAAGAACCCTCCTGGATTCTCCGCCGGCGAACTCATCGATCGAGCCGGACTAAAGGGATTTCGCGTTGGAATGGCCAAGGTATCTGACAAACATGCCAATTTCATACTGAACCTCGGAGGGGCGACAAGCGCTGAGATCCGCAAATTAATTGACATTGTCCGCCAAAAGGTGTATAAAAGTTTCCGTATCCCGCTTGAATTGGAGATTGAGGTCGTTGACGGGTGAACGAGGGGAAACCGAGAAGGAGAGCTGTTGGTTGGGCTGTCATCATAGGGGGGGTTCTTATCGCTGCTGCCATCATCGCCCTGTATACACCTTGGTTGCGTCTCTTTGACCTGCAAGAGATTGTAGTGAGGGGGAATTACTACACATCCACACAGGAGATCAAGGAGAGGGCAGGGTTTGTGGTAGGGAGCAACGTTTTCCGCGCTCCTATCGATCGCGCTCGTGCTCGACTTGTGGAGCTTCCCTGGGTGAAATCCGTTTCAATCCATCGAGTTTTCCCACACACGATAGAGATCAAAGTGCTTGAGCGGGCTCCCATTGTAACACTCGTCGATCCCAGTAATCCGTCGCGCATACTGCTGATAGGGGAGGATGGGGTGATCATTGGCGATGCCGACAGCAACTACAAACCGCTCCTCTCGATTACCGGCGCGCCCATATCGGGCGACAATCCCGGGGAACGGATAGTTGATACCGGCATTACGCAGACGCTCGCCTATCTATATGAAACGGGGCTCACAACCAGCCTCTTTCAACGCATCGATTTCTCCAATCCTGATATGATCACTATGAATACAAAAGACGGGGTAGAAGTGGTGCTCGGTGCGGTTGACGGCATCAGCAGCCGGATCGATGAGTTGAACGCGCTTCTTAAGACGCTCGATCTCGCGGCCTATCAAAGGATAGATCTCAGTTTTGGGGGTGAGGCGATACTTGTGCCCCGTAAGGTGGTGAACCGATGAGAAAAGAAAGAGTGGTGGTCGGCCTCGATGTGGGCACCACCAAAGTCGTTGCTTTGGTCGGAAACGTTGTCGATGGAATGATCGAGGTCATCGGTATGGGCAAGGCCGAATCACACGGTCTGGAGAAGGGAGTGGTTGTCGACATCGGCCGCACGATCTCTTCGATCCGCAAATCGATCGAAGAGGCGGAGAACATGGCCGATGTCAAGATAAGCTCAGTTTATGTGGGCATCGCCGGCAAACACATTACTTCTATCAACAACAGTGGAACCGTGTCGATCAATCGTCCCGATCGGATCATCACCGACGATGATGTCCGCCGGGTAGTGGAGACTGCGCAGGCGATCCAGCTTCCGCCGGCAAGCGAGATGATTCACATCATACCTCGGCAGTATATCGTGGACGGTCAAGACGGGATAACCGATCCGGTCGGGATGACCGGCACTCGCCTTGAAGTTGATGTGCACATCGTCACCGGGGCGATTACCGCAGTCCACAATCTTGTTCGCTGCGTCGAGGCACTAGACGTAGGAATCGAGCAGATAGTGCTCGAGCCTATCGCCTCCTCACTCGCCGTGCTGTCTTCCGCCGAAAAGGAGCTTGGTGTAATTCTGCTCGACATTGGCGGTGGGACAACGGATATCAGCGTGTTCCGCGGCGGCGATATTTGGTTCTCCAAGGTAATCCCGATCGCAGGCGAGCACATAACCAACGATATCACAGTCGGCCTCCAGACCCCGATTGAAGAGGCGGAGCTGATCAAAAAACAGGCCGGAACAGCGTTGGTTGACAGCGTCGGAGAGGATGAGAAGATAGAAGTGGCAACGATCGGGGGAGACGAAAAGAAGACCGTCTCCAAGAAGAAACTTGCCAAGATCATTGAGCCGCGCGTTGAGGAACTCCTAGACCTCGCGATGCAGGAAGTTGAAGACGCCGGCTATCGCGATCTTGTTCCCGCGGGATTGGTATTGACCGGCGGTTCTTCCTTGCTGGACGGCATCACCGAGTTCGCGCATCAACGCTACGGCGTGCCTGTGCGCCGGGGAAAGATCCCGCAGGGGATCCATGGTCTACGTGACATTGTCGAATCCCCCATATACGCCACGTCAATCGGACTGCTGCGTTATGCAGTTGAAACCAAGGACTTCTCGAAGAAACGCTATGACCGGAAGAAGCCGTCTTTGATCAACAAGCTTTTCTCCTGGTTCAACCGTTTCTTCCGGGGGTAGCAGATGCCAACGGCAGACAATAGGGTCCTCACTCCGCCGGCGCGGCTAATGGTAATCGGAGTTGGCGGTGGCGGCGGAAACGCAGTCGATCGCATGTTCAACTCCCATATCGGCGGAGTGGAACTGGTGGCAGTGAACACGGACGCCCAAGTACTTGAGGTTGTCCAAGCGCACCGCTCGGTCCAGATTGGAAGAAAGCTTACGAGCGGCCTCGGCGCAGGCGGCAACCCGGAAATCGGGCGGCTTGCCGCCGAAGAAAGCCACGAAGAGATTGCCGACTTGTTGAGCGACGTTGATATGGCGTTCATCACCTGTGGAATGGGAGGTGGTACCGGAACCGGTGCCGCACCAGTAATCGCAGCGCTCGCCAAGGAAGCGGGGATCCTCACCACCGGCATCGTTACGCGACCTTTCTCTTTCGAAGGCCTGGCACGCGCAGAGAAGGCAGAGGCCGGGATCGCCCGCCTTTCGCAGGAAGTCGATGCACTCATCACAATCGCCAACGACAAGCTCCTTAAGGTAACCCCCAACGACATGCCGATCACGCGGGCATTCGAGATGGCTGACGAAATACTGCGTCAGGGAGTGGAAGGCATTTCTGATCTTATCACCATTCCCGGCATGATTAACCTTGACTTTGCCGATATCGAAAGCGTAATTCGCGGCGCAGGCACCGCAATGATGGGTATCGGAGAGGGCGAAGGCGAGGGTAAAACCAAGGATGCAGCACGTAACGCTATCTCGTCGCCGCTTCTTGATGGTTCGATCAAGGGAGCCCGCAAGGTAATCATGAACATCACCGGCGGCAGCGACCTTACCCTCGAAGAGGTTACCGAGGCGGCGGCGCTCATCCGCGAAGCAGTCTCCGACCGCGCTGACATCATCTTCGGAACCGCCATCCGTGAAGGTATGGAAAGCGTACGTCTGACCGTAATCGCCACCGGATTCGCCATGTCCCACACCGGGGAAGACGAAGAAGGCGCATCGTTGGGAAACGAGACGATGCTAGCCAAGCTGCAACACGAAAGCCCGGTTGGCGCAGACGATTTCGACATCCCAACATTCTTGCGCAGAAGTCGCAAGACAAGGAATGAAAAGTCTCGTCCGTGGGGCGAGAGCTGAAGTTTCAGAGAGTCAAACTGTTTGCCAGAGGTGGGAGTCGAACCCACACGACCCGAGGGCCACGGGATTTTGAGTCCCGCGCGTCTGCCAATTCCGCCACTCTGGCTGCAAGATATCGATTCTAGCCTATGGATGCAGCTTCGTCAACAGATTCGATACGATTCCTTGTTCCTCATGTCGAATGATCGCCACATGTTTCGGTGTTTTCATTAGTTGTTGTTTGCCATGCAGTGTCTTCTTCTACGACCGCGCATTACGAAACAGATCAGACCATACATTGTGGAACGCGCACTGGTTCTTCAGCCGCTTCGCAACGATTCGAATTCTAGTTTCTGCGGTAGGAAGACGCGAAGAAGACGCCCCGTCATGCCGACGCGGGGGTATCTATGATATGATCGGCCCACAGGGATTCGATATCATAGAACTCGCGGGCTTCCTTCGTGAACACATGCACAACAATATCTCCGTAATCAAGCGCTACCCATCGTCTCTCCGCAAGGCCCTCTCGATGGTATGCCTTGCGCGGCAGCTTGGCCATCAACTCGGAGACAATCGCTTTCACATGCACCGGATTCTCTCCCTCAGCTATGACAAAATACTCGGTGGGAATGAGCGCCTCGCGCAGATCGATAATCACGCTGCGGCCACCCTTCTTCTCACTGATCAGATTGACTATCTTGTCGAGCAGCTCGTCATCGCTATTGATTAACATCAAACCCCTTCCCCGCGATCAACACCAAATCAGTACCATCGGGAACATTCGGCGCCAGCGCGCTGTAGTGATCCTGCAGTTGATCCGGAGTAACGATGGCGGAGTTGACACCATCGGGAAGCGCTGCCTGAAGCATTTGCCCTTTCGCCTTGTCGGTCAACACCACGATGTACGTTTCATCGTAATCGAAAGATTCTGCATTTGCCACCTTGGTAATCATGAAATCACGATTGCTGAGATAATCGGATGTGCGGCTTGCCACCATACGAACGCCGTTTCCATTGAACACCGCCACACTGACTTCGTCCGGGGTAAGAAGGTCAATTCCTTTGATGAGGTGAGCCACCATCTGCTCCGTCTCGACTACTTGTGGCTGCAGGTAGCTGATCTCGTCTATCATAACCGGGATGCCGGGGATCGTGGCCATCTGTAGCCGTCCAAGGTCCAACCCCTGAACGATCTTCGCCAAGTCATACATGTCGATCAAAGACAGGTTGGTATGAAGGTATGGGTTGATCGTGCGTACCATCTTGCGAATACTGTCATAATCACTGTTCTGAAATCCCTTTTCTAGAATAGCGCTGATCAGCTTCTGCTGGTGAGCGATCCGACCCAAGTCGCCCGTCTCGCCACGGTAGCGAATATACTCCAACGCAGTCTTGCCGTCGAAGGTTTGTGTGCCGGCCTGAATATCTATGTGCAATGGAGGATCGGCGCGCTCATCGTCGTACTTCATCGGCTCATCCACAGTGATCGTCACTCCGCCGAACTGGTCGATCAATCGCTCAAAGCCGGCATAGTCTAGAGTAATGTAGAATGGTACCTCGATGCCCAGCAGATCCGCCACAGCCTGGCGCGCTTCATTCGCACCCCCCTTGGCGTACGCGGCGTTCAACTTGTGAAACTCTCCATCAGTGAGCTTCACCCGCAAATCACGAGGAACGGAGATCAAAGAGACATTCTCGCCCGACGCCATGCTGAGAAGCATCATCGTATCACTGCGGCTTGTTTGACCGACCTTATCCAGCCCGAGGATAAGGATGTTTGTTCGCTCCCCCTGAGCGACAAGACGTCCAACATGCCGCTGGGTGATGAAATACCAGCCGATTACAATAGCGACTACCGCCATCAGCACGCCCAGAGCAATCAGGATCTGTCTCCGCATCGTTCTCCCCCTCATTATCGACCCTCAAGCTCGACGCTATCACAAGAAACGGGCAATGTCAACTATTGCAGCACGGAATTGTTGATTCCAGCCACGCTCGGGGTATCCTTGCGATGTATGAACGATAACGTCCTTGCTCCGTGTGTTCGCCTGGCGACTGCCGCGATGATCGCCCGCATGAGTGGCCACGAACACCTTTCGTGTCCAGCGTCGATTGCAGCAAAGATTACCGGTCGCGCGCCAGTTACCGTAATAAAGAGGCATTGCTGAAATGGATACTACAGCATCCCGTCCGCGCGTGGAGTTCGTCACATTCGGATGCCGAGTCAATCAGTACGAGACGCAGATGATGCGCGAGAAACTCACATCTGATTTTGAGGTTGGCCCCTCAACCAGCATCGTGACGGACGCCTACGTTATCAACGCATGTACCGTCACTGCGCTGGCCGAGCGCAAAGCTCGTCAGGCAATACGGCGTCTGCGTCGCCAATCCCCACAGGCAAAGATCATCGTCATTGGCTGCGTCGGAGACGCAGTTGTCCAAGGAATATCTACGCTCGATGAAGTCGACCTTGTCGCCGCAAATACATGGAAAACTCGGATCAAAGAGGTCGTCGCGCGCGCCCTCGCCGAGGAGTCCGGTGTTCTGCCCATCACTCCTCCACAGGCGATGGACCGCGAGCACATATCTTGCCAGGCGGGCCGCGTGCGCGCCTTCCTGAAGATACAGGATGGATGTGACCGGGCTTGCACTTTCTGCCGCACCACACAGGTACGCGGTGCGTCGCGTAGCAAGCCGATCGAAGCAACTGTCGATGAAGCAATCGGGCTGGTCGAGAATGGTTATCCCGAAGTCGTGCTCACCGGGATAAACCTCGCCCAGTACGGATCCGAGACGGACACACTCGCCACGTTGACCCACAGGCTGCTGCGTATCGAGCGTCTGCAACGGCTGCGGTTGGCGTCGATCAATCCGTATGGAATCGACGATCGGCTGATTGACACCTTTGCATCTGATTCCCGCGCCTGTCCTCACTTCCACATCCCATTGCAGAGCGGTGACGATAGGGTTCTTCGCCTCATGGCTCGCGGCTACACGCGCACATTCTTTCTATCACGCGTAGATCAAGTGCGGCGTGCAATCCCCGACGCGACCTTCGGCGCTGATATCATCGTCGGCTTTCCCGGCGAAGACGACGAGTCCTTCGCCAAGACGCTGGACATGATCGAACGCGTGGCATTTGCGAATCTCCATGTATTTCGTTACTCTCCGCGTGCCGGGACACAGGCCGCAATCGCCCGCGACCGCACTCCGGAGGCGGTGAAACGTGAACGAGCAGAGCAAGTCGCTGAGAGATTCCACGCAGTACAGCGCACTCTGCTGGAAACATACGTAGGAAAATCAATGGATATCCTTCTGGAAGAGCCGATCGCCGGAGGATGGCGGGGATATACGCGTGGCTACATCGACACACATGTGCATACTGCCGCAGTCTACCATCCGGGGGAAGAGACCACGGCAATCATCGTGGGCGCCAAAAATGGCCGCCTACAAGGGGTGACAGAGCATAGAACAGGCAAGTGCTGAAATCAGGCTGCGTGACAATGCGGAATCAACAGCTCTTCTTGGCGAATACAATCGCAACTTGAAGGAGATCGAGAAGTCCTTCCCCGCGAGGATCATTGCGCGTGGAGAGACCGTTCACATCGAAGGCACACCTGAACAGGTTGAACAGGTGCGGTCACTGTTTGAAAGCCTGCTGGACATAATCGAGTCAAACCACGTCCCCAACCTCTCCGAGGTTCGCTACCTCATCTCTCAAGTACAGAACGGGAATGGAGTCGAAGGAGCGCTGTCCGACGTTGTGCGTGTAACCCATTGGGGGGAAGAGATCCGTGCCAAGACCGTGGGACAGCATCGTTACGTTCAACAGATTCGCGAGAACGATATTGTCTTCTCCATCGGGCCTGCAGGAACAGGGAAGACATACCTCGCAGTGGCGATGGCCATCGACTGCCTGAAGAAGGAGAAAGTCAAGCGAATTATCCTCACACGGCCGGCTGTAGAAGCGGGGGAAGAACTGGGATTCCTCCCCGGCGATATCCAGGCCAAAGTGAGCCCGTACCTGCGACCGCTTTACGACGCAATCTTCGACATGATACCGGCTAATGAATTCGAGAAACTGACCGAGCACGGGAGAATCGAAATGGCCCCGCTCGCATTCATGCGCGGCCGTACGTTGAACAACAGCTTCGTCATCCTCGACGAAGCGCAGAACACAACATCGATTCAGATGAAGATGTTCCTGACGCGCCTCGGGTTCAACTCCAAGGCGGTAATCACCGGCGACATCACCCAGGTCGATCTCGAAGAGGGGGCCTCCGGCCTTGCCACCGTACATTCGATTCTTGACGGAATCAAGGGAATCTCCTTCGTAAACTTGGAGAAGTCCGACGTCGTTCGCCATCCGCTCGTGGCGCGCATCATCGAAGCCTATGAGCGCGATGAAGACCGCAAACGGCACCAGAAGAAGGAATAGAAGCACACGAACTCACGCCACATCACCTTCACACGATTGTCACAACTCTGCCGTTGGTCCTTCATCCTCAATCGCTACTCTGGCTACAAATCGATAGAGGAGGTTTACGATGAACAGGATAAAACTGGCACTTGTGGCGGCCCTTATCGTGGGCATGTTCGCGGTGATACCGGGAAGCGCTCAATCGACAGGCGCAATGGCAAGTGCAAACGACACCTACAGCTTGCCGTTGCTCATTACGATAAACCAGATGGAGCTTTCGGCGGATCAGATGCAACAGATACACGATATTCTCGCCGGCATAATCACTGAAGCGGACGGAATGAGTGTGGCCCGGGATGCGTTCGCGGCCGAGATGCTCACATTCACGGGCAGCGCGGATGACCTGAATGCCAAACTGAATGACTTCCAGACGAAGATGGAGGATGCGCGTGCCGCGCTCCAGCAGAGCTGGCAGGATGCCATCGACCAAATCGAAGGAATACTGACCGTCAAGCAGGGCGAAATCCTTCGAAACGGACTCGGTACATTGGGCTCCGGATTTCTCAATGCACCGTCTTCACGATTGAATAGCCCTGCAAATGCAGGTGGTCAATCCGTACAGACACCCGGAAGCGGCTGGCAAGCGGGACAGGGACAATCGGATAGTCAGAACGCTCCCATGATGGCGATGCGAGAACGGATGTCCGGGGATACCGACAGGCCGGCCCGAATGGCCCCGCAATTCGGCAATCAAGCCGCACAGGCGAATCAGTGCGTTTCTGGCGGCCGCTTGGGCCCGATGCAGGGCGGCATTGGCGGTCCGTCGCTCTCACAGCAGACACGAGGACGAGGCCTAAATATCGTTCAGCAGATCGTCGACATACTGGAAGCAAAACTTCAGTAATAGGAATACACGATACGGATCTGCGGCCCGCTTCCAAGACGGTGGCGGGCCGTTCTTTTCGACGGTCATCGGTCCTTGTCTGCGCCCCCTCTACCCGGGATCATAATACACGGAGGAGGAGGCAATGCTGGTATTCCTTGGCCTGATGTTTGTATGGTTTGCCCTTGCACGCAGCACCGCCCCCGCCGTGATCGCGATCGGGGCCGCAAGTGCAATCGCCGTGACATTGGTGCAACGCCTTCTCTTTCCGCGTATCCATCTTCCCACACTCTCACTTGTCGTCACTCGCTTTCCGCAACTCGTGGCGTTCGGTCTTGTCCTCATGTGGAGGTTCATTTCGTCCACCCTATATACATGTCTGCTGATCGTATCCCGCAAGGCCGAGGGGAGAATAGTGGCTCTGCCAGTGCAAATCGAAGACCAATTCGGGCGATTTGTACTGCTGAATTCGATCACGCTTACGCCATCGACCATATCCCTCCTTCTCGAGGGCGATACTCTCTACGTTCACTGGCTGCGCGCCGCCGGCCACAAGGGAGACTGGCAGATGATCAAGGAATCCCTCGAACGGCGGCTGACAAAGATCTTCTCATCGAAGGCGAACAATGAGCACGGTTGAGGCGCTCCTCATCTTGTCGGTTGTGGCGGTTCTCTGGCGCCTCGCCCGCGGCCCCACAGCGTGGGATCGTATACTCGCGTATAACAGCGCCAGCAACCGCATATTCGTTCTTCTCGCCACCATCTCCGTTCTCACGCAGCGCGAAGGCTACCTCAATGTGACGATCGTCTATGCCGCGCTGAGCTTCCTCGGCGTCATTATCCTCGCAAGATTCGCGGAAAGAGGAGGTGGAAACCGATGATCTCAGACATCATCATCGGCGTGGGGATGCTGCTTGTGCTCATCGGCACACTTGGGATCCTGCGATTTCCCGATATCTACTCGCGATTGCAGGCAAGCGGTGTTTCGGACAACGCTGGATTGAGCCTCGTTCTCATCGGCCTCATCGTACGTGGAGGGATCCAAAGCGATGACATAGCGCTGTTCTTCCTACTTCTCCTTCTCCTCGTGACAAACCCGATCGTCACCCACTCGATCGCGAAGAGCGCCTTCATCCAGAAGCACCGCGCCGGAGACAGGCAATGACTGCAACCGCACTGCTGCTCCTTCTGCCACCAATCGCGATCTTTGCATTGGCAAGCCGTCGACGCCTCACAGCCGTGATGTCGATGGGCCTCCTGAGCCTCATCCTTGCTGCTGTGTATCTACTCGCTCGCGCACCCGACGTGGCAATCACCGAAGCAGCAATCGGAGCGGCGTTGGTTACGCTCATCTACCTGCTTGCAATAAGGAGAAGCGGCCGGCTGTCAGTTGTCTGCAGCGAGGTTCCACAACTCTTCTTCCGTGAGGGAAAGCGATTCGATGGACTGGAGCATGAGATTCTGGCCGGTTTCGCCCATGAGCTCGGCCTTGACCTCGTCGTCAGCATCCTCCCGCACAGCGAGCTGCGGGAGGCATTGGGTCGCGGGGAAGCGGAAATTGCAGCCGGGGGGATCATTCCCGGCGAGCAAAGCCGATCCGTGCTCTGTACAACTGGTTTCTTGCCTACAGCTGTCTTTCGCATAACCGGAGAAGGGCACATACCGCACTCCCATTCGGACGTACTGGATTACATGTCGGACACACTGGATGCGATCCGCTCCCGCCGTCTGGCATCGTGCGACCTCGATCTGGCGCGATTCATACCTGTCTCCCGACTCGACCTTACCGGGTATACCGTGCAGCGGCTGGAAGGCCGCGAGGCCTCGTACTCGTTCCTTGTCGCCTCAGACAGACCCGACCTGCGTGACCGCTTGACCACACACATCGAGTCTCTGAAGGAGAGCGGAGAATTGGAACGGATGATCGCGAGGTACTTGCGATGAGGACGTCAAAGCTTGCACAGACAACGGCGGCTCTCGTTCTCGTCGCATGCGCATGCGCGATCATAGCATTCGGGTTCTCCTATCGAGGGCCGCTTGATAGGCCCAATCCTTACCTATCCCGTGCGACAACCGACACCGGTGCGACGAATCTAGTCGCCGGTATCTATCTAGATTATCGTCTCTACGACTCGCTGTTCGAGCTTCTTGTTTTCTCGGTTGCCGTCCTCGGAGTTCGCTTCTACCTTGGCACGACAAGGCAATCGCCAAATACAAAGGCTATTCCGGAATCGCAGGCCGTGCGCGCTTCCGCCGATCTGCTCTTCTCGCCTATACTTTTGATCGGCGTCTATCTGATTCTGTTCGGGCACTTATCGCCGGGGGGCGGGTTCAGCGGCGGAGCGGTCGCCGGAACAGGCCTCTTGCTGTGTGCAGTAGCGCTGGGCGCTGAGACGGTTGCTCGGCGATTCCACAGCACGCAGTTGGAGTTGTTCGAGTGGGGCGCTCTGTTTGTTGTTCTCTTGCTCGTTCTAATCCCGCTCATCTTTGGCCTGTCACCGTTCACCGACCTATTGCCGCGCGGTGCCCCCGGAGAACTGCTGAGTGGCGGGACACTTCTAATCTACAATGTCCTCATCGGCATCAAGGTGTTTGTCGGCACCTGGGTGGTCATCAGCACGTTCATTCGCCACCGGGGTGAGATCTGATGGAGATGATTAACGGTGTCACGGTAGCCGTAGTGCTCTTCGGCATCGGCCTGCTCGGACTCATCATCAGACGAGATCTGGTAATCAAGCTACTTGCTCTCGGCCTTGTCGATAGCTCGGTCACCCTCGCTCTCGTCTCTCTCGACGCTCGACAAGACGCCCTGACGCCGATCTGGCAAGGAGCCGGCCTTGCTTATGTCGATCCCCTGCCGCATGCGCTTGTTCTCGCAGCGATTGTGATCAACTTTGCTCTCCTGGCATTGGCGCTTGTTTTTGTGATGTTGCTTGTGGAACGATATCACACCACTGACTCACATAGAATCGCACACGAGATCGGCCGGGAGACGGAAGAATGAGCATCGCACTACTGCCGCTCTTTCATTTCCTGTTTGGAGTAGCGAGCCTCATCTGGAAAAAAGGCGGAAAAAGGCTCTTCTATCTCGCCCTAGTAATCGACAGTGCCATCATCGCATCCCTTGCCCAGCACCTGCTGCACCAGACCTCGATATCAATCGTGCTCGGAGGCTGGGGGCGAGATATAGGAATCGAGCTTGTCGCCGATCGGGTTACGCTTGCATTCTCAATCCTAGCGGTTCTCTTGGGATTCGCGGTTGTGACTTACTTGTGGCGCGACCACCTGCGCGGGTACTTTCACCTTCTGTTGCACCTGCTCTTCGGTTCCGTGTTCGCCATGTTGGTGGCACACGATCTATTCAATATCTACGTCGTCATGGAGCTTCTGACGTTGGTGAGCTCCCTTCTCATCGGATACCGACGGAAGCCACAGCAGATTTGGGCCAGTCTGAACTACCTGATGCTCGCGGCATTGGGGATGGGGGTCTACTTGTTCGGAGTGGCGATCATCTATTATCACACCGGTACGATCAACATGACGCTTCTTGCCGATCGGCTCGTCGGCGCGCAAGGGCAGGGATGGCTTATCGCAGCGGCGATTCTGCTGGTGGCAGGAATCGCGATCAAGGCAGGGATTTTCGTGTTCTCATTGTGGCTTCCCGCCGCTCACGCCACCGCCCATTCGGCTGTGTCCGCACTTCTTTCCGGCTTGGTGATCAAGATGGGGATCGTCGCTCTCCTTCGCCTTTCGCTCGTAATCGATATGCAGCTCCCCCTTCTCGTTCTCGGCGCGGTTACCGGTCTCCTGGGGGCGCTGTATGCAGCCTATACGTACGATCTAAAGAGAATGCTCGCGTTCCACACCATGTCACAAGTCGGATACATGTTGATCGGAATCGGAGTCGGCTCGGAACTCGCGATCATCGGAAGCGTCGCCTATGCCGTGGGGCACGGACTGTTCAAAGGGCTCTTGTTCCTGACGTCCGGCGAGGTGGTACGGACGACCGGGAGCAAGCTGATACCAGAACAAATCTCGCTGCGCGAGCATATACCTCGTGCGACGAGGGTAGCCCTCACGATCGGAACATTGGCAATCATGGGAGCTCCTCCGCTCGCCGGGTTCTGCGCCAAGTGCCTGATTGCCGAGGAAAGCGCGGCCCTCCTCCTTCAAGTACTGCTCGGGGTGATCTCACTTGGAACGGTAGTCTCGTTTGCCAAGCTTCTGCCGTTTTTCGTATATCATCGTGCACCTGTCGGGCCGCGACCGATAACGATATCATTCTCCATTCTCGGAATGGCGATCGTCGGCTTCCTCCCGCTCTCGTTCTCTTTTGTCCCCCGTAGCCAATGGATGGCAGAGCTCAATCCATACCAGGCCGCCGAGGGCATGGCAATCATCGCGATCGGAATCATCACATATCGTCTCATTCGCAAGCATCCGCCGGCGTTGCCGCAGCATATCTTCCGTTTGGAGGAAGCAATTCTGGTCATCCTCGCCGCGTTGATCGGGCTCTTCGCTCTGCACGTAGCTTTCTGATGTGTGGGTAGGGCGTGGTTTGCGGTACCATTCGCAACATGACTATAAGATCGCTTAGTAAATACCGGCTGTTCCTTCTTGACATCGACGGCGTTCTCGTGCGCGGCGGGCACGTAATTCCAGGCGCGGTAGAGGCCATAGAGCTTCTGCAGCAAATGGGAAGCACTTTCTTCCTAACGAACAACTCGACGCGCAGCCGCGTGCAGGTGGCGGAGAGATTATCCGCCATCGGCTTTCCAATAGATGCAAACATGATCATAACGAGTGCTTATCTCGCCGGGCGATATCTCGCCGACAAGTGCGGGACCGTGCGCGTATGGCCGCTTGGAGAGGAAGGGTTGAAAGCCGAACTCGTGACAACCGGCCACACGATCGCGTCGCCCGACCGCGCGCAGTGGATTGTGGCGGGGATGGATCGTCAACTAACTTACGACAAACTTGCACAGGCGTTGCAAGCTCTCATGAATGGGGCGTCGCTCCTGGCGACAAACAGCGACCCAACTTTCCCAACACCGGACGGCGTCGAGCCCGGGGCCGGCGCGGTGATCGGTGCGCTCTCCGGGATGGGGTACACTCCTGAGGCCGTCGTTGGGAAACCAGCAAGTTTCGGCTTTGAGATGGCGCTTCGCATGACGGGAATCGCCCCGGAGGACGCGCTGATGGTCGGAGATCGTTTGGAGACGGATATCCTGGGAGCAGCACAGGCGGGGATCGACAGCGCCCTCGTCCTCACGGGCGTGACTTCACAGGAGGCCGGACCGCTCTATGAGCCACAGCCACAGATGGTGGCACGCTCGCTGCATGAACTCGCCAGCGGCCAGTTCTCCGCCCCACGGGAATAGGCATAGATGCAAAGGAGAAGGATGATGAATACCGACGAGATCATGCAACTGGCCCTCACTCTGTCCGGTCTCACTGAGATACCGGGAGACAGCGTAGTATACAACGCAGGAACCGACATCGAACGGATTATGATCGGAATCGATGTTGACGCCCACGCAGCCTCGTTGGCCAAGGAACATGGCTACGATCTTGCCATATCACACCACCCAATGGGCGACATGGCGATTATTGATTTCCATCATGTCCTCGACCGGCACGTACAACAGATGAAGTCGGCCGGTGTGCCGCTTGGCGTTGCCACGGACGCTGTCGCCCAACTGATCGAGGAGAGACGCATCATCAACTCGATGAGAAACTATGACCACGCGCCATCGATCGCGCGCATGCTCGATATCGCATACATGAACATCCACACGCCACTCGACGAGATCGGGCGCAAGCGAATGGCGGATGCAGCCTCTTCCCTGAGCCCGGATGATACGGTCGCTGACTTGATTGAGCATTTCCAGAACACGTTCGGTGAGTTCCGGCACGCGCTGACCACGATCGAGCCGTTCCTGGGAAGTGCAGACAATCGTCTCGGTCGCGTGGTGGTTTCGCACGGAGCGGGAACAAACGGGGGATATCGAGTGGCAAAGGCGTATTTCGACCATGGCATTGACACAGTGATCTACATCCATTGCCTGCCGCCGGACGTAATCAAACTGCGCGAGGAATACCCACAGTGGAAGAATCTCATTGTCACCGGACACATCGCAAGCGACTCCGTGGGGATCAACCCATTCATCGCCGCCTTGCGGGCAAAGGGGATAGAAGTAACGGCAATCAGCGGTATCATCCCCAGCTAGGGATTCACGCTCAATCGTCTCCCCTCGCATTGCTTGCGCCTGCTACTACCCACGTGGCGGCGTGAGTGCCTCGCCGGCGGATGTGATCTATCACTCCAGAAAGGAGCGAATACCTATGAAGGCGATACTCGCGGCGCGCGATCTATGCAAATCGTATGCGTCGCACGACCTATTCAGCATGCTGTCCGTCACCTTTCACGTCGATGAACGCGTGGGATTGATCGGACCGAACGGAGCGGGAAAGACGACGCTCCTCAAGATACTCGCCGGCGTTGAGCCTCCGGATGCAGGGAGCGTGGATCGCGCCAACGATGCGCGCATCGCCTATCTCCCTCAGGTCGACGTATTCCCAGCCGAGGCTACGGTGGAGGGATCTCTTCTTGACGCCTTGACTGATATCCTGCTTGAGGACTACGAACCATCAGTGCGCGCGCGCAAAATGCTGCGCCGTCTCGGTTTCAAGGACGGTAATGTACAAGTTGAAAGTCTTTCCGGCGGTTGGCGCAAGCGCCTGGCAATCGGGTGCCAGTTGATACGGGAACCGGATCTCCTACTAATGGACGAGCCGACGAATCACCTCGATCTTGAAGGAATCGATTGGCTGGAACGCTTTCTGGAGAGATCTTCGATTTCATTCATCGTCACCACGCACGATCGGTATTTTCTGGAACGAATTACCGATCGTATCGTTGAGATCAACCCCCGCTATCGCGGTGGTTTCTTCAGTGTCAATGGCCATTACAGTGACTTCCTGGAGAAACGGGAGGCGTTCTTGCAGATAGAAGACGAAGAGCGACGCGCGCTCGCAGGCGACGTTCGGCGGGAGATCGAATGGCTGCGGCGCTCTCCGAAGGCACGAGGGACAAAATCCTCATCACGAATCGATGCAGCGCAGGGAAAGATCGACCGCCTGTCCGAGGTTCGGCAACGACATGCTGCTGGGCCAAAGATCGAAATCGGGTTCAGATCAAGTGGACGTCGAACACACGACCTGATAGTCGCAAAGGGGATCGAGAAGACATTCGGAAGCAGTCTATTGTTCCGCAATCTCGATATCCACGTAACCCGTGGTTCGCGACTGGGAATCGCCGGAAACAACGCGAGCGGGAAGACAACCCTGTTGCGCACACTCGCCGAATCCGTTACACCCGATGCCGGCAACGTGAAGCACGCCGCAAATCTTCGCATCGCTCTGTTCGATCAGCAACGTCGACAACTCGATCGAGCAGAACGCCTGCGACGGGCATTGTCGCCAAGCGGTGACGTCGTTTCCTACCTCGGGCGCAGCACGCACATCATCCCCTGGGCAAAACGATTCGGGTTCCGAGCCGATCAGCTGGACACACCGGTAGGCGACCTCTCCGGCGGCGAGCAGGCACGCGTATTGATGGCGATGATGCTCCGCGAACCGGTCGACGTGCTCATGCTCGATGAACCAACCAACGACCTCGACATCGAATCAATCGAGGTCCTCGAACAGGCACTGATCGAGTTTCCCGGCGCAGTTGTCCTCATCACGCACGACCGCCACATGTTGGATCGAGCATGCACCGATCTTATCGGGCTGCATGGCGATGGCCGCTGGGGTAATTATGGAAGCGTTGTCCAATGGCAGGCAGCGCAAGAAGAGAATGCCGATGAACAGGAGACCTCAGATAAGCCGGAAGATGGCAAGAGAAAGCAGCCGCCACGGTCGCGGTCCGGGCTTACCTACCAGGAGAAACGAGAATGGGAGGGCATGGAGGAGCAGATTCTAGCTGCAGAGAACGAAGTGACCAGCCTACAAGCACAACTGAACGATCCGATCGTGGCGACCGATCACGAACGCCTGGAGGTTGCCTACGAGGCACACCGGGCCGCACAACATAAACTTGATACGCTCTTCGCCCGCTGGGAGGAATTGGAACAAAAGAAGGCGGGAGACTGATGCCGCGGCCCGCTCCCAGGTGAGCCGATCGTGGCCGGAAGCGTATTCGCCACGTCTCAGACACTGCAGCCTTCAACTTCACCTGCGCGACTACCACAGGGGGAGTGTCGCCGCATTAAGTGACAGCAACCTCCTGTCGGACCGGGCTAGGAAAGACGGGAGATTACCCGTTGCAGTCTTTCTCTCGCTTCGCGTGCTACTGGGTCGAGTGCTGGGTTCTGCAGAGTGCCGATCATCACAACAGGGTCGGCGATTGCCACGGCACTCTTGCCATCTCTCTCGTAGACGATTACATTGCACGGCAGGACCAATCCGGCTTCAAGATCCGCATTGAGTGCCTTGTTGGAAAGCGGAGGGCTGCAAGCGCCGATGATCGTGTAGTCACGGAAGTCCACCCCCAGCCGTTCCTTGAACGTCTGCTTCACGTCAACGGAAGTCAGCACCCCGAACCCTTCTTCCTTCAGCGCTGCAATGACCCGATCCAGTGCCTTGGCATGCGGTAACTCAAGCGTCGTCCGAAACGCGTACTCCTTATTTGCACTCATGATCGTCCTCCTTGCGAATATGTGCTCCTTCCAGGCCGTGGATCAGTTTTTGGACTACTTGATGCGTGGCGAGGCGCACCCCCAAGTATACGGCGATAGCCACGGCAAGAAGACCAAGAAACCAGCCGAGGACCATCCATAACCCGTGCGTCAATCCCGAACCCCACATATCTCCTCCTTTCTCATTGCTACGGTGCTCGTCAATTCAACTCTTATCCTACCCACCTGGGGTGGGATATCAGTGTAGCACACGTGTACATCGTGTGAAGACGTGGCCTCAGTCCATCCCGTTTTCAATCCCTAAGCTAGCCGAAACGACTGTCGCACCGCTGCCGAACGCGGTACAGGTTGGACAACACGCTGATACGAGCGGCCGCCAGCGCTTGCTGCTTGGGATCAATACGCGCAAGGAAGCGTGAATCGGAAGCAAGCACCGCCGGCAGACGCGTTTTCGGCCCAGATGTTGCCTCCGTGTGCCTCGACGAGTGCCTTGGCAATGGCCAGGCCGAGACCAGCCCCGCCGGGAGCATCGCTCTCGCGGCTCCGCGCCGCGTCAGAGCGGTAGAAGCGATCGAATGCGTGCAGTAAGTCCTGTTCGGAGAGGCCGCGTCCGCTATCACAAACACTCACCTTTGCCATCCCCCCTGACACCTCCCCCGCGATGCTGATCGTCCCGCCGCTCCGCTTAATGCTCCTATCGCACGATGGCTGTCGCATTGAGCGATCAATCGCGTTTTGTTTCTTGTAATTTTGCACTTGGAATGCATAATTACATGGCAAGGGGTGGCACATGCCAAAGAAGTACATCCAAAGATCGCTGGAGTCGGTATTGAACCGCGCAGCGCAAGAGTTTCCCGTCGTCATCCTCACCGGGCCGCGTCAGTCCGGTAAGACGACGCTTCTCAAGCACCTGTTCGCCGAAAGCCACACTTACGTCTCACTCGAACCGCCGGACATTCGGGCGGCGGCGGGCGAGGATCCACGCGGGTTCCTGGCAATGTACCCGCCGCCGTGCATCCTGGACGAGGTTCAATACGCACCGGATCTCCTCCCATACATCAAGGAACGCGTCGACGCCGATCGCTCCGAGGCCGGACAATACCTGCTCACTGGATCACAGAACTTGCTTCTCATGGAACAGGTTACGGAATCACTCGCGGGCCGGGCAGCGGTGCTGCGCCTTCTTCCTCTTTCTCAACGGGAGACGCTCGGCACTCCGCAAGCACCGTTCCCTTGGGAGTCGGAGGAGAAACGACCTCTACACCGAGAATCAGCGTACGCCAAACTGTGGGAGGGCTTTGTTCGTGGAAACTACCCTGAACTGATCGCTGATCCCACAAAGGATAGCACGCTGTGGCACGCAAGTTACATCCAGACTTACGTGGAGCGAGATGTGCGCTCGCTTCGCCAAGTGGGAGACCTCACTACTTTTCAGAGCTTCCTGCGGGCGATCGCGTCGAGAAGCAGCGGACTGCTCAACCTGACTGAGGTCTCTCGCGATATCGGAGTGGCGGTCAACACTGCGAAAGCGTGGCTGTCGATCCTTGAGGCCACGTACCAGGTGATAGCCCTCCGCCCGTACTTCGCCAACATCGGGAAACGCTTGGTAAAGAGCCCGAAGCTCTACTTCACCGACGTCGGCATGCTCTGCTATCTCGCCGGACTTAGAGATCCCGCGCACGCTGCTTCCGGTCCGATGGGAGGAGCGATCTTCGAGACGGCTGTGCTGACGGAGATCGTTAAGACACATCTCCACCGTGGCGAGGAGCCGCGGGTCTACTTCTGGCGCACATCGACTGGAACAGAGGTGGATATCCTTGTTGAAACGCGCGGCAGCATCGTTCCAATTGAGGTTAAACTCTCCGCTACCCCGCGCCCGGCAATGGCAAAAGGGATCGTCGCCCTGCGGGCGGACTTAGGCAAGCAAGCCTTACCAGGATACGTGGTTCACCCCGGCGACATCCGCCTTCCTCTCGCCCCAGAGGTAACCGCTCTGCCGTTTGCCGAGCTTTGAGTGAACTCTCGGAGGAAGAGACAATCTTGCAGCGCTCAAGAATGAGGATGCGCTCTCATGGCTCTACGTCGCGCCTTGAACCCCTCAGGCATACACCAGCGCAGAAAAGACCGGCTCCCGATCAAACACGGGTCTTGTCAAGATAGCTCCCGTTTATCGCCCCGGAGAAGCCTTGTAACTGTGGATGCACCCGCGCCGTCATTGCGGATACGACCACCTACGACCACCCATGAGGGGCCCGTTCGGCACGCAATATCGTCCCTATCATCAAACTCACCGCTTCGCGCGGCGCATCACGCACTGGGAAGCGTAAATCGGAAACACGCGCCACCTTCCGGCGCGTTCTCGGCCCAGATGTTGCCTCCGTGTGCCTCGACGAGCGCCTTGGCAATGGCAAGGCCGAGACCAGCCCCGCCGGGAGCATCGCTCTCGCGGCTCCGCGCCGCATCAGAGCGGTAGAAGCGATCGAATGCGTGCAGTAAGTCCTGTTCGGAGAGGCCGCGTCCGCTATCACAAACACTCACCTTTGCCATCCCCCCTGACACCTCCCCCGCGATGCTGATCGTCCCGCCGGAACCGGCGTAGCGTGCAGCGTTGGCCAGCAAGTTCAGCAACACCTGCTCGACTCTATGCCGATCGGCTTCCACGTGCGGCAGATCCGCAGGGATATCGATGCGCAGGTCAATGCCGCGGTCCTCGAGATCGACACCCACGGTGGTACGTATCCGCTCGATCACTTCTTCCAGGTCGACGGCTTCCTTGTGGATTGAGAGCTGACCGGCATCGGCAAGCGCAAGCTGCTGCAAATCGTTCACCAGACGTGTTGTAAGCATTATCTTGTCGTGCAATGCGGCAATGTTCGCCGGACTCGCTTCCAACAGGCCGTCGCGCATCGCCTCCAGCCCTGTGCGCACAACGCTGATCGGCGTTCGTAGTTCGTGTGATACATCGGCGATCATCTGGCGCTTTGCCTGCTCGCCCCTCTCCAGACTGGCGGCCATTTCGTTAAATGATTCGGCGAGATGACCGAGTTCATCCTGACTTTTTACCTCTACACGGCTCGTCAGTTTTCCCTCTGCGATCTTTCCCGCTGCAATCGATAGACGCTTGAGTGGCCCGGTCAGTTGACGGAATAGCAGAATACTCAGAACAATACCGACAACTCCAACGATGACCGCCGCAATCCAGAGGGACACAGTGACCGAAGTGAGGAATCGTTTCTCCAGCGGATCCCTCCAACGCGCTACTTCGGGACGCACGAGCGTGCCCACTGTCTTGCCGTCCACCACGATCGCCAGGCCGGCCGACAGCTCCTTGTTCGATAATTCTTGTCCCATCAAGCGGTGATCCGGCGAACTGATCACTGTCCCGCTCTCATCAGCCAGTACAAGCGGCATTGGATTGCGGTTTCGCGCCAGCAGCCTGCCGAGGCCGCTCCAACTCCCATTCTGCTCGTAGAAATTGGCGAATACCTGTTGGAAGACTTCGTCTTGGCTGCGGAAATTGCGGCTGGCAAAATCGATGAACGCGCGGTTGATCGCCACATGAATGAGGAAATAGCCGAGGAGGGTAGTGAGGACAATAACCGAGAACAGGGAAAGGACAAGCTTGGTTTGAAAAGAGCGCCGCCTAATGATGTTCATCGATTGATGCCAGCTTGTAGCCAATACCAAACACGGTCTGCACATACTGCGGACGCGCCGGATCGGGCTCAATCTTCTGGCGAAGACGTTTCACGTGCGAGTCGATCGTACGAGCAAAGCTTTCGTACGTCGTTCCACGCACCGCTTCCAGCAGTTCAAGGCGGGTGAACACGTGTCCTGGGTGTTCGAGTAGGAATGCCAGCAGGTCGAACTCCATCGGCGTAAGGTCGACGTTCTCTCCTGCAACCTTCACCTCGTGCCGAGCGGTGTCCAATCGGATGTCGCCGAACTCATAGAGCGTCTGTTTCGTCGCCCCACCACCCGCGCGTCGCAATACCGTCCGCACGCGAACTTCCAGCTCACGAGCGCTGAACGGCTTGACGACATAGTCATCCACTCCCGCATCCAGTCCTTCGATGCGATCCATCTCATCAGCGCGCGCAGTTAGCATGATAATCGGAGTGGAAGACTGTGCTCGAATTCGTCCCGCGACACTGAGGCCGTCAATACCTGGAAGCATCCAGTCAAGAATTACGAGATCGGGACGGAAGCTCTCGAACTTGGCGATCGCCTTCGTACCGTCCATCGCAGTTGCAACCTCATAGCCAGCCTGCCGCAGATACCGGCCGACAAGATCGCACACCCACTCCTCGTCATCGACCACCAATACGCGTATGTCCATGCCGATCTCTAGTATACCTGCGCTGAGGCATCTGTGTCACCGCTCTCACGATGTTCAGCCGTACTGAGCGTGGATGTGACCATCTCCACTGCACCCCGTCCTTCGATGTGGGTAAGTTGCGTCAACAGTGACGCGCCGTCCATCATGCCGGAAGTGCACATACCGCGAATGCCAGTGGGATAGCACGCATCGTCCGAAAGAGCATGCTGTCGCTGCTAGTCGCAGATCGAAGAAGTCTCAGTATCGGGAGCTCTTGCAAGCGTTTGTCAACTCCAATTGCCATTACCAGCCACATTTTGTTCATCCTCCTGTTTTCATGTCCGCTCAAAGCCTTCAGCGTCGGAAGCGAGTGTTCTATCCTGTCCAATCGCCGCCGCCTAGCCGAAGAACCAAATCCCTGATGTAACTCTGAATAGGATACGCTCGATCTATGGAGAAGCGGGGGCAGCGATGTGATGAACGTGTGAAGAGCGTGCCGGATGCTGAATGGACGAGCGTCAGCGTCGCTTGTAACGCGCCACTCAAGGGGTAAAGCCTGACGCCTTTGGTCTGAATGTGTGATTGGGTGACGAGAAACGAACTGGTCGGGACGCCCGGATTTGAACCGGGGACCTCTTGCGCCCCATGCAAGCACGCTACCAGGCTGCGCCACGTCCCGACTTTGGTATGGTAACACTTCCCTTTGAGATTGACAAACCGCGTTGCACACGGCCCCATCCGGTAGTAGGATCGCGCTTGAGTTACATAAGGAGGAGCAAAGATGAAGATTACGTTTTGCGGCGCAGCAGAAACCGTCACTGGATCTTGTCACCTGGTCGAGACAGGCGGACTGAAGATTCTCCTTGACTGCGGACTGTTTCAGGGGTCTCACGATGTTGAGTCACGGAACCGTGCAGGATTCCCATTCTCGCCGGAAGAGATCGACTATGTCCTTCTTTCCCACTCTCACCTCGATCATGTCGGCATGATTCCCCGCCTTGTAAAGGAGGGCTTCCACGGAGAAGTAATCGCCACTCCACCGACGGCGGCGATTGCCAAGGTAATCCTCGCGGATTCAGCTCACATCCAAAGCGAAGAGGCCGCGCATCATTCCCGCCACGCCAAGCGCCGAGGCGAGAAGCCGCTGCCACCGCTATACGACATGGGCGACGTCCTCGACAGCATCGATGCGTTTCATCACCGTATTCCCTACGAGGAAGTGGTAAGACTGACCGACGGAGTAGAAGCAGTCTTTCATGATGCCGGTCACATTCTCGGATCGGCGACGATAGAGCTGCGCGCTGAAGGTAAGACTCTCCTGTACAGCGGAGATCTGGGAAACAGCCGCCGACCGATTGTTCGCGACCCGACCGATCCCCCACATGCGGACATCGTCCTCATCGAGTCGACCTATGGGAACCGCCTCCATCGTCCGCTTCAGGAATCGGTCGACGAATTGAAGCAGGCAATCCACACGGTTCTCGGGCGGGGCGGGAACCTCCTTATCCCCTCGTTCGCATTGGAAAGGACACAAGAAGTTCTCTACGAGCTGTTTCTGATGTGGAAAGCCAAGGAACTGCCCCAATGCGACATCATCCTCGACAGCCCTCTCGCTATCGCCACTACACGCATATTCGCCCGTTTCCCCGGTTACTTTGATTCGGAAGGCAAGGCCGTGTTCTCCAAAACGCCGAACCCATTCCAGTTTCCGCCGCTTCGCTACACGCAAAGCACCGATGAGTCCAAACACATCAATGCATTGCCGGAAGGGAACATTATTATCGCCGGCAGTGGAATGTGCAGCGGCGGTCGCATCGTGCACCATCTGAGGCACAACCTGTGGCGCGAAGAAGCAGGCGTGGTCTTCGTCGGCTATCAGGCGCACGGAACCTTGGGCCGAACGATTGTTGACGGGGCAAAGCATGTACGCATACTCGGCGAAGAGACGGCGGTTAAGGCTGGACTATGGACGGTAAACGGTTTTTCCGCCCACGCCGATCAGAAAGGACTGATCGACTGGCTTGAGAAGACATCGGCCGACCACATACTCCTCGTCCACGGGGAGAAAGACACTCTGCCCGAATTCGAGAAAGCGATCGGCGGCAGAATCAAAGCGGAGATCAGGATACCGCAGTGGCGTGAAACCATGACATTGTAGCCAAGCAACTCCTTCGGGCGCTCGATGGTAGCCTTGGACGACGTGAAGGGAAGGCCTCGACCGACATCTGCAGGATGCAGCATCCTTCTCCTCATGGCAACATGGCGTAGCTCCTGGTAGTATCCCTACAGGGGGGATTGATAATGAGAGCGCTTCGGGTTTGGGTGATTGCCGTGTTGGTGTTTCTTGTCGCTGCAGCTCTCGCCAATGCGCAAGACGATACGATAAGTGTGAGCGGAACGTTCAGCGGCGATGTCCAAGCTCTCCCAAAGGCCGCGAGTTCTTTCACTCTCAATCTCACAGCGGGGTTTGCAGACCTGACCGCCACAAGCAGTACCTATTTCACGGTTTTACCAGCAATCGTCGGCTCGCAGTTGTTCATCTTTGAATACGATTGGGCTCCGATCACACTTGACTCACAACTGATATTTAGCCTGGCACCGTTTGGTTTCCAATCATGGAATGCATACGCAAGCGCCGACCTATTCAACGCAACCATTGGGACAGACTCCGATGCACCCAGCTTGCTGGGCAACTTGAGCGTCGCCGCCGTGATTCTTCCCTCATTCACAGCGACTGCAACTCTCTACTTGAACGCACAGATCGGGCCGTTCGCTTCCACAAGCGAGAGCATCCTCGATCTGTACCCGATCTCGTTCCAAATGCAGCACTTCACGCTTGAGGTGAAAGCCGTGTATGTCACACTTGGGGCGGCAGGTATCACTTCTTTCAACGCGCGTCTCGGATCGGAGATCGATCTCCTTCCTTCCTTCGCAACCGCGCTGTGGCTCGACCTATCTCTGAAACTAGGGAACCTGACCCTCGACAGCAACAGCAACTTTGAGCTCGTGCCGGGGAACACAGGAACGCAGTTGTTCACTCTCACCTATTCGCTTGACAGCGCCACTTTCACAAGCAAGACAACGTTCGGCCTATCTCCGTACGAATTTGTGTCACAGTATCTGCGACTCGATGTGGCGGTTCATCCTTTCTCCACCTATGTTTGGATGAGGCTTGCCAACCATAAGCCATCAATGGGAGCAGGATTCTCCTACGCCTTCTGAAGAA
>CAZKAB010000004.1:75446-83830 GCA_964550615.1 uncultured Thermotogae bacterium
CTTGCCAACCATAAGCCATCAATGGGAGCAGGATTCTCCTACGCCTTCTGAAGAAGGCGCCCCTTCTGAAGAACGCACTCCTTCTGAAGAAGGCGCCCCTTCTTAGAGAACGCGCTCCCGTGAGGCGGCGCATCTTGCGGCAAGACGCCGATACAGCAGAAGATTTGAGGGCATGACGAGGAGGTCCCGCTCAGTTCCGGCTGTTCTGGAATTGCTCGATAACCGTCGGAATGGTCATGAAGTCGTCAGTCACGTGATGGGCAATTTCACGCAGGGTCTCATCTTTGGGGTTGAACGCAATCGGCAGCCCAACAATGCGCATGACGGGCAGATCGTTTGAGTGATCGCCGACAAAGCAGATCTCAGAAAGCGAGAGGCCGTGCTCTGCCGCTATCTTCTCGACCATTTCGGCCTTTTGCCAGAGATCGACCACAGTCTCACTCTTGCCGGTGAAATGATCTCCTTCGATCAAAAGGCAATTGGCAACGGCAAAGTCGAGCTTGAGGTCCGCAAGGACACGTTTGGCAACGAGATCCACGCCGGATGAGATGATGCCCATTGTATAGCGCCCGTGCAGGGCACCGAGCGCTTGCAGTACGCCGGCAGAATACGGCGGCGGGAAGACCTTTTCGGTTATCATCCGGACCGGCACTCCCGTCAGCAGGGCCGCGTCTTTCGCCACCCATTCGCTGTACGCGTCATGCCGTGGGAGAAATTCATGCAGCAATCGCTGCGATTCCTCCTGCTTGCCCGCCGCCGCCGCGATCGCTCCCCAACTCGACTCAAACTCAACCCCGTGATACCTCACAAGGGTCCCGTCGAGGTCGAAGATGATCGCCCTTATCTGCGACACCTCTAGTTGTTCTCCGGCAGCGTCAGCACCGCGCCCGCGTCGATTCCCAGATCGGCCGCCTTGCCGCTCTGAAGCTCAAGCGCGTATTGGAACGGCCCTTTCGCCGTATAGAGATCCTTCGATTGCGCATCCATTGTCGTGCTCCCCTCAAAATCGCCCTTTGCGTTGAAGAACACTATGTCGAGCGCGAATGGTACAGTCTCCATTGTAAACTGCCGCTTCGCCTCATCGTCAAACGAGAAGAGAATCCCCGGGAATCCGGGCAGCATCGCCGCCGGGAATCCTCGGAATCCAACAAAACGTGTGTTTCCATTGTCGGCATTCAGTACCGGAATCGTGATCTTCGAACCGTCGGCCAAGGTAATCTCGACGCTCCCTGCGGGCATTGTGCTCATCACTCCCAAGTCGCTGCTGGCTTTGCCAAGCGAGAGCCTTGGAGCCGTGTCTTTGTCCGCCGCCGGATAGATGAACACCGGATCATCACCGATTCCATTGCCATCGGCATCCGCTCCCCGGTAATCGCCCCAATAATTGCCCACACCATCCACCGTCCACGTGTTGTTCCCGTAGTCTTCTACAAGCGACGTCCCCCCACCAAGGAATGTGTTGCCGTAGACTTGCGTCGCCACGGAGTCGTTGTTTAGGTAGACGTGATTTCCGTTGTCGGAGAAGACGTTATCGTGGATCGAATTGCCGCGCGCAGTAACCTTGCCGTAAGTCTCGGGGAAAAGGATGCCGCGTGTGTTCTGCGAGATCAAGTTGCCGCTTACATCGTTGTTGGATCCGGTAATCGACATTCCGTACGCCGCTTTGACAATCGTATTCTTTGTGACCTGATTTCCGTTCGCTTGCTCGGCGAGGCGAATCCCGGTTTCGGCATCGGCAATCGAGTTTACCTCCACCGTATTTCCCACGGCCTGATTGAGAACGATCCCGTACTTCGTGTTCTCATGCGTGATGATGTTATTCGCCACGTCATTCCCCGTAGAACCGGCGCTCAGTTCTATCCCCACCGGATTAGCGAATGCCATATTGTCGTGCACGTTGTTGTTATCCGAAGCAGCAACGATGATACCGCTGTCGTTCGCCAGAAGCTGGTTGTCGGCAAGCTCGTTCTGCGAAGAGACCCACACATAGATCCCGGCAAAGCGGTTATTCTGCAAAGTATTTCCGGTCACCGTGTTCCCGTTGGATTTATAGAGAGTGATTCCATACCCCGTCAGGACCGGATTCGTGCGATACACCTTGTTCCCTGAAATCGTCGAATTGTCGACGAATGCGAGCTGAATGCCGTCTCCATTGACGATTTCGTTGTTCTCGACTGTCATGTTATTGCAGGCGGCGAGATAGAGGTTGTTCGACTTTATATCCTTGATCGTCTCGCCATCCTTGCCGTAGATGTATCGGATCGGGTAGTTGTTGATTCCGTTCGTCTTATCGATCGCCAGATCGTACTCATCCGCCGACTCGCCCGTGATCCTTAGGCCCAGACCCTGCACGTAGATCACGTTGCCGGTCATCGTCACGCCGGTCGAAGAAGCAATCTCGATTCCATTTATCGATCCGGATACAGAACAATTCTCAATTTTCGCCGCAGTAACGAACCCGAGCCTAATCGCAGCGCCATCCTCGGCCGTGCCGCCGCGAATGATCACACCACGCAATACGAAGTTCGCGGTTGCGTTCTCGATCTTGATTCCGTATTTCACGCCCTGCGGAACGTCGATCTCCCATCCGGCGATAATATACGGGTCTCCCGCAGTGCCGGCCCCGCTTATGACTCCATTGGCAGATGTGAAATCACTATTGCCGAGAATCACAATTGGGTCATGCGCTCCTGCCGCCAGCCCCACATACGTCATCAGGCTAACTCCCAGAAATGCCAATATCCATATCCGTTTCATTCGCATTGCTCCTTCGCCGATTATTTCCAAGAATCGCTGGCCAATTATAGCGGCCGCCAAAACGGGCGAGCAAACATCCACCCCATTTACTGAAAGCCTATCCCCCCACTCTGTGGAGCGAGTGAAGGGGTTGTGAGGAAAAGATGAAGCCGCACGAGAAGACATTCGGCACGCCCACGCCGACACCACGACAATCGGTCCAACGTGTCGTACGTCCCCTGCCATACGCACAATTACGACTACTCCCGCCATTGCCGAGGAGTAGACTCAAGACATGACCCGATCGATCGCTCAGCGCCTCCTGTTCGTCCTGATCGTAGTTGCTTGCTGTTCGAGCGTAGGCATCGATCAGGGCACTCCTCTCAGCGCTCCTGCGCTCCCATCGTCGCACAACCGGATTGGCGTCTATCTCACTTCGTACGCCGTGAGCAAGGAAGGCGTTCTGACAGGCGTTCTCGACGCCGTACAAGAAGGGAAGCTGAACGCGGTTGTTATCAACGTGAAGAACATGTACGGCGAGCTGACCTACAACAGTGCCGTTCCGCTGGCAAGGTCGATCGGAGCATCCACGGGCAGGGTCGACTTGGCAGCGCTGGTCAAACGACTGGAGGCCGACGGCATCTATACCATTGCTCGACAGGTCCTGTTTTACGATCCCAAGCTGGCAACGCATTTCGGGCTCGGCCAGCCATGGGTTCCCCCTGACGACAAGCGCGCCGTCGACTACAACCTGCAGATCGCTGAAGAAGTGGCATCGCTCGGCTTTGACGAGATCCAATTCGACTATGTCCGCTACAACGACGGAGGAAACCTGAGTGCGATCTATGCCGATCGATACGCCGCGATCAATTCGTTTCTATCCAGTGCGCAGCGCCTCCTAAGCGGGCGCGTGGCGCTATCGGTCGATGTCTTCGGACGCGTGCTGTGGGATTGGAACAAGAAACTGATCGACCCAATCGGCCAATCATTGGAGGGAATCTCGCCGCTTGTCAATTTCATCTCACCGATGCTCTATCCGTCTCACTACAACGAGCAGCGTTACAAGGACAATCCTTACGCAGTGGTAAGTGAGGCCCTCACCACAGGGGAAGAACGCGTATCAACTCCGTTTCGCCCATTCTTGCAGGCGTTTGATCGTGACATTCCCGCAGGCATGACAATGGAGGATTACATCCGCGCGCAGATCCGCGCCGCAAAGGACAACGGAGCGGACGGCTATCTATTCTGGAATCCCGCTTGCGATTACGCCCCCCTCTATCGCGCCCTCGGCGAATAGACTAAAAAGGGGACAGGCTGGTTTTCGCCTTCGCTTGTAGAGGATAGAGTGCCTTTCCCTCGCCCGCTCGCTAGCCCTCATTCAAGGCGTCATGGGCGCTAAGAGGGAAAACCAAAAAGCATTCTCAATCTTCTACTGTTCTTGGCGTCCTTTGCGTCTTTGCGAGATATATGAGCATTTCTCTCGCCCGCTCGCTCAAGGCGCAATAAGCATCCCATGAGGGAAGGACCTTTCACCACGAAGGACACTAAGAGCACGAAGGGAGCAAGGGAAGAAACCGGGTAACGGCAAAGAATTCTATCCGGTGTCATAGCGGTTCTTTTGCACAGCCGATTGTCCATTCCATGACCCATTCAATATCATCCTTCGTGTCCTTCGTGCTCTTCGTGGTGAATGCCGCTTGTTCTCATTACTCTTCACTCATTACTCATCACTACTCTCCTAGCCTAATGTTTCTGATCCGCTAGTCTCTGCCGACTGCTGACCGCTGACTGCCTCCTCTTCTCCGATCCCATCGCTTGTCACTCATCACCTATCACTGCTTCTCGGCAGTGTGAGAGGGCTCGGTATCCTTTATCCTGGCACGCGTTTCCTGTAACATCGCCTCGCATCCCCGGCAAAGGAGAGGCGAGACGAAGTACACGCGTCGTCGGCCTGAATCACACATGTTCCTACTCGAACACCAACACAAAGGCATGCCCGCCCGCACCGGGAAACTGGTGACCGCGCACGGCACGGTGTCCACACCGGCGTTTGTGGTGGTCGCCACGCGGGCAACGGTCAAGGCGGTGGAACCGGCGGCACTGCGAGAGATAGGCGTTCAGATAGTCATCTCAAACTCTTACCACCTGCATCTCCGCCCCGGGGAGGAAACGGTCGCCGCCCTCGGCGGGCTGCACGGCTTCTCCGGCTGGAATGGCCCAACCATGACCGATTCCGGAGGTTTTCAGGTGTTCAGTCTCGGTGCGGGCAAGGAACACGGAGTGGGAAAAGTTGCGTCGATCTTTCCCGGCGACGAACCGCGACCAACGCGAAACCACTATCGGCAAGGGAAATCGCTGGTTCAACTCACCGAGGAAGGGGCATCGTTTCGATCGATAATCGACGGATCGGAACACTTCTTCTCGCCGGAGGGAGTGATCGAGCTGGAGCGGCAACTGGGAGCGGACATCATTCTCGTCCTCGACGAATGCACGTCGCCCATGCACGACTATGCCTACACAAAAGACGCGATGAAACGCACCCACCGCTGGGCGGAACGTTCGCTCACCGCACTTGACGCACCCAACAAGGAAAGCTTGCATCCTAATCCCGACCAGATTCTGTACGGAATCGTGCAAGGGGGGGCATACGAAGATCTACGCAAAGAGAGCGCACGTGTGATCGGCGCGATGCCATTCGGCGGATTCGCCATTGGCGGATCACTCGGAAAATCGAAGCAAGACATGCTCTATGTCCTCGACTGGACGATCCCCATGCTCCCAGATGACAAGGCGCGCCACCTGCTTGGAATAGGCGAGATAGAGGACATCTTCGCCGGCGTGCGTCGCGGTGTCGACACATTCGATTGCGCCGCTGCGACTCGCGTCGCCCGTAACGGCACTGTCTTTCTCAAAGGCGAACCGCGCCACCGGATAAACCTGCGCAACGCCCGCTTCAGCCGAGATCCTCGTCCAATCGACGAATCATGCGACTGTTTCACCTGCAGGAATCACTCGCGCGCCTACCTCAGGCACCTCTGCCGATCAGGCGAGTTTTCCTTCTACCGGCTCGCCACCATTCACAACCTGCGCTTTCTCGTGCGTTTGATGCAAGATATCAGAAGCGCAATTGCAGCAGATACCCTCGAGGAGCTTGAGCAGGACTGGATGAATTGAATGATCGGGAGATTGGGTTCCTCGCTGTTTGGAGTGGGTAACGAAGTCCTGACTGTAAGTGATACAACGCTGTTCTCTCACCCGCTCGTTTTGCTCGCTCAAGGCGCAGTAGCTCTCCCATAGGCGAAAGGCCTTTCACCACGAAGGACACGAAGGGGGGAGAAGAACTGGTAGTGGGCACACTCCGGCGTGTTTCATCGACGCCAATCGGGTCGCCAGCGGCGCTTCTTGCGATGAGCGTTCAACATGGCACCCCTGTCGCTGCATGCTATACACAGGTGGTTTCCGCGCCACAGAAGCACTGTGGGGCACCCTGTAGCGTCATCCTGTCTAGCATAGACACCCTGTGCTTGACGTTGCCATCGAACCCCTATCCAACATGGATAGGCGCATCCGACGCAGTTCGGCACACGCTTCATTCGCGAACGTAACATAACGTTGGGCACCCGCCTGCCCTGTGGGCAGGGGAGCAACGCTACAACGGCAAGGGATCGTATCTGGTGTCGTGGCCCTTCTTCGCACAGCCGATTACCCGATTCGACAGCTCGTTGAGTGCCATTCTTCGTGCTCTTCGCGTTCTTCGTGGTGAATTTGCATTGGTCCCCCACACAGATTGAGCCCGAAACCGGGCTCAATCAATCGAAGCGACTCGGAAGGGGCTCCTCCTATGGAAGAAGGCGGCGGAGGATGCCTCCGAATGACGATAGGTCAAGGCCGGAAAAGTCAATTGATAGTGATATCCGATGCGTGCCGGGGAGCATGGGATGCGTCACATAGGCGTAGTCGAGGATGAATCCCTGTATGTTCAAACCCATTCCAAGAGTGATTGACATCCCTCCTTGCTGGGTCATCATCCCCATGCGGATGACAAGCGTCTGTATTGGGCTGTATGCCACTCCAACGTGAAATCCACCGCTGAGATCGATGTCGCTCGTGAGTAGGATTAGGTTGGCGAGCTTCACCGAACCGCCAATACGCAGCCCCATTCCCATCGATTCGCCATGCACATCGTAATTGACACTGCCGAACAGGTTCGTTGCGGTCGCGCCAAGGGCGAGGTCGCTCAACCCAATCGGGCCGATGCGCATATCGCGGAATGTCATGCGATAGGCGAGATCGAAGGCAAATCCGGAACCGCTGGCAGCCCCGTCCTTCACCGACAGATACTTGATCCTTCCTCCAAGCGAGAAATCAATCGGAAGCCGAGGCAGGAACGCGAGATCTTTCGGGCTCACGCCAAACGCAAAGATGAGGGCATTGTTGCTGTATGCGAGGGTGTCGGTAGTCGCACCGCCACCGTCGTAGCCTTGAATGTTGCCGCTGTTCAGCATCAACATTCCCAGACCCCAGTTGCGGAATGTGAGCGCCAACGACGTGTAGCTTGCGACTCCAAGATACGACGCGTAGTACGAGCTGAAGCTCGCCCCGGAAAGATCGGAAAGCCCAGCGGCATTGTAGAATAAGGTCTCCGCTCCATTGGCAAGGGCGGTTCCCGCCCCTCCGACGCCGATCACCTGCACGCCGGGATCGATGTCGAGCACCGTCGTTGCAGTCTCGGCGAGCCCAGCAACGCCTCCCAGCCCTGCAATCAGGAGGGCTGCAATCACTAATGTGTATAGCTTCTTCACTGTTCTCCCTCCCTTATCTTTCGATCAGAAGCTTGTAGATCAGACTGTTGTTCGCGCCCTGCGCCGTCACGATGCACAGATAGAGGCCGTTCGGCATGTCTTCACCAGCGGCCGACTGCAGATTCCACAGATACGGCGATGCGCCGACATCGAGCGGCTCCTCAAGCACGAGCGCTCCCGTGATGTCATAGATGTGGAGCACAGGCGCAGTTGCTCCGGTGGGCAGGTAGTAGACGATCGACGCTTGTGTCGCGGCCGGATTGGGGAAGCTGTAGAGCACCGTCTGTGCCGGGCCGTTCACAGTGACGTCAACCTCGACCGCCTCACTGTATGTCCCTTTGTCGTCGGTGACAACTAGGCTCACCGTATAGGTACCGGCAGCGCCATAGGTGTGCGTGGGGTTCTGATCAGTGCTTGCCGTCCCATCGCCGAAGTCCCATGCGTAGTTGAATGCCGTCTCCGCAGGCTGATCCGCATCCGTCACTGTGGAGGCAAACGTTACCGGTTGTCCCATCGTTACTGGATTGGGTGTCGCCGTGAAGCTTGCCACCGGCGGCTCATTCCCCACCGATAGTGTATGGGTCACTGTGACGTCGTCACCTGCATCGTCAGTTACGGTAAGCGTTATCGTATACGACTTTTTCTCGGCAAACGCATGACTCGGGCTCGCCGTCTGGCTTGTTGTTGTGTCACCGAAATCCCAAGCGTAATTAAACGCCGTTCCCGCCGGCTGATCCGGATCGGTTATCGTTGCGGTGAACGTTACCTGCTCACCGGTATCGGGAGCAGTGGGAGTCCAGGTGAAGTCGGCGGTCGGAGCCTCATTCGGCGGGGCTTCAACGGTGA
>CAZKAB010000005.1:0-16588 GCA_964550615.1 uncultured Thermotogae bacterium
GTACACCTCCTCGAGGTGCCGCGACATTCGGAAGCCGATCGCGCTGATCGTGGCGATCATAACGAAGATCAGGATGGAGATCGCGGCGGCAAGCCCATAGTTGTTCCCCGACCCGCCCTGGAAGGAGATCCGGTACGTCCACGAGATGAGGATGTCCGTTGCCCCGGCCGGGGTGGCCGCGCCGAGCACAGCCGGTCGCCCCGCGGTTACCAGGTATATGAGCGTGAAGTTGTTGAACGCGAAGGCGAACGACCCGATAAGAAGCGGCGCCAGGCTGATCATCAGAAGCGGCAGGGTCACCGACCAGAATCGGCGCCACGCGCCTGCGCCGTCAACGCGCGCTGCCTCATAGAGCTGGTCGGGGATGCTCTGCAGCGCCCCCAGAGATATGAGCATCATGTACGGGAACGAGAGCCACACGTTGATCATGATGAGCGAGGCTCGTGCCCACATCGCGTTGGTGAGCCACGGGACTTGAACGTGGAAAAGGTCGCCGAGGATGCGATTGAAGATCCCGAAGTTCTCGTTGAACATCCCTCTCCAAACGAACGCCGAGATGAACACCGGCATCACATAGGGCACGAGCAGGAGCGTTCGGTAGACGAGACGGAAATGGAGTTTCCGGTCGTTCAGGAGCAGGGCGAAGGATAGGCCGAGCGAGAAGCTCAAGAAAACGCTGAGCATCGCCCAGACGACCGTCCATAGGAAGACGCGCAGGAAGTCCTTGCCGATCGCCGCGCTCGAGAATATGCGCACGAAGTTCCGTGCTCCGACCCACGTCTGGAACCCCGGTTCGATCGTCTTCCCGGCTGCAGAGGTAAATCGGCCGTCAACCGGCGCGTACGAGATGGCGGTCTGCAGGTCGACGAGCCGGTCGGTCTTCGGATTGTAGCTGTACTGCTTGATCACCGTCTTGAATTGGCGGATCCCCGAGAGACGGAGGGTGGCGTTGTCGACGGGAATGGCCAGGGTCTCGAGCCGTGGCAGGAGCTGGTAGAGCGCCGGGCCGGTCACCGCGTGATATCCGGGAACATCGAGGCCGGTCGTTCCGTCCTGTGTGACGAGCCGCTGGTCATCAGGCCGCAATGGCTCAAGCGTCTTCCCCTGCGAGAGGAAGTGCTGCCCCTGTTCGTCGGTCAGCAGAAGAAGCAGCTCGTCCTTGTCGCTGAGGTACGCCTGGTAGGCGTAGATGGTCTCCTCGGGCGCCGGAGCGTAGCGGTTCTCGAGGAGATGGATCACCTGGCTCTTCTGCAAGAGGTTCCCGGTCTGCAAGTTCGTGAACGAGATGTAGACGTTGTAGAGGATCGGGTAGACCACCATTCCGAACAGGACGAGCAGGCTCGGAAGGAGGTAGCGCAGCGGGTAGGCTCGCCGCGAGAGGATGGCGATGTTGAGACCCACGCCACCGAGGAGAAGCAACGAGAGGAGCGCGTATGCGTTCTGTGTGCCGAGTCCGACTCCCGCCCACACAACGACCGCGTCGACAATGCCAAGCAGGAGGATCTTCATGGAAAGGCTGAACGGGCTTTGTGAGCGCATGGGTTGTCCCGGGCGGCGGGGCACGCCCCGCCGCCCAAGTCTTCCTTTCCCTACTTACAGTCGACGGCCGTCAGGATGAGATCCTGTGCCTGTTTCAAGGCGGTGGCCGGGTCGGTGCCGTTGTTGATCAGGTCGAGGGCGTTCCCGCCCTCCTGCCAGATGCTCGCCATCGCCGGGATGCTCGGCATCGGAACGCCGAACGCCGCCTGCTGGCTGAACGCGAGAATGTCGGGTCCCGCCTGGGTCACGGCCGGGAGGTACGCCGGGGCGCGGTCGCCGAGGTTCATCAGGGCGACCATTGTGTCCATCGTCGCGACGTAGTTCATGAGGAAGTCCATGGCGATCGTCTTGTTATCGCTGAACGAGTTCACCATGAACCCCTGAACACCGGTGAAGACCTTTGGCACGTTGTACGCGCCGTTGGGCCCCTTGATCGCTGGGATCTGGGTGATCCCGTAGTTGACCCCCGCACTTTTGATCGCGCCGATCAACCACGGACCGGTGATGTACATCGCCGCGTTGTGGCCTTCTACCAGTGCGTTCAGCGTGTCCCAATCTACGCCGCTCGGGATGAGGTCTTCCTTCAACATCGACTGATAGAGCGTCGCGCCGAAGATCGCGCCATCGGTGGCGATCCCGACGTCGCAAGGGTTGAGCGCGCCCTTGTCGTCGTAGCCGAAGATGTAGCCTCCGGCTGCGCTGAGGAACGGGAAGAACTGGTAGAAATTCCCGGCCTGGTTCTGGAAGGCAAGGCCGTACATCGGCTTCTCGGGATCGGCGACGGCCCGGCAGATCGCCAGGAGCCCGTCCCAGGTCCGCGGCGGGGTGGGCACCAGGTCCTTGTCGTAGACCAAGGCGAGGTTCTCCGACGCGTACGGGAGGCCGTAGAGCGCCCCGTTCACGGTGAACGCCTCGAGTGCCGCCGGGCTGAAGTCCGCCACCTTCTTGCCGAGGTCGATCGGTTCGACCAGCCCGTTCGCCACGTACTCGCCGACCCAGTCGTGCGCACCGATGACGATGTCCGGGCCCTCTCCGGCCTGTGTGGACGTGACGTACGCCGATCGCAGGTCGTTCCATGCGTACTCGACGACGTCGACCTCGACACCGGTATCCGCGGTGAACTGTGCCCCTAGGTCTCGCAGGAGCGGGGTGCGGGTATCGTCGGCGAAGATCGTGAGCTTCGTCTGCGCCGCACCGACCACAGCCGCGAGCGCGATGATCAGTACCAACATCAGTAACTTCTTCATCTGAGTCCTCCTTGAACTCTAGCTACACCACAAAACCGCCATGCTTCACAGTAGCTTGCAAGAACACGCTCCGGCAAATCACCTCCCTTCACTCATGGGTTGACTTCGATTGGCTGGAGAATTGCGTAGGCGCCCGGTGAGAAGCTGCCCAACACCACCCCTTGATCCGCCCCCGTGGGAAGCAGGGCGTCGTAGATCTGTGGCGTCCACGTTGGGTTTGGGCTTCCGCCGCCGACCCACGGCCCGGCCGTTGCGGCGACCGCCCGGACGTCGTCTTCCCCGTAGCCGTCCTGCGAGGCGACGAGGACGTAGTGCCAGCCAGCCACCGAGGGCAGAAGTGCCTTGGGTATGGTAACGATCACCCGGCCGCGGCGTGGGTCCGACGCCACCTCGACGAGCAATGGACCCTCGCCCGACGCAGTCCACAAGTGCCGCCCATACGCGGGCCAGCCGGCGATCTTAAGAAAGACGTCCCATGGGTGTTCCGGACTGAACGCGACGTGTGCCGCCTTCCCCTCCTCAGCGGAGGTCGTCGAGCCGCCCGGCGAAACGTCGAGGTAAAGGAAGACAATCGGATGGCTGAAGCCCTGCGGGCCGTTCCAGGGGTTGGGCAAGCTCGCGAAGTCGAGCGCGAACTGCCACGAGTCAGCAGCGTCGTAGATTCGGTAGGCCGTGAGATCGAACAGGCCCACGCCGCTGAACACCGAATCGGTCGGATAAGTGTAGGTCCCGGGACCGTCGTCGTCACCGGCCGGGTCAAGAGCCTCGAAGAAGAGCGTTCCCTGCACGAGCGTCGGCACCGAGGCGAGGACCGGCGGTCCGGCGAGTTCACCGAGGACGCTAGTCGAATCCTCGAGCGCTACAGTCAAGGTGGCGGCCTTGCCCGGCTCCATTCCCAGTTCCTTGAGCGGGACTGTAAACTCAATCACGTCGTCGACATAGACGCGCCGGGCGGAGATTGTCCGCAGCGGCGAGATGAGAGACCAGCCACCCGCACCGTCTGCGTGGTACACCATTACTGTGCCCCGCCCATCTTTGTTGAGCTTGGCGAGGTTCACGCGCGCCGCGTAGGTGAGGGCAAATCCCGGTCGGAACCCGGCCTCGCTCGCGGCGTTCTGTGGATCGCCGGGCCCGCCAGACGCGTAGAGCGACAAAACCCACGGTGAGCCGATCCAATCGCGCACTGGTACATCTCCTTCGACCCGGACGCACAGCGTGCCCTCTCGATAGCCGACGGACACGGTCTGCAGGGCCCGTTTCGCCGGGAGGTCGACTGCGGCGCTCCAGTTGTCCTCAGTGGTGATTCGGCCGTCGAGGGCGGGAGCCACCTCCCCCAGGCTCACGCGAGCCGGTGGGACGAGTTGCACAAACAGCCCGGCCGGAATCTGCGCCCGCAGTGTTCCGGCCGCTTCGTAGGTCGCGATGAGGGTGGCCTTGAAGAGGGCGTCGTAGATCTCATCGGTGCCAGAGTCCTGGTCGCTTCCGTACCACCAGAACCAGTCCGATCCCTCGGCTGCGTGCAGCGCGGCAAGGGCAGGCGCTGGACTTCCGGCTGCGGCAACGGCATCGCGCGCAGCAGAGAGCTGCTCCCAGGCTGCGTCCTCGTCCGGTTCTCCGATCCAGGTGGAGAGATCGCCTCCCCAGGAGCCGGTGGCGATGCTGTCGAGGGGACGCGAAACATCCGGATGGGTGGCGAGGAATTCGGCGGGAGTGACGGTCTTCACTTCGTTGTCGTTTTCCAGCGCCCCGTACAAGGCACGAAGGAAGTTGCGGCCGTTGTTGGGATAACCGGCCATGAACATCCAGTTCTCGCCGTCGAGCGCAACTACGAGAAGATGATTGCTCGGATCATCGAGCGATTCATATATCTGATGGACGGCGCTCATGAAATCGTCGACCGCTTGCTGCGTCGGTTTGTTTCCGTACGAGAATGCGATGCGATCGGAGAGATCGGAATCGCGGAAGAGAACATCGACATTTTCGTACTTCCACGGTGTGGTTAGTTCATCAGTGCTTGGAGTGTGATCAACGCTTTGGGCGAGGATGCCCTGGTCGGTCACCGTCCAGCTGAAGCCGGCCTGATCAAGGAGGCGCACCGCATCATCCGACACTGCCTCCTCCGGTGGCCATACTCCAACAGCAGAAGCACCGAATAGCGCGGCATGTTGCGACTGAGCAGCCGTGATCTGCCCGAGCGCATCGTCCTCCCATCCGCGATCGCACAGAAGCGGGAGGATCGGGTGATAAAACGGGCTCGTGATCAGCTCGTTCCCCGCGGCATCCGTACGTACATAGCTAGCGATGACTTCTGAAAGGACGGTGCGTTGCGCCTCGATGAGACGGACAATATCGCTGCTGGTGAATCCGGTCTTTCCCCGGAGATCATCTATTCCGAGCGACTCATGCATTTCGGGAGATATCTCCCACAGGAGTGAGAGCCCGGCCGCGTCCATCAGCTCCTGGTCGGTAAACGGCTTGCCGTCCCTTAAGGCGTTGAGCTCGGCATAGCGGGTGTCGAAGTATGGATCGTTCCCATCGTTATCGAACATATACCCATTGAGCCAGAAGAACTGCTGCTGCATGTTCGCGCGGTCATCACCGGTCAGCGAAGAAGGATTGCTCATCAAGGCCCAGATCCAACGCAAATGGTTATCCAGCACCCCGATGTATTGATATAGTCCGCCCTTGGCCCTTTCCTGAGGCGTGATCTCTACGTAATCCATGATCTGCCGTAAGAGACTCGGTTGCAGATTGTAGGTCACATGAATTCCGGGAAATTCGGCGAGGATCGTCGGAGAATCGATATACTCTTGCACCCCGTGCACGCGCACCCAAGGAAGCTCATAGTCCCCAGTCGTGGCGTTCAGGTATAGCGGCTGGTGTTGATGCCAGATTATCGCGAGATTGAGCGGCGTGTCTTGCGCCCATGCCAATCCCGAAGCGATGACGAGAATGGCAAGAAACGCTGATGCTTTGCGCACGAACTTCACCTCCTGTGAATGCATACTCTGCCGTTTGCGGTTGCAGTGTTGACGAGCCACAACCCATCTCTTCTGGATGTCGGGAGATCGCGGCCATCTTCTGTCTGTGCCCGTATGGAATGGGATGAGATGACGCCCAAGACGGTCGTATTCTTGCGTTGAGATAGAAGCCAACCTTCGTTCCAGTGTGCGTGTTCGATCCATCCCGACGGCGCGCAGACATACTTGTCGACTATGCCGATGGGGGCGATGTCTTCACGTTCGGGGACAAGGACGTAGTAGGCGAGCCTGCCTGGGCCTAGTCTGCCGTGTATGGCGGGTGCGACCTTGCGCGTTAGCCCGTTCCAGATGCGCACATTGCCTGGCATCGGCGAGTTCATAGCAAACGGAAGTTCCTCCTTTGCGGTGTTTAGGAGAATGAGATATCCCCATCTAACATCGTCCGCGCGGTGCTCCGTGAAGAATGCTTGAATGTCTGAATCGACCGTCTCCATAAGCGGGAACGGCGGATGATCCGGATGTGCAACGCTACCATCCGGAAGAAGTAGACGGTCGATCAACGCGTGATCGGTCATTCCCGGAGCGTCGCCGATTCCTACCGGGCCGCACGACAAAGCACGCAGCACCGCCTCTTCCTCAGGATACTCACCCCCCAGTCCGGGATGGGGACGCGTGAGAAAGAGATCATGAAATGGCAGCAGCCCGAGGGAGTAAAGCACCATTCCCATGAGCAGGTTCTGACGGTGAAGCTCGGCCGGGGTGATGAAACCATCAAGGAAATCAGGATGGCCATGCGCGGCCGCCGTCTGCAAAGCGTCCTGTTGCATGAAGAGAAAATCGGTGTGACTACGGCCGGCGATGATGTTGGCAAGCTGCGTCGATGCGAGGTTCATGCCCATGGTCTGCATGCACAAAAGCACGTCCAGCCCGTTATCGGAGAAGGCGTTCGCCATTGAAGAGAACCACTCCTCAGCTGCGATCGGGTCCTCTCGCAACATGCGCGTCAGGTGTTGCTGGGTGCGCAGCCAGTCGTGCCAGGCAACGGTTCCCCGTTCATTTACGAGCTGTAGCGCCACCTCGCGATAGAAAGACGGGTCGGCGCCGTTGGCGTTGTAGCGGTTCTTGCGGCTCAGCGAAGACAGGTGCAAGACTGTGCTAAGCGACCGCTCTTCGGCCAGATGCGCGATGCCGCGGGGATACTTCTCTTCATCGGGAACATAGCAAATCGCCTTACCGATTACCTCGTATGGATACCATAGATCGAGGCCCAGGTATGTGACGGGGATCCGCTGCTCCTTGAATCCGTCGACGACCTCTTCCAGCTTCTGTTCGGTGAGCTGTCTGATTGGCTCGGTGTAGTAGCCGCCGTATGCATTCCACCAGCCAAGCGACGAAAAGAGCGGATGCGAATCAGTGGTCCGTCGCTTCTTTCCCCCTTGCGCAAGCAGGCTGTCTCCCAGTCGCATCAACGCATCCGGGACATCTTCACCGAACGCGAACAGGGATTCCAGACATGTACCCGCGGAAAGGCGGTCGATTGCGCCGTGCAATCCGCGTCCGACTCCGCCTGGGATTCGTACAAGCGGGCTGGTGAGGAACAGGTTTGCGGGCGCGATGGCGAGCGCTCCTTCCTGGGAATACAGAACCAGGGGAGCGAACGCCTGTCGCGGCAGACCGGCCGGCCCTTTCCCAGTACTTACCGTTGGCCAATAGCCGCCGGGATAGCGATCAGTTGACCCTCCGAGCCCGAACGTGGACGCGAAGAAAGACATCTCATCCGAGAACGAGAACGCCGGCACGAGGAATGTTGCGTCATCAAACGAGTCCGTACGTTTGAGGTCTCCAATATCCCGCAATAGCTCACCGGTTGCCAAGAGGACACCGTTGTCGTTGTACGCCCGCAATGACAGAGAAACGAAAGGCACGCCGTTCAGACTGTATTCCCTCTGCCACAGTCTGTAGCCGCCGTGTTCGTCACTCCCGTCTGAGCCGTTCCATGTGCCACATTCTATGCTGCCCGTTCCATCCGCCAGCCATTCTCCGCTTCGCGAGACGCGGAGGCCGATCTTCTCTATCCAGAGCCGGTTGCCGGTGCAAACTGAGGCCTGCCCGCACTCATCCGTCTTTACGTACAGGTTCATTTGGCCGTCCTTTCGGTGGGCAAACGGAAGAAGTCCGCTGCTACTATTGTCGCTGCTCCGATCAAGAACCCGTCTGCGCCTAGCTTGGCGGGGATGATTTCCAGTCCCTTGGCGGCGGCGGCGAATGAGTGTTCACGAACCTCTTCCGTGAATGAGGCAAGGAACAAGTCAGATGCCTCCATTCTCTCTCCCCCCAGGATTACCGCCTGTGGGTTGAAGAGATTGACCAGGTTCTTCGCTCCAATGCCCAAGTACCGGCCCATCTGCTTGAATACGGATAGAGCCTTGCCGTCTCCCTCTCTGGCCGCCTGCGTCATACACTGCATATCTCCGAATCCAAGACGGATCGATTCGCTAAGCAAGAACTGATCGGACGCAAACATCTCCAGACAGCCGCGTTCGCCGCATCGGCAGCGGGGGCCGTCAGGATCGATCATCATGTGTCCCGCTTCGCCGGCACCGCCGAACGCGCCGCGATAGAGGTTGCCATCTATCACCATTCCGGCACCGACTCCGTCTCCGGCGGTGAGGCAGACGAAATTGGAGAAAGCGGTACCGGCGCCGTGCCAACGCTCGGCGAGAGTGAGGGCGTTTACGTCGTTCTCCAGATGCACGGGAAGGTCGAGAAGCTCCTGCAGCGGTTCCCCTAGAGAGACGTTTTCCCAGTTTAAGATTGGAGAATAGAGGTCTATACCATTTATGCTGTCCACAAATCCCGAGATACTCATTCCAACGCCGAGGATGTTTTCTTCCGCAAGCACATCGACCGCTTTCTTCACCTTGGAGATGACTTCATCAGGAGCCGGGTTGGGAGAGAGTTCGATCTGGTAGCGAGCGCTGATCCGGCCGGCGAGATTCACTCGCGCGGCCAGCATTTGCGAGTGCTCGATCTTGATACCAATGGTGCAGGCGTAATCAGGGTTGAACGAAATAAGCGTCGGGGGACGACCGCCATTCGATTTCTTCTTTCCGCCCTCGATTACCAGGCCTTCATCGATCAAATCTCGGATTCTTCGAGTCAATGCCGATGGAGCCAGCCCGATATGACGCGAGAGGTCAGTACGTGACATCGGACCTGCGGTGCGCAGCAGGTTGACAACCAGCCCGCGATTGTAGTCGCGTATGAGCCTGTGATCGCCTTTTGGTTCTCGCATTGGAGTTACTTTCTTTCCAGAAATAACTAATCCACTATAGCGAGCGCCAAGTCGACTGTCAACATGTTGCCCGGGAGAATGGAATGCGATGGATTGCTCTTCGAATAAGCGTAATAAGATCGGGGCTTGCACCTTCCGCAAATTGCTTCGTGTGCGGCGGGCGCACGCATGCCGATTTCATGTAACGCTTGGTTATGGATCGGACTATGGCGTCAGGTCGGGCGGGAGTCTGGACGGTATCGGGGTATTTCGACCGGTCAGTCGGGTGTTTCTACCTCGCGCAAGTAGCGCGCGGCGTCTTCCGGCGGCATCGGATTGATATAGAACCCCGTGCCCCACTCGAAACCCGCCACCGTGGTCAAGCGAGGTATGATTGCCACTCGCCAGTGGTAGTCATACTGTAGCGTCGTCCAGTAGCTTGGTTTTCCCGGTCGCGGGATGGGATTGGGTGAGTTATGAAACACGATGTTGTACGGTGGATCCCCCAATAATGCCTTCAGGCGGAATAAGGTCCTCCTGACAATGCGAGCGAATTCCCATCGCTGTTCTTGTTGGATGTCGGTGAACTCGTGCGCGTGTTTTCGCGGATAGATGGAAATCTCGAACGGAAAGCGTGAGTCATAAGGCGCGAAAGCAACAAAGTCGTCTGTCGCCTCGATGATTCGTTCTTCACAATCGAGTTCTGCGAGCATTACGTCGCAGAACAAACAACGTTCCTTGCGTTCATAGTACGAGCGCGCCGTCTGTAGCAGATCGTGCACTCGCAGCGGGACAATGGGGGTTGCAATGATCTGGGAATGGGGATGGGTAAGGGAGGCGCCGGCCTTCTTTCCGTGGTTCTTGAACAGGAGGACGTACCGATACCAGTCGTTTTTCATCAGCTCTTGCAGTCGTAACGCGTAAGTGTCCACGATCATCTTTACATGCTCGACTGAAAGGTCCGAGATCTCCTTGTAGTGGCCCGGAGTCTCGATCACGACTTCGTGGGTTCCAACGCCGTTCATGCGGTCGTAGAAGCCGGCGATACCAGTGCGTCCCAATTCCGAGTATTCGTGCATAGCGGGAAACTTGTTTGGCACCACGCGTACCTGCCATGCGCCATCCGCATCCGATGTTCGGTAGATCTCCGGTGGTGTTTGCGCCTCGTTACCCGGGCAAAACGGGCAATTCTCAGGTGGCTGTCCGTTCTCATCGCTGCCGTTGGAAAGAAAATCAGACGGACGCTTCGCGCGCTCAGGGGCAACGATCACCCACCGATTGTTGATAGGTCCTCGTCTCAGTTCTGGCATTTTGACTCCCGAGGTTGGAAGGTGGCGCGCTAAGTGCGGGTCACTTTGTCTATCAGCTTGAGCCAGTCGAGGAGAAGCCTCGGCATCAGGAAGTTTTCCTGGACGTGGACTCGCCCACGGGCACCCAGGTCGGTACGCAAGCTTTCGTCCTTGAGCAATCGAATGACCCGCTCGGCGGCGGTGTCGTAGTCTCCCGGCTCAACGAGGTAGCCGGTCTGCCCGTCGATGACCTGCAGCGGAATCCCGCCAACACGGGTGGCGACCACGGGCGTTCCCTTCCATAATGCTTCGGATACAGTGAGGCCAAATCCCTCTTTCGACGAGAGTTGCATTACTACAGCTGCTTCTCGCTGCAGTGCGTTGACAAGAAGGGGATCAGTCTCCGTAATCAAGTGAACATCCTTCATCTGTGATGCCAGTGAAGCCACTTGCTTAAAAATCATGGGCCCTTCCGGGTCATCGCTTGCCATATTTCCAAGCATGATGAGGCGACAGTCGAGTTCTTGCTTCACCCGTTGGAAAACTTTCACAACGCCTGTGGGATCTTTCCACTTATCAAAGCGAGATACCTGTACGATAAGAGGCTTGTCGCGAGGGATTCCATATTTGGCAAGTTCCGCGTCGATTGTCGACTCGCTCAGGTCGCGGTTGATCGCCGACAAAGTGTCTATTGCAGGAGGAATGATCGCGGTCTCTACTGGGAGGTCGGGTTGGCGAAAAGTTTCTGAGGAGACGACGACCACGTCGTAGCGCAGTACAAATGGCTTTAGCCGTTGCCAGATTGCCTCATCCGGGGCGGAGATGTCGATGTGGCACCGCCAGATCCAGGGCACGTTCTTCTGTCGGTAGCGGATCATGGGGAGCGGCTGAGGATCGTGCACGATCATCAGGTTGTGGTGCGAGATCGGACTGTAGCGGGCGAAGGCCTGATTGACGGAGAGGTAGCTCTGCATCTCGCGACGACTGAGGGAGATTTTCTCTCCTTGGAGAGCGTTGTGAAGTTTCTTGGTAACGTGAAAGAGGGCTGGATCTCCATAGAGCAGGTTCCAATCCGCATTGATCCCTACGTCGTTGAATAAGGGTACGAGAGAGTTCAGCATTCCCGCCACCCCGCCGCCATGGAAGGTTGAGTTGATCGCAAGGATGCGCAGGCCGTACAGTCGACGCGCAGCGCGGAAGATATCAGCCACCGCTTCGGCGCCGACAGAGCACAGATAGCGTTCGATACCTAAGGATTCTAGTTGCATAGTGTCCCCCAACTTTACTTCGGTTTGTCTCCTACGTCCAGGTGGCAAGACCAGATTCGACTCTTTGCCGGTGTGTACATCGAGGCGGCGGTTTACCGACGCAGCGGCCCGCGACCGGCATTGTGTCATCTTCTTGTGGCAAAAGACTGATGCCGGAAAGGTCAAGGCCGAACACACCGCAACTAATGTTGCCTCCTTTCATGCTTGTCTTGTGCAGCTGCAACGACCGCCTATTATTGGTGATCTTGTCTTAAGGAAGCAAGATCGCTTTTTGGCGGTTTCTGTAATCTCTCCGGGTGAAGCCGGAGAGATCAAATCTGTTGTTCATCCCTTGACCGATCCTGCGAGAATACCGCGTACGAAATACCGCTGCAGCGAGAAGAAGACGACAAGCGGAAGTGCCATAGACACGAACGCAGCGGCCGTGAGAAGCTCCCAGTCCTGTCCGCGATTGGTAACCAGGTTGGCGATCTTGAGCGTCATAGGAGCAACGTTGGGTCTTGCCCCAAGGTAGATCAACGCGACCAGCAGATCGTTCCAGATCCAGAGGAACTGGAAGATGAAAACGGAGGCCAACGCTGGCAGCGAGATCGGCATTACTATGCGCCAGAAGGTAGTAAGTGGAGTTGCCCCGTCGATTGCTGCTGAGTCGAACAAGTCCTTGGGAATGCCGGCCATGAAGTTGTGAACGAGATAGGTGGTTAAAGGAAGACCGTAAGCTGTATGCGCAAGCCATATTCCCGGGAATGTCCCTGCAAGACCGAGCTTGCTGTAGATTGGGAGTATCGGGATGAATGTCATTTGCAGCGGTATGACCATGAGAGCCACAAGCATCATGAACAAGTACCTGCGTCCGCCGAACCTCAGCCAGGCAAATCCGAATGCAGCAAATGAGGCAACAAATACTGAGAGGAGCGTTGCTGGAATGCTTATTGTAAGGCTGTTTAGGAACGACCGGCCGAGTCCCTCCTTCAGGATAACGCTGACATAGTTCTGAAGAGAGAACTGGCCGCCACTGAATAGCTTCGGAAATACCGTCCACCAACCGGATGCAGCTATGGCCGATGGGTCTCGAAAGGAGGTAATGAGCAGGCCCAATGTTGGGATCAGCCAGAGGATCCCAAAGAATAGGAGGGCTACGTGGAGCGGCGTGCGGGAAGCTGCCTTTCGCAAGTCCACTAGCGTCCTCCTTCTTGTCGAGTGAACCGGCGGATGTTCAGGATCATGAACGGCACGATCAATATGAGTAGTACAACTGCGATAGCGCTCGCACGTCCGTAATTGAAGTAGTTGAACATCTCCTTATACATGCGGTTGGCGATAACCTCTGTTGCGAAGTTTCCATTTGTCATCACGTAGACGATATCGAAGATCTTCAACACCGTCACGACCATAGTCGTCCCCACAACAGCTACGGTAGGTACTAGCAGGGGAAGGACGATCCGATGAAATACCTGCCACTCATTCGCTCCATCTATCCGCGCCGCCTCCAGGAGCGCTTTCGGTATGTTCTTGTACGCCGCTGAGAGGATGATCATGCAAAAACCTGTCCATATCCAAATGCCGACGATGATCAGACAGATATTGTTAATCCAGGGGCGCTGAATCAGCCAACCGATCGGCTTCCCTCCGAGGGAAACAACGATTGCGTTGAGTATCCCGATTTGAGGCATCCCTTCGGGGCGAAATGCATAAACGAACTTCCAGATGATCGATGCCCCGACCATTGAGATGGCTGCAGGAACGAAAATAACCGACTTAAGGATCTTCTCATAGCGAACGCGGTCCAACATTACAGCGAGGACGAGGCCAATGCTTACGGTACATAGTGTGAACAGAACTACCCAAAGCACGTTGTTACGGAGAGCCGTGAGCATTACGGGGCTTGTAAACACGTACTTCCAATTGGCAAAGCCAACATAGTGTACCATTGGGCCGAACAACTGTGCTCCGCGGCCGAAGAATGACCGAGCAATGGTCACTAGCGCTGGATAGACAAGGAAGAATCCAATCAACAGTAGTGCAGGACCGACGAACAGCCAAGGTCTCCAGCGGCCGGCACGGATCATGAGTGTTCACCCCCACAGAAGAGTGTGGATCCGGGATTGCCCCGGATCCACATAGTCTTAGGATCCTACTTCGCGTAGGCCTCTACTGCGGACTGCTCCAGCGACTCGAGAACGGTGTTGATTGGAACTCCGCTTACGTAGTCGAGGATAGCACTCCAGAAGGCTCCGGTACCGATCGAGGCAGGCATCATGTCAGATCCGTCGTACCGCGAATATGAAGCGCCCATGAGCATCTCCTGCGCTTTCTTGGTGATAGGATTTGTGAAGATGCTCGGATCAGCGTTCTTGTTTGCCGATAGTTCGCCTAGCTCGGTACTCCAGATTGTTGCAGCCTCTTGAGAGGTGAGGAATTGAGCAAACTTGATAACCTCCGGACGTGTTCCGTTCAGTGGGCCGCCTGTGTTGAAAACAGTGACCACGTCACCAGAAACAAGAATGGGGTTTGAACCATCCGGGGTTGCCTGTGGTGTGATCGTCGGGAACGTGAAGAAGTCGTAATCTTCTCCCGCTACAAGGTTCGGGAAGTGATCCTTGATGAAACCTTGGATGAATGTGGCCTGTTTCGACATGTATGCGGTAGGCGGGGTGTTGAAGAGAGGGTCAGCCGCATTGCCAAAGTTGGTGGTCAATGCGCCAGTTCGTCCGCCGAATACATAGCCCCTATCAAACAAGCTTCCAAAGATCTCAAACGCTTTCTTCACCCGCGGATCGGTCCATGGAATCTCGTGAGCGACCCACTTGTCATACACTGCGGGTCCGGCAGTGCGCAGCATGATGTCTTCAATCCAGTCTGTCCCCGGCCAGCCGCTGGCCGCGCCACTCTCGAGGCCAATTGACCAAGGTACACCACCATCGGCCTTAATCTTATCGCTGAGTGCGAGGAGTTCGTACCAGGTGTTTGGGATCTTGTATCCTCTGGCAGCAAAGACCTTCGGGTTGTACCAGACGCAGCTCTTGACGTTCGGAAAGATGAACAGGCCGTACAGCCCATTGTCATACTCTCCAATTGGCAAGAGAGCTGGATTGACCTCAGATGTATCGACGAGTCCCGTTAGGTCAACGATCTGGCCGGCGTCCGCCCACTGTTTCATCGTCCCGATCCATGGATGTGGAGTCATGTCCGGGGGGTTTCCGGCTGCGAGTCGTGTAGCAAGAACCGCAGGCCGATCTCGTCCGACTATCTCAACCTGCACATCGATATCTGGGTTCTGGGCTTCAAACGCATCAACGATCTTCTGGAATGCGGGTGCCTGCTCTCCAGGCCAGCCGTGCATTACCGTGACGACTTTCTTGTCGGCAGCGAATGCCGCACCACCGACTACCAGTAGTCCGACGAGTAACAGCATAACAATCTTTCTCATTTTTCCTCCTTGTTGGCGTGTATTCCTTTCCCTGTTTGGCGCTTCTTGCACCAACTATATCTTCGTCCTGTGGGCATTCGCCTCTGTGATCACCCCCTTGGAGAGACTTCTATGATTCGCAAAAGACTGGCAAGGCTGTGCCTCTGGTGTATGCGCTATTACCGCAAAGGATGCCGTAACGATGATATCAGCATAGTCCCTATGAGTGAAGATTATGTCATGTTCGATCTTTAGCACTCGCTCTAGGAAACGATCTGATGGTTCACGATTACGCTTCAGTCGTGCGTGTCTGGTTTGCTCGTACGTTTGATCGATGAATACGCGGGAATGTACGTTCTCAAGCAGTGTTGTATACGTTCCCTCAATTATCACGACATCTACCCCATCCAACGGTAGGGTTTCATTCATAACCCGGTTATCTTGGTACACTACCAGTGGCTTCTCGATCGTCTTCGCGCCATGGATGATGGCCTTCGCGTGATCGTCCAGCAGGTCAAGACGTACCTCGGCCGGTCCCACGTTGCTGATGTCTTCCCGTCGCCGGGCATCGTTTGTGCGCGGGGGATAAACAAAGTAATCATCTTGTTGGAGAATCAGAGCGCCGATTCTATGCTTCTCCAAGATTTCTGCAGTTGCGACGGCGAGTTCAGACTTGCCGCTTCCGGATTCGCCACCAACGCTGATAGCGTATCTTCCGTTGTTCGCCATGATCGACGGCAGGAGGATCCGAACAATTTCGGTGGCTGCTCTACGATGCTTGTCCTGAACGAGTATCTTGTCTCCTCTCATTTGGCGATACCTTCTATGTCCAACTTACCGACGTACAGCTGGTGATGTCGTTGCGCCAGCTTTTCCCAGCAGTATAGATCCTCAATGCTTCTTCTAGCCTCTTCCCCCATTCTCTGCCGTTTCTTGGGATTGGAGATCAGATCAGCCATGGCCGCAGCAAAGGCATCGATGTCTGTGGGGTCTACCAGCTGACCGTTTTCCCCGTTCGCAACAACTTCAGGTGGACCGCCAAACTTCGTTGCGATAACAGGAACTCCACTAGCCATAGCTTCCAGCATGACAATGCCGAACAGCTCATAGCGCGACGGCATTACAAACAGATCGGCCGCTCCGTAGTACAATGCAACGGTGTCTGGGGGCAGAATGGGCAACCAGTGGACGGATCCAGCGATGGATAGCGTTTCTATCAGGTTTGTCAAGCGATCGCGTTCTTCAAGTTCGTATGCGTCGTGTTCGTTGACGCCCGCGCTTAGCGCAAACTGCACAGGGCTGTCTTCTCCCAATATCTGCTTTGCCCGGGCTGCCGCACGGAAGTAAAGATCGAAACCCTTGCGGGGATCAAGGCGTCCCAGTGTGAATACTAACGGGTCCGCGGAGAATCCCAGTTTTCTCTTGAGGGCCTGCTTGTCGCTGGGTGGATGGAAGTAGTTGGCATCTACCCCTGGCGGAATGACAGAGATCTTTGCCTCATCCGCCCCGTAAAGCTCAACGAGATCATGCTTTTCGAGGCTTGTTGAGGCGATAACGGTATCACAGCGTTGCAGAATCCTG
>CAZKAB010000005.1:16688-20955 GCA_964550615.1 uncultured Thermotogae bacterium
ATGCTTTTCGAGGCTTGTTGAGGCGATAACGGTATCACAGCGTTGCAGAATCCTGGTTTCAATTGCGATACGCTCCCTGTATTCCGAGGGATCAGCCCCATGCAGTGAAGCCAGTTTGCGTTTGCCTAGAGAGTGCGAAGTATGGATCCACTCGCTGGAAGGATCTAGGAGGTCAGCCACATACCCACCGTCCCAAAAATGGGAGCTGATTATCTCGTTACTGCCTAAATAACCGCTGAGCGTCTCAGCAAACTCACTGAGATATGGTAGCAGGTCCTCTTTACGCAGGAAACCTTTTGGTCCGCAAGGGATACGGATTACATCTGCCCCGGGCGCCATTTGCTCCCGCTTTGGCTTGCCATCGGAACGATCCCGAGTGAATGCCAGGACGGTGGTTCCGAGAGCCGCGAGCGCGGACGACAGCTCGCGGATGTAGACGCATTGACCACCGACATCCGGTTCTCCAATGCGACCGAGGGGATCGCCATGCGGAGTGATCATCACGACTGATTGGCTAGGCAACTAGAACCTCCACACCTGATTCACGTAACTGTTCGAGATTCCTGGACGCGATACCCGAATCGGTCACCAGAACATGTACATGGCTTAGCGACGCCAAAAAGGCGAAGCTATCGACGCCGATCTTGGAAGCATCCGCCAATACGATCACCTGATCGGCAGCACCGATCATCTTGGCCTTCACCCCCGCCTCTTGGACGTTATTCACTGAGATCCCTTTAGAAGATACACCATTCACTCCAAGAAATACCTTATCTACGTGCGTCTTGTCTAGAGCAGCTTCTGCTAGTGGTCCAACAAAGCTCATGCCTGGTTCGTAAAGGCTTCCGCCAAGTGTGATCAACTCGATATGGGGAGCTCCTACCAGTTCGTTCAGTGTGTAGACCGAGTTGACCAGAACCATGACCTCTCGGCTTCGCAGTTCACGTGCGAAGAGAAGGGCAGTACTACCGGAATCTATGATAACGCGATCACCATCCACGATCAGATCCAATGCGCGTTTGGCGATGGCCTCCTTTGCCTGAAGGTGAACGCTCGTCTTCTCTTGAAATGCAGGCGCAAAACGCATAACTCGGGTTGCGACCGCACCGCCCCTGTTCCGTTTGAGCATTCCTTGCTCTTCCAGCACTTCAAGATCAATCCGTATTGTAACGGGTGAAACGCCAAATCCTTCACTCAGTTCGGCAACTGTTACCGCCTCACGAGCCAAGACCCATTCTGCGATCCGATGCCTTCTTTCGTCTACTAGCATTTCACTTCCGCTAAACGTCTTTTCACTTTCACATTCTAGCACTTTGTTCCAAGTGAGGCAAGAACGGCCCACAACATAGTCTCTTGCCGAGGCTGGTTCGAAACACTTGATACGGGAGGGCCAGCATGCTTTTGACCAAGTCTGCTGACAGCAATCTTCTTGCTTATTGTCGGCGGAGATCGCGGAGCCCTTTGTTGATCAGGCAGACTTCGCTTTGAAGCCGTGAATCCTTGTAATGCGATCTGTGTCTTGTTCAATCAGACAGGATAAGATTGAGCCTTGGCAATCCGCTGCCGCAGCCAATAGTTCTGCGGTTACTGGCACTGGCGAGCTAGTTGCTTTGTCATCCTGTGTCTTTTTGGATGCTATTGCGAGGGACCTTTGCTGCGCCACGTGCATTGCGATCACGCCTCGTCGTCGTAACAGCGGGTCTTGCGATCGCTCAAGCAGAAGCCGGTTCAGCGGGGAGAACGCATCGGCAATTGCTTGTAAATGACTATTACAAGAGCATTTTCCATAGGGTTGTTACAGCCATGCGTGTACTGTAAGCTCAAACATCATGCGACTAGGAATACTAACGAGCGGGGGCGATTCCCCCGGGATGAATGCAGCTGTTCGCGCTGCGGTCCGTGGCGGAACGGACATTGGGCTGGAGCTTGTCGGTATCATGCATGGCTATGAGGGGCTGATCGAGGGTGACATGATGCCGCTCGACAACCGTGCGGTCGGAGGGATACTCGAACGGGGAGGAACATTCCTCGGGAGTGCCCGATCAAAGGAGTTTCGCGTCGAGTCGGGTCAACGGAAGGCACTTGCCTCGATCGAGCGTGCCGGACTTGATGGATTGATCGTAATCGGCGGAAACGGGTCTTTGGCAGGGGCAAGATGGCTTCAGGAGAGTGGTGTCCCCACCGTGGGAATACCGGCCTCGATCGACAACGATGTCTATGGGACGGCGATGGCGATTGGTGTGGACACGGCGCTTAACACGGTGGTCGAGTCTCTTGACCGTATTCGAGACACGGCGATCTCTCATGATCGAGCGTTCGTTGTGGAAGTTATGGGCAGAAGTTCAGGATACATCGCACTTATGGGTGGTCTGGCCGGCGGGGCGGAAGTGGTTCTTGTCCCTGAGTTCCCGGAGTCGCTCGATCAGATTGAGGCGAGCGTGGTCGAGGGCGTGAAGAAGGGCAAGCATCATTCGATCATCGTAGTTGCCGAGGGCTTCTCCCCCGCGGATTCACCCCAGACTGAGAAAGCTGCAGGGCGCATTGTGAGCGATTTTCTTGCGGCGAAGGGAACTCTTGAGACTCGTCTTACCATTCTGGGGCACTTGCAGCGCGGTGGATCGCCCAGCGCTTTTGATCGGATCATCGCGTGTCGGCTGGGAGAGGCAGCGGTGCGTGTCTTGGCGCAGGGTGATTCCGGCGTGATGGTGGCTCTCAGCGGCCGCGATGTGAGCACGGTGAGCCTGTCCGATATTGATCGGCCGAGCACGAACTTCAATCCGGACATCTACAAACTGATCAACAAGATTGCAAACTAGCCGGCGCCCAGTTTTGGCGAGCGAGAACGATTGCTCCGTACTCGACGGCATTCCTCCCGAGGGGAGTGAGTGTCACCTCAGGAGGTGCGACGTTCAGATGAGTACACATCTCTTCATGCATCGGATCGACGATCTCCGGATGGTTGACTGCGATGCTTCCGCCCAACGTAATGAGTGACGGGTCATACGCATTGGCAATTGCGGAGAGAACAATCCCTCCATAATGGGTGAAGTCGGATATAACATTCTTTGCCAACTCGTCTCCCGCAGTGGCTGCTTTAAAGACGAGCGAAGGCGTGATCGAGTCTAGGATATGCCATGAGGCCCCAGTACTTTCGGAAGCTAGTAGGGTGCTTTCGTCGGTCTCCTGCTTGGCAAGCTGCAACAACGCCGACTGCCTGGATAGTCCATCGTCCACCAGGCGAAGACGAGCGTTCTTCACGATTCCGTTTCCCGAACAATACGCCTCGGCGCAGCCAACATTTCCACATCCGCAACGGATTCCGTCTTCTTTGACGACGATGTGTCCGATCTCGGCCGCGTTCCCGTCTTTGCCGAGCAGGAGATGCCCTCCGCTCCACACGCCGGCGCCCAGGCCGGTGCTCATGGTAACATAGACAAGGTGCAGGTCTTTCTTATCGGCGATATCCTTCCCTGCTCCGAAGAACACCTCGCCGAGAACGGCGGTGTTGCAGTCATTCTCCAGCATGACTGGAACCGAGAATGCCTGTCGGAGCGGATCGACCAACGGGATGTACAGTACAGATTCGGAGACGCTCTCAGGGATATCGATCGAGATGTTGGGGGGGTTCCTGATCGCTCCGTACTGAAGCGGACCTGCTGATCCGATTCCGATCCCATCGATCTTGGAGACGCCGGCGTCGCATAGCAGTCGCCGTAGCGTGTCTTCTATCTGTGAAGCCGGTCCATACGAGGCGATGCCGTCGTGCCACGCAGAGATTTCGCCTCTTTCATGAGACAACGGGCTCTCTCGTCGGGCAATGATTGCGCCTGTGCTGTCGGCGACAACGATCGTTAGCTTCGTTCCGCCCAAGTCGATTCCCACTAGATGTCCGCTTCCCATTCTGCTCCTTTCTCGGCGTCGTCTTCTTCCTATTCTACCCGGAATCGATTGCTCAGGCCTGACTGAGGGGGGCATCCTCACTTCAAGAGTAGTGTGATTGGACCAGAAACGGAACACGCGGCAGCTATCGGAGGCCTCGCGCATGCGATGATTTTGGCGAGATGTATCGGTATGGTTTGTCCGGCCGCTGCGATCGGCGTCATCTGGTATGATAAGATTCATGGTGGACGGACTGGGGCGAGTGAGCTGGAGAGAGGGGAAGAGATGAACGAGTTGAAAAACGGAATCGACAAACGATCCCACCTCCCGCTCTATCAGCAATTGAAGAAGATCATAAAGAACAAGATCGAGCAGGGGGAACTCAAGC
>CAZKAB010000005.1:21055-71632 GCA_964550615.1 uncultured Thermotogae bacterium
TATCAGCAATTGAAGAAGATCATAAAGAACAAGATCGAGCAGGGGGAACTCAAGCCTGGAACGCGCATTCCGCCTGAGCATGCATTGTGCGATATGTTTGAGATCAGTCGCGCTCCTGTGCGTCAGGCACTCACCGAGCTTGTCAATGAAGGGTTCCTGTTCCGGCAACAAGGAAGCGGCACGTTTGTCGTCGAACGATTACGAGAAACGGCGCAATCAATGAAAGTTGTAGTTCCAGAAGCGATGTGGGGGCAGTATCTACGCAAAGCCCTTAGACTCCAAACCGACGATTACGCAAGCCTGCAGATCTCGCTGGATGTGCAGGTGTCCGGCAGGCCGCAACTGCATTCGCAGCTTCTTTCGGCAGTGGGGCGGGGAGAGGCCCCCGACATTGCGCTCATTGATTGGGCTTGGGTGAGTGAGTTTGCGGACCTTCGTTTCTTGCAGCGCATCGAGCTTCTTGACGAGAGCTGGGCAAACGAACTCAGAGCGGATCTCTTCCCTGCGTTTGTCGATCAGAGAGCTCCTGCTCTGTACGGAGTCCAGCCTGAGGCGAACGTGACTGTGCTCTGGTATCGAAAAGATTGGTTTGAGCGTGAGGGCAAGTCTCCGCCGCAAACATGGGATGAACTTGTGCAGGTCACTCAACACTTCAAACGCTACGTCGGATTTCCGTTGGTTCTTGCAGCCGGACGCCGCGCTGGGGAGACGACCACCTATCAACTGCTTCCGTTCCTCTGGTCCGCTGGCGGCGACCTCCTGTCTCAGGGCAGGGTTACGCTAGATGAGCGGGCTGTTCTTGCGCTTACGTTCATTCGCGATCTCGTCCACAAGTATCGCGTTGTCTCACCCGACGTCACCTCGTACTCGTGGGATCAACCTTCGCGGCAGTTCGCAAACGGCAAAGCGGCCATGGCCATGGGCGGGAGTTATGAGAAGCCGCTCATTCAGGCAGAGTTCGGATGGGACGATAAGGCCTTTCGCGACAAGGTCGGCTGCATCCCTGTGCCGGCTGGCCCCAACGGTAGACAGGCGGCGGTCGCCGGGGGGATGGTTTACGTGATCTTCCGCCAGTCGAAGAACCCCAAACTTGCCCTTGAGGTGCTGAAACGGGTGGTCGCTCCGCCTCTGATGCGCGAGTTCTGTATGAAAACTGGCCGTAGTCCCACGCGACGGTCCGTGGCCGCTACCCTGAATGGAGAAGGAGACTGGTTTTCTCACAGAGTCTCGAATCTCCTACACATTGCGCGAACGCGGATGAACATCCCTGCGTATGCCCGCGTATCAGAGCAATTCCAGATCATGATCGAAGACGCTGTCTCTGCTCGTGTGCCTCCACGAGACGCGGTGGTCAAGGCGCGGGAGATAATCGAAGTGTTGATCGGTCAGAAGAGACGTCTGCACTCCCTTCCTAACTAGGATATCGCCGGGTTGCTCGGCAGTACAAGTCCCCGCTTGACACCCACGTCATTTGTGTGCTATTTTTGTCATAACAAATTTCTGATTCGATGTGGAGGTGGTCGAAGACTCGACAACTAGACTGTTTGGAGTTGATGGGAAGGGGAACCGGTAATCAAAGGAGGGAAACGGGATGAAAAGTGGTTGGAAGTGCGTATTGGCAATTGTCTTGATTGTCATGGGCGTAGCTGCGGCTTATGCGGCAGACAAGACGGTGGTCGAGTTTTGGACAACGGACAATGAGCCTGATCGCGTCGCCGTGTATGAAGCAGTTGCAGCGCGGTTCATGGCAGAGAATCCGAGTATCGAAGTTAAGATCGTTCCCGTTCAGGAAGCTGATATCAGCCAACGCATCGCTACGGCGACGGCGGCGAATCAACTGCCGGACATTGTCCGCATGGGAATCGAGCGAGTAGCCAGTTTCTCGGCCGATGGGATTATCGATGAGGACGCGGCTATGGCCGTCATCAACGATCTGGGGTTGAGCGATTTCCGCGCCGGCCCGCTTTCGATGGTGATCGATCCGTCCACCGGCAAGTATGCAGCGATTCCTTACGACGGTTGGATTCAGGCCATTTGGTATCGGGAAGATCTCTTCAAAGACAATAACCTCACGCCGCCTGTGTCCTGGGCGGATATCAACGCCGCGGTCGACAAACTGCCCGGAAAGAGCGGCCTCTTGTATGCGCTCGGCTTGGGCACTGATCCGGGACAGAATTACGGGCAACAGGTGTTCGAACAGGTGGCGATCTCCAACGACGCGTGGCCGTTCGACAAAGACGGAAACGTGACCATGGATACGCCAAACATGGTGGAGGCGCTCCGGTTCTACACCAATCTGCAACGTGGGGCGATACCAGGTCCGCAATACTGGCAAGGTGCCCGTGAAGCTTATGAGCTTGGTCAGTCCGCGATGCTCTTCTACAGCACCTACATCATGGATGACCTCGTTGAGGGATCCGGTTTGGCGGCGGGAGGCAAGGTTCAGATCCCGATAAAGAATCTTCCTCTCAAGACGGGATTCGCGGCCAAGATGGTCGGTCCGAATGGATCCGGGACGTATGGACAGCTAGTGACTCTGGGCATCATGAAGGGCGCCGATCCGGCCGCGCAGAAGGTCGTTGAATGGTTCCTAACTGGGCAGAACTATCAAGATGTCCTTGCGTTGGCTCCGTTCGGAAAGGTGCCGGTTCTCAAGAGTGCGGTCGCCGGATGGCAGACGCTTAGCCCATTCTTCGCCCACTATTCGAGCGACACGCTGAATCAAATTGCGAATGGATTTGACACGATGCAGCGGTGGCTCTTCCGTCCCGACTACGATGCCACCGAGCGCGCCGTGATCGGAGACATCGAAGGGCGACTGTTGATTCCGCAAGTTATCAGCAACATTGCACTGGAGAAGACCATGACTCCGGAATCCGCGGCGAAATGGCTTCAGCAGCAAGTGGAGGCGATGCTTGCCGAACGCGAGTGAAATCTATCTCTCTGCTGGGGATGAGAATTGTCTCATCCCCAGCCTGATTTTCGGTATTCGGCGGCCGCGGAGAAATTACTAAGTGAGAGGTGACGGCATGGCGGGTGGTGTCACGGATGGAGCGCGTCCTACGTTGGCCCGCTGGAATTCGATCCGGGCGCGCGAGTCGCGACTCGCCTGGCTCCTCACATCCCCCACCGGTCTCGTCGTTTTCGGATTGGTCATCTTTCCAGCGATCTTCAGTATCTGGATCAGCTTTCACGACGTAACACTCCGGAACCTAAACGATGTCTTTCATGCACCCTTTGTCGGCTTCGAGAACTATCGAAACGTAGTCAACGATTTCGCGTTCAAGTTTCAGAATCTTCGACAGTGGGGAGCGGCGGTTACCAGCGTTGTCTATTCGTTCGCGGCGACGGGCCTTACAGTACTAGTGGGCCTGTCTGCCGCCCTGCTATTGAATAGGCCATTTCGGGGACGAGGCCTCACACGTGCAATCTTTCTCTTCCCTTACGTGGCTCCTATTGTCAGCGTGGCCTTCGTATGGCGTTGGATACTCGATCCGCGTCCATCCGGTGTGTTGAATGACATTCTCACGCGTGTCGGACTGATCACAACTCCGAAAGCGTATCTGGCAACACGGGGGCTTGCCCTTCTGTTGGTTATTGTCTTCGAAGCATGGCGGTATTTCCCGTTTGCCATGCTGATGATCCTCGCCCGGCTGCAAGCGATAGATAAAACCCTGTATGAGGCCGCCGGTGTTGACGGGGCGAACGCTTGGCAGCAATTCCGGAACATCACGCTCCCCGAGTTGCGCTACGTGCTGGGTGCCGTCTTTCTGCTCCGTTTGATATGGACATTCAATAAATTCGATGACATCTTCTTATTGACAGGCGGAGGCTTTGGCACGAATGTGCTGCCGGTTCTGACCTATCAGTTCAGCTTTAGAGCCTTTAATTTCGGTAAGGGAGCGGCCAATGCCATGATCCTGCTGGCGATCCTGGTTATCTTCCTCGTCGTGTACACGCGCACCGTTATGCGAGAGAGGGGGTAAGGAGGGGCCGTGAAAAAGAGCGGAACCGGATCTCAAGACAACAAGCGGTTAAGTCTGATCGATCACCTTGCGAAATCAATCACTTGGCCACGATTCATTTTCGCGCTTGTTCTCGTCTTCTTTCTGACGAGCATCCTGTTTCCCTTCTACTGGATGGTCAGTTCTTCGTTCAAGTCGTTCTCCGAGATTGGCGGGAGACGACCGGCATACGTGCCCAGCGCGCTGCGTCTGGACGCGTACAAGGAGTTGTTCGATCCGAATTCTCCAGATTTTCAAAACTTCGGCGCCAACATTCTGAACAGCATCAAAGTGGCTGTGCCAACGGCGATCATCGCTGTCATCATCTCCACGTTTGGGGCGTACGCTGTGGCTCGGCTGCGCTTCAAGGGGAAGTCGATTCTGCTGAATGGCATCTTGCTTGTGTACCTTTTCCCGGCGGTGTTGCTTGTTATCCCGCTGTTTGCCATGCTGGCGCAGATCGGGAGAAGTATGGGGTTCAGCGTGCAAGACAATCTGCCGATACTAATCGTCACTTATCTGGCCCAGACCCTGCCGGTGGCGCTCTATATGCTGGCGAATTACTTCCGTACTATCCCTGCCGAGATTGAGCAGGCCAGCCTGATTGATGGATGCAGCCGGTTTAGCGTGATCTGGCGAATCACGCTTCCTTTGTCGATTCCCGCATTGGTATCGGTTGCCATATATACGTTCATGATTGCGTGGAATGAGTTCCTGTATGCACTTGTGTTCTTGAACAGCCAGTCGATGTTTACTATGCCGATCAAGATCAACGCCATCTACAATTCTCCTGATCCGCGACCTCAGGTTGTCATGGCTGCATCCACCATCATGACGATTCCCGTCGTGATCCTGTTCCTTGCGCTGGAGAGATTCTTGGAAGAGGGATTGACTGCCGGCGGCGTGAAGGGATAGGAGTGTTTGGAGAATCGAAGGAATCCGGATCTGCAAAACCAAAGGAACGCTATGACCACGATCGGCCTTTGTCACTACAAAGTGGGAGACACGGATGGGGTCTCCCTGGAGATGGATAAATGGATGTCCGTCTTGAACAGACTCGGGCACACAGTGCACTTCTGTGCGGGTGACCTCGGCAAAACGGAGGGATTCCTCATCAAGGAGCTGTATCACCATCGTGAAGACGTTGAGCGGATGTCGCGGAACGCTTTCTACCGGCTGGAAGACTACGAGAGTGTGGAAAAACTCGAGGAGGATATCTTTGCCCTGAGCGAGACGATCGAGCGTGCGCTGCAGGCGTTTGTGAACGACAAAGGGATTGAGCTTCTCGTTGTGGACAACATCTGGTCTCTGGGGGCGAATCTGCCAGCGGCGGTTGCTTCTGCGCGGGTTGTCCGAAGGCTCGGGATTCCAGCTGTCGCGCACCACCACGACTTCTATTGGGAAAGAGGCGGGGGGACCGCCTCGCCTACCGGTGAAGCTGCTATCGGAATAGTCCAAGAATACCTCCCGCCCAGTGACCCGCTTATCGCCCATGTGACGATCAATCGCCTGGCGCAGAGGGAACTTCTGGAACGGAAGGGGATCAATGCGAGCATCATCCCCAACGTGTTTGACTTCCGCGGCACTCCGTGGAGTGTTGACGCATACAACCAGGGATTTAGGGAATCGATCGACGTAGAAGAAAACGACATAGTCGTTCTCCAAGCGACACGGGTTGTGGAACGAAAGGGAATCGAACTGGCAATAGATCTTGTGGCGGAGATGAATAGGCGGCGATATCGTGAGAAACTGGAAGAAGAAGGCCTTTATGACGGGAGACGGTTCGAAGAAGACAGCCAAATCGTTCTCGTCTTAGCGGGATATTCTGAGGATCCTGCGAAAGATTACCTCTACCGGCTGAAACGGAAGGCAAAGAAGATGGGTATCGAGGCTCGTTTCATCAGCGATCGCGTGCGCGTGCGTCGCGAAGAGACCGACGGGCGCCGGGTCTACTCTCTGTGGGACTGCTACGTCTTTGCAGACATTGTTACCTACCCTTCACTCCTCGAAGGTTGGGGGAACCAGTTTCTGGAGGCAATCCGCGCCCGACTTCCCATCGTCCTCTTCGAATACCCCGTCTATCAGAGCGACATCAAGCGGAAAGGATTCGACGTGATCTCCTTGGGAGGGAAAATCGAAGGCAGAGACGATGAAGGATTAGTTTTCGTGGGTGAAAACGCGATCGCGGGAGCGGCCGAGAGAACTGTCGAGGTTCTCATCAACCGCCCGTCTCGCAGTGCGATGACTGAACGAAACTTCCAGCTAGGGGCTGAGTTCTACAGTCTGGAGAGCCTCGAGAACCGCCTACATGGAGTCCTCGTCAGTGCAGGAAAAGAATGAACAACAACAAAGAAGAGGAATAGATGACAGATAATTCAACGGATATTGTTATTGGAATCTCAACAAAAGACTGTGCCGCGACAATCACGGATGTTCTTAAGGCGGCAGACGAAGGTTTGACGCGGTTTTCCCCTGAGAAGCGCGGGCTATTGGTCGTTTCCGACGGTTTCTCAACCGATGGAACCAGAGAACTCGCACAGGCCACACCGACTGAGCATGAAAAGATTGTGCTGACAGAGAGAGGCGATATTGGCAAGGGAAGTGCGGTAAAGACTATCTTTGAGACTGCACGGGAGTGGTGTGCGCCCACCGTCGCGCTTGTTGATGGTGATCTGACGAGCATCGAGCCCGTTTGGATTAAACGCCTTACGGAGCCGATCATCGCGGGGAACGATTTGGTTGTTCCTTACTACCTTCGCCATCGCTACGACGGGGTGATCACCAATCAGATCGCCTATCCATTGACCAATGTCTTGTTCGGACTTGGCGTGCGACAGCCGATCGGAGGTGAATACGGTCTTTCCGATCGTCTTGTAGAGCGGCTCCTGCGCCACCCGCTATTCCCGGCAGCATTCGGCATTGACATCTTCATGACTCTGGTCGCCGCTGCGGAGAGCGCGAAGATTGTCGAAGCAGTGTTGGGGATTAAGGAACACGAATCGACCAAGCAGTACGCGGACCCGGAGACGCTTCTTGTCCCGATGTTCTACCAGGTCGTGGGGTCCCTGTTCCGTCTGATCAGCCATTATCGCTCGTACATCAAGGTCGTCGACGCAGTGAGACAAGTCGAGAGATGGGGAGAGATCCCATCCCTACGGCCACAGGCGCTTGTTGTCGATAAGGTCGGGATTTATCGTCAGTTTCATACGAAGTACGATGAACTGGTTCGTGGCAAGTCAAAGTTCCTCGCGGAGGTCGGTCAAGAATTGGAGCGGGTCTATGCGGCTCCACCAGAGGAATTTCGGTTTCCGCTCACACTGTGGGTAAAGGCCGTCTACCTGGCGATTAACGCCTTCACGGCTACTCATGATCTCGCCGTCCTCGACGTTCTACGCGTACTGTGGCAGGGGCGGTTCCTGAGTCTGGTTCAAGAGACCGAGACGATGAGCGATGAGGAAGCGGAAACTCACATACAGGAACAGATTGATGTTTTCCGCAAGTATCGGCACCTCCTGGATGAACGATGATCTCTACCGGGGATCTTCGATCTCACCTTAGACACATCGTGAATGCCGCATTGGAGGCGGTGTCTCCACAGAGGTGTCTTCAGAGCGTTACAGTCAGTGAAGGGAGACTAATCGTGCGTGATCTGTCGATCGATCTTGCGCGCGTGCATCGAATCGTAGTTGTGGGTATGGGTAAGGCGTCGGCAGGCATGGCTGCATCACTTGAGGGGATCCTGGATGGAAGAATCTCTGACGGGGTAGTCGTTACCGCCGACGGGTACAAGGTACCCACTCGGAGTATTGAGGTCGTTGAAGCGTCGCACCCGATTCCCGATGCACGCGGATTGGCTGCAGCCGAGCGAATCGCGGGTTTGGTGGAGGATGCCCAAGAAGAAGATCTGGTGATTGTTCTCATCTCCGGCGGAGGATCGGCGCTTCTTTCCCTGCCCGTACCGGGAATCACCATTGCGGAGCTCGCCGCGACGAATGAGCTTCTTATCCGGTCGGGGGCCAAGATCGAGGAAACAAACGCGGTGCGCAAACACCTGTCGCAACTCAAGGGCGGACAGCTGGCACGACGAGCATACCCGGCACAGGTTCTTACTCTGGTCCTTTCCGATGTCCCTGGCGACCCGCTGACAGGCATTGCCTCCGGACCAACCGTCGCCGACCCGACAACTTTCTCGGAGGCTGCCTCGATACTCAGGAGGTATGGGCTGTGGGACGAAGTGCCGCAATCCGTTCGTGATCATGTCACGGCGGGAATACGGGGCGGGGTACCGGAAACGCCGAAAGCGGGTGATGCGGCGTTGGCGCGCGTCAAGAGTGTAATCGTCGGCTCGGGGACAAGTGCGGCCGTGGCCGCCGTGGAAGCAGCGGAGCAGCTCGGATATCACGCGCTTCTCCTTACCACTACTCTTGAGGGGGAGGCCCGTACGGTGGGGCGGGTATTCGCGGCGATTGCGCGAGAAGAGGCGAGCACTCAGGGGCCGGTCCCTCTACCCGCGCTGATTGTGGCCGCGGGTGAAACGACAGTCACGGTAACCGGCGGTGGGAAAGGCGGCCGCAATCAGGAGTTTGCTCTGGCGGCGGCGACCGGCATCGTCGGGCTTCACGACATCGTGATTGCCGCCGTCGCTACCGATGGCCGCGACGGTCCTACGGATGCCGCCGGAGGAATGGTGGACGGATCCACGGCGGCGCGTCTGCTTTCCGTCGGGACCGTTCCCGAGGAATCAATTAAGCGAAACGATTCCTATCACGCTCTTGCTACTTCCGGTGATCTCATCGTCATCGGACCCACCGGGACGAACGTGGCGGATCTCTATCTTATTGCCGTGTGGGCGAACCCACGGCAGACTCCCAGTTAGGAAGCGCCGGCAATCTGCTGTGAGAGCCGGACCTTGAACCGTTCGATCAGCTCCACCGGGCTGGGGTCAAGGCCGTTCGCCAACGCAAGGTAGTAGCTGACGTAATCTCCAAAGTATATCTGCGACATCACCTGTGCCAGTTCGCTTTCTCCTGCGGCCGCGACCTCGATATTGGGGATGTCGCGCTCGGCGAACAAGTCGCCCATGATGTTCATTCGGACACGGTTTTCCGGGTGGTCAAGTGAATTCTTCAGCATGATGATGAACGGGTTTGCCAGTAGATCGTTCCGGACAAGCGCGAGGATTTCATTGTGGTTCAATTCAGGGAAGGCGTTCCAGTATGCTGGTTGTTTCGCGTTTTCGTTAATCTGCGTTTTCCACCGCATTGCGACGAGGTCGGTGTTACCTGCCGTGCCATAGACAATCGGAACCCGCCCGTGCAGGGAGCGTGCGAGTTTCTTGGCCGGGTTGTCTTCCGCGTTGACGTTTGCGGTCGCCTCTTGCCTAATCTGCTCTAGGACATCAATCATGTTACTTGCCGCATCGATTCCGGATGCAAGGTTGAGGCGTGCAAGGATAGCCAGTAGCGGTAGCGCAAGGTGGCCCATGGCTGCTCGCGGTTGATATCCGCTTGGAATCTGAAGAAACGGAAGCCCCTGTTTTCGTGCAATCTGCGACAGCTTTCCACCGCTTGAGATGCACAGAACGGGCATACCAGCCGCAATGCCTTGCTCCAGCGAAGAGATGGTTTCAGCGGTGTTCCCCGAGTAGCTGATTGCGACGAGGAGCGTCCGGTGATCGACGAATGCCGGCAAGGTATAGCTTCGGTTGACGGAAATGGGGACTCTCGCGAACCTGCGGGCGATGTCGCCTGCCATTGCGGAGCCTCCCATTCCGCATACGAGCACCCTGTCGAGTTGGTTGGTTTGTGGAAAAGCAAAACTCTCTCCCTGGCGGATTGCCTCCGCGCACTGCGTTGGGAAGCCGTCGAGGACATGGAGCATGCCTGCCTGGTCGTAACGAAGATCGAACATCTCATCAGTTCTATTGTTCATGGTATGTTGATAATACGGGGAAAAGATCGATGCCGGCAACCGTGGTCGTTGTCTGTTAGGCGAGGGATTGCTATAATGTATCGCCAACGACGCGCGAATAGAGCGGAGGAGAGGAGCATGCGAGAGGCGGAGATCAAGGCGCTACTAGTAGATCCATTCAACAATGCCCCTGTGATCCTTCTCAAGGATCGAAACTCGAACAGGGCAATGCCGATTTGGATCGGTGAGTCCGAGGCGATGTCGATTGCCTTCAGCCTGCAGAGCAGGCCGTTTCCTCGACCATTGTCACACGATCTGATGAAGACGATAATCGACGATCTGGCCGGCAATGTGCAGAAAGTGGTTATCAGCGGACTGGAGGAGGGAACGTATTTCGCTTCGATCTTTCTTGAAGACTCAAGCGGGAACATGGTGGAGATCGATGCTCGCCCTTCCGATTCCCTTGCCCTGGCGTTGCGCGTCGGGAGTCCGATCTACATAGATGACGAGGTATTTGAAGCCTCGGCGATTGAATCGCCGTTTGCTGAGGAGGACGAATTCCAGGACTTCGTCGAATCCAAGATGCACTTGGCGCAGTTCAAGCGCCTGATCGGCTAGCTGCGGATCAGTTCGGTTCCTCGAGGCAGGACCAGTATCTCGTCGCGATTTATCCCGCCGTTTAGGATCATCTGTGACGCAAAGATGCTCATCGTGCGCACACCATCCGAGAACAGAACAATCTGCTTCACAAGGAATGTTTCCCTATCGATCCAGATCATCTTTGTGAGCTGCCCCGACTTGCGATCGTAAACCTGCAATACGAATCCCCCTGGTATCGGGCTGCTATCCGTGTCGCTTGCCACTCCTGATATGCTGGGAAGCAGGCTCGCTCTCAGATCTTCGCCGAGAGATATCGAAAACGGCGCCCACTGAGTGCAACCGGCAAGCGTGTCTGTGAGGAGAAGCGTGGTTGGGAATAGATCGGTATCAAAGCGTGGTATGTTCTGTGATACTCGCAGAGTAACCTTGCCCGCCTTCCAGTCGGCTTCAATACCGCTAAGGTCGAAGCTCGCCATCCCCAGCTCCGAAAGAGGGAATCCGGCCCACCGTTTGATGACCGTGAGATTCTCTTGCGGAATGTAGTGAGAGAGCAGATCGCGGTCGACAGTATACACCTCGCCCTTCATCGACGAGGGGTCCAGATAGAGTAGCTTCAGCGCCGGATCGGGGCCGCTGATGTACCACACCCTCATTCGCAAAGGTGTCTCTTCTTCGCCGGCGCTTGTGACCTCAAGGACGGTCTCCAGGTCCTTAATTCGCTCAAATGCTGTCGTAGTTCTGGCCAGTAGGCCTCCCGGATCCATCGGATCGTTCTTGGCAAGGAAAGCCTGGTCGAAGGCTACGGCGGCGACGATCAGGGCGACAAAGAGGCCGATCCCAAGGAGGATCAGGTTTTGACTGTTCATCGTAGACGATTATAATCGCGTTGGTAATTGGGTTCAATCGGTTACAAGAGATAAGGAGGGAGCCGATGGGTAGTCTGCTCGACCGGTTGCGACGTGTGCAAGACGCGGCGGTGGAAGGTAAGAGGGTGGTTGTACGCGTAGACTACAACGTTCCGCTTGCCGAGGGAAGGGTAGCTGATGACGCGCGCATTCGTGCGTCGCTCCCCACGCTGAAGAATATCCTCGACCGCGGCGGGATGCCGATTATCATCAGTCATCTCGGACGCCCGGAGGGGAAAGTAGTTCCGGAGCTGCGACTCGATCCGGTGGCCGACCGCCTTCAGGAGCTCCTCGGTCATTCGGTTCGTAAGCTCGAATCCTGCGTGGGAGACGAAGTCAAGCAGGCGATCGCCGAATGGGAACCTGGGTCCGTAGTTCTGCTGGAGAATGTCCGTTTCTTCCCCGAAGAAGCCGCGGACGACGCAGGCTTTGCTCGCGAATTGGCGAGCTTGGGTGACGTCTATGTAGACGACGCATTCGCCACCCTGCACCGCGCTCACGCATCGACTTTGGGAATAGCAGATTATCTTCCGTCCTATGCGGGGATCCTCGTGCAGCAGGAAATAGAGGCGCTTGCGCGCCTTACTGATGGCCCGGAACATCCATATATCGCGATCATCGGCGGGAAGAAGGCGAGGAGCAAGCTGGGGGCGCTGCGCGACCTGGTAGGCCGCGTCGACGCCGTGCTGATTGGAGGCGGTGTCGCGTTCACGTTTCTGCGTGCCAAGGGGATCGATGTGGGCGGTTCCATTGTTGATGAATCGCTTCTCGGGGAAATTGAGCTTGTGATCCAGAATGCACAAGAACGTGACGTCCCGATTGTCTTACCTCAGGATGTGGTGATTGCGCATGAATTGTCTGATGGTGCGGATGCGTCGGTATCCGCAGCAGATGAAATCCCTGCGGATTCGATGGGGCTCGACATTGGGCCTGAGACGGTGCGCACGTTCCGCGAGCAGATTTCCAAGGCAAGAACCATCGTGTGGGCGGGTCCGCTGGGAGCGTTTGAGTTCGCACCGTTCTCAACCGGAACACGCGAAATCGGGAAAGCACTGGCAGAGAGTGATGCGTTCACAGTTGTCGGTGGCGGAGAAACGGGAGAGGCGGTGGCGCAGCTGGGCGTATCGAAAGGGATCTCATGGATCTCCACCGGCGGCGGGGCATGCCTCGCGCTGTTGCGCGGAAAGGGCCTGCCTGCCCTAGAGGCCCTGCGGGACTAGGTTGTTGCGATCACTGACTCGTGCTACAATACGAGTGTTGCGGGCATAGCTCAGTGGTAGAGCATCAGCTTCCCAAGCTGAGGGTCGCGGGTTCGAGTCCCGTTGCCCGCTTCTGTATGTTGACAGGCTCGTCCTTATCCCTTCTCCGTGTTGAAGAGATCGATCGAGGAGGGCAATGAATCGTACCAAAGCTTCCTATTCTCTGACACTGGCTGCGTTAGAGGAGCGGGTGAAGCGGTGTATTCAGTGTCCGCTGAGCGATACACGCACCAATGTAGTGTTCGGTGAAGGTGGGCAACAGGCGAGCGTGATGCTGGTAGGAGAAGGCCCGGGTGAAGTGGAAGACAGCACGGGACGCCCATTCGTCGGACCGGCAGGGCAACTGCTCGACGAAGTCCTCTCCTCGGTTGGGATCTCGCGGCAGGAAGTGTACATCACGAATGTAGTGAAGTGCAGGCCACCCGGAAACCGTGTCCCGGCGAAGAAAGAGATGGAGATGTGCTCTCCCTATTTGGAAGCGCAGATAGCCCTCATCAATCCCGGCCTGATCATTACCTTGGGGAACACGCCGACGCAGTGGCTCGTATCTGACGCAGGGGGGATTACGCGCATCCACGGGAGTTTCTTGCCATGGCGCGGCGAGATTGCGATCTTTCCGATGTTCCATCCCAGCTACCTGCTGCGGAACCCATCGAGAAGTAAAGGAAGCCCTAAATATCTCGCGTGGATGGACATCAAGAGAGTCAGGGAGTGGCTGGATGAGCACAGAGAAGACAACAATCCTACAGACGCCTGAAGAGCAGCAGGCGTTTGTGGATCAGGCGATCAGTGAAGCCGAAGGGCTGCGCAAGAAGAAAGAATACAAGGAAGGAATCGCGCTCCTTGTGGAAGCATTGCGATATGGAATAAGAAAGGAGGCGATCTACTACCGGCTGGGGAACATCTACATTGATGGCGACGATCTCGGCAGAGCTGAGTATGCCTACAAGCGGGCGCTGGAGATGGATCCACATCACGCGAACGCAATGCACAACCTCGCTGTGGTATACAAGAGGCAGAGAAAGATATCACTATTTGTCAAAACATATAAGAAATCCCAACGGATCGAGCTTCGTCATCCGCGCAAGAGCGACCTCTCAGCCGAGCAGAAACGGCATTTGCGATTCCTCAGCCTGAAGATTCTCTTGTGGGTAGTCGGCGGGGGTGCCATCATCGCGCTTGTCCTATTCATCCTGCTGCGGTAACACCGCCCTCTTCCAAACTCTCTTCGGAAGCTGTTTGACGGGTCTTGTCCAATCGAGTATAGTCTCCACTGCTATTTGTATCTGCGAAAACTAAGTGAGGGATAGGCGTGACGAGGAAGAGAGTATACGAGATTGCAAAGGAATTTGGCGTTACCAGCAAGGAATTGATCGCCAAGCTGGCTGAGATGGGGATGCCCGATCTCAAGGCGGCGAACACGGTCGATGAAGAGGAATATGCGCTTATCCTGAACATATATCAAGAAGAGACGTTGCCCCCACCGGAAGAAAGAGGAGAGGGCAAAGCAGCAAAAGCGAAGCCGACAAAGCCTGCCACGACGGGCGTTTCCCGTCCAGCGGTTGTCTCGGTCCTCGGCCACATAGATCACGGTAAAACCACGCTTCTCGACGCGATACGAGATTCTCACCTAGCATCGCGCGAGGCAGGCGGAATCACGCAAGGGGTAGCGGCATATCAGGCCGACCTGCACGGGCAAGCGATTACGTTTATCGACACGCCGGGGCACAAGGCATTTACCGGCATGCGTGCCCGCGGCGCGAAGGCGACGGATATCGCTATCCTCGTTGTTGCCGCAGATGACGGAATCATGACTCAGACGCTGGAAGCGATCGATCACATACATGCGGCGAAAATCCCAATGATCGTCGCGATCAACAAGATCGACAAGCCGAACGCTGATATCGACAAGGTATTGAACAATCTTGCGAAACAGGGGCTGATGCCCGAAGTGTGGGGCGGTGAGACGATTACCGTACCTATCTCAGCACTCAAGGGAGAGAATATCGAGGATCTGCTCGAGATGATTCTCCTCGTGGCGGAAATGGAAGATCTGCGTGCCGATCCCGCGGGTCCGTTGGAAGCGATTATCATTGAGAGTCATCTGAGCAAGGGTCGCGGTCCGGTGGCGACGGCGGTGATAAAAAATGGCACGCTTCGCGAGAAGGATACTATTGTCGCTGGTTCGACATGGGGACGCGTTAAGGCGCTGACTGACGAGACGGGCAAGCGGGTGAGCGAGGTCGGTCCCGGGAAGGCGGCCGTCGTACTTGGGCTGCAGGATGTCCCGAACGTGGGAACAATGATTGAGGTCAAGGAATCCCAGAACGAAGCCAAGTTCGCCGCCGAGAAGCAAAAGGATCAGGAAGCGACCCCTCGCCGATCACGCGCGAAGATGAGCGTCGAGGATCTGTTCCGCGAAGCGATGCAGGCCGAGAAGCTGCGAATGGTCCTGAAGGCCTCGTCCACAGGTGCGTTGGAAGCGGCAAAGCGCGAGATCGAAGCACTGGCGATGGAGGGTATCGAGATAGAATTCCTCCATACGGGCGTTGGCACAATATCTGAAGGTGATGTGTTGCTGGCACTCAGCGTCCCGGAAGAGTGCATGGTGGTTGGGTTCGGTGTCAAGGCCGACAACAACGCAGCGCGGCTTGCCGACAGAGAGGATGTTGCGGTTCTCACCTACGAAATCATCTACGATCTTCTGAACGAGATTGAACGATCATTGAAGAGCATGCTCGCCCCCGAATATGAAGAGGTGCGCATGGGCGAGGTCGAGGTGCGGGAAGTATTCAAGATCCCGGATGGGGTCGTCGCCGGCTGCTACGTCACTGATGGAAGGGTGGAACGCAAAGCGCAGGTAAGGGTACTGCGTGGGGACGAAGAGGTTTTTACAGGCGAGGTGCTGTCTCTGCATCGATTCGCGGACAACGTGCGCGAGGTGGAGGCCGGCCGCGAGTGCGGCGTTCGCATCAAGGATTTCAACGAGGTGGAAATAGGGGATCGTTTGTACATCTTCACGTTGAAGGAAATCGTGCGCTAGACCGCAATCGCCGGCCAAAGATCGATTCGACGGCCGCTGTGATGGTAAGCGATGAAGTGGGATTGCGGTGAGAGGGGTAAATGAGCGACGGTCGCAGTAGGGCAAGGATCAGTGAAGAGATCAAACGTGAGCTTTCGGCGATCGTCGAGTTTGAGGCACGAGACCCTCTGATCAAAGACGCCTTCCCCACCGTTATGGAAGTGAAGTTGTCGGTCGACGCCCGTTACGCGCGCGTGTTCATTGCCATAACCGATTCCGAAGCCGACAAGCCCACGGTTCTGAGGTTGTTTGAGCGTGATCGAGGCTTCTTCCGTACTGAGCTGGCGAAGCGGCTGACACTCCGCTACGCGCCGCAATTGGAGTTCGTCCTCGACGAGACCGTCGAGCGGGCGATACGTCTAGATAAACTGCTGCACGACGAGGAAGATGAGATCGTTTCCGATTAGGGAGACGATCAAGATGCCGTTTTCGCGGCCCGTGCTCCTGGTGTGGGCGCTCGTCTTTGTTGGAGTGTTCTACGTCGTCAACCTGCAAGCGAGCCTGTACGACATAACAAATCCCCGCTGGGTAATCACGATGGCCTGCTTGATCCTTCTCTCTCCTTTGTTCAACGGAGTATTCATCCTGCTTGTTCACTCCCGGCAAGAGAGACAATCGCTTTCACTTGGCGTCGCCGCCGCCAAGACGTTCTCGGCATACGTTCCCCTCGTCATGGGAGAAGTGGTGGTTAACCTCATCGTCGTGGCGGGAGGACTCTTCTTCGTCCTTCCAGGGATCTATCTCGGACTCAGGCTAATATTCTACAAGCAGGAGATACTGATCGGCGGCGAGCGACACACGATGAACGCGTTGCGCAAGAGCCTTGCACGTACAACAGATTGGCGACGGATCCTGTCACTGCTGGGCGCGCTTTCGCTTTTCTATTCACCGACAGTCGTTGTCTTCTTCCTGCCCGTCAGTCTGTTCTGGGATCTGGTGGCCATTTTGTTGTCAGCGTTTGTCTTTGCCTGGACGAATGTCTTTCTAACCCTCATGTATCAAGCGAAGGAAGAGAGCGCCTCAGCATAAGGAACAAGGGAAGCGAGGTTCAGTTGAACGATGACTTAAGAATCGCGCGTGCGGCGCGGGTTAGGCCGATAATCGAAATCGCAAACAGCATAGGGCTTTGCGAAAGCGATCTCGATCTCTACGGCGCGACCAAAGCCAAGGTGCAAACATCGGTGCTGAAGCGCATCGGAGGCAATAGGCAAGGCAAGTACATAGATGTCACGGCGATTACTCCGACTCCGCTTGGCGAAGGGAAGACGACGACCACCATCGGCCTCGTGCAAGGTCTGGGCCGGCTGGGAAAACGATCGATGGCCTGCATCCGTCAGCCATCACAGGGACCAACCTTCGGCATCAAGGGGGGTGCCGCCGGTGGCGGTAGAGCTCAGGTGATTCCGATGGAGGAATTCAACCTTCACCTGACCGGCGACATTCACGCGATCGGCGCCGCTCACAACCTAGTCGCGGCGGCGATAGACGCCCGCATCATGCATGAGCGCAACTATTCCGAGAAAGTGTGGGTGGAGAAGGGGCTACGTAGGCTGGACATCGATCCATACTCTATCACTTGGAATCGGGTTCTGGATGTGAACGATCGTGCGCTGCGGCACGTCATCACCGGTCTCGGAAGTCGGGTCGACGGTTTGCCGCGTGAGAGCGCGTTCGACATTACCGTTGCCTCCGAGCTGATGGCAATCCTTGCTCTGGCGCGGGATCTTCGCGATCTACGAGAACGGATCGGGCGAATTGTCATCGGGTATAGCCGAAGTGGTTTCCCAGTGACGACGGAGGATCTTGGTGTTGCCGGAGCAGCGGCTGTGCTGATGAAGGAGACGGTGAAGCCCAATTTGATGCAAACATTGGAAGGGCAGCCGGTATTCGTTCATGCAGGCCCGTTCGCCAACATTGCCCACGGAAATTCATCGGTTATCGCCGACCGCATCGCGCTCGGCCTGGCCGACTACGTCGTGACCGAGTCCGGGTTTGGGGCCGACATAGGGATGGAGAAGTTCTTCGACATCAAGTGCCGAGCGAGCGGACTCGTCCCCGACGCAGTCGTCCTCGTGGCGACGGTGCGCGCCCTCAAGATGCACGGCGGTGGGCCGAAAGTCGTGGCGGGGAAAGCGCTCGATAAGGCATACACCGAGGAGAGCATTGGGTTGCTGAAGGCGGGTGTCGAAAACCTCATACGCCACATCGAGATTGCGAGGAAGTTTGGCGTGCCGGTTGTCGTGGCCGTGAACCGTTTCCCGGAGGACAGTGACCGTGAGCTCCAGGTAGTGTGCAAGACGGCAGAGGGCAGCGGAGCGTTCGCCGCAGTCGTCGCCGATCACTGGGCCCGCGGTGGAGAAGGGGCGGCTGATCTAGCTTCCGCAGTGTGCGATGCGTGCGACCAGAAGAGTGATTTTCACTTCCTGTACCCGCTTGATTGGTCGATCGAGAAGAAGGTGGAGACGATTGCCCGTGAGGTGTATCAAGCGGCGGATGTTGCGTTCTCGGATACGGCGCGGCGACAGATCGAGCGCTATCAGGAGTCGGGGTTTGGCGAACTTCCGATCTGCATGGCCAAGACTCACCTATCCTTGTCGCACGATCCTAAACTGAAGGGCGTGCCGACCGGTTTCACGTTGCCGGTGCGCGAGGTGCGGGCGAGCGTGGGTGCGGGGTTCATCTACCCGTTGTGCGGGGAGATGCGAACCATGCCCGGGTTGCCCTCACAGCCGGCGTTCATGCACATTGACCTCGACGAAGATGGGGAGGTTACCGGCCTGTTCTGACGACCGGCAACGGTGCCGCATGGATGACGTCTGGCAGGCGTGGGCACTATGATCAAGCGGCCGAACATGACGGGGATGTGCGCAAGTGTCCGTGGATTGTGGTTGCGCCGTGCAGTTTCCGAACGGTATAGTCGAGCTTGACATGAATGCGTCCTACCGGATTGATGCCAACAAGATATTCTCTCTGCATCCGTTCGCTCGAGAGATTCTCGCGAGGCTGAGCTCCGCCGGTTACGAGGCGGTTCTGATCGGCGGCGTCGTGCGTGATGGTGTGAGAGCGACGATCGACACGTCTGTCGAATTCTCTCCGAGAGAGGTGGATATCGCGACTTCCGCTCTTCCAGAGGGAATTCGCGGGCTTTTCCGCGACCGCCCGATTGTGGGCGTGGGGGAGGAGTTTGGGGTGCTGGTGATCATCGCTCCTGACGGTCGGGGGTATGAAGTCGCGACGTTTCGCGTGGAAGGCGAGTACGATGGCCGTTGGCCGAATAACGTCGAACTCGTGCGTGACCTTTCAAGCGATGTCAGGAGACGGGATCTTACGGTCAACGGGCTCGCAGCTGGTGTTGACGGCGCTGTGATCGATCTGGTCGGCGGAATCGATGATCTCAAAGCAGGCCGGATCCGCGCAATCGGCGATCCTCGCGTGCGCTTCTCTGAGGATTATCTACGCATGTTACGCGCGATTCGCTTTGCATGCCAAGTACACGGCGAGATAGACGAGGAGACTGCGGCTGCAATCAGAGACAACGCGACCAAGATCGAATCGATCTCCTGGGAGAGGATCCGCGATGAGGTTATGCGTATGCTCTTGACAGATCGCAGCGCCGTTGGGATAGAACTTCTTGACCAGTATTCCCTCTTGCCGGCGATCCTACCCGAGGTGCAGGCACTCAAAGGCGTTCCACAGCCGGAGGAGTATCATCCGGAGGGGGATGTGTTTGTGCATACGCTCGCCGCAATGCGGATCGCTGACCGGTTCGTTCGCGACCCGCTGGTCAAATTGGCGATCCTCTTGCATGACATCGGGAAGCCGAAGGCGCTGGAGTATAACAATGGGGCGAACATGGGTGGGCACGAAGCGGTGGGTGGGTACATGGCGAGGAGGATTGGCATGCGCCTGCGACTGAGCAGACATGAGATAGCTCGTCTTGTCTTCCTCATCAAGAACCACATGAGGATCGCCGATTTTCCCAAGATGGGGCGAGGCAAACAGGTGCGGTTCTTGAGTGAGGGAGAGAATCTGCTTGGGATGAACTTACCTGACCGCTACCCGGTATTTTTCGATCTCCTGCAGGTTCTTGTTGTCGATTGCGAGGCCTGCGCGCACCGGTCTTCAGGTTGGGCACCGATACTCACAGAGACACTGCGCGTGGCCGATCATGTCGATCATGTGTGCGATCTGAAACAAGCGAGAGCGTTGATTGACGGGCATGCGCTGATTGATATGGGCGTCGGCCCAGGTCCCCGCTTGGGGAAAATCCTTGAGACGGTGCACGATCGCATCCTTTCAGGCGAGATTCAAACCAGGAATGGAGCGATCTCTGCGGCACTGGCCCTCATCTCCTCAACCGACAAAGGGAACGAGGGGAACTCGCGATAGGACATGCGCCCTGTAAAGGAGCAACGCGAGCGATTAGTCTTTCCTGACAGCAACTGACGAAAGGGGAGATTATCGGCGAGAGGCGATCGCTCTTGCATTATGCAATGGGAACACCACTCAACATCAGCAACGACCTCAGTCTGGATCTGGAAGACGTCATTGGGAAGTGCATCGCCATCCTTGGCATTCGCGGCTCGGGAAAGTCGAACACGGCCGGCGTAATCTTTGAGGAACTCCTGCGTAACAACTATCCCCTATCCATCATTGATATCGACGGTGAGTACTTCGGGCTGAAAGAGAAGTACGAGGTACTGGTCGTGGGGCACGGGAAGGGCGTGGAGATCGAAGTCGATGTTGACTGCGCAGAAGAGATCGCGCAGATCAGCATGGAGAAGAATATCCCCGTCGTTGTCGATCTCAGTGGGTTCCTCTCGGATGAACGCACCGCGTTTCTCACTGACTATCTAGGTTCGCTCTGGACTCTTGCGGGCAAGCTGCGACGGCCGTACATCATCGGAATCGAGGAAGCACACGAATTCATACCGCAGGGTGTGAAGACCGAACTGAAGGAACTCGTGGCTCGCGTCGCCTTGCGCGGCCGCAAACGGGGATTGGGAGCGATCATCGTCTCACAACGTAGCGCAAAGGTGGAGAAGGATGTGCTCAGCCAGGCCGGCATGCTCTTCCTGCACCGTGTAGTGCATGAGGTTGACATGCACGTCTACTCGGATCTCCTCCCGTGGCGCAAGAACGAAACAAAAGAGATCATCACCGCTCTTTCGATCGGGGAATGTGTATATCTCAACGGCGACACTGTGCTACCCATCTATGTTCGTGAACGGGAGACGTTCCACGCTGGGTTCACGCCGTCACTCGAGGTTGTCGTTACGCCGCAGTTGAAGCAGGTCAGCCAAGAGATTATTGAGGCCATCGAGCACGCAAAACAGGGGAAAGGAAAGAAATCCCGCGTCGATGAGTTGAAGGAACAGATCTCGCGCCTTGAAACGGAAGTGGCAAACAAGGACGAGACGATCGTCCGCTTGGAAGAGATAGCGCGTACGCTCGGTTACATCAAAGTGGAGGTTCCGTCGCCGACTTTTCCCGAAGTACAGAACATCGACAAGGCAATTGTACATTCGGTCGAGCATCCGGCGGGCATGCGCACGGGCACCCGAGTGGCCGACTATCCTGCCAGAGCGATCGTCGTGGAGCAGCCCGAGTCATCGTCGCCCATTGGGTCAGAGCCTGATAGAGTGATCGACATTGAATCGATGTCGGATGGTGACGACGACTTGCCGCATGCCATCGAGCGGCACATTGAGCGAGTTGTGTCTCGTATTACCCGCAAAGGCGTGCTGCATAGACGTATCCTCGGATTCGTCGTCGGACATGCGCCTATATCCTATTCCGTGGGCCAAATCGCCGCCTGGACAAACTGCGCCAAGGGCGTCATCGAGAACGATCCGCCGCGTGAGTTCCTGGAGATGGGGCTTCTGGTCCGAGAACGTCGCACGGATGGAATGCACTATCGCAGCAACCTCAAGGGGTTCGTAACCCGCGAGTTTGGTGTATTCCAACCCGACATAGTTCCCCACGACCTCCACAAGATCACCAGCCGTCTGCGCGATCGACTCGTTGCCATCGGGATGAGTCAGTAAAGTCTTTTGGTATCGCTGTTTCAGCTCTTGAAGCGTTGACGATCCCCCCCCTCTTGAGCTACAATGATTTGTGTGAAGGAGGGGGCATGAAGGTAAAAATCGTTGAGCGACACACTACCCCAAGCGATGCTTTGCGTGACTATGTACTGGACAAGACCGATGGATTGAAGAGATACTTCGATCGGATCATCAGCATCGATGCCGTCTTGGCAGTTGAGAAAGAACGACAGATAGCTGATTTGCACGCGCATCTGACGAACCGGAAGTTGATCATGGCGCACGAAGAATCTTCTGACATGTACGCATCGATCGACAAAGCAATCGATCGCCTCAAACGCCAGTTGGTCAAGTACAAAGATCATCTCAACGATCATGGGGCCGAAGCCTCCAGCGAGAAGGATGAAGAAGTTCCCGCCGCGACTGATCGCGAAATCATCCGTACGAAAACGTACTTCCCGAAACCGATGACGCCGGAAGAGGCGGCGCTGCAACTCGACGCTCTGGAGCGAGAATTTCTTGTGTTCGTGAACGCGGAAAGCGATCAAGTGAGCATCATGTATCATCGTCGGGATGGAAACTACGGGTTGATCGAACCAAGACGTTAGGGGAGGAGAATGCCCAAGGACAACGCGTGGTAACAGCACTCGCCCTGTTTTCAGGCAGTCTGGCCAGCCAGCTGGCGGTGCGATTGATCGAGCGCTCGTCGGTCGTTGACAGGATCTTTCTGCTGCACTTTCGGTCTCCGTTTTTCGAGGAGTACGATGAAGTACGCGAACTCGTCAAGAGCGAATGGCCGACGGTCACGTTTCGTACTCAGTCCTTGAAGAAAGACTACCGCCGTCTGGTGAACATCATTCCCGGGCACTCATTCTTGCTGTTCCGCAGCTGTCTCAGCTGCCGGACGCTCATGCTTTCTCGCGCCATCCGTTTCATGCAACGCGTTAAGGCTGATTTCATCGTCACAGGCGAGGTTGCTGGGCATAACGGTCTCTCTGAACGCGAGATGGAGAGGATCACGGAGGACTTGGGAATTGGCGGGCTTGTGTTGCGCCCGCTCTCAGCGCGCCTTTTGCCAACAACAATCCCCGAGATCAAGGGGTGGATCAAGCGAGAGCGCCTTGGAGACCTGCGTGACGGCGATGATGAACGCCTGGCAGAATGGGGACGATCACTGGGGCTGATACCGGATGATCCCGAACCCCGTCCCTGTCGATGCAAACTGACTATTCCGGGTTTCGGCGAGAGGCTGGGGAACCTGTTCGAGGAAGAGAGCTTCACTCTCAACACACTGAAGCTGTTGGAATTTCGTCTCTACTATAAGTATGACCCCGATGTGAAGCTAGTTCTGGCGGTCGATGAAGACGAGAAGAGGACGCTGCAGACGTACTTCTTACCACAGGATCTGCGTGTCTATCTCCCGACGCACCGAGGCCCAATGACGCTTGTACGTGCCAACTGGGCAGGCAAGTCTAAGCGTGAAACACAAGAGATCATCACGATCGCCGGACGAATCACTGCCATGTACAGCGATGCCGCTCATCTTGCAAGTGTCCCTGTCAAGTATCGGTTTGAGCAGGATGACGAAACGCAGCAATTGAATGTGCTTCCGTTCCGGTCGCCGGATGAGATCTCACGGGATTGCTTTTCCTGCGAGCTTTGCTCAAGCGATGAAATCTCACTGGCTTCGCCGCTTGAAAAACATGCCGAGTAAGGTATACTCGGAATTGGTGCTTTAGGTCTGAATACGTCGAGCAACGCGCAATACGAATTCAGAATAGAAAAAGAAAACGACAACCCCCAGAAGGGCAAAGGGGGCAGTATGCCTTTTTATCGCTATAAGTGCGTCCATTGTGAGACGGTTTACAAGGTTCTACAGCAGAAGGGAAACGGATCTTCGGTAGTCTGCCCGGAATGCGGGAGCAGGGAGGCCGGACGTTTGCTTCCCCGCATTGGCGTGATATATAGGGGAAACGGATACTACAGTACCGACTACGCGAGGAAAGGGAAGAATGGTCGGGCGACCGCGGCCGCCAAGGCCGAGGAGTGAGCACTTGGTCCATCTCTTCAGACGAAGTTTATGAGTTTACGGCGGTCCCGTTTTGACGGGACCCTTTTGCAAGCGTGGCGCAAGCGGAGATACATGCGCCCAGACGTGAGGTGAGCCTATTGATTTCAGGCGACGACATCAAGCGGGTGAAGTTGCAGCTGGCTTCTCCTGAAGACATGATCGGTTGGTCGCACGGCGAGGTTACCGAGTCCGAAACGATCAACTATCGCACGCATCGAGCCGAGAGAGGCGGGCTCTATGCGGAGGAGATTTTCGGCCCGGAGAACAGCTACGAATGCGCGTGCGGGAAGTACAAAGGGAAGAAATACGAAGGGATCACCTGCGAAAAATGCCATGTTCTGGTTACTGATTCTTCCGTTAGGCGAGTGAACATGGGACACATATCACTGGCTAGTCCAGTGGTGCACTTCTGGTTTCTAAAGGGTGTCTCAAGCCTTCTTGCGCGCCTGCTGGGAATGAAGAAGAAGGAACTTCAACAGATCGCCTACTACGAAACCGAGCCGATGGAGCAAGCGCTCTATCTCGTAACCTCGTCGCAAGCGCGGGAAGTGCGACCGGGGGAAACGCTCTATTCCTCTGAGGTGGAAATCCTCAGCAAAGCCTTTGATTTCGACGTCGAACAAGCGTATTTCGTCGATAGTGCGCCGGCCGTCATAGCCGAAGAGGCCGGAAGGGTCACTCTGGAGGAGAAGCGCCTTACGAACGGGGAGAAAACACAAGCAGTGGTCGTCGGATCGAAGGAATACCCGCTTGCTGGTGCCGCTGAGCTGAACGTAGAAGATGGTGATGAGGTGGAAGCGGGGGCCGTGATCGCGGATCGACCCGTGGGCGAGCTGTGTTCCAAGACCGCATTTGACATGTTGGTCGATAGCTACGGGCCTGAAGTGAGCGGAGAGGCGATTGATCGCGACATCCTGGACAGCCTTGTCTTCCTCATTACGCGAGTGAAAGATCCGGCGTTTCCTCGCCGGCTAGGCGACCGCATTACATACTTGGATAAGCGTGCCTACGAGCGGGTTTATCCGGATGGATTCGTCGCCGCCACAGGCGCGGCGGGGATCAAGGGACTCTTGGAGAGAACGAACTTCGACGATCTTCATCGCGACTTGACCGACGAGCTCGAGCACGAATCGGCGATGGGAAACCGGAGGCGGCTGATTAAGCGGCTTGAAGTCGTTGATCAGCTGCGCGATTCGGAGAACAACCCGCAAGACATGATCCTGGAAGTAATACCCGTACTGCCGCCGGCGCTGCGCCCAATGATCCAGCTGGAAGGCGGGAAGTTTGCTACCACGGATCTGAACGACCTGTACCGTCGCATTATCAACCGCAACAACCGGCTGAAAAAGCTCAATGACATGGGCGCGCCGGAAGTCATCCTACGTAACGAGCGCCGCATGTTGCAGGAAGCGGTGGATGCGCTGATCCACAATGAGAAGAAGGAGAGTCCGATTCGCGGTCGCGACAACCGTCCCCTCAAGTCCCTGTCCGAACGGATTCACGGGAAGCACGGGCGCCTTCGGCGTAATCTTCTCGGACGGCGCGTGGATTACTCGGGGCGAGCCGTAATCGTTGTCGATCCAAAGCTGAAGCTCTCTCAATGCGGCATACCGAAGAAGATGGCCCTCGACCTGTTCAAGCCGTTCATCCTCCATTATCTCGAGACGACCACGTTCTCTGATTTCGATGAGATAAAGAACAAGGCCCTGCGTGGGGGGATGCCCGAAGTATGGGACATCCTGGAGAAGCTGATCAAGAGCCATCCGGTACTCTTGAATCGTGCTCCCACATTGCATCGCTTGTCGATGCAGTCATTCGAGCCGATCCTTGTCGACGGCGACGCCATTCATATCCATCCATTGGTATGCACACCGTATAATGCGGATTTCGATGGTGACCAAATGGCGGTCCACCTTCCCCTATCCCCGGAGGCGATCGCTGAGGCACGTGAATTGATGGCTGCGCCACGGAACATCCTTTCGCCGGCGCATGGAGAACCGCTGAGCTTGCCTACGCAAGACCCGGTGTACGCTTACTATTACCTGACCCTGCTCGACCCGGACGCACAAGGGGCCGGTAAGTACTTCCGCGACCTCGACGAGGCGTGGCGGGCGCATGAGGACGGCTTTGTCGACCTCCATAGCCCGGTCAAGATTCGCATCGACGGGCGCCTCATCGATACGACGATCGGCCGCGCAGAACTGAACAGCATATTTCCGGAAGAGATTCGCAACTACGAGCGGATCATGGACCGTCCTGCGATCAAGAACGTGATCATGGAGTGTCATCACCGCTTCGGGTGGGAAAAAACGTCCGAGGTGCTGGACAATCTCAAGGACCTGGGCTTCAAATACGCGATGCTCTCGGGATTGACGATCTCGATCAAGGACTGCCTCATCCCACCGGAGAAAGAGGGGATCATCAACAACTCCTATGCGGTGGTGAAACGTATTGAGACCATGTATCGCCTCGGTTTGGCGACGGACGACGAACGCCGCCGTGCTGTGATTCGTGTGTGGCGACGAACGGTGGATGACGTGGAAGACGCGACAATGGAGAATCTGCGTCAACACAAATACAACTCTGTCTATGGGATAGTCAATTCCGGAGCCCGTGGCGGCCCGGATCAGGTGAAACAGCTGTGCGGCATGCGCGGACCGATGGCCGGCCCTTCCGGCGACATCATCGAACGCCCGGTTGTTTCCAACTTTCGCGAAGGCTTGGATATGATGGAGTACTTCATCTCTACACATGGCGGGCGAAAGGGAGCGGCGGACACGGCCTTGAAAACGGCGGATTCCGGATATCTGACCCGGCGCCTTGTCGACGCCACCTCGGATACGATCGTGCGTAGGTTGGACTGTGGAACATCGCAGGGAGTGGACATTGATCCGCTCCGATTCAGCAAGCACGATTTGATGGAATCGATTGAGGAACGCATCTATGGCCGAGTGACGGCACGACCGATTACAGACCCCGAAACCGGCGAAGCCATCATCGATGCCGATCAATGGATCTCGCACGAGATGGCGGAACAGGTCGGGCGTCTGGAGGCAGTGCTTCCGTTGAGCGGCAAGGGAATAGAGCGCTTAGTCGGAACGAAGTGCGTGGGCGATGTACACGATCCTAGTGGCGGAAGAGTGATAGTGCAGGCCGACGAGCTTCTCACGCCGCGGCTGGTGGAGAATCTAAAGAAGGCCGGCATAAAAGAGATAACGGTTCGCCCGCAGATTGTTATCCGTTCACCCATGGTCTGTGAAACCATTAACGGCGTCTGCCAGCGGTGCTACGGCTACGATATGAGCAATCACAAGCCGGTGGCGCTGGGTACGGCAATCGGCGTTATTGCCGCGCAGTCGGTCGGAGAGCCCGGTACTCAGTTGACGATGAGGACATTCCACACCGGAGGCGTTGCCGGCGAAGACATCACACAGGGCCTCCCGCGTGCCGAAGAGTTGTTCGAAGCGCGCAAGGCGATGAAGAGTGCGGCAGCTGAAATCTCGCCGCTTGATGGACACATCATCTCTGTAACGGCGATGGAGACGGGAAAAGATCGTGTGGAGATCGTCGGGGAACAACGCGTCATCCAGATTCCATCTGTGTTGCACCCGGCGGAAGAAGGCGATGAAGTCGATGTTGCACATCTGATAGATGCTGCGAGCCCGTGCGCGGGCGAGGTGTTCCTGTTTGAGACGGATGCAGGGAAGTCAATGTTGGTGCTCGATTCGGATGCCGGCGACCGTTCGTACGTTCTGCCGCATGGTTCCGTCCCCTGCGTGAACGATGGAGACCCGGTAGTAGTGGACGATGCGCTCACCGAAAGGTTCAACATCGAACCGCTAGTGGCAGGGAGCGCCGGCACGGTCAGCCTACCTGAAGGTGGAGAGAGGGTGTTCCACATTGTGAACGCGAATGGGGAGATAACGGAGTACGAGATCCCGTACGGAGCACGCATGATGGTTGAAGATGGCGCCACTGTGCGGATGGGAGACCAGGTCACTTCGCGCTCGAAACCGATCTACATTGCATCCGAGTCAGTGGGGAACGCTACCCGCCACGGAGATCGAATCATCGTACGAAACCCCGAAGGCCGTTCGATCCTGTTTCCTGTTACGGCGAATGTCTCTCCGCTCGTCGGAAACGGAGCGCGGGTAAGAGAGGGTGAAAAACTCGTACAGGTGGAAGTTCCTGACGCCGAGAGCCTACAAGTGGAGAAGGCCGAGGTTGATGGTGAAGTGACGCGCCTCAGTGTTCGCGCAAAGAGCGAGGTTGAAATCGATCAGATGGCGATGATCCGTTCCGGCGATAAGGTGAGAAAGGGCGATCTCCTCACCAAAGGAGTCGTTGCGCCTCATCTGCTCCTTGATCTAGCCGGAGTGAACAAGACGCGCGAATATCTGCTGACCGAGATCCACAAGGTCTACAAGGCGCAGGGTGTAGATATAAACGACAAGCACATTGAGGTGATCATACGACAGATCCTAAACAACGTGCGCATTGTCGATTGTGGTGATTCACGGTTCCACCTGAACGATCTTATCCTGCTGGAGGAGTTCCAGCACGAAGTGCGCGCCCTTGTCGAATGGAATCAAAGAGCCGAACGAAAACGCGATGCGGCGATCGGTGAACCGTTGGCAGAGGACATCGTTTCTGATGGACACCTGTTTGCGACGACCGGTGATCCCCTCACACAGGAGATCATGAAGGCAGCATGGAGTGAGGGTTTGACGGAGCTCACGATTCGTCAGGGAGAAGAGCCGGTATCAGTGCCTCTGGAAGAGAAACGTCTCCCCAGCGGTGAACGGGAGCTGCTGCGGATATCCAAGGCGGCACTCAAGACGAAAGGGTGGCTGTCGGCCGCTTCATTCCAGCGCACGACGAAAGTGTTGTCGGAAGCGGCCTTGCGTGGGGATGTCGATGAGCTGGACGGACTCAAGCCCAGCGTCATAGTCGGAAAGCGGATCCCCGCCGGTACAGGCTTTGTTGCTGTTGAGGAAGAGACGGATGCCCCATTAGAGGAAGCGGCTGCTTGACAGTTTCCGCGAAGAAATCTATAATCCACCACGATTTGGAGAGTGAATATGCCGACGATTAATCAGCTTATCCGATTGGGACGAAAACCGAAGACGAAGAAGAGCAAGGCCCCGGCACTCGGCTCCTGTCCTCTGCGCCGTGGGGTATGCACACGCGTATACACGCGTACCCCAAAGAAGCCGAACTCAGCGCTGCGAAAAGTGGCGCGCGTTCGACTCAGCAACGGCAAAGAGGTCACGGCCTACATCGGTGGGGAAGGGCACAACCTTCAGGAGCACTCCATGGTCATGGTCCGCGGCGGGCGCGTCAAGGATCTGCCTGGTGTCCGCTACCACATCGTGCGCGGAACACTGGACACCGAGGGTGTAGAAGGCCGGAAGCAGGGTCGCTCGAAATACGGCGCGAAGAAGGGGAGCTAGGGAGGATAGGATGCAGATACCAGGTCGTGATGTCAAAGCTGACATCAAATACAGCAGTACGCTCCTCGCGAAATTGATTAACTACATCATGCAGGATGGCAAGAAGGCGACCGCTGAAAAGGTCGTCTACGATGCGCTGAGCGAGATTGACGAGCGAAGCGATACTACCGCGCTTGAGGTATTCAATGCCGCATTGGCCAATTGCTCGCCGCGATTGGAAGTGCGCACCCGCCGTGTAGGTGGTGCAAACTATCAGGTACCTTATGAGGTCCCGCAGGATAGGCAGATTGCCCTTGCTTTGCGGTGGATTGTCCGAGCTGCCCGTGAGCGAAATGGGCACACTATGGCCGGGCGCCTCGCTGCGGAGATAATGGAGGCAGCACGCAAGGAAGGGAAGGCGTACAACAAGAGGTTGGACGTTCACCGCATGGCTGAAGCAAACCGGGCATTCGCCCACTATCGCTGGTAGCCTGGCCCAGATTTCCCTTTTCATTTCAGTAATTTACAAGTGAGGGTCTTCCTATGCCCAGTGATGGCTCCGTGGCGATGGAACAAGTGAGAAACATCGGCATCATGGCTCACATAGATGCCGGCAAGACTACAACCACGGAGCGTATTCTCTACTACACCGGCTCCACTCACAAGATGGGCGAGGTCCATGAGGGAGACACCGAGATGGACTGGATGGCCCAGGAACGGGAACGGGGGATCACGATCACTTCGGCTGCCACTACGTGCTGGTGGCGCGAGCACCGAATTGACATCATCGACACTCCCGGTCACGTAGATTTCACTGCCGAGGTCGAGCGCGCTCTGCGCGTGCTCGACGGCGGAGTGGTCATCTTCTCCGGCGTCGAAATGGTCGAGTCTCAATCGGAAACGGTATGGCGCCAGGCGGACCGCTACCACATACCACGCATTGCCTTCGTCAACAAGCTGGATCGCGTAGAATCGAGCTATGCCAAGACACTGGACATGATTGAAGAGCGTCTTGGTGTTGTCGCCGTCCCGCTGCAGCTACCGTATCGCGATGCCGACCGTCACCTGCTGGGGATGGTCGATCTCTTCTCCCGACGGCTGGTGGTCTGGGACGAGGAGAGCAAAGGGGCGCGTTGCTCATATCATCCTGTCCCCGATGAGATCGGAGACGAAGTGGAACGCTACCGTGAACGGATGATTGAGCAGATAGCCGAAACGGACAATCATGTCCTGGAGGCATATTTGGCGGGCGGTGAAGTCGACGAAGAATCCTTCCACGCCGGACTGCGCCACGCGTGCGTGGCAAACGGCTACATCCCTGTCCTTGGCGGATCTGCGTTTCATAATCAGGGAATTCAGCCGCTTCTTGACGCCATAGTGCGCTATCTGCCTTCTCCGCTGGATGTCCCGCCGGTCAGGGGCGTGGAGAGCGGCGACGAACGCCGAGCGTCCGTCGATGAACCATTCTCTGCCTTGGCGTTCAAGATTGTCACTGACCGCTATGCCGGTCGATTGGCATTCCTCCGAGTATATTCCGGACGGGTAAAAGCTGGCGGACACGTATTCAACCAATCCACCGGCAAAGGGATGCGCATCACCAGGATCTTTCGCATGCACGCCGACCAACGGACTCCGCTTGAGGATATGGAAGCCGGTGACATCGTTGCAGTCGTCACTTCAAGTCCGATATCTACCGGAGACACCCTGTGTGACAAAAAGGCCCCCATTCTTTTGGAGAAGATAGATTTTCCGGACCCTGTTGTTTTCATTGCAATCGAGCCGCGGACGGAGGCCGAACAGGGAGCCCTCATGGAGGGGCTGGGAAAACTTGCCCTCGAGGATCCAACCTTTCATGTGCGCTTCAATGAAACGACCAACCAGACCGTTATCGGCGGCATGGGAGAGCTTCATCTCGAAGTTCTCATGCGGCGCTTGCACGAAGACTTCGGAATACATGCACATGTGGGCGAGCCTCAGGTGGCATATCGCGAAACGTTGCGGGAGCCGATTGAAGTGGAAGAGAAGTTCATCCAGCAGGTCGGTGGGCGGGGACAGTATGGACACGTGATTATTCGCCTGGAACCACTCCCGCGTGGCGAGGGTATCACATTCGCGACCAAGTCTTCGGATGAGCAGATTCCAACTACATTCAATGCTGCGATTGAGGGCGGCGCTCGTGAGACGTTGACAAACGGCCCCCTTGCCGGGTATCCTTTGGCCGATATCGGGGCTACCCTGATTGGTGGGTCCTTCCATCCGGTGGATTCATCTGAGCTTGCCTTTCGAGCAGCGGCTGGCGCTGCGATTCATAAGGCGTATAGCGTAGGGATTTTTGACCTCCTTGAGCCGATTATGGAGGGGGAGGTCATTACTCCGGGTGAGTACCTCGGAGAGGTGCTGGAGGACCTGGCGCGTAGGCGCGGAGAGATCCGAGAACTCCAGGCAAGAGAGACGGTGCAGATTGTCTTTGTCGCCGTTCCGCTGGCGGAGACATTCGGTTATGCGACCCGTCTGCGGTCTCTCACGCAGGGTAGAGCGATGTACACGCTACGCGTGACCCACTATGAAGTGGTGCCGGCAGGGATGAAGGCGAAGATCATGAAGAGGCGAGGTTACTAAAGATGGCGAGAGAGAAGATCAGAATCAAACTGCGTGGCTATGATCACGAGTTGGTCGATAGATCCGTAAGGAAGATTATCGACTCGGCTAAAGAGACGCGAGCCAAGATCTCCGGCCCCATCCCGCTTCCGACGGAGCGACGAGTCTATGCGGTTTTGCGTTCGCCGCACATCGACAAGAGATCGATGGAGCATTTCGAGCGGCGGATCCATACTCGCTTGCTCGACATCAAAGAGCCGACCTCGGAGACGATCAACGCCTTGATGGACATCGAACTCCCCACTGGGATCGACATCGAGATTAAGCTGTAAATAAGTGGAGGTTGTGGCGGATGGCCCTGGGAATTCTAGCACGGAAGATAGGTATGACGCAGTTGTTCGTCGATGGCCGCGCTGTTGGAACGACGGTGATCGAGGCGCAGCCGTGTACGGTTGTACAGGTCAAGACCGTGGACTCGGACGGATACAACGCGGTCCAGCTTGGCTATGCCGAGGTTGCTGAACGGAAGGTTACGCAGCCGTTGCTCGGGCACTTCAAGAAGGCTGGTGTTGCGCCGCAACGCCATCTTTTTGAGGTGCGTGTCGATGATCCGACGGAGTATAGCGTTGGCGATCGCGTCGGGGTGGACATCTTCTCTGAGGGAGACAAGGTCGATGTGATCGGAACGTCACGTGGCCTTGGTTTTCAAGGCGTCGTTAAACGATGGGACTTCGCCGGCGGCCCGAAAACACACGGGTCGCATTTTCATCGCCGCCCAGGATCTGTGGGAAACTGCGTAAACCCGGGGCGTGTCGTAAAGGGGAAAAAGCTCCCGGGACAGACTGGAAATCATCGGGTTACGCTCAAATCTTTGCGCGTGGTGCGCGTTGACCAAGAGCGGAACCTGCTGATACTCAAGGGATCGACTCCCGGCGCGCGCGGGACAATCTTACAACTGAGGAAGACCCATGGTTGAAGCTAAACAATATACATTCGATGGGGCGGACGAGCCCCATATTGTGGAATTGGATGATGCCCTGTTTGGCGCATCGATCAACAATGACCTGTTGTATCGAACGGTGCGTATGCAGCAGATGAATCATCGCCAAGGGACGAGTTCCACCAAGACGCGTGGTGAAGTCAGCGGTGGTGGACGCAAGCCGTGGCGGCAGAAAGGAACGGGGCGCGCTCGTGCCGGATCCCGTCGCTCTCCCGTATGGGTAGGTGGCGGGACTATCTTTGGTCCCAAGCCGCGGAGCTACCACATCAAATTAACGAAGAAGATGGTGCGGGGCGCGCTGGTCTCTGCGTTGTCCGATCGTGCCGCCGGCGGGAACATCGCGGTTGTCGATCGGATCGTGTTTGATACTCCGAAGACCAAGCAGGCGCTCTCCTTGCTCGACAAAGTGGGGATGACCGCTTCAGTTCTGGTGGTCGTGGGAAACGACGAGTATAATCGCACCTTGAAGAAGTCCTTCTCCAACCTGCCTGGTGTGAAGTGTCTGTCCAGTGTGGGATTGAATGTATATGACATCCTTCGCCACGATGGCCTGATATTCTCTGCGCAGGCGCTGGATGAACTCAAGGAGAGGTCATAGCCATGGCGAAGCTGATGCATGCAGAGGACATCATCCTCGAGCCGATCCTGACGGAAGAATCATGGGCGCGCATGGAAGACAGGAAGTACTCCTTCCGTGTTGCCGTTGGTGCCAACAAGGTTGAAATACGAAAGGCCGTTGAGGAGCTGTTCAAGGTGCGAGTTAAGAAGGTCTGGACAGCGAACAGGAAGGGTAAGCCTCGTCGTGAACGATTGAGCCAACTGCATGGGCGCACGCCCCGTTGGCGAAAGGCGATCGTGCAGCTTGCTCCCGGCGACCGAATTGACGTGATGGGGGGATAGAAAGATGGCTCTCAAGAGATTCAAGCCGACATCAGCGGGGCGTCGTCACGCCGATCTTCCTGATTTCTCGGGGCTCACTGCAGTATCTCCTGAGAAGAGCCTGCTGCGACCGCAACACAAGAAAGGTGGGCGCAACGGACAGGGAAGGATAACCGTGCGCTGGCGCGGTGGCGGACACAAGCGAAGATATCGGGTTATCGATTTCGCGCGAGACAAGGATGGAATAACGGCGCGGGTTGTCTCGCGAGAATACGATCCGAATCGCTCTTCTTGGATCACCCTTCTTCACTACGCCGACGGCGAGAAGCGATACATAATCGCGCCTGTCTCACTTGAAATCGGAGCTGAGGTCCAGGCCGGGGATGAAGCGGAGATCCGAGTGGGTAACGCGTTGCCTCTGCGCCGTATTCCTCTTGGTGCCGTGATTCACAACCTGGAGCTCAATCCCAAGAGCGGCGGGAAGGTCGCCCGTTCCGCCGGTACATCGGCGAAACTGATCGGCAAGGAAGGCAATCGGGCGCACATCCGTATGCCGTCGGGCGAGGTCCGCATCTTCAACGTGGAATGCCGCGCGACGATCGGCGAGGTGTCGAACCCCGATCATAAGAATGTGAAGCACGGAAAGGCCGGGCGTACGCGTCATTTGGGGCGAAAGCCGCATGTGCGTGGTGTTGCAATGAACCCTGTGGATCACCCGCACGGCGGTGGTGAAGGGCGCGCGCGCGTCGGGCGCCCACAGGTTTCTCCTACCGGGAAACTAGCTAAGGGTGGACGAACCCGAAAACGGAACAAGAAGTCGAGCGCGCTGATTGTGCGTCGAGCCGGCAAAGGGAGACGATAAGGAGAGATATGCCGAGATCAACGAAGAAAGGCCCCTACGTGCTCGAAAGCCTTGAACGAAAGGTAGAGAAAGCTCGGCGCGGGGATATTACAGAGATCAAGACCTGGTCGCGTGCTTCGATGATCACCCCGGAGATGGTCGGGCTGACGATCAAAGTCCACAACGGCAAGGTTCATGTGCCGGTCTACGTTGTAGAAAACATGGTTGGCCACAAGCTGGGTGAGTTCGCACCGACGAGAACGTTCCGCTCTCATGGTGGGATGAAGAAGAAACGGGCACCGGGTCTGACTTAGGGGAGAGAAGATGGAAGCACGTGCGATAACCAGAGGAGTGCGTATGTCCCCGCGCAAAGCCCGATTGGTGGCCGATGTCATCCGCGGGAAGAACGTTAACGATGCATTGCGGATCATTATGTTGTCCAATAAAAAGGCCGCACGGACGATCCGCAAGACATTGGAGTCGGCGATCGCCAATGCGGAGAACAACTACGATGTTGATGTAGACAAGCTTTTCGTTGTTCGCGCTACGGTCGATATGGGGCCGAGGCTTCGTCGCATGCGCCCCCGGGCGATGGGGCGAGCAGATATTGTGCGCCGGCCGACGAGTCACGTCACGATCGTCGTTGGCGACGCGAGGGGTGAATAATGGGACAGAAAGTCCATCCAGTCGGATTCAGGGTAGGGGTGACACGCAATTGGGTCTCCAACTGGTACAACCCCAAGCTGGCGCCTGAGTATATCTCCGAAGATAGGAAGATCCGCGACTTGGTCGAGGAGCGATATCGGCGTGCAGCGGTGTCCGAAGTGAACATTGAGCGCTCCAAAGAAGATCGTGTATCGGTCGTGATTCACTCCGCACGTCCTGGGATAGTCATCGGGCGTAACGGAAGCGAGATCCAGCAGTTGCAGGGAGTTCTTGAGGATCTCACCGGGCGGCTCGTGAAAGTCTCGATCAAAGAGGTTGAGCGGCCTGATCTGCAGGCGGTTCTTGTTTCACAGGATGTGGCGATGCAGATCGAGTCACGCATTGCTCCAGCACGCGCGATGAAGGAAGTAATTCGCCGTGTAATGGGCGCCGGTGCAGAAGGTGTAAAGATAAAGGTGAGCGGTCGACTCGGTGGGGCCGAGATTGCGCGTTCCATCACGATGATGGAAGGTCGCGTCCCCCTGCAGACGATTCGTGCGGACATCGATTACGGGTTTACGGAAGCGCGGACGAAGTACGGGAATATCGGTGTCAAGGCGTGGGTCTTCCGTGGAGAGCATGCGCATGGTGTGTCGATGCGGAATGACGAGAGAGAATGAGGTGAAGTAGCATGGCGCTGTTATTTCCAAAACGGACAAAATATAGGAAGTTCCATCGCGGACGCATGAAGGGCAAAGCAACGCGCGGGTATGAGATCGCATTTGGCGAGTACGGAATTCAGTCGCTTGCGCCGGCATGGATTACAGCACAGCAGATAGAGGCATGCCGCACAACGATCGCCCGGCAAACTCACCGCGATTCTACGGTTTGGATACGTGTCTTCCCGGATAAGGCGGTCACCAAGCATCCGGCGGAAGCGAGAATGGGAAAAGGTAAAGGACCGGTTGACCACTGGGTGGCGGTGGTTAAGCCTGGACGGATCCTGTTCGAGATTTCCGGAATCGGTGAGGCGGAAGTGAAGCGCGTGCATGAGCTGGTTAGCCACAAGCTTCCATTTCCGACGCGTCTGAAGCGCCGAACCGTGCTGGGAGGAGAGAGATGAGAGCCGAAGAATTGCGCGAGCTGACCTTAGAGGAATTGGATCATAAGGAGCGCGAATTCAAGCGAAAGCTCTTCAATCTGCGTTTCCAAAAGGTCGGTGGGGAATTGGATAATACTGCTGAGCTTCTGAAGACCCGCAGGGATATTGCCCGCGTGATGACAATCGCACGGGAGAAGAAGCGGGAGGCGGGACGATGAAAAAGATGAAGATTGGACGTGTGGTCAGCGATCGCATGGAAAAGACCATTGTTGTACAGGTCGAAGAGCGACAACTTCATAAGCGCTATCGAAAGTACATCAGACGCCATAACAAGTTCTATGCGCATGACCCTCTGCAGATAGCGGGCACCGGCGATCTGGTGAAGATCGAAGAGGCGCGACCGCTCAGTCGACTGAAGCGTTGGCGGTTGGTTGAGGTTATCGAGAAAGTGGAGGCCTAGTCGTGATTCAAATGCAGACGATGCTGCGGGTGGCGGACAACTCCGGAGCGAAACTTGTCCGTTGCATAAACGTACTCGGGCCATCGAACCGGCGATGGGGAGAGATTGGCGACATTGTCGTCGGCTCGGTACGCAAACGCCTGCCCACGAGCGATATTGAGAAAGGCCAGCTCGTAAAAGGGGTTATTGTACGCACTCGTAGCTCATATAGAAGAAAAGACGGCACGTACATCCGCTTTGATGACAACGCGATCGTGCTTATCAACCCGCAAGGAGAGCCGGTGGGAACGCGTGTCTTCGGCCCGGTCGCCCGTGAGTTGCGGGACAAGAAGATGATGCGGATCATCTCACTTGCGCCTGAGGTTCTGTAGAAGGAGTGGATGATGAGAAAGGTTCGCAAGGGAGACCGGGTAAAGGTCATTTCCGGAAACGACCGCGGCAGGATGGGTAAGGTGATGGTCGTATACCCTGATAGGGAAAGGATCATCGTGGAGAATGTGCACATGATCACCAAGCATCAACGGGCGACGCAGAACTTACGCGAACCGGGAATCATCAAGCGTGAAGGGACTATTCATATATCGAACGTCCTTCTGGTATGTCCGGAGTGCGGTGTACCGACCCGCGTGGGGTTCGCCGATGTGGATGGTGAGAAGATGCGCCAGTGTAAGCAATGTGGGGAGATATTTAGGTAGAGATGCTACGCGAGAACTTTAAGAGAGAAATTGCCCCGCGGCTGATGAAGGAGCTGGGTCTTTCCAATACGATGCAGATTCCTCGTGTGACGAAGGTGGCTATCAACATGGGAGTATCCGACAAGGATAATCCCAAGGTATTGGAGGGCGCGGTGAAGAATCTTGCAAAGATCACCGGCCAAAAACCGATTGTCACCAAGGCGAAGAAGTCGATTTCTGACTTTCACCTCACCGCAGGGGATCCGATTGGATGCAAGGTGACGCTGCGCCGGGACTTGGCGTATGAATTCCTGTACAAGCTGTTTAACATCGTCTTGCCTGGAATCCGCGATTTCCGGGGTCTGTCAGCGGCAGCGTTCGACGGACGGGGCAACTATACCCTCGGTTTGAACGAGCAGTTGATCTTCCCGGAGGTTTCATACAAAGAGATCACGGCGACGCAAGGAATGGACATAACGATTGTTACGACAGCGGAGACCGACAAAGAGGGATATGCTCTTCTTAAGGGGCTTGGAATCCCATTCAAGGACTAGGGGGACTTATGGCGAAAAAAGCGCTGATACTAAAGAGCAAGAAAGAGCCGAAGCATTCCACCCGGTCGTACAGCCGCTGCAACTTGTGCGGACGGCCGCATGCATATATCCGTGATTTCGGAATTTGCCGGCTCTGTTTCCGCAAACTCGCTCACAAAGGGGAAATCCCGGGCGTTAAGAAATCAAGCTGGTAGGTGTAGAGAGATGAATATGATCGCACATCCCATTGCCGACATGTTGACTCGGATCCGCAACGCGAACACGCAACTTCACCCTACGGTGTCTATGCCGCACTCAAAGATGAAGGAAGCGGTCGCTCGCATCCTGGAGGCTGAGGGGTACATAGAAAGCTACGAAGTGATAGCGGACGAACCGCAGCCTGAGCTCTCGCTGAAACTCAAGTACAAGGGCGAGCGGAGTCGTGCCAAGCGGGTGATCACCACGATCACGTTGGTGAGTAAGCCCAGCCGCCGGGTCTATGTGGGCAAGGATGAAGTTCCACAGCCACTGGGAGGCATGGGAATCTGTATCCTATCGACCTCACAAGGGATTATTGCCGGTCACGAGGCAAGGGAGCGCGGAATCGGTGGCGAGGTTCTCTGCGAGGTATTTTAAGGTGGTATGTCATGTCTAAGGTAGGGAAGGTTCCAGTTACGATTCCCGATGGGGTCAAGGTCAACGTTTCGCAGGCATTGATCACGGTGGAAGGGAAGCACGGCCGCCTGCAGCAGACGTTCCGCCCCGATCTGGTCACTATCAAGATCGCGGAGGGAGCGGCGACGGTTACAAGGCAACAGGATGGTAAGCAGTATCGTGCCTTCCACGGCCTCTACCGCAGTCTCTTGGCGAACATGGTGCACGGGGTGTCACAGAAGTGGGAGAAGTCTCTGCTGGTGAAAGGGCTTGGGTATCGTGCGCGCCTCCAAGGGAGTACGCTTGTCCTTGATCTTGGCTACTCGAATCCGATCGAGTATGAGCTTCCCGAAGGGGTAGAGGCGGAACTCCCAAACCCCAATGAGATCATCTTGCGCGGGATTGACAAACAACAAGTTGGGCATGCGGCGGCCAAGATCCGAGCACTGCGTAAACCGAATGTGTACAGCGGCAAGGGAATTCGCTACAAGGATGAACAGGTGCTGCACAAAGCGGGCAAGCTCGGCGGACAGGTTGCTGGCTAGGGAGAGTGAAACAAGATGTCAAGGTTTGACAGGAAAGCGGAACGCGCAAAGCGACACCTGCGGATTCGAAAGAAAGTACACGGGACAGAGGCGCGACCGCGGCTGTGCGTGACCAAGAGCATCCGCAACATCTATGCGCAGGTAATCGATGACGACACGGGCCGCACTCTGGTTTCTGCGTCTTCCTTGGATAAGGGGCTGCGCGATAGCGTGAACGGATGCAACGTCGCCGCTGCACAGCAAGTGGGTCGCCTTCTGGCAGAGCGCGCGACAGAGAAGGACATTAAGGCGGTCGTCTTTGACCGGGGCGGGCATCCGTATCATGGAGTGATTGCATCCCTGGCCGAGGCTTGTCGCAATGGAGGGCTGAGGTTTTGATCACCACGCGTACGCGTCGACCAACCGACGAGTTTGAGAACGAGATAATCGACATCAGGCGGGTCAGCAAGGTCACGAAAGGCGGCCGTAACCTGAAGTTTCGGGTCACACTTGTGGTCGGCGATCGCAAGGGACGAGTCGGCGTCGGACTCGGCAACACGACCGAAATCCCGCGCGCCATCCAGCAGGCGATCCGAGACGCGAAGAAGAATATGATCACCGTCAACACGAACGGCGGCACGATTCCGCATGAGGTGATTGGGAAGTTCAAGGCAGGGAACGTGCTGCTGAAGCCGGCGCATCCTGGAACAGGGATCATAGCCGGCGTGACAGTGGGCGCTATCTGCCGTCTGGCGGGGATAAAAGATGTGCTGACCAAGTCGCTGGGAACGACGAACCCTCTGACGTTGTCCAAGGCGGCCATTCAGGGTCTGAGCCAATTACGTAGCCGCGAGGAAGTCGATAGGTTGCGCGGGCGTTCGTCAGAGGCGAAAGAGGAGACAAAGGATGAAGCTTAACGAACTTCGCCCGACGAAAGGGAGCACTCACGCACGCAAGCGGGTCGGTCGGGGCTACGGGTCCGGTCATGGGGGGCACGAGAGCGGCCGCGGAAACGGTGGGCAGAACTCACGAAGCGGTGGAGGAACCCGCCCTGGATACGAGGGAGGGCAGACTCCTGTTTGGATGCGCTTCCCAAAGCGGGGCTTCACCAACCATGCGCGAGTTGATTATGCCTGCGTAAACGTGGATACGCTCGCCGACCGGTTCGAGCCAAATGAAATGGTGTCTCTTGAACGATTGTGCGAGCTAAGGCTCGTGAAGGGAAGGCCGACTCGGCTGAAGATCTTGGGGAGAGGCGAACTCGATAGACCTCTCACCGTGCGGGCTCATCGATTCACTGATGAGGCGAGACGTAAGATCGAGCAGGCGGGTGGAAAGGCAGAGGTGGTGTGAGTATGTGGGAGAAGCTCAGTCATCTGTTCCGTGTTCCCGAATTGCGAGAGCGCATCATATTTACTCTGGGTGCGATCATTGTGTTCCGTCTGGGAACACACATCCCGGTTCCGGGAGTCGACCCTGAGGCTCTGAAGAACTTCTTCTCCAGCCAAGGAGGAGGAATCTTCGACTTCTTGAACATGTTCACCGGGGGAGCTCTTCAGCGCTTTTCGTTATTCGCGCTTGGGGTCACACCTTACATCAATGCGTCGATTATCTTCAGCCTTCTCACCGCCGTAGTTCCGAAGCTGAAGGAACTACAACAGCAGGGACGCGAGGGCCGTCGCAAGATCACGACCTACACCCGCTGGTCGACGCTCGTCTTGGCCGTAGTTCAAGCGGCGACGATGAGTATGCTTATCGTCAATTGGGGCTTGAGCAAGGGGGGCCCGTGGTTCTATGTTACATCGGTAATCACCCTCACTACTGGAACGATCTTCCTGATGTGGCTCGGTGAACGAATGACTGAGAACGGAATCGGCAACGGAATCAGTATGCTGATCATGATTGGTATTCTGTCCCGATTTCCGTCGCAGCTTACTTCCACGTACAACGATATCTCGACAGGAACGGTCAGCCCGTTCTGGGGAGTGGCTGTGATCCTCTTGTTCATCATCGTCATCGGTGGAGTCACGATGATCCAGCAGGGGCAGCGCAAGATTGTGATTCAGTACGCCAAGCGTACGTCAGGTAGGCGCATCTACGGCGGGCACATGTCACATCTGCCGATTCGGGTTAACCAAGGTGGAGTCATCCCGATCATCTTCGCATCGGCGCTATTGACGATGCCCACAACCCTGACACAATTCGTTCCTGCACTGTCTTGGCTGACTCCATATGTGAAGAACGGGAGCCTGCCTTACATCATCGTTTACGTGCTCCTGATCTTCTTCTTCACCTACTTCTACAGCTCGATTGTCTTCGATCCTCAGGATGTGGCAAAGAACGTACGCGAGTCGGGCGGATTCATTCCCGGAGTACGTCCGGGAAAACCAACGGCTGACTACATCTCCGGCGTGCTGAACAGAATCCTACTGGTCGGAGCCGTGTTCCTGGCCGCGATCGCTGTGCTGCCGTACTTGTTTGCCTGGGTGAGCGGAATCAGAGGCATGTATCTGATCGGTGGAACATCATTGTTGATCGTTGTCGGTGTCGGATTGGACACGATCATGCAGATCGAGGCGCACTTGGTGATGCGGCACTACGAGAGCCTTACCAAGTCGGGCGGACTGCTGGGACGAAGGAAAGGATAAGCAATATGCTGACACGTATCGTGCTTCTTGGGCCTCCGGGTGCGGGGAAGGGAACACAGGCGAAACTCCTTGCGAAGGAAACGGGTCTCTTACACCTATCGACCGGCGATATCCTGAGAGATGAGGTCAATCGCGGCACCGATCTGGGACGTGAAGCGAAGGGGTACATGGATCGTGGCGATCTTGTTCCCGATTCCCTGATCATCAACATGATCGAGGGACGGATCGATTCGGCCGATGGATTCATTCTGGATGGATTTCCCCGAACGGCCGCGCAGGCATCCGCATTGGAGGAGATCACCAAGATTGACGTGGCGATCAACATTGATCTGTCGCGCGATGACGTCATCTCCCGGCTTTCGTCGCGACGCGTCTGCCGGGGCTGTGGGAGAATATACAACTTGCTGTTCAATCCGCCGACGGACAAGGACAAATGCGAAGCCTGTGGCGGCGAATTGTTTCAGCGAGATGATGATCGACGGGAAGTAATCGAGAATCGATTCGATGTCTATATGCAAGCGACAGCACCGTTGATTGATTTCTACGGCGAACGTGGCTTGCTGCAAGATGTCGATGGCTCACAGCCGACTGACAAGGTTTCGTCGCAGATTCTCGCCATGCTTGACGAATGATAACGCTGAAGACATCGGACGAAATCGACACGATGCGTGAGAACGGGGGGCTGCTGGCCTCCTGTTTGCATGAAATCAGTTTGCATGTGGCTTCGGGCAAGAACACGGAGTCGCTGGATCGAATGGCCGAGAATCTTATCCGTCAGGCGGGGGCGTCGCCGGCATTCAAGGGATACAACGGATACCCGGCCACGATCTGCGCATCGATTAACGCTGAGGTTGTGCATGGGATTCCTTCCAAGAAGCGCGTATTGCACGATGGAGACATACTCTCCATCGATATCGGATTGGTGAAGGATGGATTGTACAGCGACATGGCGACTACCGTACCTGTGGGCGAGATAGATTCAAACGCAGAGTACCTGCTGCGCATAACAGAGCAAAGCTTGTGGCAGGGGATCGAACAGGTTAGAATAGGTAATCGTTTGTCGGATATTTCGCACGCCATCGGTGCCTTTGTTGAGAATGCGGGGCTTCATGTCGTGACGGAGTATGTTGGACATGGGATAGGGAGAAGCCTTCACGAGGATCCCCAAATCCCTAATTTCGGTCCACCGGGGCGCGGCCCGCGGCTGCGGGCGGGAATGGTCATCGCTATCGAACCGATGGTGAAACTTGATTCCGAACCGACCAGGGTTCTCGACGACGAGTGGACCGTTGTGACGGCTACAAGGGGACTGGCGGCACATTTTGAGCATACAGTCGCCCTGACAGATACGGGGTTGGAGATTCTGACCTTGAGGAGGTGAATGAAGACGTAGTGGCAAAGACGAGAGCGGATGCGCGTAGTCAAAGAAGGAAGACACCGTCGGCACCCGGGCAGAGCAAGGACGTAATCCGTCAACGCGGAGAGGTCATTGAAAGCCTTCCGAGCTCTATGTTTCGGGTGCAGCTCACGAATGGCCATGTTGTCCTTTGTCATATCTCAGGCAAGATTCGCAAGCACTACATCCGGATCCTTACGGGTGATCGCGTGATTGTGGAGTTCTCGCCCTATGATTTGACGAAGGGACGAATCGTATATCGTGAGAGCTAGCCACAACGTCGACTAACGATGAAGGTTCGAAGCTCAGTTAAGAAAATGTGCGCTAAGTGCAAGGTTATTCGTCGCAGTGGTCGGATGATGATCATCTGCAAGAATCCTAAACACAAGCAGCGACAAGGCTAGGGGGATTAGACTATGGCGCGAATAGCCGGGGTTAACCTACCCAACGACAAGAGAATCGAGATAGGATTGACATATATCTACGGTATCGGCCGGACGCGTGCAACGGAGATCGTCCACAAAACAGGGATTTCTCCAGAAGTGCGCGTGAAAGATCTTACCGAACAAGAGGTGGCCGCACTCAGGCGCGAGGTTGAGGAATACCTTGTCGAGGGAGACCTACGCAGACGGGTTTTCTCAAGCATACAGCGGCTGAAGGATATCAACGCATATCGCGGCATCCGCCACAAGCGACGCCTTCCGGTGCACGGACAACGAACAAGATCGAATGCGCGCACCTGGAAAGGTCCACGACCGGCCAAAGCAGGAAAGAAGAGGTAGGGATGGCGAAAAACATCAAACTTGAGCGTGCGAACATCCATATTCATGCGACGTACAACAACACGATCATCACTGTGTGCGATACGAATGACAACCCAATTACCTGGAAGAGTCCGGGTATGGTGGGATACAAAGGGTCACGGAAGGGTACGCCGTTCGCTGCTCAGATTGCGGCAGAGGCCCTCGTACGCGAGATGAAAGACTACGGAATTCGCTCCGTCAGCATCGCTGTGAAAGGAACTGGATCAGGAAGGCAATCCGTGGTACAGACGATCAAAGGATCGGGTATCCGAGTGGAAGAAGTTAAGAATGTTACACCGGTTTCCCATAGTAGCAACAAGGGGAGACGATAATGGGACGAGACACAGGGCCGAAGTGCAAAAGGTGTCGCAGAGAGGGCGAGAAGCTTTTCTTGAAAGGCGATCGCTGCTATACGCAGAGCTGCCCGATGTCGAGCCGAAGCTATCCACCGGGGGAACGGGCGAGGAAACACCGCTCACGGCGAAGCCAGTATCAATTGCACCTGCGTGAGAAGCAGAAGGCGCGACGGATATACGGTGTGCGCGAGAGGCAGTTCCGCAGTTACGTTGCATGGGCGAAACGCCAGAAAGGGGTCACCGGCGAAGCTCTTCTCACATTGCTTGAGCGCCGGCTAGACAACACCGTCTATCGGGCCGGATTTGCCACGTCACGCGATCAAGCGCGACAGCTGATTACGCACGGGCACATTGAATTGAACGGTCGAGCGACGAACATCCCGTCTGTGCTTCTACGGTCGGGAGACACCGTCACAGTCAAAGAGGCGAGGCGCGCGCGTGTGAAGGGAATACTCGAATCAAGCGGTAAACGCGAGGCTCCTAGCTGGCTGGAGAGGGATCTCGAGGCGATGAAGTTTCAAACGATCGCGCCTCCCAACTTGGAGGAGACAGGTTACACGATCGCTGCCAACCTGATCGTCGAATTCTACTCCCGCTAGGAGGTTAATATGGGTGAGTTGATCTTTCCTCAGGAAGTAAAGATTGAGGAACTCAAGAATAAGCATGGGCGAGTCGTAATCGAGCCACTGGAGCGCGGGTTTGCTTCCACGCTTGGCAACAGCCTGCGCCGTACCCTACTCTCGGCGATCCCCGGGGCTGCAGTGGTGCGCGTCAATTTTGCCGGCAAGTACCATGAGTACGACACCATCGAAGGGGTCAAAGAGGATATTCTGGAGATTATCCTCAACATTAAGGGGTTGGCGCTGAGGGTACACATTGACGAGCCGGCGCGACTCACTATCGAGAAACAAGGGCCGTGTGACGTGACGGCGGCGGACATGGTGCTCTCACCCGGCGTTGAGGTTATCAATCCGGATCTTCACATTGCAACGCTGAACGAGAAGGGTGAGCTGGAGATAGAGCTGGAGGTAGAAACTGGGTACGGATACCGTCCGGCGGAGATGAACCGGCTGGAGAATGCGCCTCTTGCAGTGATTCCGATTGACGCGGACTTCTCGCCGGTTAAACGGGTGAACTTCACTGTTGAAGACACACGCGTGGGTGGGAAAACCGGGTACGAGCGATTGATCCTGGACATAACCACAGATGGTGGGATCAAGCCGGAAGAAGCACTGTCAGAGGCGGCGCTCATCCTGCGTCGGCATCTCGATCTGTTCCAAGGATTTGCCGAGCATCCGTTCGGGCTTGTGACTGAGGGACAGGAAGAGGAAGAGGGTTTGAGCACGATTCTCTTGAGCGAGCTGGACATTGATCAGCGCGCGTGCAATCTCCTGCAAGAGGCGGAGATTACTACTTTGGCTGAGCTTGTTGCCCGGCCCCGTGAGGAGCTGCTCGACATCCACGGCTTTGGTGCGAAGACCTTGAGTAAGGTGGAAGACCGCCTCCGTGAGCTGGGGTACTCACTCAAGGGAGAAGGAGAGATCTAGAGATGAGGCACAGACGGGACAAAGACAAGCTAGGAATGACAAAGACCCACCGCGATAGCGTGCTCGCCAACATTGCCAGCGGTCTTATCCTCAACAGCAGGGTTGACACTACCCTTGAGAGGGCGAAGGCGACTCAACGTTATGCAGAGCGTATGATCACATTGGCGCGTCGAGGCGACCTGCACGCGCGCAGAATCGTGTTCTCCCGCCTTCAGAACAAGGCGGCTGTCGACAAGCTGTTCAGCGAAATAGGCGAGCAATACAAAGACCGCGCCGGTGGCTACACGCGCGTAGTGAAGCTTGGCCCTCGTCGCGGCGACGGCGCCGAGATCGCTCGGCTGATGTTAGTCTAGTGAACTAGATCTCCAAGAAAGTACTTGAGTGTGCCCCTTTTCGTTCGTGATACAACGGATGCGAAGGGGCGCTTGTATTTATGCTGTGTAGGCACGATGCTGAGATTGTAATTGCTCGATCATGTTTTGCGTCATCGACGCAAGATCATAGGTTGGTTTCCACTCCCATTCCTTCCGTGCGGCGGTATCATCGATTGTTCGTGGCCAGGAGTCGGCGATCTTCTGACGGCTGTCTGGTTCGTAATCGCAGGTGAAGCCGGGAATGTGTTTGGCGATCTCTCTTGCCAGTTTGCCGATTGAAAAACTCATGCCGGCGAGATTGAAGTCGCAGTGATGCTCCAGCCGAACTTGATCCGCCTCCATCAGCTTAATCGTAGCGTTGATACAATCAGGCATGTACATCATCGGGAGCACCGTGCCTTCATGTACGTAAGACGTGTAGTGCCCGTGTTGTACTGCAGCATAGAAGATCGCAACTGCGTAGTCCGTCGTTCCCCCGCCGGGCGGGGTTTTGCTTGATATGATGCCTGGGTAGCGTACGCCGCGAACGTCGAGGCCGAAGCGATGCACGTAGTAGTCTCCCAGAAGCTCCCCTGCCACCTTTGTTACGCCGTACATCGTTGTCGGCTTAAGTGACGTGTCCTGTGGAGCGGGATCTTTCGGCGTATTGGGCCCAAAGACGGCTATGGAACTCGGCGAGAAGACGCGCGTCAATCCCCGTTCCCGTGCGAGTTCGAGAACGTTATACAATCCGCTGGTGTTGATAGCCCACGCCAATTGCGGTCTCTCCTCGCCAACGGCGGACAAAATTGCGGCCATGTGAAATATCGCGTCGATGTTGTATCTATCAACGACAAGCGCGATCTGCTCCTTGTCCAGCACGTCAACCAACTCGAACGGGCCGTCATCCGAATGTTCTTGGTCCTGGGGTGTTCTCAGATCGGACGCGACGACGTTCTGGGTGCCGTAGCGCTCGCGGAGAGCGGTGGTTAGTTCAGAGCCAATCTGGCCGGCGGCTCCGGTCACGAGAATTCTGTTCATCCTCTTCGTCAAGACAATCCTCCCTCGAGTGGTGAGTGGTGTATTGTACTTTATACCCATGGGATCAGGCAATGAGGCGTCCAGACGGTCCGACTAATGGGCAATCAGCAACAGTATCAAGGCAGCAACCGCTGCAATGGAGCTTACCGCGGAGAGAAGAACAACAGCCTTCTGCTCGCCGAGCCGCCGCGCAAGACGGTGGTGGATGTGGTCCCGGTCGCCGGTGAAGATCGATCGGTGGTTTGCCGTGCGGCGGATGACGGCAAACGCAGTGTCGGCGATAGGCAGACCGCTGATCAGCAGCATTGCCGGTATCGCCAGAACGGTCGGTCGCTTTGTGAACATGCTGATCGTGATCAAGGCCACGGAGAAGCCTACGAACTCAGCGCCGGTATCTCCCAGTAGCAGCCGGGCGCGGGAGTGGTTGAAAGGGAAGAAGGCAACGAGCGCGCCGCATGTGGTGGCGGCACGCACTGTGGCGAGCGGGTCACCGGAGACGAAGCCGGCGATGGAAAGAGCAATCAATCCTGGCGTGATTGACCCGATAAGAAGACCGTCGAGGCCGTCGATCAGATTGATCGCGTTGAATAGGACAACAATCCACACAAAGGAGGCGACTCCCGTGATCAGGGGAAGAGCCGGCGCTAGGCGGGCAAACCCTATCGCTGCCAGACCGGCTGCCAGCGCCTGACCGCCAAGCTTCTGCCATGGGGAGATATCGTAGAGGTCGTCAACGACGCCTACGAGAATAGCCGCGACCACGCCCAGAGCGATGAACGCCTCTACCGTGTGGGCGATTGACACGCCTGCGATGATGATTCCTATGATTACTGCGGGTCCACCGATCGGGCGACCATCGCCACGCGCAAAGAGAGGCCAACGTCTACTCCCTTCGCTGCTGCCGGACGCAACGAGAATCATTCCGGCTGCGACGAGTGTGGTGCCGGCTGCGATGCCAAATGCGAGCAGTATTGATGCAACATGCATGCAGGGAGTTTAGATGGGGAAAGCGCTCCTGGCAAGCGGGTCTACCAGTGGAGGCCCATTCCGAGCTTCCATTCGGAGAAGCCGGTGGTATCGATCACCACTTGGCTCGAGACGGAGAAGATCGAGCCGAATTCTATGGCAATTCCCATATCGCTCTGTCCCCAATCGAACAGGAGACCGGTGGAGGTTCCGAAGAACGTGTCGACGGAGAAAGTGAATACGCTTCCACCCCCCAGCGTCTTTACTTCGAGCGAAATTATCTCCCAGTAGTTCTGGGGATAAAAGAGATGAGCCTCGTCCAGGGCATCCGTCTTGAGTTCTACGATCGATCCGTATTCGGGGGTCGTGATCACGTAGTCAGTGGTGTTCAGGTTGGAGATGCTCCGGAACGTGGTCCCGGCGAATGAGGCGCTGAATTCGACGCCATAGATTTCAATTCCCGTTATCTGGCCGCCGCTTCCCAGAAGATCGGTGTACAGCTTCAGACATCCATAATCGCTCTCCAATGAGGGAGTGAACGTATGACTTGCTGTCTGCACCGAAAAGACGTAGTTGAGCGTCAGGTTAAGAGGGGAATCGAAAAGATGCAGGAACGATAGCTCAATTTCCTGACTGGTAAAGCCGGTCTTGCTGAAGGTGGTGATTCCGGTGATGTCTACGCAACCGAACGCGCAGGCCTTGAATGTGAGCTCCTCGCCTGAGAAGCAAAGCGGGCCGGAATCGATCGTGGGATCAGTCGTGTATGTCTTGGTGAGCAGGGATGAACTTGTGCTGGAGGAGATCTGGGTGAAACTGATGCCACTCAGATCGGCTCCCACGAACGTCGCGCTTTCGACGGATGCGGTACCTGCGAGCAGCTCACCGTATAGGTCGAACACGTATCCGTAGTTCGGGCCGCCCGCCACCTCCGGGCCGATCAAGGCCGAATAGAGCCGTATCACCAGTGGGTAGAAATCGAACCGGAGCACGCCTTGCGCATACAGAAACGAGCCGGATTGAGGTTCAAAGAGCATCTGCCCTTCAAATCCGATGAATGCGAGTGACGCTGACAACCCGAATTCTTGCCACAACCAGCCGTCGAAAATGAAGTCTGAAGTGCTCGACATCTCTATGAATCCGATGCGCAATCCAACATCCAATGTAGACGTGAATCCGGAGAAGGGCATTGTCTGTTGCGGCGATATCCCGATCTCTGCCTGCCACGTCCCGGTAAACGGGCCGGCAGCCAGACAGGTAATAGCCCCCAGCAGTAAGCACGAAAGGATGATTGCTGTAATGCGGTAGCTCACGTTTTGCTCCCTTTCCCTCTTCTAACGCCCCGGTTGTCTGGCATAAGTCTCATGAAGGCTCCTGTTGCTAGTACATTGAACGTATCTTCCTTCACACGCATACTCCATGTTCTCCGACCAGAGGAAAAGGGAAATCGATCACCTGCGCGGGTGACGGTGAGAATGGTTCCGGTTTACTAACGCCTGAGTCTGTGATAGACTAGTCCATCATGCGACGGTTCGTGTTGTTGGCGCACAAGGCTCCAATCTCGCCGGAGTTCACGCTGAACGATCTGCCCGGTGGAGCGGGACGATTGGATGTCCTCTGTCGCGGAATCGGGGCGGCGTTCTTTCTCTCCCACGATCTGCGGCGGGATGTCGAAGTAAGTTTGTTGATTCAGGACGAGGTGCAGATCAGGCTGGTCGGCGAGAAGGTGCGGCGTCTCAACCCTGACGAGCGGTCGACGGCGGCGTTGATCAAGCATGCCCTGGAGAAGCTCGATGAGGAAGAAGTACAGAGCACTCCCGGAATCTTCGTATCACGGCGAACCCTTCCCGAGGTGCTGGATCGCATGTTCCAGATCGGCGCGCACCCGTACGTATTGCATGAAGACGGGAAACCGATCGATGAGTCGTACATCTCAACCGATCCCGTATTCTTCCTCTCCGACCACGAGGATTTCTCAGATTCCGAGCAGGACACGCTTGCCGATCTTCCTCGCATCTCTCTGGGAAGGACGGCACTTCACACAAGCCAGTGCATCACTATTGTGCACTATCTCCTCGACCGGCTGGCGGACGACGTGAAGGCGGATCTCGTCCTTTGCCACAAAGTGTGGGGGGAGCCGAAGGCGCTCCTTATCAAGGGGTTGCTCGCGGATTGCGATGTGCCGGTCAATCTTGTGACACATGTTCCACCCTCGATTCTCCCGTTTACGGTCGACGGGCTGAGCGAGGTGCG
>CAZKAB010000005.1:71732-79639 GCA_964550615.1 uncultured Thermotogae bacterium
CCACCTCGCCGCTCGCGGTGGTGCCGTCGCCGAACGACCATATCCAGTCTACGATACTGCCATCTTCATCGTAAGATCCGGATCCGTCGAATTTCGCATCCTGATCCTTGGGGATGTAGAGAGAGGAGGGCGTTACGGTGAATTGCGGGTGCGGGAAGTGGTTCATTGCCTGTACATTGTGCGTAACCTTGCCCACCGCACCGTCGATATCTGTTATTGTCAGAGTAACGGCGTAGAGGCCTTTGGCATAGAACGTGTGATTGGCGATTTCGCCATTCGCGGTTGTTCCGTCGTCGAAGTCCCAATGGTAGGAAACGATGGCACCATTGGGGCTCTGAGACGCTCCGGCATCGAACTGAACGATCAGCGGTGGATATCCGGCCGGCGTTTGTGGGTTGGTTGTGAATTCGGCGTGCAGACCGTTCGCTAACAGGCAACCGCCGAGTGCCGCAAGTGAGATTGTCAGCGCTACGACTGTCAGTGCACGCATCTTCTGCTTTATGTTGTGGGTCATTATCGTTGTTGCTCCTTAGCCTATCGGATGTTTTGAAAGACGCGGCATTCACCGTATCGGCGGCCGCCGTCAGGAATCCGCGTCGTCGTCATTATTGCCCTTGCCCTCTTGCTTGAGCGCTTCGCGGATCGCTTCCAGGCGATCCGCAACGCGGGAGTATACAGTGTTTTCGGGGAATGCACCGTCCTGCTGCGGCGTTCCGGCAGGAACGCCGGTCAGAATCTCGATTCCCTGCTCGACGGTATCCACCGGGTAGATGTGAAAATTACCCGCAGAGACCGCGTCGACAACTTCCTCGGAGAGCATGAGATTGTCCGTATTCTGCGATGGGATAAGTACTCCCTGTTCCCCGGTCAATCCCTTTGCCAGGCAAACCTTGTAAAAACCCTCGATCTTCTCGTTCACGCCGCCGATCGGCTGAATCTCTCCCTTCTGATTCACCGATCCGGTTATGGCGATCCCCTGCTTGATAGGCAGATCTGCCAGGCTGGAAAGGAGGGCGTACAACTCCGTGCTCGATGCGCTGTCTCCGTCGATCATTGAGTAGCTTTGCTCAAAAGCGAGGCTCGCTGACAGACTGAGTGGCTTCTCCTTTGCGAATCGCTCACCGAGGAAACCCTTCAGAATCATGATCCCTTTCGTGTGTGTGTGCCCGCCCAGCTCGGCTTCACGCTCGATGTCGACTATTCCATCCTTGCCTGTGTGGGCTGTGGCCGTGATTCTCGATGGTTTACCGAACATGTAGTCACCCAACTGAAGGACGGCGAGGCCGTTCACCTGCCCCACCTTCTCCCCTTCCGTGTCAACAAGGATCTGACCGCGGGCGATCATCTCTCGAATCTTGTCCTCCAAACGATTGAGTCGGTCATCGTGCTTCTCCAGCGTCTGATGGACGTGCTCACCGGTGACGCAAGTTGATCCCTCTTCGCGCGCCCAGTACGACGCCTCCTTGATGATCGAAATCAGATTGCCGAAACGACAGGATAGTTTCTTCTGATCTCCGGCGAGTGCCGATGAATACTCAACAATCCTGGCGACACCGGTTGCGTCAAACGGCAGGAGCGCCGGCTCTTCCTGGCAACGTGCTCGCAGGAAGCGGGCAATCTCCTGCTCGTGTTCCGGCGTGCGATCCATCTCAGTGGAAAAGTCGCTCCTTACGGAGAAGAGTTTCGAAAAATCCTCATCGTAGTAGTGCAACAGCTCGTAGATCTGGGGGCTTCCGATTATGATTATCTTCATCCGCAACGGGATCGGCTCCGGCTTTAGCCCTTCACTTGTGGCGTAGCCGAGCATCTGCAATGGGTCTTCGATCCTGATTTCACGTCTCTTGATCGCAATTTTCAGCGCCTCCCAGCTGAGGCCGACGCGAAAGAGATTGTTGGCGTTTACCACAAGGTACCCACCGTTGGCGCGGTGCAAAGACCCTGCTTTAACCATGCTGAAGTCGGTAATTGCGACGCCCATTTGAACGCGGCGTTCGATGGAACCGAACAGATTGGTGTAGGTGGCGTTCTGCTCCACGATCACTGGCGCCCCGCCTGTCTTGGAGTTGTCGACAAGGATGTTCACGTAGTAGCGTTTGAACGGATCCGCTTGCGGCATCGAAAACGGAAGCGGCCCTTGGACGGCGTTGTTCTTGCTTCCCTCCTTGAACTGACCGAGATGCTCTACGATGTCGTCTTTGACGTCTTTGAGAAATCTGACGACTCGTTCAAGCTCGCCGTAACGCTTCTCGAGTTGGACAAAATGCGGTTCGATAGTGAAGAGGACGGCTTCCTTCGCCAGTTTCTTGATCTCTTCCTCTCTGTCCTCTTCCACCCGCGCCATCTCCTGCAAGTTGTCCTGGATGATCGACTGGACACGGCTTTGCTTTTCACGAATGGAAGTTTTCTCTTCATCCGAGAGAGCAGCGTATTCTTCTTGACTAAGCGGTTCGCCGCTCTCTTGTAGCGGGAGCGTATTGATGCCTATGGGGGTTCGTTGGATTGCGAATCCGAGCTCGCGCGCTTCCTTCTCCATGGCGTCGGATAGCTCGGATCGCTTCTCCGTGAATCGCTCCGTGATCCGCTTGCTGCGGGCCTTGAACTCATCAGTTTCGAAGACCTTTGGGATATCACGCTTCAGGCGCGTGATCAGATGATCCATGTCATCGCGCAGTTGCGTTCCCATCCCCGCCGTCAGTTCGAGGTAGTTGGGGCTGTATGGGTTGCTGAAGTTATGGACATAACATAAATCAGGCGGAGTGGCCTCGTCCTTGCTGGCATGGCTCAAGAAGTACTCGACGGCCGACATCTTCCCGGTTCCCGATCCTCCGGCCACATAGATGTTGTATCTATTCTTGCGATCCTTTATTCCTAGGCCGAGGCGGAGCGCCTCGATGGCCCGTTCCTGTCCGATGATGCGATCGAGTGGTTCGAGCGCTGCGGTCGTATCGAAGTCATAGATCGACGGATCGCATGTGCGGCGTAGCTGTTCTGGTTTCAATTCTTTGACCATCTTGTCTGCCTCCGGGTAGAATTCTAGCGCAGATGAGTAGCAGAATACAGTGGGCGAAGATTGCGGCTGTGCTGGCCGTCTCTTTTGCATTGGTGCCGGCACTTTCAGTTTGCGGAGACACGACCGTGCTTCCCATGATTGGGCGCGTTGGCTCTTGCACATACTGCGACTGTGTTGAGAATGCGATCTCTTCTGCGCAGGATTCGATCGATCTGCTGCTCTCCGATGCACAACTCGATCAGAATCCGTTGTGGGACGATGTTATTGCCGCATCGGACCGTGGAGTCAAAGTGCGAGTACTTCTCGACGAAAGCGATTGGTCAACGTCGATTACCGAGAAGAATCGGCCGGCGCTTGGTCTATTGGTTTCGCACGGCATCAATGCCCGCTTCGATGATCCCGCGGTAACAACCCACTCCAAGCTGGTCGTGATCGACCGGCGAAGTGTCGTACTCGGATCATCCAACTGGAATCAGCACGCGTTTTACGATCAGGCGCAGACGGACGTGTTTGTGCGAAACGGTGATGTAGGAGAAGCGTTTGCCGTATATTTCGACCGTCTGTGGGATGGAACTCTCTTCCCCGGTGCTGTTGAGCTTTCGTCGTCGGTCGCAGTCGAGACGCCGTCAATCATTGCGTTTCCTGAGACGGTTGACACGGCGAACTACGCATCGGCACTTCTGTCGTTCATCCGACAGGCGCAGAAATCAATCCACGTGGTGATGTACCGGATCTCTTACTACCCACGTTATGGAGACAGTGTGACGAACGACATATTGAACGCCTTGATCGCGGCAGCGGCGCGCGGATTGGATGTGCGTGTATTCATGGACGACTGCGCGTTCTACCAGGACTCGGCTGCAGCGAATCTCGAGGCAGCCCGTTACTTGAATGATCACGGAGTAGACGTACGCATGGACTCTCCAAGCGAGACGACACATGCCAAGTTGGTGATCATCGATGGCAAGACCGCCGTTCTCGGGTCTACCAACTGGAACTACTACTCCCTGGAGAAGAACAACGAGGTCGACATTGCACTTGTCGATCTTGCCGGTGTCGCCGCGGTCTACGATGGCTTCTTCAATTCTCTGTGGAACGATGGGCGCAGGCTTGGTGACTGAACTATCCTACTTGGTCGACGGCTTGGTGCCGTCGATCGTGTATCCGCAGTCGGTACAACGCCACGTGATGTCGCCGGTGAACAGATTGTAGCGTACGGGGATCATGTCGCCCCCGCATTCCGGGCAACGGAGTATGGAAACATCGGTGGGAATCGGTTCCTTGTCCGGGCCGGTGGCGATCAGATTCACCGGTTCCGGCATCACCAGGTTCACCTGTCCGCTCACTCCCGTTGTTGCGTTGGCCAATCCGACTTCTCCGGAAACATGCACGGTCAGCCCGTCCTTGCTGAATTGGATCAGGACGATGAGCATTCCAACCAAAAGGCCGATTAACGCTATGGCAGCCGCGGTGACGGCAATCTGTTTCATCTCCGATGCTCCTTCTCCATGCGCTTGATCTATCGGGGCGTGAGTGATTCTGACCGGCGAACGAGGAGTGTGCTCCCCTCGATTCCGACCACTAAGATCCTCTCTCCAGTGGCTATTCTCCCTTCTGTCGATCGCGCATTCCAGTATTCTCCATGCACGAACACTCTTCCCCTCGGATTCAATGTGCTGCGGACTTCGCCGGTCTCGCCGATCAGAGAACCCTTCCCCGTGACAGGGCGTTTGCGTTGTATCAGGAGCGCCTTGGAGATAACGAACACGAACAGGGCCGTCATTGTCCCTACCGTGAGGATGATCGTCGTCCATGAGAGCCCGATCGCCTTGTTATGTATGTCAAAAAGGGTGATCGAGCCGATGATTAGCGATAGTACCCCCCCGGAGGTCAGTATCCCGTTTGTTGGGGTGAAGGCGTCCAAGACCATCAGTCCGGCCCCGAAAACGATGAGAAGCACGCCAACGATGTTTACCGGCAGGATCTGAAGGCCGAAAAACGCAAGTACGAGGCAAATTCCTCCGGCCGCCAGACCAAATCCAATCCCGGGGTGGAAGAATTCGTAGATGAGTCCGTACAGGCCGAGGATGAACAGAACGTACACAATGTTCGGGTCGGCCAGGTAACCGAGGAGTCGTTCTCTGAGTGTGGGACGCAGCTCTTGGATAGGGGCGCCGGCGGTGTGCAGAACGCGGCCGTCCGCGAGCGTATAACCGTCAAGACGGTGAAGCAAATCAGCCACATCATTGGCGACGAGGTCGATCACTCCCTGGTCCAATGCCTCGGTGGCGGTAATAGAACTCGACTCCCGCACGGCCTGTTCCGCCCAGTCCACGTTTCTCCCTCGCTTCTCGGCAATCGACTTGGCGAATGCTACGGCGTCGTTTGTGACCTTCTCCGTCATCGTTTCGTCTTGGGATTCCCCGCCCGAGAGCAGATCGACTGGATGTGCGGCGCCGATATTTGTGCCGGGAGCCATTGCTGCGACATCTGCAGCGAGTGTGATGATCGCGCCCGCCGAGGCGGCGCGTGCTCCGGCGGGTCCGACGAAGACGACGATTGGCACCGACGAGGAGAGTTCCGCCATGACAATGTCACGCATCGAATCTCCCAGCCCACCCGGCGTATTCAGCTCGATCACGACTAGGGCTGCTCCTTCCGTTTCGGCGTAGGAGATGGCGCGGGTGACAATATCTCTCGATACCGGGTTGATCGACCCGGCCAGTCGCAAGTGGACGATTTGCCCTTCCGCCCATGCGATGACTGATGCCATCAATGCGAGTACGACTGCGGCGATGACTATTCTTCGTATCATGGTGAAACGAAAGTATCTCATCCAAGGTTACGGATGCAACACTGTGTAGAGGCAATATCAAGGTTCTAGTATCATCAGTGAAACGTGACAACAACCATGAATAGGAGAACCAAATGATCAAAGGTGTTGTGTTTGACTTCGACGGATTGATATTGGATACGGAGATTCCGGCCTTTCAGGCTTGGCAATCGATCTTTGCGCAGAACGGATGCGAGCTTACTCTTACAGCCTGGGCCGACTACATCGGTCGATCGCCCGATACATTTGACCCATGCGATAGACTGGAAACGTGTCTGGGACAGCCCGTAGACCATGGGAGGCTCCGCAAGGAGCAGATAGAACACGAGACACGCCTGATCACGATGGAGTCGGCTCTCCCCGGGGTTACTGCGCTGATCGACGAGATCCGGATGCTCGGACTACGATTGGGGATTGCATCAAGCTCATCGCGAGATTGGGTTATCGGACATCTGCAACGACTTGGGCTTGTTGCCCGCTTTGATTGCATCGTTTGCTCCGATGACGTTGCTCACACCAAGCCGGCGCCAGATCTTTATGTCGCTGCCGTGAATGCTTTGGGGATCGCATCTACCGCGGCGATTGCGCTGGAAGACTCACCTCACGGCGTAACTGCGGCCAAGGCGGCCGGCCTGTTCTGCGTCGCTGTCCCGAACGCCCTGACACGCCACCTATCGTTTGAGCATGCCGACGTAATGCTTGATTCATTGCAGGATGTGACATTTCAAGATCTGACGGCCATGCTTGAAGGGATCAAACGGCAATAGAGAATGCCCCGGGCATACGCTACCGGGGCATCACATGCTGCAATGCTGCCTGGATCCAGGCTCAACGCCTAGAAACGATACGCAAGGGTAAGGCCGTCCGATGTTATTCCGAACCTGAACCCGTTGTCTTTAGCGACGTTGTACGCATCGAACCCGCTGTACAGAGACCATGCCAGGTGCGCCAGGCCGACGACCGAATACCCCAAGTATCCGTAGGGGGCAATTGTGCTGATATAGCCTCCTCCGACGATGATGGCAATGTCGACCCCGAAGAACAGGATTGCCCTGTCCATCTGGCCGTTCAACAGCTGGCCGAGACCCGGGATCAGGAACGAAGCGATGCCGGGGATCCATGCGTCCGAATTTGTGCTCTGGGCGACCGCGCCCACAGAGAGCACCGAAAGCAGAGCGACGACCGTTGCAACAACGACTAGTCTACGATTCATCGGTTTCCTCCTTTTCTACTCTTGCCCCTTTGTTCGTGCTATTCCAGCAGTTCGTCAGGGATGTCGAAATTGGCGAACACCTCCTGCACGTCTTCGTTCTCGTCAAGATCGTTGACGAGTTTTAGCACCTTCTCTGCGGCATGCCCTTCCACTTTCACCGTGTTCTTGGGAAGCATCGTTACTTCCGCTCTACTGGGAGTAATTCCAAGCCCGCGTATCCCCTCGCTGAGGGTAATCAGGTTTGCCGGATCGCAATACGCCTCGATTGCATCTTCTTCTTCGTCGAACTCTTGCGCACCCAGTTCGATCAATGACATCAGTACCTCGTCGCGATCGATGTCTTCCGGGATCTCCTCTATGCCGACCACGCCACGGCGTTCAAACAGCCAAGAAACGCTGCCCGCCGCCGCCATGTTCCCGCCATGCTTGCTGAAGATATGACGGATCGATGCCGCCGCCCGATTTCGGTTGTCGGTGACGACGCGCAACAAGACCGCTACGCCATCTGTTGCATACCCCTCGTATGTGATCTCTTCATAGGTTACTCCGTCAATTCCGCCTGTCGCGCGTTTGATGGCACGCTCGATGTTGTCTTTCGGCAGATTTGCGGCGCGGGCGCGTTCCAATGCCTGTGCCAATCCTGGGTTGTTCGCCGGATCCGGATCGCCGTTGCGCGCCTGCAGCGTTATCTCTTTGATTAGCTTGGCAAAAATGTTGGATCGTTTCTTGTCCTGCCGTTCCTTACGGTATTTTACATTTGCCCACTTGGAGTGTCCTGACATCCCTTAGTCCCCCGTTCTTCCGATTATCACGGTCATCATAGCATCCAGTGCCCTTGTTGTTCAAGGCTG
>CAZKAB010000006.1:0-16965 GCA_964550615.1 uncultured Thermotogae bacterium
CTGCAGGTATCCCTGCCTTTTGTCCTTCCGTATATATGAGAACGACCTGCACCTCATAGGTCCCGGGTTCGACAAACGTGTGCTCGACCGTCATCCCATGCGCCGCAGCACTGTCGTCATCGAAGTCCCATCCATAGCTGAACATCCCTGAAGGCGGTGGACTTACTCCCTCAGCAGAAGAGCAAGAAGCGTCGAAAGAGACGGTCAACGGAGCGTAACCGATGGTTGGATCGGCCTCGATGCAGGCAGTGGGAGAGTATAACGGGGTACCAACGCAGCCACAGAGGAAGGCCAAAGCAAGAATACTCCCCATTATCACTAGGGGCTTTGCAATTCTCAGCACTTTCTTGGTCATGGTGTTTTTCACCTTCCTTGCAAACGCTATTACCAATACGAAAACCCACTTATGGTAGTGGGGGGAAAGCATCTACGTAGACTAATCTTTCACCCTCCATTTTGTCTTTACAGCTCCAAATTCTCAGAAATGAGACGCCTTACTTATCGTGAAATGAACATTGTCTTGATGCTTGACTGCCAAAACAGGTAGGGCACCCCATTCTGAAGCTCATAAACATAGACCTTATACAGATAACCCCCATTTGCCAATTCGTCCTCATCAAAGTCTGTCCCGTTCCAGGTCACGCGATCGGTATTCTGAGCATTCGGTTGAGCAACCTGCTGGCTTCCTAGGTCATAGACTTTGATTACGACGCTATAGAAACTGTGTGGGGGGGGTAATAGACCAGGTAAAATGTGGTTTCTGTCACCAACGGATTGGGAGCGTTATATACATCCGTGACAGTGACCGCTGCGACTGTGAAAGTCCCAATCAAGACCCACAATAATGTGGCCACGATCGCAGTTGTTTTACGCATTTTTATTTCACCTCCTTCTCAGAAGTTGCGATAGCTAATCTAGTAGATTTATTGTACTCAATGTCGTAGAACTGTCAACCTTTGAATATCAGGAATTAGATGAGACAACAGTAAGGGTGACTATTGTCGCTCATAGCCGACGTTCCGTCATACTGTGCGGAGAAGATATCAGAAAGATCCGATCGCGCCTTGAGGCATTTCCGGCCCAGTCTTCTGCGCACGCTGCAAAGGAATCGTCACCGACTATCGATCGGCATCCGGCCTAAGTAGACGCCACAGACCGCTTGCGCGGGCAAAGAGAAGATAAGCCGCAACTCCCGCAAGTATCGGTAGGAAGACGCTTGTCCATTCTCCTCCCGTCAGTCGGTGCGCGCCCCACGAGACGACGTAAACTACGCCCGTTCCAAGCGCGATAAGTGCCCAGCGTGGAGCAAGCCGCCGCAAGGGGGGAAAGTGATCTCGCAAGAACGCGGCAAGGATCGCGGCGTTTACTACTCCAGCAATGGATGTCGCGAGTGCCAGTCCGCCTTCGCGAAGTGGGGTCACCAGCATGATATCGCACACGATGTTTGCTGCCACCGCGCACACGGAGGCGATGAGGGGGACTCTAGTTCGTCCCAAGGAATAGAAGGCGCGGGTGAAGATATAGACTAGGCCATAGGGGAGAACGCCCACGAGGTAGAAAGAGAGTGCATGTCCGGTGCGAACGGCGGCGACGGATGAGAAGCTCCCGTGTTCAAACAGGAATCGAATGAGGTCGGGGCCGATCGCATACAGGCCGGCCATCGCCGGCAAGAGAACGAACGCGCTCGCCGCGGCGCCGTCTGCAAGATAGGAGGAAAAACGCGCTTCTTCACCACGCGTTAATGCGGCCGAGAAGCGCGGCAATAGCGCACTGGCGATGCTGACCGCAAACACTCCCAGCGGAAGCTGAAACAGCCGCATTGCGTACTGCAGTGACGATATCCCGCCATCTCCAAGGTAGGAGGCGAACCTGTTGTCGACAAGGAGGTTGATTTGCGTTACCGCCAGGGCGAACACGGCCGGAAGCATCAGGCGCGCCATCTTCCTTACTCCCGGATGAAGCGGCCACAGTGTGAATCGGAACCGGAACCTTGACTTGCGCAAGGACGGAATCTGAAAGATAAGCTGGCCGGCTCCGCCGACGAGCGCTCCCACTGCCAGCCCGTAGATCGGCTGAAGCGAGAACCAGGATGAGAAGACAAGGGCTCCCGCGATCATCCCCAGATTGAACCAGACAGGGGCAAGCGAAGCGGCGAAAAACCGATGATTGGCGTTAAGTATCCCCATGAATACCGCCGCAAGACTGACAAGGGCGATGAACGGGAAGACAACTCGCGAGAGCGAAACCGCAAGTCGCAGTTTCTCGGGGTCGAATCCGCTTGCCATTACCGGCAAGTAGAGCGGGGCAAGGACTATGCCGACAGCAACAATGACCGGGAAGAGAACGATAAGCAATGACAGAACGTTGCTTGCAAACCGGTCTGCCTGGTTATCGCCGACAAGCGATTCGGTGTACACTGGAATGAACGCCGTGGATAGCGCCCCCTCGGCGAGAAGCTGTCGCAGGAACACGGGAAGGAAGAAGGCGATCAAGAAGGCGTCGTAGGCGCCGCTTGTTCCGAACTTGTCGGCGATTGTTACGTCGCGGAACAGGCCGAACACGCGAGAAATCGTCGTCGCCAGCACCATCAACAGGGCATCGCGGGCGAGAGATCTCATCTATCGGTCGGAACAAGGAGGAGTCCGACCGCGACCTTTCCTCCGCTTGAGATCTCGCGGTAAGTCGCGCCATCTTTGAACAGAAGCGAGCTCGAATGCCCTCCGTCAAAGGCAATGGCATTCTTGATCTTCACCGGCAGGCGGGAAAGGAGCGTGAGTAGGCCGGCAAAGTCGGTGCCCACACTTTCGCTGTTCTTCACCACCGTCATCAAGATCAGTCCGCCGTACCAGTCAGTGGCAAGCACGCTGCGCGCGGCGAGACCCCGCACAAGGTACGAATCGACCCGGAATCCCTCCGCTGCAGGGTCGAGCACTTCGTCGCCGTCGGAATAGAGTAACGGCCCCGCGCTCACGGCATTAGTGATAAGGAGGTCGCCCTGATCGAGCGTATACTCGAAGTTGACGTTCTCCCCCACGCTAAGTGACGCAATCCGGCTGCGTGCACTTCCGCTCGCGACAAGAATGTCTGCGCTTGGATCGGAGATTACGTATGGCCCATCCTGAATCGACGTAACGGTGTCATGTCTGACCTTCACCACACGGAAGCTGTCGGAGAAGCCGCTTGTCAGCGGACCGGAATAACCGCGCGTGTACACGATCAGCTCACCCGACTTGATCGGCCGGTTCACATCGGTGATCCCTATCTTCTCGCCGCCCGCGCGCAGGAAGAGGGATACTGTGGGGTTGAAGAAAGTCAATCTCCCAAAGAGATCGATTCCAAGCGCCGCCCGACGCTCGTAGTTTGAACTCAACACTTGTCCGTCAGTGATCAACAGGCCGATCGGGATGTTGTTGGCGGTATCAAAGAAATTGCCATTGATTGCCGCCTGTGCGCCGTGTCCGCGGGCAATGTCGGCGAGCGAGGCGAGCGTTCCCACTCCCGTCTTGGGCACGGATGGAACCAGACGATAGTGATCTCGCCATTCATCGACATACAGATACTTGAGCTTCAGGGAGCCATTACCAAGATTGGTCGTAATCTCGTGATACGTAATATGAGGAGCGATCTCGTCCTCGATTTCGAGCGATGACTGGTGGTCGAACAACAGAGAGACCGAGTAGAACCCGGCCGCGCTAAAACGCTTGATCTGCGGCAGGGAATCGTCAGATAGAGTGATGATCAAGTCAGCGGTGCGACGGCTGCTCGCTCCCAACGTGACGGCGGTTACGGCGCCGCCTGTAACCGCCACCTCTCGGGGCGCGGTGTCGAGCGCGCAGTGATAGAACCGCAGATGAATCGCGTTCGCGCCATCTGAGATCAGTTGATAGGGGACGAAGGAATCGAATCTTACCGCAACCTGGTCTCCGGTTGCCGTAAGCGACGTTAAGTGCGAGGCTTCCGATTCGATGTGGATCTCATCGCCTACCGTGTGTATCTGCGCCGACGCAAGGTCGATCAACTCGTCGAGCGAGACGTAATAGACGCCGTTGTGGCTAGGAAAGTGATCCACCGGGAAGAATCGCTCACCGCCGCCGCTGCGAACGGCTATTGATTGCTCCTCTTCCGTATATGCAGCCTCGATCCCCAAGTAGAGACCCAACTCACGCAGAGGCGCAAGGATGGTGTTCCCTTGTTGAACCAGGGCGTGCTCGAGGCTGACCGGCTCTCCATCGACATAGATAGATATCTCGCCGCCGTTTGTAGAGAAGACGACGGCGAGCAAGCACACCGCTAGGACCAAGCAATACAGCCCGCTTCTCATGCGGGGCCTACTCCCCTTTAGGCGCACCCTCCTCATCCACACGGATGCGTAGCTCAACGCTGATTCCCTTGTACAGGTTAATTGTCACGGAATGCTCCCCCAGCGTCTCGATCGGCGTCTCAATCTGCATACGTCCGGACTCAATGGGTTCTCCGGTTTCCTGCTCGATCTGAGCGACTATGTCCTCTGCACGTACCGATCCGTAGAGCTTTTCGTTATCGTGTGCCTTGCGGCTGAAAACGAGGATCCGATCGGCGAGCATGTCACGAATGCGCATCGCCTTCCCCTCTCGCTCCTCTATCTCCGCCTCGTGCGCTGCCTTTTCCTTGGCGTATGTGGCGATATTGTGCTCGCTCGGCACAACGGCAAACCGTTTTGGAAACAGGTAGTTTCGCGCATATCCGTTGGCGACATCCACTACCTCTCCCACGTGCCCCAAAGATTCAATGGTCGTTGTAAGCAATACCTTGACGATGATTACCACCCCTCTTGTGTCTCGTGAAGAGAATTGTAGTGGCCGCTACCGGGCTCGTCAAACCCCTCTGCGAACGATCTCGTATGGTATACTGTGCCTGATCGACAATGGAAAGGTTGGATGAGTGGCTGGAGAGGCGCGATCGCGCGTTGGTGATGGGGGTGCTTAACATCACTCCCGACTCTTTCTATGACGGCGGTTCCTATTCCTCCTCAGGCGATGCGATCGAACGCGGACTCGCGATGGTTGAAGACGGTGCGGACATTATCGATGTGGGTGGCGAGTCAAGTCGTCCCGGATCGCGTCCGGTTGAGGCCGACGAAGAACTGGCGCGAGTGGTACCGGTAATCGAAGGGATCAAGCGGAATAGCGATGTCTTGATCTCAATTGACACGACAAAGGCAGCGGTAGCGAAGGCGGCGTTAGGAATCGGAGCGGCGATCGTCAACGACATCAGTGCTATGCGCTTCGATCCAGAGATGGCGGGAATGCTCGCCAGTACGAATGCATTCGTCGTGTTAATGCACATGCAAGGAACTCCGGAGACGATGCAGATAAACCCCAGATACACGAATACGGTAGATGAAATCATAGATTTCCTGCGCGAGCGCGTCGAGGCAGGGGTGGCCGCAGGGATCTCATGCACGCGGATGATGATCGATCCCGGAATCGGGTTTGGCAAGCGGCTCGAACACAATATCAAAATTCTCCGTGGCCTCGGTGCGCTTAAGCGGCTCGGCTTGCCTGTCCTGGTCGGACTGTCGCGCAAGTCCTTCCTGGGTGATATTCTTGATATGCCGGCGGCCGAGCGGTTGACGGCAACGATATCAGCGAACGCGATCGCAGTCGTTAATGGAGCGGACATCATCCGCGTACACGATGTAAAGGAGGGAAGGGGGACGGCAGATGTGGCCTTCCGCCTGCGGAACAATGCGCCTTGACATCTACGCTTTTCTCGAGAACCCAGGCAAGCACCTTCCTATAGATACTCGTCTCGATCCGGGGCAACAGACGCGGGCTCCTGATGAAATCAGGTTCATTGGTGGTATCGAGCTAACAGGGGAGGCATTCGCGCAGCTTGGGACCCTATACGTAAGTGCGCAAGTCAAGACCACTATCGAGCGTTCGTGTCGGCGCTGCCTTGCCCCTGTGAGGGAAGACATCGACTTGTCGGAGCGACTCAGTGTTGAGATTCCGGAAGGGAAGATCGAAGTGGACCTTGCCCCTCACATCTTGGCAAGCATTACAGCAGCACTCACCCCTCACCCATTGTGCCGCCCCAACTGCCGCGGCCTCTGTCCGGTGTGCGGAACAGACCTAAACGAACACCCCGAACATGCTTGCGAGACGCAAAGCCGAGATCACCTGCGATTAGGGGACTTTCTCAAATGAGCGCCCGCCGAGTAACGCTCGGCTTAGATCCCGGCCTTGCAATCACCGGCTACGGGGTAGTAGAGGCGGCGGAAAGGGGATGGCGAGTAATCGATGGGGGCGTCATCCGGACTCCTACTGGAGAAGAGCGCCCCGACAGGCTGCGTGACATATATCAACAGGCGCAGGAGCTGATCACAAAGTACAATCCATGCGGGGTGGCGATCGAAGAAGTGTTCTTTGCCACAAACTCCCGCACCGCAATGCTCACCGCCGAAACACGCGGTGTCTTGCTCATGGCAACGTGTGGCCTCCCGGTGCGTGGCTATACTCCGCTGCAGGTGAAGAAACGAATAACCGGTTACGGCAAGGCAAACAAGCAGCAGGTACAGGCGATGGTGCAACGTCTCCTCGGCCTCGCCGATGTCCCGCGCCCGGATGATATGGCGGATGGTCTTGCGCTTGCCCTGTGCTATCTATTCGACTTGCAGGGCGTCGACAAGGAGGATCGTGCCTATCTCTAAAGAAACGGCAAATGAATTGCTCGGCATCGCCGCACCCGAGAAACGCATCCTCCTATTCGACGGACACTCAATCGCATACCGTTCGTTCTACGCGATTCGCGATCTCACGACACGCGCCGGCCTGCCGGTGAATGCGGTATACGGCTTCTGGCGATTTCTAACGAGCATCATGCGTTCGTATCCATCGCAATACGTGGGAGTGGCGTTCGACGCCGGTGGAGTGACGTTCAGACACGAACTCTATTCCGACTACAAGGCGAATCGAAAGGAGATGCCGGTCGAGCTCGGGACGCAGCTCCCCCTAATTCAGGATCTGTTGTCGGCACTGGGAATACAGACGATCTTCGAGGAAGGGGTGGAAGCGGACGACATCCTCGGGAGCATCGCCGTCCAGGCCGAGGGGAAGGACGTCCCGGTCTTAATAGTAACGTCGGACAAAGACCTGGCACAGCTAGTAGACGATCACGTGCAACTCGTCCGGCCGAGCGGGCGCGGAGCAGGCGGCGGGGTGGACGTTATCGATTCGGCTGGAGTAAGAGAATGCTACGGTGTATCCCCCGGGCAGATCGTAGATCTGCTCTCGCTTGTCGGTGACACTTCAGATAATGTGCCCGGCGTTCCCTCGGTGGGCGCGAAGACTGCGTCCAAGTTGCTTGACGAATACGGATCTCTTGACGAGATCGTTAGACACGTCGATGAATTGAGAAACGGAAAGGTGCGCGACAACTTGCGGGAACACGTGCAGGACGCCCTACTCGCACGTCGCCTCGTATCCATCCATTCGGACATCGGCGTGGGCGACGTTCCACAGGAATATTCCCTCGGCGCGCCCGATGTCGAACGTCTGCAACAGCTTCTCACACAGCTTGAGTTTGACTCGGTCCTGAAAAGCCTTTCCCTTGCCCCTACAAGTGGAGGAAAGAGTGCTCCAACTGATCAGAAGGCTGATTACAAGACGATCTTCACACGGCAAGCTTTGGAAGAACTTGTGCGCGAGGTATCGAACCTTGATGAGATCGCGATCGATCTTGAAACGACCAGCCTCGATCCGATGCGAGCGCACATCGTCGGCATATCAATCTCACCGCGTCCTTACGTTGGTTACTACATCCCGATCGGGCACGACTATCTTGGCGCCCCTGAGCAACTCGATTTGGACATCGTTCTCTCTTTTCTGCGACCGATTATCGAGGGTGAAAGGCCACGCCTAATCGGACAAAACCTGAAGTACGACCTGATTGTGCTCTGTCGACACTCCCTTGCGCCTTGCGGAGTGAGCTTCGACGCGATGATCGCATCTCACCTCGTTTCACCGGAAGAACGGCACCACAACCTGGAGCAGATCGCCAAGACGTATCTTGGCTACAATATGCTCTCCTATACCGATGCCTTTGGGAAGAATGGGGAGATCGCACAGGCCCCTGTGGACAAAGCGTCATTCTACGCCGCCGAAGACGCCGAGATCGTGTGCCGCGTCAAGGAAACGCTGGTCGACAGTCTGGAAAACGCCGGCGCTACGCGCCTATTCAACGAGGTGGAGATTCCTCTCATATCCGTACTATCGCGCATGGAACGGCATGGCATTCTCGTTGATCGTGCCATCCTTGCAAGTCAGGGAAAGGACCTGCACGCGCGACTTGACATCATCGAGAAAGATCTGTTTGAGATGGCGGGAGAGACGTTCAACGCCAATTCGCCCAAGCAGGTGGCAGAGGTGCTGTTCGATCACCTCGGCCTGCCTGTGATCGAAAAGACGAAGAGCGGCCCATCAACGAGTGCGCGCGTTCTGTCGGAGCTCGCGATTCAACACCCCGTACCCGGAAAGCTCATCGAGTATCGCGAATTGCGCAAGCTTCTCACAACATACATCGAACGTCTTCCGGAAGCGATCAACCCCGATACCGGCCGCATCCACACATCGTTTCACCAGACATCGACGGCAACCGGAAGACTCTCGTCGTCCGATCCCAATCTGCAGAACATTCCCATAAGAACGGAGATTGGGGAACGGATCAGGCGCGCGTTTGTTGCGCCGCCCGGCTCCCGGCTGATCGGAGCGGACTATTCGCAGATCGAGATCCGGCTATTGGCTCATCTTTCCGGCGATGAAAACTTGATCACGTCATTCGCAGAGGGAAAAGATCTTCACAGCATGACGGCGAGCCGCATCTTCGCCATCCCCGAGGCGGATGTCACTGACAGGCTTCGCATTACAGCCAAGCGCATCAACTTCGGAATCATCTACGGAATCAGCCCATTCGGCCTGGCGCGTGACCTTGGTATCTCGCGCGAAGAGGCGCGCGCGTACATCGATCGCTTCTTCGCAGCTTATCCGCAAGCGCGCGCTTACATCGACAAGATGGTCGAACAAGCAACGGAGAAGGGGTACGCAGAGACGCTACTGGGGCGCCGCCGCCCGCTGCCGCAGCTTGCGTCCAAGAATGTCCCGTTGAGGAATTTTGCGAAGCGGAACGCAGTCAACACGCCCATTCAGGGGAGCGCGGCCGACCTGATCAAGCTCGCCATGCTTAAGATCGATCGTGAGATAGAGGCGAAGAAACTGAAAGCAAAGATGCTGCTGCAAATCCACGATGAACTCATCTTCGAAGTAGCGGAGCCGGACTGCGAAGCAGCGATGACCGACATCAAGCTGGCAATGGAAGGCGTCATGGAATTGCGCGTTCCGTTGGAGGTGAAGGTGAAATGCGGAGACAACTGGAGCCAAATATGAAGGAAGGCAAGGTCTTGCGACTAGGTTACTGGTTGATGATCGTCGCCGGATCCCTGTTGGGGGGATCCGCGGCCTATTTTGTGATCCGAACAATCGCAACCGCCCCCGGGCTGAGCACGTTTTTCAAGGTCGTGATTCTCGTCGGCACCGCCGGGCTACTGATCACGCTTGTTGGCCTAGTTATCGAACGGAGGAGGGAATCAGATGATCCTGGTGACAACGGAGACAATTGAAGGACGGAAGATAGAACAAGTGTTCGGCCTAGTACGCGGCAACACGATCCGAGCCCGCAATGTGGGCAGAGACATCATGGCCGGATTGAGAAACATCGTCGGGGGCGAGATCAAGGACTACACGCGTATGTTAAGTGACGCCCGTGATCAGGCGCTCGCACGGATGACAAAAGACGCCGAGGCTCATGGAGCAAACGCCGTAGTTGGGGTTCGGTTCACTACTTCACAGACGATGGCCGGTGCAGCAGAGATCCTCGCCTACGGAACCGCGGTGCGCCTCAAGGACTGAATCCATACCCGCGATTTGCGCCGTTATCGCGGGCGTTATCCACCCAATGCTTCAAGGATCAGTGTGATTGCGGTATCAACGGCCTTCTTCTTGTTCTGGATGCGATCCCCATTCCACTGGTACCGATGCGCGACTACACCGGCATTGGTGGCGAGACCTATATAGACTAGCCCGACCGGCTTCTCAGCGGTTCCTCCGCCAGGGCCGGCCAGCCCTGTAATCGCGACGGCGATGTCGCTTGCAAACAGCCGGCGGCAGCCGGCGGCCATGGCCGTCACTGTCTCTTCGCTGATCACACCGTGTTTCGCAATTACTTCGTGCGGCACACCCAGGATCCGTTCCTTGACGTCGTTCTGATAGGCGACCACGCCGCCCCGAAAATACTCGGAAGATCCAGGTATGTCGGTAATCCGGCTCGACATAAGCCCGCCGGTACACGACTCCGCTGCGGAAAGGGTTAGCTTTCGCTCTGCAAGATCCTTTCCTAGTTGTTCTTCAAGGCTGCCATGCACGCCCATTGTCTCCCTTCCCGCATAGTGGAATCATCTGCTTATATCTTCCCGGTTCGGGGTCGAGAAGGCAACGCCTGTTTCGTCTCTATCTCTTCAGCATAATACGCGCATCTTTCACTGAGTGGACAACGATGGCACTCCGGCCGACGCGGATGACAGATCTCTCGCCCAAGACGGATCAGCTGAAGATGCAGCCTTCTCATGAGCGCGGGATCGGGGGGAAGGAGTGCATTCATTCTCGCATGCGGATCTTCATTTGGGGCAACGATCCCGATCCGCCGTATGATTCGTCTGATATGTGTGTCGACAGGGAAGTATGGCTTGTCAAACGAGAACAAGAGTACAATGCCCGCGGTCTTGTTCCCGATTCCGGGTGAGGCGAGCAGCCAAGTCAGCGCCGCGTACAACGATAGGCCATCAAGAAACGAGAGATCGAGAGATCCACGCTCGTGCATGATTCTCTCAAGGACCTGCTTGATCCGAGATGCTTTCTGTCGATGCAGTCCGCCGATCCTGATCGCTTGTGCAATCTCCTCCACTGGCGCGTCGTTCACCGCAGCGAGGCTTCCGAATCGAGCGACGAGGGACGCATAAGCGCGATCACGGTTTGAGTCGTTCGTGTTCTGGGAGAGGATTGTTCCAATCAACGTCTCGAGTGGATTGTGCGCGACTGCCTCGACTTTGCCGTAGAGCTTCAGCAGCTGATTCGCGATCCACGCTGTTCTGTTTTCCGCATCCATCTTCGACACTGAGCATAGGGGACTCTGTTACATACTTCAATCGGCGTATGACATGTTCTGCAAGCACATCTGGATTGGCGGAAGCGTTGGCGCTACGATTCCAAGAAAGGAGGATGAGATGATATCGATAGAGAAGAATGGAAAAGTGATGCTGCGCCTCAAGGATGGCGAGGAGTTGATGCAGGGACTGAAAGGTCTTTCGATCGATTCCGGCGCTATCTTCTGCGGGGTGGGGATGCTGCGCGAACTCGAACTCGGCTATTGGAATGGAAGCGAGTACGAGATCGAACGCATCGCCGAGCCGGTGGAGCTTCTCAGTCTGCAGGGAAATTTCGCACGTCATGAATCAGAGGTGGTCGTTCACTGCCATGTTGCAGTCGCAAAGCGCGGCGGTGCTGCGCTTGGGGGGCACGTGCTGAAGGCAACCGTGCACAACACAGCCGAGATTGTCATCGATCTTCTCAACGGGATTATCCTCACACGCAAGCTGGAAGATAACGGCTTGGCTGGTCTCTACCCGCAGGTCAGCTGAAGGAAGTCACCCCGCGGAGACCGTTCAGAAACGCACTTCCGTTTGTGCGCGGCCGGCATTCACGTTGGATTTCCAGGATTTCAAGAAGCTCATCGCGTGTTGCCACAAGCAACCGCCCGGTCTCAGGGACGGCGATCGCTCCTGGTGACAGATCTCCGCGTCCGACGCCCGATAGCGCAGTGCGATGCAACTTGATCAGTCTTTCATCACAATGCGTGAATGCGCCCGGCCACGGATTCGCCCCTCGCACCAAGTTGTGAACCTCACGCGCGGTTGCCGACCAGTTGATCGTTCCATCCGCGCACGAAAGCGTGGGGGCAAGAGTGGCATCCTCCTCGCACTGCGGCGTGGGTTGCAGAGATCGGTCGGCCAATCCGCAAAGCGTATCGACAATCGCCTCAGCGCCGAGCTTTGCCAACCTATCGTGCAACTCTCCCGCAGTTTCATCCGGTCCGATCGCGCATTCGCGCTTTAACAGAACCATTCCCGTATCCATTCCCTTGTCTATGAGAAACGTGGTAACGCCGGTCTCCGTATCGCCTCGGATGATCGCCCAGTTGATCGGCGCTGCTCCCCGAAGTCGCGGGAGGAGAGAGGCGTGAATGTTGATCGTTCCCAGCGGCGGAAGCGCGAACACCCGTTCACTGAGGAATTGGCCGTAGGAGGCAACAACGATTGCGTCCGGAGCTGCGTCGTGCAATAGCCCTATCCCATCCGGATTGTTGATGCGCTCGGGCTGGGCGAGCGGCAGGTTAAGGTGGATGGCCGCTTCCTTGACAGCCGACGCTCTTGGCTCACGCTTGCGGCCGGCCGGCCGGTCCGGTTGGGTGATGACTAGAACCACATCATGCGCCTCGGCAAGCGCGGTTAGCGCTGGAACAGCAAATGATGACGTACCGAGAAAGACGAGCCTCACTCGTCCTTCTCCTTCTGCTTGCGGCGGTATTCGGCAAGAATGTTTCTTCGTTTTGCAGCCCCGAGGTGGTCGATGAACAGAACACCGTCCAGATGGTCTATCTCATGCTGAATCGCCCGTGCCATCAAGCCGTCGCCTTCGATGTCGATCGTCTTCCCATCAAGGTCCAATCCGCGCACATGCGTCCGCAGCATGCGCGTTACCTCGGCGTCGACTCCCGGGATGCTCAAGCACCCCTCGAGAATTTCTTCCGATTCATCGGATGACTCAACGATCTCAGGATTGATGAGGATGTGAAACTGCCCGTTGAGGTCGAGCACTATGATTCTCTTCGATAACCCGATTTGGGGAGCGGCAAGGCCGACCCCGTTGGCTCGGATCATCGCCTCCACCATTGCTTCACACTCTTGCTTCGTCTTGCTATCGATCCGGGTGACGGTTTGTGCCTTCTTCCGAAGCACCGGATCGCCGTATGTTCTGATCACAACGCTCATTTCCCTTGTTTTGGAGTACTTGCGATTATATAGTAACCATCGGGATGCAACAAGAAGACGGGATTACAATCGATCAACTCGCCAAGGTCTTTCGGCTGGAGCAGACACGGGGGTTCAACGATAACGCCATTACATGTGGCCTGGAGGAGTTTGTCCGCCGACACTTGTCAGGAGCGCTTCCGATTGTCGTCGGTTATCAGGAGAAGGAGCACTTCGAACGGCAACGCGCAATAGGCGGATTGCTCCAGTACCTAGAGGATGGCACAACGGATGCTGCCAAGATGGCAAAGCCGGAGGATCTCTTCCTGCCGATCAGCAATGCCCGCGGAGTCGGCGGCAAGCGCGCCGCGCGTCTGGAAAAACTCGGTATAGTCACAATTGAGGACCTGCTAACATACCTTCCCCGCGCGCTTGAAGACCGGACCCAATACAAAGAGATCGGACGTCTGCGCCGTGGAGAGTCGGTTTCGGTGCGGGCACGGATCAGCGGGGTCGATCAATCGCGCATAAGCAAGCGAACTACCTTGGTACGGGCGACGCTGGCAGATGGCACGGGCTTTCTGTATGCCACGTGGTTCAACCAGCCGTGGCTTGCCGATCAGTTGAGGGTCGGCGAAGAGATCGACGCATATGGCAAGATAGAACAGCACTACGGCCGCCTCCAGATCTCTTCACCCGTCTGGGAGCCGGCGTGCGAGATGACGGAGATCGGAAGGCTTGTTCCCATCTACCCTGCGGCAGAAGGCGTAAGCGATCGTTTCATACGCTCGTTGATAGCGCGAAACCTGCCCGCATATGAAAGCGCGTTTCAAGAGTTCATTCCGAAGACTATTCGAGACGAACACCGCCTGCTCTGCAAGTCGGAGGCAATCCACATGCTTCACTTCCCGCGCGACGTGAACTCGTTCGAGCACGCCCGGCGGAGCCTTGCCTTCGAAGAGCTCTTTCTCCTGCAGATTGGCATGAGCGAGCACTCCCATGCTCTTTCGGGGAGGTCTCATGTGGGACAGGGAGCGCTCATGGACACGTTTATCGCCCGTCTTCCGTTCCGTCTCACAAAGGCGCAGCAGCAATCGGTGCGAGAGATCGTTACGGATCTTGGATCGGAGAGGCGGATGATGCGCTTGTTGCAAGGAGACGTTGGTTCTGGCAAGACGATCGTCGCGCTGGTCTCCGCTTTGGCCGCGATTGAAGCGGCCTATCAAGTAGCCGTAATGGTCCCGACTGAGATCCTCGCCGAACAGCATGGCCTGAGCATTCAGGAACTACTGGCTGGCTTGCCGGTATCGGTGTCGGTGCTGACGAGCGACACAAAGGACAAAGATGAATTGAAGCAGGCGATATCGGACGGCTCGATAGACCTGATCATCGGAACTCACGCACTCATCGAAGAGGACGTCAAGTTCCATGCTCTCGGTCTTGTGATCATCGACGAACAGCATCGCTTCGGCGTCGTTCAGCGATCGCTGATCGAGAACAAGGATGATGACGTCGATCTCCTTGTTATGAGCGCTACTCCAATCCCGCGTACGATAGCGCTGACACTATATGGAGAGTTTGAGATATCTCTCATCGACGAGATGCCTTGCGGGTCAAGAGACATCCACACCATCTGCATTGCCGAGACCAGGCGTGATGAAGTCTATCAGGACGTAGAGCGCCGCCTTGAGGCGGGGGAGAAGGGATACGTGGTCCTGCCATTGGTAGAGGAGTCGGAGAAGCTGGATTTGAAGGCGGCGACGCAGGTCGCGCGGGAGCTCTCATCTACGTTCTCCCGCTTCGGAATCGGGCTGATTCACGGGCGTCTTTCCTCAGCGGACAAACAGGCGGCGATGAAAGACTTCGTCACAGACCGGGTTCGGTTGCTGGTTGCAACGACTGTGATCGAGGTGGGAATAGATATTCCCGATGCCACGTTCATGGTGATCGAGCATGCGGAGCGTTTCGGGCTTTCGCAGCTGCATCAGTTGCGCGGGCGAATCGGCCGCTCCGGGCAGCGGGCGACTTGTTATGCTGTCGCCGAGGCAAGGACTGAGGATGCCGAGCAGCGCCTAGCCGCCTTCTCCGAATATGATGACGGCTTCTCGATTGCCGAAGCGGACCTCTTGATTAGGGGGCCGGGAGACCTTCTCGGAACAAGGCAACATGGATTCTTGAGCAAACTGCGTGCCGTAGATCTCATGAGGGATATTGACGTGATGAAAAAAGCGCGACAGGCAGCGCACACGCTTCTTGAAGATGGAGCATCAGCCTCTCTCAGCGTGGAGGCACACCGCCGATTCGGCGATGTGTTCCAATGGCTGCAGGTATGAGACACGACGCTGCTCGGATGGATCTCAATGGATGAGTGTCCCGACCTTTTTCCCTGTCGTGATTCTGACTAATGCATCGCTATCCGAGAAGTCAAACACGATGATGGGAATGGCGTTCTCTCGGCAGATCTCCACCGCTACCTGATCCATCACCCCGTATCGGGCGGCGAGGAAAGAATCATATGAGAGTTCCTCGATGAGGCGGGAAGCTGTCTCCGTGGCCGGATCGCTGTCGAACACACCGGCCACGTTTGAACCTTTGGCGAGCAGATCGGCGCCAATTGAAACAGCGCGTACGGCGGCGGCGGTGTCGGTAGTGACAAGCGGGTTTCCTGTTCCGCCGGCGAAAATGACGATCCTCCCTTCAGCGAGCGCCTTGCGCGCCTTGAGCGGAGATACCGGATCGGTTAGCTCGGTTGTTATTGCGGATTGAACGAGCGTATCCCGCCCTGCTCTCTCCAGATATGCCGCAAGTGCGAGCCCGTTGAGCACCGTGGCGAGCATTCCCAGTGAATCAGCATCGATACGGTCAAGCCAAGGGCTCCGCGATCCACGGATAATGTTGCCGCCGCCGATAACTATCCCGATCTCAACGCCGGTGAGAGCAACAATCCGATCTGTAATACTCCGAAGTGATTGAGGAGAGAACGCGCCTTCTTCTCCAGCGAACGCCTCACCGCTCAGCTTAAGAAGAAGGCGCGCGGGGGGCTTCATTCCTCTTCTTCGCCTATTGCATAGCGAGCAAACCGCTTGACGAAGATATTCTCGCCTGTTTTTGTGCGCAGATCGGCGAGCAGGTCTTCAATTGAAGTGGAGGGATTCTTGACGAACGGCTGCTTCATCAGGCATTGTTCGGTGTAGAATTTCTCTATTCGACCGTCGATGATCTTGTCCATCATTCCGGCCGGCTTGCCTTCCTTCTCCAGTTGTTTGCGGTAGATGTCTTTTTCGTTCTCCAGGTCTTGCGCCGGAACATCCTCGGGGTTGATATAACGAGGAGCGGCCGCAGCGATATGCATGGCAACATCGCGTGCGAATGTACGGAAATCCTCGCTGTTCGCTGCAAAGTCGGTATTACAGGCAATTTCCAGCAGAACTCCTACCTTGCCACTGTGGTGGACGTACGCCTCGACACGTCCTTCAGTCGCCTCCCGGCCCTTGTGGGCGAGGAGCTCGCGTCCCTCTTCGCGCAAGATCTGCTTTGCGCGTTCCAGGTCGCCGTCCGCCTTCGTCAGAGCGGATTTACAATCCATAATCCCTACGCCAGTCTCCGCGCGCAGGGCTTTGACGTCTTCACTGCGTATTGTCATTTTTCTTCTGTTCCTTCGTCGGTAGCTTCATCATCCTTGCCGGTTTCCTCTTCCTTTGAGGGCTCTTCTGCCGGCGATTCATCGTCCTGCAAATGCTTAGCGTCCTTGCCCTCCTCGACCGACTGTTCTTCAGCCTGGGCTGCGACGGGAGCGGACGCAGGCTCCTCGGCCTTGGCCACGGGAGCGGATGCAGGCTCTTCGGCCT
>CAZKAB010000006.1:17065-60841 GCA_964550615.1 uncultured Thermotogae bacterium
GCGGACGCAGGCTCCTCGGCCTTGGCCACGGGAGCGGATGCAGGCTCTTCGGCCTTGACCACGTGAGTGGACGCAGGCTCTTCGGCCTCTGTCTGTCGTCCCTCATGTCCTTCCAGGACGGCGTCGGCGATGCGTGATGTGATCAGCTTGGTCGCCTTTATTGCGTCGTCGTTGCCCGGAATCGGGAAGTCGATCGGATCTGGGTCGCAGTTGGTGTCGACTATAGCGATTACCGGGATTCCGAGGATGTTTGCTTCGTGCACTGCATTCAGCTCAACATCAGGATCGATGACATACAGCAGGTCGGGGACTCTTTCCATATGCCGCAATCCATCAAGATTGCGCTTTAGTTTGGCAAGCTCGCGGCGTATGCGCGCGGCCTCTTTGTTGGGGAAGTGCTCGATTGAGCCATCCTCCATCATTGTTTCTAGGTCCTTCATCCGTTTGATACTGTGTTGAACGGTCGTGAAATTGGTGAGCGTTCCACCGAGCCAGCGACGGTTTACGTAGTGCGCCCCACATCTCTTAGCTTCTTCGGCGATCGTCGACTGCACCTGTTTCTTCGTGCCGACAAACAGGACTTCTTTGCCTTCCAATGTGCGATCGCGAACAAAGAAGTATGCCTTCCTGAACATGTCCACAGTCTGCTCAAGGTCCACAATGTGAATCCCCTTGCGTTCGGTGAATATATACTGGCGCATCTTGGGGTTCCACTTACGTGTTCGGTGACCGAAATGTACGCCGGTCTCCAGTAGTTCTTTCATTGTCAGTACTTCCACATCACCCTCCCAATAATGAAGCGTTGGCTCAGAGTATAGCAACCAGGGAAGATCTCTTCAATACAGGAGATACACCAAGAGAAACGCTTTTGCATGGGGAAGTCGATCGGTTGGCCTCCCTCGAGGGCCGGCTTATAATCGTATGCGGAGGTTGACAGGGATGAGGGAGCAGGAAGTGGTTGCACCGGGTAGTGAACACCTACGCAGCATTCCGAAAAACATTGAGGCGGAACAAGTTGTCCTTGGATCTGCCATCCTCGAGCCGGAAGAAACGATTCCTGTCTTGATCGACAAGCTACGGCCCGAGCATTTCTATCGTCGTGCGCATCGTGTGATCTTCCGCACTATCCGCGATCTTTTCGACCGTGGAGAACCATCCGATATTGTGTCGCTTGCTAATCGTCTTGAAGAACAGGGGAACATGACGAAGGTAGGCGGAAGGATCTATCTGAATGAACTCCTCGATCGGGTGACGACAACGGCGAGCCTAGATTACTATGCCGATATCATCCGCAAAAAGGCGACTCTGCGCGCGTTGATCGAAGCGGGCGGACAAATCTCCGAGTTCGGATACGACGAAGCGCGCGATACGGAAGAGATACTGGACAAGGCCGAAACGATTATCTTTGACATATCTCGCAGTGAATCGGCGGGAACCTACTTCCTCGTCAATCAATTCCTCTACGAGCACATCGACAAACTGGAGGAATTGCATCGTGATCCGAATCGCCATACGATTACGGGTTTTTCCACTGGGTTTCCCCGCTTCGACGAGATGACGTCCGGCCTACAGCGCTCGGATCTCGTAGTCGTCGCCGGGCGCCCGGGAACGGGAAAGACGAGCCTTGCGCTCGCGCTGGTGCGGCACGTGGCAATACGCGAGAACGCCGCCGTTGGCATTTTCTCTCTAGAGATGACAAAGGAACAGATGCTTGAACGGCTATTGTGCGGTGAAGCGCAAGTCAGCCTGCACCGATTGCGCGGTGGGTATGTCCCGGCAGCAAAGTGGAGGGACATCGCCAACGCGGCGAGTAAATTCCAGAAGGCGCGCGTCATGGTCGACGATTCTCCCGGCTCGACGGTGTTGGAGATTCGCGCCAAGGCACGGCGCATGGCCGCACAGCACGGTCTGGATTTGCTGGTCGTCGACTACCTACAATTGCTTGAAGGATCGATCCGTACCGATGTGCGCGAACAGGAGATCGCTCATATCACCCGCTCACTCAAGAAGCTGGCGCGCGAGTTGAATATCCCCGTCATCGCCATCTCGCAGCTGAACCGCGCCGTCGAGCAGCGGGAGAGGCGCCTACCACGTCTGTCCGACTTAAGAGAGAGCGGCGCAATCGAGCAGGACGCTGACATTGTCGTCTTCATCTACCGTGCCGACTACTACGAAGAGCCAAGCGACGCAACCAAGGATGGCCAGGGCGCGGGAGCCGAAGCCGAGATCATCATCGCGAAGCAGAGAAACGGACCTTTGGGTAAGGTCCCCGTCATCTTCCACAAGGCTTACGCCAGCTTCTATCCGTCCACTCGTGAAGAAGCGCCATTCTAGTGTGGCCGATCGGGAAGCGCACGCGTATAATCGCAGACAACGTTGCGATAGGTGAGAAGCAAGAAAGAGGGAGGAATAATGGGTTATCCGACGCAGTTTCGTTACAGCAAAGAGCATGAGTGGATCGACCTGGCAGGAGACCGCGCCAAACTGGGAATCACCGAACATGCCCAGAGCGAACTGGGCGATGTTGTGTTTGTTGAGCTTCCTGCCGTAGGAACCGAGTTTAAGCAAGGTGATACTCTGGGAACAGTGGAGTCCGTCAAAGCGGTGAGTGACATATACGCACCGGTAGGAGGCAAAGTGGTCGAAGTGAACTCCGATCTTGAGGCTTCTCCAGAGACGATCAACCAGGATCCGCATGGTACTGGCTGGTTGATCGTACTGCAGCTCACCGATCCGGGCGAGGCGGACGCGCTTCTCGATGCCGCCGCCTACGAAAAGTTCGTTAACGAAGAGTAGAGGTATGCGCTATATCGCCAATTCCGATGCAGATCGACGGGAGATGCTCTCTGCGATCGGACGTACTTCTCTCGATGACCTGTTCAGCGATATTCCGCAGCCGGTTAAGGACAAGTTTCAATCGCTTGGCCTCTCTTCTGCAAGCGAGATGGAGGTGTCGGCGAAGCTCGAACGGCTTGCTAGTCTCAACAATATCTCGCAGGGAATATCATTCCTCGGCGGCGGTGTGTACGATCACTACATCCCGAGCGCAGTCAAGCATGTGACGGCCCGTGAAGAGTTCTACACGGCCTACACACCCTACCAACCCGAGATCAGCCAGGGAACGCTCACGGCGATGTTCGAGTTCCAAACATTGCTATGTGAGCTGACCGGGATGGAAATCGCCAATGCGTCCATGTATGACGGAGCGACCGCACTCGCCGAAGCTGCGCTGATGGCGACGCGGGCCACAAAGCGGAAAGTTATCGCGGTGACGCACGCATTGTTCCCTCACTATCGGCGCGTCCTCGACACGTACTGCTGGGCGGCGGGGATAGAGATAGTTGAGATCCCTACCGGAGCCGACGGCCGAGCCGAGCTGTCTCAGTTTGCACCCGGCATAGCCGGCTTGATCGTGCAATCGCCGAATGCCTTCGGCATCGTCGAGGAACTTGATGGTGTAAAGGAATCAATCGGCGACGCGCTCTTGATTGTCGCTACCAACCCCATATCTCTTGGCATTCTAACCCCGCCTGGGAGTTACGGAGCCGATATTGTGACCGGAGAAGGACAGCCACTCGGCATCCCGGCCTCGTTCGGCGGCCCGCTCCTCGGGCTGTTCGCCACCCGCAACTCATATCTGCGTCAGATGCCGGGACGTGTGGTGGGGCAGACGATCGATGCCGATGGAAATCTAGGCTATACAATGACTGCACAGACGCGCGAGCAACACATTCGCCGGCAGAAAGCGACATCGAATATCTGTACAAACGCTCAGCTGTGCGCACTCACTGCAACCGTGTATCTTGCCTCTCTCGGCGGAGACGGCCTGCGACAGCTGTCTATTCTGAACCTGAAGAACGCACACTATCTGGCCGAGCGGCTGAGCGCAATTCCCGGTTGCTCTCTTGCGTTCCGCTCACCGTTTTACAACGAGTTCGTGCTCCGCGTGCCTGCTGACCCTCGTAAGTTATGGCGAGGATTGAAAGAGAACGGAATCTTGGTGGAGGATCCCCGCTTGCTTGCTTCTCTTGGAATAGGCGACGGGTTGCGTATCGCGGTGACAGAGAAACGTACGCGGGAGGAGCTTGACCGCTTGGTGGATCTGGTGGGGGGGATGCGATGAGAACGATATTCGACTACGAGGACCGGAAGACTACGGGCGCAATCGTCCCCGATCCTGACCTTGCCGGAGGTGGGACGGAAGCGCTTATGCCATCCACGCTTCTCCGCAAGGTGAAGCCGCGCATCCCCAATCTGAGTGAGCCTGAGGTGATTCGGCATTATACCGGCCTGTCAAAACTCAACTATGGTGTCGATGACGGCTTCTATCCGCTTGGAAGTTGTACGATGAAATACAACCCGAAGCTGAACGAGGACCTGGCTCAGCTTCCGGGGTTTGCGGACCTGCATCCGCTTGTGGACGCAGATTTGGCCCAAGGCACCCTTGCCGTCCTTGCTGATATGTCCCGCCTGTTGCGGGGAATATCTGGCATGGCGGAGGTAACTCTTCAACCGGCGGCCGGTGCCCATGGCGAAGTTACCGGCATGTTTCTCATGAAGCGCTATTTTGAGACTCGCGGAGAACTCGGGCGAACGCGCATCCTCCTCCCTGATTCCGCTCATGGAACGAATCCTGCTTCGGCAGCAGCGGCTGGGTTCTCGGTAACGGAGATCCGTTCGGGTGAAGATGGTCTGGTCGACCTCGGTGTGCTGAGAGAGGAGTTGGACGAGACGGTGGCCGGCATCATGCTTACTGTGCCCAACACACTCGGAATCTTTGAAGAACAGATACTTAAGATTACAGAGATGGTACATGCATCCGGCGGGCTGTGCTATTTCGACGGTGCGAACCTAAATGCCTTCTTGGGGCGCGCGCGCCCGGGAGACATGGGGGCCGACATCTTCCATTTTAACCTGCACAAGACGCTTTCCACGCCGCACGGCGGCGGCGGGCCGGGATCGGGTCCGGTCGCCGTGAGCGATAGTCTCGTTCCATTCCTCCCTATTCCTCGTATGGAAGAGGCGCAAGGATGCTACTCACTCAATTGGGAATATCCTCAGTCGATCGGATGTGTCCATTCTTTCTACGGCAACTTTGGCGTGATCATCAAGGCGTACGCATATCTCCTCACCCTGGGCGATGCAGGTCTGCGCGAGGTAAGCGAGAATGCAGTACTGAACGCAAACTATCTCCAAGAGAAGCTCAAGCGCACCTACAAGCTTCCCTATGACCGCCTCTGCAAACACGAATTCGTCCTATCCGGCGACGGCATGGGGAAGGATGTATCGACTCTCGATGTCGCCAAGCGACTTATCGATTTCGGATTTCACCCTCCTACGATCTACTTCCCGCTCATCGTCCATGAGGCGCTGATGATTGAACCGACCGAAAGCGAGAGGAAATCAACCCTCGACCAATTTGCCGCAGCGATGGAAAGGATCGCGCTGGAAGCGAAGGAGAGCCCAGATCTACTGCGCGAAGCACCGCACAATGCGGCGACGAGGCGGTTGGACCAAACGCGGGCCGTACGCCAGCCGGTCTTTACGTATCCGTTTGATCAAGAGCAGGAATAGATGTCGTCGATCTATTGGCTACCGTGAGTCTAGCGTGCTAGAGGCCTCGTTAATAGTGGCGACGAGATGCGCACAAATCGTGTCGCACAGCTTCCTATCCGACGCTTCCACGAGGACACGCAGCACGGGCTGCGTTCCTGACGGGCGAACAATGATCCTCCCTTTTCCCTGCAAACGGTGCTCGCCATCGGCGATTGCGTCAGCCACCCGGGGCTGCGAGGCAAACTCGACAGGCTCTTTTGTCGGGATATCAACGCGCACTTGTGGGTAAAGCGGTATCTCTTCCGCCAAGTCGTGTAACGGAGTATCCCGTTCATGCGAGATCTCCAGTAGCTTCACCGCAGTAAGGATCCCGTCTCCGGTAGGGCTGTGGTCGGAAAAGATTATGTGACCGGATTGTTCTCCGCCCAGCTGAGCGCCATGGGCGAGCATTGTCTGCGCGACATGCCGGTCACCGACCGGGGTGCGGATCATGCGCACCCCGCGATCGGCAAGGGTCTGTTCCAACCCCATGTTGCTCATTACCGTTGCCACGACGATCTCCGGATCGAGTCGGCCCTCCCGTTTCATGTGCAGTGCAGCCACGCCCAGCATGCGGTCGCCGTCGATGACTTCTCCGGTGGGCGATAGGAGAAGAACACGGTCGCCATCACCGTCGAATGCGATTCCCAAGTCGGCTCGATGCTGAAGTACCGCCGCTCGCAGTGGCCTAAGGTCTGTTGACCCGCATTCTTCGTTAATGTGTTTGCCGTCAGGGGTCGTGTGCAGCTCGACGACACGCGCGTTGAAGTGCCTGAGGACATGAGGCGCAATCGCGCCGGTAGCGCCGTATGCGCAATCGACAACGATCGTGCAACCGGAGAGATCTATCTCCTCAATCTCGATCGTTCCAGTAAGGAAGGCGGCGTAACGCGTCGCCGCTGCTTCCAGTGGCACAATCGATCCCACTGAATGCGAGCGGGCGGGAAGGTTACAATACATTCGCTCGATCTCTCGTTCCTCTTCGATCGTGAGTTTCATCCCACGTTGATCGAAGAACTTGATTCCATTGTCCCCAGGTTCATTGTGCGAAGCGGAGATGACTGCGCCAAGATCGGCACGCTCATCTTTGATCAGGAACGAGATGGCGGGTGTGGGGATGATGCCGGCAAGGAACACGTCCACCCCGCTCGAAGCAAACCCCGCGGCCAGCGCTCCCTCGAACATCGGACCGCTCACGCGGGTGTCGCGGCCAACAATAACCCGCCCCCCTGGGGGAACAAGTCTCGCGGAAGTGGCGCGCGCCAGCGCAATGGCAAGTTCGGCGGTGATCTCATCGTTTGCGTGCCCTCGCACTCCGTCAGTGCCGAACAAATCCTTCATCATGGTGCCCAGCCACCGCCGATGCTCACCAGGGGCGGGCCGAGCGCCAGCGGATAGATGATCTCCCCTCTGATCCCGACCTGAAAAGCATCCTCGATCGAAAATCGGTATGCGATGCCTGCCCCGAGGACGAGCGATGGAAACCTTGCGGCAAGATCGAAGTAGGAAACGCCAACCGTGGCGCGGATAAGGCTGCTCCCCAAGCTCTCTTGGTCGGTAAGCGCCATCTCGACGCCTCCCAACAAGAGGGTCCTTCCGTCGGGGGTAAGTAGCAGACATGCGGTGGTCCATCCAAAGGAAACTCGGGTTCCGACCTCAATGCCGATCATGGCCGGCATCTGTCCAAGCGGGAGAATGACCCTGACGCCTATGTAGTCAACGCCTGCGGCGACACATGCTGGCGCGATAATGACGGCAAACACAAACAAGGCAAGGCAGCTATTTCTCACATGACGTAGCATTACTGTGAGTATATCCGCTTGTACACCCGACGGGCAATGCTTACTTGGATTCGGGCCTTACGATGTCGCCGATCTGAGGATCGAAGTCGGCCGTGCGCACTGCATAGCAGACGCGATCATGCACCTCAGTTACGACAATCTCTCCCTTTATCCCGAGCGTGTCATAGGCAAGGATATCGCCTGTCGCAGGGTCGATGACGACATTTGTCGTCGACAAGACTTGGAAGAAGTCTCCCTTGTGCACACCGGCGCCGGCGCCGATGTTGACCGCAATCCGGCCGTCAGGAAGAATAGCCGCTATCTGTCCCTCGCTCTTTCTTGTCGAGGGGAGCATCGATTCTGCGGCGCCGCGAGATGCAATTACCCCCGCCGCCGCGTTATCCATTCCGACGACCAAACTCGACACAAGCTGACCGAGGGCACTATTAGTCGCCTTCCCCACGATTGTTTCGTCGAATTGGCCGGTTCCTACCGTGATCTCGTCCATCAATGGGAATGGCTGCCCGGCACCGGGGCGAATCTGAAAACCGGCCGTGGCGACGTATGATGTTCCATCCCATAGCTTGGCGGTGTAGAATCCTGGGCTCAACTGAACACCGCTGGTATCGCGTTGATCCCAGAACCATTCACCACAGCTTCCGGTGTTAATGAACCTGTAGTCGAGCCATTTGAGCGGAGTGCCGCTGCTTCCATCAATCTCGACGCCGTACCAGCCGGAAGGGCCGGAATTCATGTATCCGAAGTGCGCTGTTTCGCCTATGTAGTAGGACGATTTGTCGGTGCGAAGTCCGCCGGTGCATACATTGACCGTGACAGGTTGCGTGAGGGAAAGGATCTTGCCGATATCGACCGAGAAGCCGGTTGAGCCCTCAGCACTCCCCTCCGAATTGAACGCGCCCATGATCTCAGATGTGTACACATTCACCAGCCGTGCAGACATCGCAACATTGACCGACGCACTGCTGACGCTGAAGAAACCGAGGCTAAGCGCCGACTGTTGTACGTTGACCTTGGTCACTGAACCGACGATTAGCAGATCGGCGCCGAGTAGCTGGCCGGCAGTTGCGAGATCGGACGTTATCGCCGGATTAAGCCCCCGTTCCTGCATTACGGACTCGAGTTCACCTCGTTCGAGCACACGCACTCCACTGTTCACAAGGCGCTCGATTAGTTCGTCCGCTACTCCATCACCCACGTTAATAAAACCAGATCCGCTACGATCCTCGAATCTCGCCACTGCCACCTTGATGTTTGAGAGGCTAGAAGTCTCTAGATTTATGGTTACGGGAAACGTAAGTGTTTGAGAGTTGTTCGTCTCGTTTGACTCGTCGACTCTGTCAAGCGGCTGATCGGCATCAACTGTTATGGTGTGCGATCCTGCTTCTGCCGGCCAAGTAACCGAAACATCTTTCGATCGTCCGGCATTGATGCCAAACGGAATAGAAGGTGCGTCAATCTGGAAACCGTCCATGAGGAATCTGACGTTGAAACGCTCGGTAGAGTTGCTCGATCCTATGTTTTCTACAGTTGCTGTAATCGTCACCATTTGTCCGATAGTCGGATTGCTGGGAGATAAGCTGATATCAGCGACTATGAGGTCGGGAGCCGCCATACCGAGCACCGACGCAAGCAGAACGCACGACACTAGGACAAATGGTATGGAACGCTTCACTAAATCCTCCTTCAATGTTCAATACTAACTTTCCACAACTATCTACACGAAGATACCGCAAGTTGTTTCACCCGGGCCGGATGTTCAGTGCGAGGATGTCTCCGTTCTGCTCACACGTATGACTGGAAACACTATCAGTGTCAGAAATGCAACGATCATCAGCGCCATTCCTATCCCGAGTCTGTCAGCTGCATAACCAACAAGTGGCGCCAACCCCGCCATGAACAAGGTGCGCAGTTGCGACTCGACCGACAAACCGGTTGCCATCGTATGGTGTGGTATAAGATCCGCAAGGTACCCGACAAGGATAGGTCTTCTTGCGTTCTGCAGCATGAACAAGCTGAGAAAACAGACTATCGAGACGCTGTAGATCTTTGTCGACATGCCGATTCCTGCGCCCAACAGAAGGATTGCGCTCAGGACATAGATGATGTCCGCTGCCCTTTCCATCTGCCCCATGTGTCTGTGAATCCTACCCGCTTGCGAGGCGGCATAGGTCGTTCCCAAGTAGATGACGAAGTACAGTGCGCCGACGATAAGGGCCACTCGCTGATCGCCGCCTAAAGATAGGATTATCGGGAGAGCGATCGCTTGTGCCTGCAGCACCGGCTGCAGGTAGTCCTTTGTCGATTTGAAAACGGCATCGAATGTGGCGCTGTTTACGAGACCTCGCACAAGCGATCGCTCTCTTAACATTTGTAGTGAGGCAGACAACGTTAGGTGGAATTGCTCAATCATTCGCCGCAACCAGTGGCCGGTGCTCTTCATGCGCACACCATCGAGTTCTTTGGGATACGAGAGCATCAATAATATTGCCAGTAAGTATGGAATGATCGATGCAAGAAACACGATGCGATAGCTGCCCGCGTAGAACACGAGTCCGGCAGCAACCAGCGCCGCTATCGCCGAACCAAACTGTGACGCAGCGCGCGTGTGGCCGTAGTACTCGACCTTCTGTTCGACAATCCCTTTCAGCCTAAGATACTCGAGGATCAAAGCTTTATGCGTTCCAGAGCGAAACGCCTCCCCAAAGGCGAAGAAGACCATCGCCAACGCGTAGACACCGAAGTGAGGAAACAAGTAGAACAGGGCAAACGAGATGAGATAAGCGGAGAACGAGGCAAGCATCGATCTGCGCCGACCGTAGGCATCGGCCACGATCCCTGTAGGTATCTCGAGTATGTTGGTTGAGATCTCTCGAATGGAGAACAGTATGCCTATTTCGAGGAACGACAATCCCATCTCTCGGAAGAAGAGGATGAGAAACGGGTCGAAAAACCGAAGATTCTTGAGGAACCCATAGGCACGGAACTTGTGGTACATCAAGTCCTTGGGGAACGCCACTGCTATTCCTCTTGAGAAGAAAGGATGCGCTTCAGGGCATCAGTTACACCTGGGTCGAGCTCGCTACCACGCATTTCTCCTATCATTTCAATCGATTCCTCATGAGTGAACGCCTTGCGGTACGGTCGATCGGTGGAGAGGGCATCATAAACATCGGCTGCCGCGATGATACGTGCGACAATGGGAATTTCGTCTCCCTTCAAACCGTCAGGATACCCGCTTCCGTTCCATCGTTCATGTTCATGACGCACCGCATTGGCAACGTGACTGTAGATCTCTAATCCCTCGATTAGTTCGGCGCTGATAACAGGATGCCGTTTCATTGTCTCCCACTCGGCATCGTCCAGTGGTCCCGGCTTGAGGAGAACTGCATCGGGAATCGCCACCTTGCCGATATCATGCACCCTTGCCGCAATGTCGATCTTCTCAATCTCCCGCTCAGAAAGACCCATTTCTTGACCTATCTTCACGGAAAGCTCGGCGACGGAACTCGAATGCACCGCCGTGTAGTGGTCACGCTCATCTAGTATACGTGAGATCTTCTCGAAAGTCTTTCGCGCTTCGGTCTGCAATTGGAGATAGCTACGAAACGAAACGTGGACAAGTACCAGCGGGATGAGAGCCAGGAAGACATGCCACACCGAGATCGAATAGAGGACCGTGAGCAAGAGAGCGGACACACATAGCACAAGGTACTGAAGAGCGAACTCGCGAATGCTCTTCCAAAGCCCGTAGAAGAATCCCCCCCCACTGGAAAGAGAGACGACCCCCCTGACAAGTGCCAGATTGACAACTGAGTACGAAAGAAACATGCCAATCGCCCATAGATAATCATTCGGTGACTGAAGCCCAACGGCGGCGTGGCCCGATGCTCGCAGCACGAAACCTGCAACAGTTACAGCTACCACAAGCTGCCCGACGTTGAATGCTATGGGAACGATCATGTTCCAGGCACTTTTTCCCCTCTGCCCCCAACGAAGAAGCAGCTCAGAGATGAGAGAAGATGAGAAGACTAGGAATACAGCAAGCGAAGGACCGAGGATAAACAGAGCTGCGAGGTTTATCGCTATGCAACTGGATATCTCCCACTTGTAAGAAGGGATCCACGTGGCATAGAGTTCAGCCAGTACGGCAAGGACCAGAAAGATCGCAAGTAAGGTGATTTGATCCGCGCTGGGACGAGTGATCGAGTATCCAGCATACGCGAGAGAGGTGATACAAAGAACGACGAGGATCGCGACGAACAGCCTCGCTCGAATTGGTAAGTTCATCTCTCTCCCAAGAATGAAATAGCCCAACCGCCCCCTATATCATACCAGAAAAGAGGCGGTTGGGCTAGTCACTAACTAGACTTACGGATGCCACTTGACGTTCGCGCCAAGGATCAACCCGAGCGACGCGATCATCAGCAGATAGTATATGCCTTTATTGTTAAGGAGTCGTGCAACTACCTTATTGAGTCTCTGACCGGGATTGCTGTTGTATCCTTCCCATTTCATCGTGTGCCTCCTTGGCTCTACGGATGCCACTTTACATTTGCACCGAGGGCGAGACCCAACGCAGCGATCATCAGCAGGTAGTACAGGCCTTTGCTGCCAACAAACTTCTGGACGATTCTCTTCATCGCATTACCTCCTAAGGGTAAATCCTTTGACACACAGCGACGGATTGCCTCGCCCGTCGCAATCTTGTAGCAGTAGGACCAACTCAGTGTTTCGACATGGCACTGATACATTTTCTAAGAATGATGCTATCAACGCCTATCTCCAGCTATCACCTCCGTTGGCAAGATTCGAACAGACTCTCCTGCCTCCCAGGAGAGTCGCTTGTCGCTTCTACCGGCAAACAGATAACTGAACGTAGCAAAACCGGCACCAACGTAAACTAAGCTATGATAAATCAACTCAAACAAAACGACAGCTCAATCGCCCTTGCTCAAAACTCAATTAAGGTCGTTTGAGCTGTCGCTTTTGGAGATGCGCCTCCCTTTCCCCAAACGCTTCACCTAAGGCGACAAGGGACACACGTGCACGTGACCGCCCTCATCCTACTTCTTCACCTTAAGCTCAGATCCAACAGTAACTACCTTTAGCTTCTTCGCCACGATCTCCTTGAGGTTCTTACCTGGCTTGAAGGCAGGTACGACCTTCTTTGGCACCGTTATCCGTTTCTGGGTCTGAGGATTGATTCGCTTGGATTCCTTGCGAGCACGGGCTTCGAACTTGCCGAACCCGGTCAGCAGAACCTCTTCGTTAGACACCAAGGCAGCGGTGATCAGATCGATTACCGCATCAAGCGCCTTACGCGCATCCTTCTTGGTCAAGCCGGTCTTCGTAGCAAGCTTGTCTACGAACTCCCCTTTGTTCACCTTGTCACCCCCTTTCTTCAGGAGAATTTCAACCATTATAGTTGTCAATGTGGCTCTTGTCAAGAGGAGAAGGGCATTCTAGCGTTATTGGACCAGTCGCTGTTACAAGGCCCGCGGTCGGTTTATTGCTTTAGAACGACTCTTGCTGCCATTTGACTTCGCTTTGCTTCCAGAGTAAAGTTACTGTTCGGACAACGACAGCGAGGTGCAAGAGTGAAAGAATACGAGATTGTTTACGTCATACGGCCCGATCTCTCAGATGAAGAGCGCACACAGAAAGCGGAGCGCATACACGGCTTGATCACCGAAAAAGGTGGGCAGGTTGACAAGGTAGATGAGTGGGGCAAGAGGATTCTTGCCTACGAGATCAACCACTATACAGAAGGATATTATACTTTAGCTCTGTTTCAGATGGCCCCGCAAGAGATCAATCCGGTGTGCGAGCGGCTTAACATCGATGAGGAGATCCTCCGTTACCAGATCGTTGCCCGCACCAAGTAGGAGGAAGAATGTCGGCGAGCCTCAACAAGGTAATTCTGATCGGCAACCTTACCGCGGATCCCGAGCTTCAATATACTGCGAGCGGTACAGCGCGCACCAAGTTCAGCATCGCGGTCAACCGACAGTACAAGGATTCTTCTGGACAGTTACAGGAAGACGTTACCTTTGTCCCGATTATTGCCTGGGGATCGCAAGCGGAGAACTGTGCCAACTACTTGAGCAAAGGTCGTTCCGTGGCGGTTGAAGGCAGACTGAGGATCAGCAGTTTCGAGACTCAGGAAGGGGAGAAGAAGAAGATGGTTGAGGTCGTCGCACAGAACGTTCAGTTTCTTGGCGGCGGTCGACCGGCAGGAGAAGCAGGGACGATCCCGCCAAAGAATACGCAATCTGCCGTTGAAGATGAGGAGGTTCCTTTTTAGGACATGTTCTACAAACGAAGACGAGTATGTCGAGTCTGCGAGCGGGAGATCGCTCTGGACTACAAGAAACCGGAAGAACTGAAGCAATACATGAATCGCTTGGGGAAGATTCTCCCAAAGCGAGCGACACGCCTGTGCACCAAGCATCAGCGTCAAGTGGCGCGCGAGATCAACCGCGCACGCAAACTGGCCCTGCTACCCTACATCGGTGAAGCAAAGATGATCCCCGATGCACGGCCGCGAAAAAGGAGATAGCCGCGGCTGACAGGATTGCGCGGTGGCTTCTGGGACGAGATTCCTCGGACAATAAACCCTCCCATGTTCAAGCGGGAGGGTCTTTCCCTGATTACAGCGGGCAAGATCCTATCGTTGTGCTGCAGGGAGATGAAATTGCCAGCTCCTACGGCACCTGCATACAGATAGAACGCCGCGCGAAGACAACGCTTTCATTACCGCCGCAGGACAAAGCCGCACGGGCGTTCTTGTCTGAGTTGCGATTGTTGTACGGTGTCGGCAGAGCGCACTGTGCCGAGCTCAGAAAGGCGGGATACTCATCTATACCCGAACTAACCGCCCATCCCCGTTGGAGCCGGTCCGCGCTTTCCTTGCTGAACGAATGGCAAGATCCTCTTGAGGCCAAACGGGTGCACGAAACGCTATCTTACTGGCTTCCTGCGTCACACTCGCTATTCCTTCAGATGCTGGGTCTTGTTCCGCCTGAACGGATTCTGTTCTTCGATCTGGAAACTCTCGGCCTATCGAATGCACCGATCATTCTTGCCGCCTTCGGCCTGATCGGCGCAGGAGGCATACGCGTTGTGCAGTACTTGGCGCGTTCTATTGCGGAAGAGATAGCGGTGCTGGAGCAAGTTGCATACCTCCTTGACCGGGCAGAGCTCGTCTTAAGCTACAACGGAAAATCATTCGACTGGACGTGCCTGAGAGATCGGTTTGCCTATTACGGGATTCCGTTCCGCTATGAGCCACTCCACATAGATCTGCTGCATCACGCGCGCAGGGCGTTTCGCGACAGCCTACCCGATGCCCGTTTGGGAACGGTAGAAGACATGATTCTTGGTGTGCACCGCACTATTGACCTTCCCAGCGAAGCGGTGCCGGAATACTATACCGCGTATCTCAACTCGCACAATCCCGGATCTCTCGTCCCTATCGTCAATCACAATCGCCAAGACATCATGTCGCTCGCTCAACTACTTGAGTTCTTGTTGAAGACTGCCGCCGATGCTTCTTGATATCATCTCTCTGATAGAGAAAGAACGCTGGTATGAAAGCCAAATCGTTCACGTAGCCCAAGTTGGGGCGACACGTGCGATCCCAGCAACACTGAGTCCGCCCCCACCACTCCACGACTATCTCAAGCAACGTGGCGTCAGCCTCTACCGTCACCAGGGAGAAGTAATCGAGGCACTGCGCGCCGGAAGTGACGTGATAATTACCACCCCGACTGCTTCGGGGAAGACGCTTGCGTTCAACATACCGATATTTGAGACGCTAATCTGCGACCCACAGGCTTGCGCGCTATACATCTACCCTCTCAAGGCATTGGCCAACGACCAATTGGAGAAACTTCTCGACATGGAGAAGGCGACGGGTAGCAAGATCAGGCCAAGCGTCTATGACGGCGACACGCCTACCGGAAGACGAGCGCGTATCAGGCAGGAAGCGCGGATCGTACTCACTAATCCGCATGCCCTTCATTATTATCTCCCGTGGCATCACAAGTGGAGTCGCTTGTTCAGCCATCTGCGTTACATTGTGATCGACGAGGCGCATCAGTATCGCGGCTTGTTCGGCGCCAATGTAGCGCTTCTTCTCCGGCGCTTATTCCGCATACTCGATCGTTATGGCGCCTCGCCCCAAGTGGTGCTTGCCTCGGCATCGGTAGCTAATCCGCAAGCATTTGCCCGTGACCTTGCCGGCAGGGACACAGTCGCAGTAACCGAGTCGACTTCGGCACGAGGACAAAGACAGGTCTGTTTCTGGGATCATCTGCTCGACCCCAGTTCGGCGATCACTTCCCAGGCGGCGCACCTCCTTGCCTTTCTCTCTCGATCCGGCGCACAGACCCTGTGTTTCGTCCGTTCACGAGCAATGGCCGAGGTGGTGGCCCGCCGCGCACAGGACCTGGGAGGCCAAGACATCCTATCGTATCGCGCCGGTTATCTGCCGCAAGAAAGACGCGACATAGAAAATGGTCTGCGCATGGGAAAGATCAAAGGCGTTGTCTCCACAAGCGCACTTGAAGCAGGGATTGATATCGGTAGTCTGGATGCGGTTATCCTCGTCGGCTTTCCCGGAAGTCTGCTGTCGGCTTGGCAGCAAGCCGGCCGGGCCGGCCGGGGCACAGATCCGTCGCTCGTGTTCTTCATGCCGCAGGAAAACCCACTCGATCGCTACTTCATGCACCATCCGGAAGCTTTCCTCGGGAAAGAGCAATCGCAGATTGTGATCAGGTCCGATAACCCTCGCTTGGTAGCAGGACATCTGGTCTGTGCCGCCGCCGAATTTCCACTTCAAGAAGAAGAAGTTGCCCCTTGGGAGAAGGATCTCCTGATGTCATTGAAGGATAACGGTCTTGTTGCATCCAGTCCGCGTGGGTTCATCTATTGTGGCCAAAGGCGGGCGCACGAATTGGTGGACATGAACGGCATCGTGGGCGAAGGCGTGAAGCTGCTCTGTTCAGACGAATTGTTGGAGACGATGGACCCTGTACGTGCGCGCCGCGATGCTTACCCCGGAGCAATTCTCCTCCACCGCGGTGAGACGTATGTGATTGAAACCCTGGATCTGGAGAGAGGTATCGCTACTGCACGCAAAGAAGAAGTTGATTACTATACCGTCGGCTTGCGCACATCCGTGAGCGATATCCTCTCCCAGGAGGAAGCGATGGAGAGCGGAGGAATCGCTGTGGCCGTCGGACGAGTGCGGATAACCGAATCCTTCATCGGCTACAAGACTATGCACTACGATAGAACTGTCTCTGTCGATGCGCTCGACCTTCCACCGCACACATATGAGACCGACGCCATGTGGATCACGCTGCCGCCTGAAATCCCAGGAATCAGCTTTGAAGCAATGGCCGGAAGCGTGCATGGAGCGGAACATGCCCTCATTGCCATGGCACCGCTACTCGTTCTGTGCGATCAGGATGACATCGGCGGCATCTCAACCCCTCTCCATCAGCAGACCGGCGCTCCCACGATCATGATCTATGACGAAATCGAAGGCGGGGCCGGTCTTGCCTCCGTCCTGTTCAACTCCATCCAGCGGTTGGCGGAGAAGGCCGAAGAAACGGTGGCGGACTGCGAATGCGCACACGGTTGTCCTGCCTGCATCTATGCGCCCAATTGCGGCAGCCAAAACCGGCCGCTCGACAAGGGTGGCGCAATCACGATCCTTCGTCTTATCGCCGCGGAAACGGGTAAGATCGGCTCATGTCACGGATAGCGGCGGTTGTCATGCACGCCCCTCTCGGAGACAGCCCGGGAGAGACGCTGGTAGAGAAAGCGCGCGCAGCGTCGACCATTGATCTCGTCACTACACTTCGCGTCTCCGGAGTTGAAACGATCGTTCTCGTTGCAGCAGATGCTTCATTAACTGACGCCCTTGGCAAATGCGGTGTGCCAACGATACTCACGACCGCGACGGCCCCGTTTCACTTCGGACGAGTCTTGCAGCAGGCCGTTGCAGGTCACTCCATAGACGGACTCCTCTATTTCGGAAGCGGGAGCGGCGGGCTGCTCGATGAAACCGGAATGCGAACGCTCGTTCGTTTCGCGATGCGCAGAGACTGTGGCGCTTTGTTCAACAACTTCTACAGTTGCGACTTCTGCGCAGTCGCAGATGCGCAAAAGCTTCTTTCCATAGAGCTTCCCTCGATTGACAATCCGCTCGGATTAACACTCGCCGACGCCGGTATCCCCTGCTTTTCCCTTCCCCGCGATGCAAAGACTCAGTTTGACATCGACACGCCGACCGATGTTCTTCTCCTCGCAGCGGCCGAACGCGGAAGGACCAGAACCAAGGAACTCCTGCGAACGCTCTCGTATAGAATCCCGAACGTGGCCCGGTTGATGGAACTGCTGCGTATTCGCTCCGCTCGCCTGAAGATTGTCGGCCGCGTAAATCCAATGACATGGGCATACTTCGAGCGAGCAGTGGCCTGTCGCACGAGCGTGATCAGTGAAGGGAGAGGGTTGCGCGCGTATCCAGATGGCAGCGGCACACTCCTCGGCGGCTTTCTGAAAGAAAAGGGGACAGTCCCCTTTCTTTCGCGTCTGGAAGAGACGGCCGACGGGGCAATTATCGATAGCCGCCCATTGCTTGCAGATGAAGGGCCGATTCCTGCACCAAGCGACCGGTTCGCCAGCGATCTATTGATGGATTCTTTGATTGACGACCCGAAATGGCGTGACTTCACGCTTGCAGCCAAGCAAGCGAAGATCCCTGTCGTCCTGGGCGGGCACTCACTGGTGAATGGTGGGTTGTATCTGCTTGCGGATTCGTGTTGGAAAGATCACGATCTTCCCCGTAGACTTCACCCCGACACGATCGGTTGGGAAAAGGAGTGACCATGATGAGCGATGCAATCCACATTACGCATATCTTGCAGACCGACCCCCAAACCGCGGCGCTGATCGCCGCCGAGGAGCGTCGTCAACGCGAGAAGATAATCCTCATCCCCTCAGAGAGCCTCACTCCGTTGCCGGTGCGTGAGGCGCTCGGCTCAGTGTTTACAAGCGTCTACGCAGAAGGATATCCGCGTGCCGTGATGCGGAAGACGGGCCCCGACCAATTGGCCGATCTCGACATGCAACTTGCCGATCACCGACGTTATGCCGATTGGCGATTCTATAAGGGAACGGAGATGGCCGATCTCATTGAGTCGCTCGCCGGTCGCCGCGCTGCGGAGTGTTTTTCCACCCCCGCCTGGCCGGCGGAGAAGATCTACGCCAACGTACAGGCACTCTCCGGTGCCGCCGCCAACCTCGCTGTATACGAGGCGTTTGTCAAGCCGGGAGAGACGGTGATGGGAATGGACCTTACAGAGGGCGGGCACCTGACGCACGGTTCACGATTCAACATCACAGGAAAGCGATACAACATAGTCTCCTATGCTGCCGATCGACGCACAGGCAAGCTTGACTACGATCGAATTATGGACCTTGCCAAGCGCCATCGGCCGCGCATGATCATCGGCGGCTTCACCTCGTATCCCTGGCAAGCTGACTGGGACGCGTTTCGCGAGATCGCTGACGTCGTTGATGCCGTGCTTCTCGCCGACATTGCTCACACTGCCGGGATGGTAGTGGGGGGAGTCTATCCGAACCCGGTCGGCATCGCCGATGTAGTCTCTTTCACAACGCACAAGACGTTGTGCGGGCCGCGTGGGGCTGTGATCCTGTCAACCGACCCTGAAATCGCATCACGAATCGACAACGCCATCTTCCCAGGAGAACAGGGAGGACCGCATGTGAACAAGTTCGCCGCTATCGCGGTTGCGCTGAAGCTCGCGCAAACGGATGAATTCAAGACCCTGCAGCGCCGTATTGTTGAAAATGCTTCCTACCTTGCGGACGCGCTCGTGCGGGAGGGCTTGACACTGGCATATGGAGGCACCGACACACATCTGTTGCTTGTCGATCTCAAGGCAATTGCCAACGATACCGGATTTGTGATGATGGGCGAGATCGCCTCCCGCATTCTCGATCTGGTTGGAATCGTGTGCAACAAGAACACGATTCCAGGGGATCACAGTGCCGCCGATGCTCACGGGATCAGGCTTGGCACGCCGTGGGCAACTCAACGTGGAATGGCAAAGGAAGAGATGGATGCACTTGCCGCGATCATCGCCCGTGTCCTGCGGTCGATACGCCCTTTCTCCTATCTCGGCCTCGCAGGCGATCTCTCCCGCGGGAAGCTTCCGCTTTCGAATCTCGAACAGGCAAGAAATGCAGTGCGATCACTGATTGAGCACGTCGATCCGGCTGTCGCGGTGCCGGCGGCGCAAGAAGACGGGAATCCATGGATGATTCTGCGCGTACGGGGCGGCAGGAGCCGAGCGTTGTTACACGAAGCGACGACATCCAATATCCTCACGCTTGCCGTTGATGATAGTCTCTCCACCTTCTTGTTCGATGAGGACGCCAAGCTAGTGTCGGAGATCGCGGTTGCTTGTGTGGGAGACGAGGACTACATCGTCTTCGCCCCAAGGGCCACTGGCGCAAACGTCAAACGGTGGCTCGACGGTCTCGCCGACGGGTACATGCTGTTCGACTATGAAGACATCTTCCGGAAGGTACAGGGGCCGGCGCTTATTGAAGAAGTCCTGGAGGAAGATGTGCCGTCAGCATCGAGGCAATGGTTGGCATCACCAATTCCACAAACAACGCCGGGAGCCGACATCGCTACTCTCTACGTCGAACGACCGGAGATGTTTTTCCTGAACAAGCCGTACTTTATCGGTCAGGCACAACTCGCCGCTGCTACCGACAGCGTGGAGAAGGAATCGTTCACGTGGGAAGATCGAGATGGAACGTTGAAGCGTACGCCGCTCTACGAAGCACACGCGGCTTTGGGCGCGCGCCTCGTGCCGTTTGCTGGCTGGGAGATGCCGATTTGGTACACATCTGCACTGGCGGAGCATCGCGCCGTTCGACAAGCGGCGGGATTGTTCGATCTCGGACACATGGGCGTTTTCCACGTCACTGGCGACTACGCGACCGAGTTTCTCAACATTGTGACCGCAAACTACACCGCCTGGCTGACGGACGGCGAATCACAGTATGCGCATCTGTTCGACCCGGATGGTAACGTAATCGACGATATCTTTGTCTACCGGCGCTCGTGGGACCGGTATATGGTGGTGGTGAACGCCGCCAATGAGGAGAAGGATTGGGCGTGGTTAACGGGTGTCAATGATGGCCGCTATCTGATCGATCGCGGCATGCCCGCGCGTGATCCAGGTGTGCAAGTTGATCTTATCGACCTCAAGCGGGAACGCGGCGTAATGGATATCGCCATTCAAGGCCCGCGCAGTCACGAGATCTTTGAGCAAATCTTCGGTCCAACTCAGAAAGTGAGCGTAGCAGCGCTGAAGCGCACGGAGTTCTGCGAGATCATCGTTGACAACCGCCAGCTGATAGTAGCTCGTACCGGCTATACCGGTGAGGAGATCGGCTATGAGATATACCTGGCCGCGCGTGACGCGGTCTGGTTGTGGAACAAACTTCTCGAACTGGGGCGCCCGCTCGGCCTGGTCCCGTGTGGCCTTGCGGCACGCGATTCCACACGCACCGAGGCAGGGTTTCCTTTGTATGGCCATGAACTTGCCGGGGCGTACGACGTGAATCCGTTTGAGTCCGGGTTCGGATCCTATGTGAAGCTGCACAAACCGTTCTTCATCGGCCGTGATCGTTGTGTGGAGATGTATACCCATTTGGAGCGCGAAGTGGTGCGCTTCGAGATCGATGAGGCTGGAGCGCGTCCCGTTCGTGTTGGCGCGGTTGTAACGGACAAGAACGGTACGTGCATTGGACGTGTGACCAGTTGTGTCAGCCTGGGCGAACGGCAGGTGGGGCTTGCCCTCGTCGACAAACGCGGTCTTCCCGTAGGCACACCCGTTGCGCTCCTCAACTCTCCGCGACAAGAGACGGTCAAGCCGATCAGTGAGTTGCAGTCAGGGGATCGCATAACCGTTCCCGTGTCCGCAACCATTGTCCCTCGGTTCCCGGACGCCTCACTCCTGCCGCCGTCAGGGGGCGAGTGAGGCGCGCTCCATTCAGGCGGACTTGGAAAACTCTTCAAGGATGCTCGCAGGCAATTCGTCGCGATTGCTCAGCTTCACGCGATAGAGTGTCAGTTCTTGACGCAAGCGATGAACAAGCGGGTGATCGAGATGTGCGTGAACGGATATGAGAAGAGGGCAGTTGCTTGAGATGGCGCGCGCGACCGCGGGGAGGAACAGCGGCGAAGTGATCTCCATTGGTCCAACCTCATCGATGACAACCAGCATCTCCTCCGAAATTGCTCTGTCTATTGCGGCTATGCCTACGTGCTCAAGATCGTGCTGGTTGACTTTGTAGCGACCGATCTTTGCTCCCTGCTGTTGGTGGATGTGAGCGAGGGTTCCCTCTTCACCGGTGGCGATATCGATCACGGCGAATCCAACGCGATGGCCGCACTTCCTGATTTCTCTGGTAATCATACCCCCAGCGGGGATGGCGAGACCTGACAAAATCTTCTCAATGAGCGTCGTCTTCCCGACGTCCGGCCGTCCCGTGACTACGATGCGCCTCTTGATCGTCATGTCCGCCTATTCTATCCTAAAGCCGTGAACGAGAAGGAAAGGATGCTTGAAGTGGTTCTGGAGGATGTCGATCGGCACCCGGGCTCAACGCCGCTTGACGTGCGGAAGCTCGTGTCACAATGCGTCTTTGGAATGGATCATCTCCTCTCCGACCCAACGCGTTTTGTGCTCGCTCTCAGGAGCGAATGGGAAGCGCTTGGCGATCTTCCTCCACGAGAGGCAGCAATCCAAATGATCGATCCGTGCTGTCATACGGCGAGGATTCACCTCGCCCCCTGCCGGCATCGCGGTGTGAAACTCGACGATCTCAGCCGGTTTCTCGTATCGCAGCCTCGCAGGCACGGGGAGAAGGAGCGATTCGACCGATTGTGGGCGGTTGTCATCGCACTTGCCGATGACGGACTGATTCCGTTTTCTCCTGCGTCTCTTTCCTCTCTTGCCGCATTAACTGGCACACCTCACCACAGCGTGTCCTACGGGAAGACGGCCTATCGCGTTATACACGATATTGCGGGGCCGGAGGCGAAGCGCTGGCTCAAAGCAGCTGGAATATGAACATGAGCGATCTCCCGCGCAAGATTGGACATCTCGACATGGATGCGTTCTTCGCCGCCGTCGAGCAACTGGACGAGCCGCGCTACCGTGGTCGGCCGGTGATCGTCGGCGGTTTAGGTCCGCGTGGAGTCGTGTCCACCGCATCGTATGAAGCGCGCAAGTATAGGGTGGGAAGTGCCATGCCGATGGCAAGAGCGCGCAAACTCTGCCCGCACGCGGTCTTCCTTTCGCCGAGATTCTCGCGCTACCAAGAGATTGCGCATCGAGTACGAAAGATCCTCCACGAATACACGTCACTAGTCGAGACGGTATCCATCGACGAGGCGTTCTTCGATCTCACCGAAAGTGAAGGCGCGTTCGGTCCGGCGGAAGAGATCATCGTCGAGATCAAGAGGCAAGTGAAGATGCAAACCAGTCTAACTTGTTCGGTCGGTCTTGCTCCCAACCGCTTTCTCGCCAAGCTTGCATCCGAGTTGGAAAAGCCTGACGGGTTGGTAATCATCGCGCCTGAGCGGGCGCAATCGATCCTTGACCCGCTCCCGGTTCGCATGATATGGGGTGTCGGCAAGGTGACCGAGCGACGTTTGCATGGCCTGGGTATCAGTTCTGTCTGCGATCTCCGCCGCGCCCCACTCGACCTGTTGGTGCGCGAATTCGGCACGATGGGGAAGACACTCCACCGGCTTGCGTGTGGAGAGGATGACACGTCGCTCTCCGTGGCACGAGAGGCAAGTTCGGTATCGCGCGAGATTACGTTCCCGCAGGATTTGTACGCACTCGAAGAGATCGACCGCCTTGTACGTCGTCTCGCCCGAACGGTAGCCGTTCAGCTTCGTGAGGAAGGCTTGATCGGAAAGACGGTCCGTATAAAGATCCGTTTCCCTGACTTTGAAACGATAACCCGCCAAGCAAGTATCAGCGTGGGGACGGATTCCACTCGTATCGTGGAGGAGATGGCCGTAGATCTGCTCCGCAGACGCGTAGACCTGGAAGAACGTGGCGTACGGTTAATTGGGGTGGGAGTGGGACGGCTCAGCAAGTCCGTTGTGAGGCAGCTCTCGCTGTTTGACGAATGCGGTGTAGGCCACGCATGATCATGGCTTGAAAGACATAGGCCAACGCCCGGCGTGAGATGGACATCGGGCACTAACCCAGGGGAAGGATTTGATTGCGTCGTCGGTGCGCGTTTGGTAGCCTCACCGATGAGGTGATGTAAGTGGCTGTTGCACGGAGATATCTTGTTGTTCTGATCCTATTTGCGTCTGTTGGTGTAATGGCGGCGGGAGCGATACCCCTGTGCGATTACCGTTCTCCGAACGCGGATATTTACAACCTGGGGATAAGTTTCGCATACCACTACTACAACGACCCATACGGTTTGTCCCAGCGTGACATCGATGAAGGGCAGTTGCTCATCGACTACTCGCGCCGTGTCGACACGCCCGATTTTGGATTCGATATCTCCGTGAACAACAACATGCAGATCTCTACCGTTGCTCTGTCGTCGTTTCTCATTACTGCCGACGGGAATCTGAAGCGTTACTTCTCTCCTGATGAGCCATACTTCGGTCTGGCCGGCGTGAGCGGCAAGACCGGCTCGTCTTACGAGACGATCGGGGTGTCTGTGAAGCTGGGGGTTGGATACGGTAGATTTACCGACGTATCGCCTCTGTCCAAGGCGATCGAGATCGACAGCTACCTATTCGACCGAGGCACGATCACCGCGCATCTCGAGCGGATCGATCTCGAAGCGTTGGCGCATGAGATAGACAACATAAAGACCTACGATTCTGTCACATCCCTCCTCGGAGTCTTGCAGGACATCGTCGAAGGTTCCGGGGTTGCAAAGACGGGAGGGTTGGATGCGCTTGACACATACGGAATCGCTCAAATCGTGCAGGACGACAGCCATCCCCGGTATTGCGGAGGCAGCGCAAGCGTCGGTCTCGGCTATGAACTGCTCGATCCAATGAATGAGCAGAACGATCTCCTTGCGACGGCATCATTCGACTATGCGTTCACAACCACACCGAAGATCCAGTTCTTGATCAACGGCACATTCTCGGGAGCCTACGATTTCATGCGTACGAATCAGATCAATGTCAATGCAAGCTACGACTATCTAGTGACAAGCTTCCTCGATCTGTCGTTCGTATACGCATTCTCGCGCGAAACCTGGGACGCTGTCCCGACAGACAAACACGAACTCACGATCGACGTAACGTTCACGCCGGTGAAGGGCGCGAACATCGTGCTGTCAATGAACTGCGCTCACGAGCCGTACTTCCTGGAGTGGAAGAAGAACATCACGTTTGAGATCGGGATGAAGCTTCTGTAGCGACCGCGGCCACTACTTGCCGCATCAGGCCGTCCGCTACGAGATCGACCGCCCGCTTCAGCGGGAAGAAGTGGGCCTCTGAGATCTCATCAGGATCGGGATTGACCTGTCCGGTAACAGACACTCGGTAGAAGAACATGATCCAGTGCAGCAAGCTCGTGTCGCCCAGCTTTGCCTCAACGGTGATGAGCGATTCGACTTGACCTTTGACTCGCAGTTCCTCACGTATCTCACGCAACAGGCCGCTTTGCGGATCCTCTCCGAAGCGGAGGAACCCGCCTGGGAGAGACCACCTCCCCTTGATCAAACCGCGGCTGCCTTTCACCAACAGAATCTCTCCCCTCTCGATGACGATCCCCTCCACCACCACACGTGGCATGCTCGCGTGTATTGCCTGTTGCAGCAACGGTGACGCGTTGTCACAGGAGGCCAACTCATCCTTTCCCGGCCACTGATGTGGGAACCTCGTGAGGCGCGGGACACAGAATAAGACCGGCTCGTTCGCGGCCAGGCGGCCGATGTCATCGAACCCAAAAGAAATCTCCTCGCGGTTGGGAAGGTCCAGCGTCCCATCGCGATCGATCACAAACACCCTGCCGTCGCTCTCTAAGTAGTAGCGCATGCGTCCTCCTCCTCTCCGGTATTGTACGCGCATGAGTTCAAGCTTTCCGCCCTTGCAGGCTTTCCGCCGGACGGGGATAATTCACTGAATGACCAAACAGCGATTCTGTCTTGTGAGGAGGCCCATAGCGTGTACAAGATTCTAGGCAAGCGGACCCTCGGTCCGCAGATTCGTGAGTATGTGATCGAGGCACCAGAGGTGGCTCGAGTCGCCAAACCCGGGCAATTCGTTGTTATCCGCCTTCACGAACAAGGGGAGCGTATCCCCCTTACTGTGGTGGATACCGATCGAGAGAGCGGCGGAGTAACGATTGTTGTGCAGGAGGTAGGCAAGAGCACGCGCGAGATGGGCGATCATTTCGAGTCAGGTGATACGATTCTCGATTTTGCCGGCCCCCTCGGTGTTGCCTCTGAGATTGAGAATTATGGAACCGTAATCTGCGTTGGCGGCGGTCTGGGGATTGCGCCGCTGTATCCGATCGCGCGCGCGCTGAAGGAAGCGGGCAACACGGTGATCGGTATTGTCGGTGCCCGGAGCGAAGATCTCTTGTTCTACATCGACCGGATGGATGCGGTCTGCGACGAATTGATCGTCATGACCGACGACGGTTCGGCGGGGCGCAAGGGGTTCGTCAGTGAGCCGTTGCGCGAGATCCTGTCGTCGGGACGCAAGATTGGGCGGGTGTGGGCGATCGGGCCGGCGATCATGATGAAGGTCAGCGCCCAAGTAACGCGCGAATTTAACATCCCAACAGTCGTAAGCCTCAACTCGGTCATGATCGACGGCACGGGCATGTGCGGCGGATGTCGTGTGGAGATTGGTGATGAGGCGAAGTTTGCCTGTGTAGATGGGCCGGAATTCGACGGACATCGGGTGAACTTCGACCTCCTCATGTCCCGCCAGCGATTCTACCACGACGAAGAGGCGTGCGCCCTCGATCGTTATCTGAAGAGCGAAGGTAAGAAGGAATAAGGAGCTTTTGCATGAGCCTACAGAAGCAAACGCCGATGAGACAGCAGCCTCCGCAGGCCCGCATCCACAACTTCGATGAGGTGCCGCTCGGCTACAGCGAGAACGAGGCAATCGTCGAAGCAGAACGGTGCCTCCAGTGCCCAACCGCACCGTGCGTGGAAGGATGCCCGGTGAACGTGGACATTCCACGGTTTATCGAACACGTCAAGAACAGTCGTTTCGCCGAGGCAATCGCGGCGATAAAGGACACCAACAGCCTTCCGGCTGTCTGCGGTCGTGTATGCCCGCAGGAGACCCAGTGTCAGGGCGTGTGCACGCTCGGTCGACGATTCGATCCGGTAGCGATAGGAAAACTTGAGAGATTCTGCGCCGATTGGGAATCGGAACATACCGCCCCCAAAGCAAGCGTTCCCGAGAAGAACGGTCAGCGTGTAGCCGTGATCGGCGCCGGTCCTGCCGGATTGACTGCTGCCGGCGATCTGCGCAAGCGCGGCTATGATGTAGTCGTGTTCGAGCTGTTGCACGTTGCCGGAGGCGTCCTCATGTACGGGATCCCCGAGTTTCGTCTCCCAAAACAGATCGTGCAACGTGAGATATCGGCGTTGAAGGAGATGGGTGTAGAGATCCACGTAAACAAGGTAGTGGGCCAGATCTATTCGGTCGACGATCTATTGGGGAGCGGTTATGACGCTGTGTTCATCGGAACCGGCGCCGGTCTCCCGCGCTTCCTTGGAGTGCCGGGAGAGAACCTGAACGGAGTCTACTCGGCGAACGAGTTTCTCACCCGCACCAACCTGATGCGCGCGTTCCGCTTCCCTGAGTACGATACCCCAATCAGGATCGGCAAGCGAGTCATCACAGTCGGCGGAGGGAATGTGGCGATGGATTCGGCGCGCACCGCTCTGCGGCTGGGGGCGGAAGAATCGATCATTGTCTATCGCCGAAGCGCCGAGGAACTGCCGGCACGCGAGGAAGAAGTCGAACATGCAAGGGAAGAGGGAATCGACTTCCAGCTTCTCACGAACCCGCTCCGATTCTTGGAGAAAGACGGCGCTGTTGCGGGGGCTGAATGCATCCGTATGGAACTTGGCGAGCCGGACGAATCCGGAAGGCGACGACCGGTTCCGATTGAAGGGTCTGAATTCGTCATCGATGTTGACACGGTTGTGATCGCGATCGGAAATGGACCCCATCCACTTGTGCCCAGGACAACGAAAGGACTCGATCTCAATCGTCGCGGGAACATCGTAGCTGATTCCGAGACCGGGAGTACGAGCAAAGAGGGCGTGTTTGCGGGTGGCGACATTGTTACCGGGGCGGCGACTGTCATTGAGGCGATGGGAGCGGGAAAGCGTGCCGCCGCAGCGATCGACCGGTACCTGCAGAGCAAGGAGAAACGGACGGAATGAACGAGCCAGTTGTGGGGATCCTTGGCGGGATGGGGCCGGAGGCGACGATAGATCTGTTTCGTCGTATCGTCGCGACCACGCCGGCGATGAAGGACCAGGACCACATCCATATTATCGTCGAGAACAACCCAAAGATTCCCGATCGCACGGCCGCGATTCTCGCCGGTGGGGAGAGTCCGCTTCCGTTGTTGATTGACGGGGCAAGGCGTCTGGAACAAGCCGGAGCGGGATGTATCATCATTCCGTGTAATACCGCCCACTACTGGCTCGAAGCTTTGCGTCGTGCGGTTTCGATCCCAATTCTGGACATGATCGGGGAGACTGTCACCCGGATTACAGAAGATCTCCCAAGATCGACTACGGTCGGCCTCCTTGCTACGACGGGAACGATCAAAACTAAGCTCTACCAAACTGCACTTCGTGGGCACGGGATAGAGACACTTGTGCCGGATGAAGCGGGTGAAACCGCAATCATGGAAGCGATCTACCTCATCAAGGCAGGTAGGCATGCCGTTGACAACACAGTCATTGCCGTTGCTAGCCAGCTTCGGGCGCGCGGAGCGGAGGGAATCATTGCAGGATGCACGGAGCTTTCGCTCGTGATCGACGGCGCAAGTGCAGCATGTCCGGTCTTCGATCCGCTCTCGATAATCGCCGAGCGTGCGGTGGCATGGGCGGGCGAGAGGTAAGAACAGAGGGGCCAAGGCGATGTCTTACGTTCTGCGAGAATGCGGCATCACGATTGGGCGGCTGACGCCCGGAGAGACGAACAGTCTCACCGATGTCCCAGGCGTACTCGTCGGACATGCGACCGTGGTTGCCGGTGAATCGGTCCGCACCGGCGTCACGGCGATCCGCCCTCATCCAGGCAACCTTCACCAGGAGAAGGTGAAGGCCGCGGCGGTGACGTTGAACGGCTTCGGTAAGCCGGTGGGGTTGCCTCAGATCAATGAACTCGGCACGATCGAGGTTCCGATTGTTATCACCAACACACTAAGCGTAGGAACGGCGGCCGACGCCCTCGTATCATGGTCTCTCGCGCAAGATGAAACACACGATCAACCGATAACGTCGCTCAACCCAGTGGTGGCTGAGTGCAACGACTTGTATCTGAACGACATTCGGTCCCGGGTAGTCGGCGCTGCCGACATCCTTCACGCGATTGAGACAGCCACATCCGATCCGGTGGCCGAGGGCTGCTGCGGCGCCGGGACCGGGATGTCGGCGTTCGAGTTCAAGAGCGGGATCGGGAGCGCTTCACGCCTCGTTGAGCTCGACGAAGAATCCTACACCGTTGGCGTTCTTTCTGTTCCCAACTTCGGTTACCGCGAGGAACTGATCCTCGACGGCGTTCGCATCGGCGAGAGGCTGCGCGAGTACGAGCGCGGACCTCGTGAGGAAGAAGCGGGATCGATCGTCATCATTCTTGCCACCGATCTTCCGCTTTCTCATCGCCAGCTCACGCGGATAGCTAAGCGAGCGTGGCTGGGTATCGCCCGCACAGGCGGTACGTGTCACCACGGAAGCGGAGAGTTCGTCATCGCGTTCAGCACGGCGAATCGCGGCCCATCAGATCGACACCGAACGTTCGTGGACGAGCGCCGCCTGATCGACTCGCACGGCGCTATTGACAATGTCTTTCAGGCCGTGATTGAGTCGGTGGAGGAATCGATACACTGCGCCTTGTTCTCAGCGCGAACCACCATAGGAAGGGATGGTCATCGCCGCGCGGCCCTGCCGATCGCTAAGATTCTTCCTCTCTTCAGTGCCGATAAGTCTTTCAGCTAGGATCTACCAGATGTGGTCTGTCGCTGCGCATACTGCGATACGCGGCAATCGCCCGTTGGAGCTCTCTGTCGGTGATTTGGTTGCCAGCGCATGGCCCTGTCGGGAGCGGCGTCTTGAAGCGCGGTGGAAGGTCATCTTTCTTCGTTCCGACCAGCCGTTTGCGAAGTGCTTCCAGTAACCGGTAGTTCCTGTCGCCAATCTCCAGCATCTCGCGAGTATCGATGGCCTCTCCGGTTAGCGCCTCTAGAATCTGCAGAATCCGATCGTACGGGTAGTACGGGCCTGCGGCCTTGTTCACGGACACGAACGCACACATCACAAGAGAGTTCGTGAACGACATGAGATTCTCATAGGTAACGCACAGCTCCGGCTTATTACTCCATCCCCGCCAGTCGAACACGCCCCGTATACCCAATTGTGGCGAGGGATCGATGATGTCGATCAGCATCTCATCGTCAAAACCTTCCATATGCGTTGCGCCACGGGGACTTGTTGCATAGCTGATTCCCATTCCCTTCTTGGCGCGCACGTCGTGCAACGGAACCGCCTGACCTTTGATGCCAAGAACAAACTCATCGCCCCATTCCTCCTTGATTGCCTCCATTCCTCGGGCGAGAAGGGCTCCTAGACCATCGCGGCGCGCGATCAGATCGATCATGGCGACAAGCGCGCGCCCGTCGCCCCAGGTAATCCCGTCATCCTTGACGTACCCTTTTTCCGTGGCCTCCATGGCTGCAGCGATGGAGACTCCAGTGGTTATGGTATCCAGCCCATAGGCGTTGCATCTCTGACTAGCTAAGGCTATCGCAGAAAGGTCATCGACCATGCACAGCGAGCCGAGTGCAGCCACGGTCTCGTACTCCATTCCGCCGTACTCCGCGACTACGTCTTCTTCGTTGAAGCTGGTTCGAACCCGTCGCTTGCAGGCGACGGGACAACCGACGCATGACGCGCGCCCCACCAAGATGTCGCTGGCGATGGCTTCACCACTGATTCGATCCGCCCCCGCGAACGTACCGCACTGGAAGTTCTTGGTGGGGAGGATTCCAAGGTCATTCAACTCCATGACACACTTGGCCGTCCCGAGACGCCTGCGTTTCCGTGTTGCCGGATCTTCCATCAGCCAAGTCGCGTACTCTTGCCTAAGCCTTGAGAACAGCTCCGGGTCGGATATCGGCTTTTCGACACCACCTGCAACAACAACGGCCTTGAGCTTCTTCGATCCCATTACGCTTCCGAAGCCGGGCCTTCCCGCGGCGCGGCTGACATCGGTCATTACAGTCGCGAAAGGAATACGCCGCTCGCCTCCCACACCGATAGTGGCGACCCGCACGCCGGGATGCCTGTCCTTAAGGAGCCGATCGACCGCAAGCACATCTTTGCCCCATATGTCCGTTGCTTCGCGTATTTCGACCGTTCCCGAGTTCACGAAGATGTAGACGGGTCTCTCTGCTCTCCCACGAATGACGAGGCCGTCAAATCCGGATCTTCCGAGCTCGTGTGGGAAGAACCCGCCGGCGAATGAATCGCTCACCGAGCTGGTCGCCGGCGAAGTGGAGAGAATTGCGACACGACTTCCTCCCGCGACACCGGTTCCCTGGAACGGGCCGGTGGCGAATACGAGGATATTCTCAGGTCCGAGAGGATCTACTTTATGCGGCAGTTCCTCTGAGAGAATCATCGCCCCAATCCCTCGACCTCCCAGAAAGCGGCGCCTCCAGTCCACGGGGATGTCGTATGTGCACAGCTCGTTGGATGAAAGATCGATATCCGCATAGCGGCCGAAGCTCCCGTATGTCATTGCACTCTCCCTCTTCCAGTAGTGAGCAGCAACCTAGTGTCGATGAAGTGTAGGATCAAGCGAATCGCGGAGGGAATCGCCGAGGAGATTGAAGCCGAGGACAGTGACTGCAATAGCAAGTCCGGGAAACGTGGCAATCCACGGCGCGGAGAGCATGAAGTCTCTACCTCCACTCAGCATCGCGCCCCACTCCGGGGTGGGTGGTTGCGCACCCAAACCGAGGAATCCCAACCCTGCGGCCTCTATGATTGCCGCGCCGGCGGTTAACGTTGCTTGCACAATGATCGGGGCCATCGCATTTAGCAGGATGTGCTGCAACATGATCCGCGTATCGCTGGCCCCCATGGCGCGTGCCGCCGATACGTAGTCGTTCTCCTTGATGGAGAGCACGGAACTGCGAAGGATTCTGGCATACTGGGGCGCGTACACGATGCCGATGGCAATCATGGCATTGATCAACCCCGGTCCCAGAATAGCGATGGTCAGCATTGCAAGGAGCAGGTACGGAAACGCCATCATGACGTCAACACCGCGCATGATCGCGAAATCCCACCATCCGCCGTAGAATGCCGCAAGAAGTCCCAATAGGCAACCGATTCCCAATGCAACCCCATCGGCAAGGAGTCCGCTCAACAACGCATACCGTGTTCCGTATACGATGCGGCTAAAGATGTCGCGTCCGTATCTATCGGTTCCCATGAAATGGCTCGCAGAAGGAGACAGGAGCTGTTGGGTGAAGCTCTGTTCGGTGGGATTGTAAGGAGCAACAAAGCTGGCGGACGCAGCAAGTATTAGGATTACCGCGATGATGGCGAAACCGGCGATGCCGGCCTTGCTGCGCAAAAACTGTTTAATGGTGATAGCAAGCACGTTCTTGCCTCCGGGTCAGTAACGGATTCGTGGATCGATGTACGCGTAAGAAACGTCCACCATCAGGTTCACAATCACCACCGCCAGGGCGGTGAACAAAACCAACGCCTCCACAACGGGGTAGTCGCGAAACAGGATGGACGTAACTGCGAGCCTGCCGATTCCGGGCATGGCAAATACCGTTTCGGTTAGAATGGCGCCGCACAACAGATTCCCGAATTGGAGCCCCACTACCGTGATTACCGGCAGTAGTGCATTCCTCAGCGCGTGTTTGTTGATCACCTTGAGCTCCCTCACCCCTTTAGCGCGTGCGGTGTTCACGTAGTCCTTCTGAAGCACCTCAAGAAGAGACGAACGCATCATCCGCGCAATGATTGCCATCGGAAGAGCTCCCAATGCGATTCCGGGCAAGATGAGGTGCCGGAGCACGTCAGAGAAGGCGCGCCAATTGCCGGTAATGGCGGCATCAATAAGTTGGAATCCGGTTATCTGATGAAGAGAGATGCTATTGGAGATGATGCCTGTGAACGGAAACCAGCGTAGCCTCAGACTAAAGAGCATCATCAGCAGGACTGCCGTCCAAAATACCGGCATCGATATCCCTAGGACAGCGCCACCCATCAGCAGGTTGTCAAAGATTGAGTACTGGCGCACGGCGGCGAATATCCCGGCAGGAATGGCAATGACCAGCGAGAAGAAGATTGCCACGAGAGAAAGCTGGATCGTAACCGGAAAAGCGCGCATGACAGCACTTGTAGCCGGTTCCATCGTCTGGTAAGAGACGCCGAAATTGCCGGTAAGCGCTCGCTCCAGGAAGATTCCGTATTGAACGTACAGAGGCTTGTCAAGGCCAAGCTCATGTCGGAGCTTGACGACCTCTTCTTGTCCTCCCTTTTCGCCGATCAGCGTTTGTGCCACATCGCCGGGGACGAAGTGCATCGCCAAGAAGACGAGCAGGGTGATCCCGAACAAGACGGGTATCAAAGCAACAACACGCTTGATGATATACTCGAGCATTACCACAGCTCCTGATCGGAGAGCCGGGGACGGGCGACTGGTCTCCCAACGCCCGCCCCGTTACAGGAAAGAAGATCGCTGGCTTTAGTTTCCTTTCCAGATTTGGTCCGCATAGAAGAACATGGAAAGCGGATCAAGCTGGAACCCATGTACGTTGCTTGTCGTTGCTCGCACAAGAACGCCATTGGTCAACCAGACATCGCCGGCATCCTGCCAGATATCTTGGAGTGCCTGTCCGATGATATCCGCCCGCACGGTTGGATCGGCACTCACCCGCTCCTGTTCTATCAAGGAATCAACGTCCGGCCTGCCTGTCATTGCATGGGGGATGTTTGTTGCCTTCCCATAGTAGAGATAGAAGAGGAAGTTGTCCGGATCGCCACAGTCCGCGGTCCAACCGGACATCGCCATGCCGTCAGAGAAATTGGGATCTCTGACCGTTCGCAGGTATGAGCCCCATTCCAGCTGTGTGATGTGGACGTTCACGCCGATCTTCTTCCAATACCCTTGTAGGGCGGTGGCAATCTTGCCGCCGGCCGCGTTGTAGCTGCGTGGGTTTCCGTAGGTGTAGAGATTGCAGTCAAAGCCATTGGGGAAGCCGGCATCGGCAAGAAGTTGCTTTGCCTTGTCCGGGTTGTAGGAGAAATCGGGCGTCAGCGGCTCGTATCCCGGCATGCCCGGAGGCATCGGCGATTCCATCGGCTCGGCCAGACCTTGATAGAGATATTGTGAGAGTTCTTTCTTGTTGACTGCGTAGTTCAATGCCTGGCGGACGCGTATGTCGTTGAACGGCGCCACCATCCGCGGAATCTGTACGTAGTTTACGAGAAGGGCCGTCATGCGGTAGACCTGCACGCTTGGGTCGTTATCCAGAACGGTGATGCTCTCCGGAGGCACGTTCATCATGACATCGATCTCCCCCGCCTGAAGCATCATGGTTCTAACTGAGCCTTCGGGAACCTGTTTGAAGATGATCTCATCCAGCTTTGGCTTGCCGCGCCAGTAGTTGGGATTTGCCTTGACGGTTACATGATCATTCGGCACCCATTCTACAAACTCGAACGGACCCGTGCCCACCGGATGTTTGTACACTTCCGCTCCATACTTCTCCACTGCGGCCGGACTTACGATCCCGAACCACACCATGGCGAGATCCTGGAGCAGGGGAGCATACGGATGCGCCAGGTTGAGTTGGAATGTGTAGTCGTCGATCACCGAGTAGCTCGCGACGTTTGCCTCCAAGGTGCCCGGCACATAGCTATCGATCCCTTTCCGATTGGCGTAGTAGTTGGGAAAGTTGGGGTCGAGCAGTCGATCGAAGACCTGTCTTAGTGTATTGGCGTTGAATGGCGTTCCATCGTGGAATGTTACACCATGCTGGAGATGGAACGTATAGATCAGCCCGTCGCTTGATACGTCCCAGCTCTCGGCCAATCCGGGGACTATGTCCACCGATCCGGGAGCGTATTCCACCAGACGATTATAGATCGTTGCCATGATGAACGCCGCTTCATTGTTCATCACGCACTCTGGGTCGAGCCCTCCGGCGGGATCGGCGCCGGTCCCAACCACAAGGGTTCCACCAGTTTGGGCGGTATCCGCACCGAATGCCGCCCAACCGACGGCCAGTAAGCTAATTACAACCAGTCCTATCAGCAATCTGCTACGTATGAAACTCATTCTATCTGCCTCCTTGCCACAGATCTGTTGCTTCCCTATTCCTCCTGTCAGCTATCCACTCATACCATCCCCCCTTTTTTACCTCGCGCTTGGAATATGGACTTTCCTGAATTCATCGATGAATTCGCTTATGTACTCAGATACTTGCGTCAGAATCTTGTTTCCCCTTGCCGCGGTGGCCGCGGAGGGAGGAACAGAGTGATCGGCGCCGGGAGAGGCGCCATATTCGATCATGTCGCCGGTGTCTGTGTAATCCTTGGTGCGTAGCGCGACATGAATCAATCCCGTCTTGAAACGGCACTCATGGATGTCGTCCAAGATCAATTTATCGCTCAGGTTCTTGCGCACGGGAAGCTGAGCCTTGTCCATGGCCACGATCTTCTCGTCAATCGCGAGCATCACGCTCGTTTCGAGGAAATCGCCGTGTCCGATCAGCGCCCAATCTGGATTTATCGCCTGAGACGCCTCCCACCAGAGAATCGTCGCCGCCAGTACGTTCTTTTTGCGCAGCGTGCTGCTTGCGGCCATTAGCGAGCCCATGTTGCCGCCATGCCCGTTGATGAACAGGATGTGGGTCACGCCGTACTCGATGAAGTGCGAACAAATCTCATTGTATACGCGAGTAAGCGTCTCCTGCGTAAGAGATAAGGTTCCTGCAAAATCGGCATGATACTCCGCATATCCAACGGGGATCGTGGGCGCGATGACAACCGGGCTGATCTTGCCTACCCGATTGGCGACCTCGCGCGCAACAAGATAATCAGTTCCTACCGGCATATGGGGACCGTGCTGTTCAATGCTTCCCGTGGGGATGACTACAACTCCGGTTTCAGCCAGCGCCTTCTTTGCCTGCGGCCAAGTAAGCTCTTCTAGAAAGTATCCCATTTCCTTCACACCTCCGTCTGCCCGTTGTTGTGCAATCCAAGAAACAGCCTCTCTGAGGCGATGAAATGATCGTTAACGACGGATCTGATGTTCTTCTTGTCCCTTGTTTCAAGGCCGACAAGAATGGCGCGATGGCCTTCCACCATCTTGTCGCCGTGTTGCGCGATGTAACAGGAGTCGACCTGTGTGGCGAGTTGTTGATGCGTAATGGCAAGTATGGGGGAGTGGGCCTGCTGCAGGAATGGGTTCTTCGCAGCCTTCGCCAGGCTTAAGTGGAAGTCCCGATCTGCATCTGCGTAGTCATCGTAGTTTCGCTCGGCGATCGCTTCTGTGATCCAGCTCAGGCTTTCTCTCAAGGCGAAGAGGTCGCTTTCACTTGCCTTATGAACGGCCAGCTCTGCAAGCACTATTTCCAGTATCTTTCGAGCCTGCCACACCTCGCCCAGGCTCTGATTTTCCCTTATCGCAGCCAGTGCAGGCTCTACTCCCATGAGGCTCTCCATGCCTCCGCAGAGATACGTCCCATCTCCCACCCTGCGTTCAACGATTCCCATAACCTGGAGGGCGCTCAACGCCTCTCGCACCGCCGCTCGACCCACGGCCAGCTGTCCGGCGAGAACCCGTTCCGACGGTAATCTATCTCCTACATGGTGCTTTCCGCTCTTCAACACTTGGAGGATTTCATCGAGCGCAAAAGCAGTACGGCTCTTTTGTGCAGGGAATACCGAGAAAGATTCCACACAATCGCCTCACTTTGGTTGGTCGAATTGGTCATACCGGTCAGGCAATTAACCACTATAGCGTGCAACCTCTACCGTGTCAAGACCCGGCAACGTGATTCCTAAACATGCGAAAATGCAGTAACAGTCTGCATATGCGCGCCACAGATACGAGCAATGCCGATGTTGGAGGCAAGGGTCTCGTCACGCTATTTCCTTGTCATGTCAGAATAATGAAAGTACACTCTTTGGCTGGAAGGTGTTAAATGAAGTGGAAAAGGTATTATAGAGATGAATTTAATCTGCTGACAGCACAAGATACTATTAATGAGTTGTTTAGCGCCTCATCTCAGAATCATCTTCTCGATGCAATGATCCGGAACGGAGCGGTCTGTTCCTTTCCACACACATCGCTGCTATACGCAGGAGAAGCGCAAGCACAGGTGATCTCATCTCTCTATCGAACCGGTCGCAAACGCGTGATTGCCCTGGGTGTGTTTCATGTCTGGGGACATGAGTCAACGAAGGCAATCTACCAACAGGCGATGAATGACAAAGCCCCCTCCGATCTCCGCGAGTGCGCCTTCTCCCGGTTGAACGGCGCCTTCCTTCCCGGAGAAAGTCATTACGATTCTCCGTATGGGAAGTTCCCGTTTGCGCCACTCCCGCCGGAAGAGAGTGCTCGCTTTCATCGAGACACGGAAGCGCTTCTAGCGCAGGAGTTCTCGCTGGACACGTTCTTCACGCTCGTCAAGTACTATTCTCTCGTACACGACATGCCGCCGCTTAAAGTCGTCCCTATCTACATCGGAATGACGCGCGACCCGCTGCAAGGATCGTTCGGAAGCGCCGCCGAGATCGGAGAGGCGTTGAGGCTTATGATCTCCCCAGAAGACGCGATTGTTGCAACCGGTGACGTAGTGCACTACGGAATGGGATATTCGGATAAGGAGACGATGCACGTGATGCCGTTGTCGGCTGATGAGTTGCAGCTGCGTCTCAGAGAAGATTTGCAGCAGACTCTTGATCTGGTAATGCGGAGGAAGGAATACGAACGAGCATTCCCGAAGCTGGACAGGTTTCTGAATAACGATCAGAGGTATCTGCTTCCGGTGCTTTCCGAGTACCTGGGAGGGCGCGCCGATTATGAGATCATGTCATTTCAATTGTCGGACTATGCAGCCATAAACGAGGTAAGAAACCCTTGCGTTGTAGCATCCAGCCTTATCGCCTACCTACAACGTCCGGCTCGATCTGGCTGTTCGCAGAGAAGAGAGGAAGAAACTTGTAGTCTGGAGAATCGAAAGTGAATCAAAGGAGCGCTCGTACCGATGACTAGGCCCGTCGGTTTCACCATAATCCGCAATGGCAATGTTTTCGCCCCCGACGAATTGGGAAAGAGAGATGTTCTGATAGCCGGAGGGCGTATTGCTCGGATTGCGGAGCGGTTGGAGCTACCCCAAGGATTCAAGAAGACGGTAGTCGATGCCACCGATTGTTTCGTTGCGCCCGGTTTTATCGATCTGCATGTGCATCTTGTCGGTGGAGGCGGGGAGGCCGGTCCCACATCGCGGGTAACGGAGATCGGTCTTTCAACCTTGATCAAGGCAGGAATCACGACGGTGGTTGGAGTCCTGGGGACCGACAGCATCACGCGCTCGCTTGAAGGGTTGCTCGCTAAGGTAAAAGCTCTGCGAGCAGGTGGGTTGGGCGCCTACATGTACACCGGCGCCTACCGTTTTCCGTCCCCCACGATCACGGGGAGCGTGGCACGCGACATCGCTCTTGTTGATGAAATTGTCGGCGTGAAGATAGCCATATCTGATCATCGTAGCTCGCAGTTGACAACCGACGACTTGAAGCGACTGGCCTCCGAAGCCCGCACGGGCGGCATGATTGGGGGAAAGCCAGGAATAGTGCATGTGCACGTCGGGACGGGGAAGCGTGGGATTTCTCCCCTATTCGAGGTTGTTGAGGAATCCGAGATACCGATCGGCCAGTTCTTGCCGACCCACATTGCCAGAAGCCCTGAACTCCTGAGTCAGGGCGCGGGATTTGTCAAACAGGGAGGGCATATCGATGTCACCACGGCAAGCAAGGCGGAGAAGACGATGGCGGTCATTCGTGTACTCAAGGAAAGCGGCATCGATCTCTCCGGAATTACGCTCAGTTCCGACGGCAACGGGAGTATCCCTCGATTCAATGGTGATGGCGAACTCGCTGACATGGCAACGGGAGAAGTAGCGACACTTACAAACACCATTAGGGCGCTGGTGAAAACAAACACGCTCTCTTTGGCGGACGCGCTTGCGCTTATCACCCGCAATTCGGCCGATCGCTTGGGAGTATCGGACAGAAAGGGCAATATCCGCGAGGGAATGGATGCTGATATCGTAGTCCTCGACAAGTCCTTGAGTGTCAGACAGGTTTTTGCCGGGGGCCTTCTGTTGCTCGACGAAGGCGAGCCCGTGGTCAAGGGAGCATTTGAGTAGAGTGAAGGCATCATTCATGCTGAAGTGCAGGTATCACATCGATCTGGTCAAGGAGGAAGAGTGAGCGATCTGAAGAAGAGGGCAAGCGCACATGTCGATGAAATCGTAGCGCAACTTATCGGAGTAAGTTCTGAAATATACGCTCATCCCGAGTTGAAGTTCGAAGAGGTGTTTGCGGCACGTCTTCTTGCCGACAAGCTACGCGCGGCGGGGTTCGATGTTGAGGTGGGATCGGCGGGGATGGAGACTGCGATCAGCGCCGTACACCCGGCGGTGAGTGACGGCCCCACCGTCGCCATACTTGGAGAATACGACGCACTTCCCGAGATCGGGCATGCGTGCGGACATAACCTCATCGCTGCTGCCGGACTTGGTGCCGCTCTTGCGGTTGGTGCGGTCAAGGATTCCCTTCCCGGCAAGCTCATCTTCTTCGGCACTCCGGGGGAAGAAGGTGGCGGTGGCAAGGTGAAGATGGTCGAGGCCGGCCTGTTTGAGGGCGTTGACGCTGCAATGATGTTCCATCCGTCAAGCGATACGGTGCTCGATCGCACGAGCTTGGCAATTACCGAGGTGGAGATCGAGTTTGCCGGAAAACCTGCGCATGCGTCGGGCTCGCCGGAAAAAGGAATCAACGCCCTCGACGCCGTCATCCAAACGTTCAACGGCCTGAACGCTCTGCGGCAACACATCAAGGACGGCGCGCGCATTCACGGGATTATTACCGACGGCGGGGCAAAGCCGAACATCGTTCCCGAACACGCCGCCGCTCTCTTCTACGTGCGAGCGCTTCAGAACGAATACCGCGATGAGCTCCTAGAGAAGCTGCGAGCTTGCGCACAAGGGGCGGCCCTTGCTACCGGCGCCACCCTGGCGTTCAATATCGTCGGCCACTCGTATAAGGCGATGCGGCCCAACCACGCGTTGGGCGATGCGTTTGTGTCCAATCTTGCGACCCTTGGTGAGCCGCTCGATCCGCCCCCACCAGGCTCAGGCATGGGATCGACGGACATGGGAGACGTAAGTCAGGCAGTACCGTCAATACACGCCTATATCCGGATTTGTGACCGTGATATTGCCGGGCATTCGCGCGAGTTCGCGCAGGCCTCCATCTCCGAACGAGGACAGGACGTGATGCTCACCGCAGCCAAGGCGCTCGCCATGACCGCAATCGACGTGCTAGCGAGTCCCGATCTCGTTGTGCGCATGCACGAGGAGTTCGAGTCTGCTAATTGATATGCAGCCAGCGGCCATCACGCGCATCGGTACATCTCTTCTCATACCACCAATTGGCGGTTCGGGACAGAACCGCTAGACTGGAACCGGTAACAAAGAGGAGGTGTGATGATGGCAAGGAGAATTAGTATAGTTGCTTTCTTTACGGCTGCCAGTCTCTGTGTAGCGGTCGTTTGCGGCGTCTCCCAATCGGCCGAGCTAACGACGTGGACGCTCCCTCACCCCGACAGCATGCCGCAATGGATAGTGATCAATTCGGCTGGAGAAGTGTATTTCACGGAATACATGGCAGGCAAGATAGGGCTCCTCGATCCGAACGCAAATGAGATTCGTGAGCGGGACGCGCTGGATGGGCCAGCAGGGCTCGTATTGATCGACGACGACTCCGTCTGCTACACGGCTCGCTTGGACAACGCGATTCAATACCTAGACTTTACCGGCGGATCGCAGACATGGCCGATTCCAACAGCCGCGGCATCTCCGAACGCGCTCGTCTCCGCGCCGGGAGGAATCGGCCCGATAAGCGTTTGGTTCACGGAGAGAAGTGCGGCGCAAGTGGCGCGGTTGGCGCCGGCAACGATGGCCGTCACCATGCCGTTTATCGTGGTGGAGCCCGTGTCCGTGATTCCGAACACAACGCCGCTCACTCCGGTCGTGTCCCCTGTCTCACCACAATCGTATCCGGGCAATCCGTTGCTTCCGCCGCCGATCTACTACATCCCCGGCGTGTTGAGCGGAGCGATAACGGAGTGGGCGCCGCTTAACACGAGCGACCCGATAGAAGATGTGGCTGTCGCGCCGGACGGGCGAGTATGGTTCACGCAAGGTGTCAACCCACTCACCGTGCTCGACCCGACAAGCGACACGTTTCTCGCTTACGGACTCCCCCCTGGAACTGACGCCGTCGGCATCATAGTCGCGGCGGACGGCGGCGTCTGGTTTACCGATGTCTCGCGTCCTGCGATCGGGCGACTCGATCCGTCAACGGGCGACATAGCTTTGTGGACGATCGCGGCTGGCCTCCAGCCGCTCGACCTCGTATTCGATGCCATGGGAGACGTCTGGTTCACTGACCGATCAGCAGATGCAATCGGCTATCTCAACTTGTCCGAGAACAGGATTGCCCTCTATCGCATGGCGTTCGACACGCATCCGTTATACCTAACGACCGATGCCGCCGGCGCAGTTTGGTTTTCGTCCGAACGTCGGAATTTCATCGGTCGGCTCGCGATTATGCCCGTCCTCGGTCCGCCTCCCACGCTTCCCGGATCATCCGCCGGCGCGGGCGCAATCCTCGGCTACGGCATCGCTCATGCAGGTAAGCGCGCACAAATAAGCGTCACCTATTCGTACGACGGCAGCATGGGTTTTCCTGTGTGGATAGGAATAAACACAATCTCCGAGGGAGCGTTGGCGCCGTACTTCAGCTATGTGCCATATCAAATCAACCATGCGGAGACCGGCACAGCGAACATTGAACTGCAGTATCAAGGAGCACAGATAACGCATACCGACACGATCGAAATCGTCATCTATCCATCCGGCGGCCCGCCTTTCGTCAAAGAAACGATTCAGTACACGGCCACCTGGACGCCGTAATTACCCGTCGACGGCCGCATCATACGAAATTGGGAGGAAGCAGCTACGCAAGTCGCTTCCTCCCTTCCCGCTGATTGCTTTCCACTAGACGATGAAGGTGTCAGCGGGGCACCATAAATCGGCCAATATTTTCTCTTTTTTATGGCACGAAATGGACCTTGCCGTGTGTGTCCATCTCTCCGGTGTATTGGGCAGGAGTTTCCTGCTCCGTATCAACGGCTGCGCCTCCGCCAGCAACGACCGCCAACGTTCCCTCGCTTGCAGCGATCAGTGACGCAAACTGCTCGGTAACCGGCTGCCCACAGCTCTCGTCTCCTGGAGTCAGAAGGATGAAGCGTGATCTACTTTCTGATCCGTCCCCACAGTAGAGGCCAACCAGATAGGCCGCCAAGTCACCGCCTCCCTGCCCCGACGTCAGTCGCAAGGGGCCGCACTCTGCACACTGGGCCACCCCTGTGAACGCGAATAGCGCCGTCATGAGGAGAATCACCGCCGCAGCCGCGACTGCCTTCACCATGCGTCTGTACAAGGACCACTTGTTGCTTGAAGAAGCGGCGAACGCACCGGCCCGCGTGACGGTATGAAATGTATCCGCCTCATGTAGAGCCTCCCGATAGCGCGTTAGTCCCGCATCCAAATCCATTCGTCCTGTGAAACGACCGATCCCACCATTACGGGCTTGCATCGACTTGTTCTGATACTTCCCAGTCATCGTACTACCTCCTTCATCGTTTGATGGGATCACCCTACAAGCGCGTGCCTCCACTTTTCTTCCACATTTCTTCCGGTTGTTTCTTCGCGATACAATTGATAGATGACGCCTTCTGATTGAGGCTACGATATGGAACAAGCGCGTGATGCGTTGCTGAGTATCAGGCTCTTCGGGCAATTCGAAATCCTTCTGAACGGCACCCCGATCTCCGCGCACGACTGGCGTCGACGCAAGACGAAGAAGCTCTTGAAGCTTCTCCTTACCTCTCCCGGACAGACATTCACACAAGACCAGTTGATCGATGCGCTCTTCCCCGATCTCGATCTTGACAGAGCGGTGAAGAATCTCTACGCCCGCATCAGCGAGCTGCGGCACGTATTGGAACCCGGACTCGGCAGAGGGGGAGAATCCAAGTTCATCCTGCGAACCGGACAGGGCTATCGGTTTGCAGGCGAAGGCGGGTGCTGGATAGACACGCAGGCCTTCGAGAGCTACGAACAAACAGCCCGCTCCGCAGTCGAGGCGGGAAGATGGGTGGACGCAAGTGAGGCGTGCCAAAGCGCGCTCGATCTATATCGAGGTGAGTTCCTCGCAGAAGACCGCTACGAAGACTGGACGATTGCCCCGCGTGAAGAGTGGTCCAGCCGCCATCTGGCGATGCTGGAGCACCGCGCGCACTGTCAAGCGCAATTGGGCTTGTATGACGAGGCCGTTCGTTGTTGCGAGCAGGTTGTCGCCATTCAGCCGTACCGGGAGGCGACCTACCGTGATCTGATGCGCTACCGTTATCAAGCCGGCGAACACGCAGCGGCGCTGCGCGATTACCAGGCATGCGTGCACGCGCTCAAGGGAGAGCTTGACGTGGATCCTTCCCCGGAGACAGTTGCTCTCAAGGAGAAGATCGCGCGGCACGAGCTTCCGCAAGGTGAAGCGGCACTAGATTCACGTAGAGTGGCCGTCTTGCCGCTCGTCAACTTCAGCCCGGATCCGGATGACGAATACTTCACGGATGGTATGACTGAGGAGATGATCGCTCAGCTCTCCAAGGTAGACG
>CAZKAB010000006.1:60941-68336 GCA_964550615.1 uncultured Thermotogae bacterium
TACTTCACGGATGGTATGACTGAGGAGATGATCGCTCAGCTCTCCAAGGTAGACGGCCTCGAGATTATTGCGCGCACCTCAATCATGCGCTACAAGAACACGCACAAGGGCATCGCTCAGATCGGACGGGAACTGCAGGTGGGGACAGTGCTGGAAGGGAGCGTTCGTAAGTCTGCCGATAGACTGCGAATCGCGATGCAATTGATCAACGTCAACGGAGAGGCGCATATCTGGGCGGATGAATATGATCGTGAACTGAGGGACGTTTTCGCCATTCAGTGTGATGTTGCAAAGCGTGTCGCTACATCGCTTGCCGGGCAGTTACTGCCTGATGTGGCGCGGGCGATCTACAAGGAGAAGGATCGCGATCCCGCTGCATACGCGCTCTATCTCAAGGGTCGCTTCTTCTGGAACAAGTGGAACAAGGGCGGATATAGCAAGGCTATCGACTATTACAGACAAGCGCTCGCCATCGAGCCAGGCTATGCTCACGCATATGCCGGGCTTGCCGATGTGTACAACCTGATGGCAAACGAGGGCATCCTGCCGGCCGACGAGGCCTATCCCACAGCCAAGGGGCATGCGGTCAGGGCACTTGAGATCGACGCCACTCTCGCCGAGGCGCATGCGTCGTTGGCGTTTGTCGCGTGGAAGCACGAGCGCGATCTCGTCCGTGCCGAACAGGGTTTCATAAAAGCACTGGCGCTCAATCCGAACTACCCGACCGCGCACGCATGGTACGCAGAACTGCTAGAAATGATCGGACGCATCCCGGAATCGCTGGAACAGAGTAGGCGTGCGCTGAGTCTCGATCCCCTATCGGTAAACCTGACCTTCCAAGTGGGAATGGCTCTGACAGCATCAGGTCAATTGGACGAGGCGATCGACATGTTCTACAAGACGCTGGAGCTGAACCCCGCGTTCACATCCGCCAGGCTGCGACTTTCAGAGAAGCTGAGGCGAAACAGAGAATGGAAGCGTGGGATAGCGGAGGCACGGCGAGCGGTCGAACTCGAACCGGAGAACCCCTACACCCATCAATTCCTTTCAATGGCGCTGATTGCATTCGGGCGGCCCAAAGATGGGCTGGCACATATGGATGAAGCGCTTCGCCTGTGCCGCGGATGCGAGACAACATCGATGCTGTTCAATGCCGGCATCGGCTACTACTTCGCGCGGAGGTACGATCGCGCTATTGGTTATCTCGAACAGACGCGCGCACGTGATCCGGCTCTTACCCAGGTCCATGTCGGGCTTGCGATGACCTACATAGAGAAGGGTGCATATGCCGAAGCGCTGAGCGCCCTGGACAAGGCGGAGGCCGTCTTCGGTGGAGCGGATGACTTCTGGAGCGTGTGGGTACCCGCCTGTCGTGGTTACGTGTACGCACGGCAAGGCACCATCGAAAAGGCGGAGGAGCAGCTTGGGTTGCTGCTGAAGATGACCGGCGCACGCAACTATCAGATTGCTGTCTCCGCCTTGCTCGGCTGCCTGGGACGGGTGAACGAAGCGTTTGAGTGGGCCGCAAGAGCGGTCGACGCGAATGAACCGCACACCCTTCCGATCAAGTGCACCCCGGTTTGGGACAAACACAGATCCGATCCGCGCTACCATGCGTTGCTGAAAAAGATGGGCCTCTCGGACTGATGCCGGGCGCACCGTACAGCGACTACCGCGGCACGACTCAGATTGCACCTGAAGGCGCAGCACGCGCCAAGTGCGGTAACCGAGTTATTCGCGTCTATTTCAGGCTGATCAACTCCCAGATGCGTCCGGATAACGAAGTCATGTCGGTTTGGAAGATGGCGTTTCCTACACGCTCATGGGCAGCAACTGCTAGACGTTGATTCACAAGAAAGGTCAGCTCCAGATCATGCATCGAAGACTGCGGTGACTATTGCTCTTTCTGAGCCAATTACACTCAACTTGCCTCTACAGATTCGCCCGCTAGTCATGCGCATGTGCGCGCGAATAGTCGTCCGTGTAAAATGCCGCAGTATGCGCCTCGCGCAAGGCATTGAGTTGCCTCTTGCCGTCGGGGTCTACTAATAGGATCTTGTTCAGAGGGAGGACAAGAAATGCTCAATACCGGTGATACTGGCTTCATGTTGGTTGCAACCAGCCTTGTCATGCTGATGACGCCAGGGCTGGCTTTCTTCTATGGAGGGCTTGTCGGACGTAAGAATGTGCTTGGCATCATGGTCCAGAGCTTCGTCTCCATGGGATGGACAACCGTGCTCTGGTTCACGGTGGGATACTCGTTGTGCTTTTCCGGCGATGTCGGCGGCATTATCGGCAATCTTCACAATGCATTCTTGCACGGCGTAACACCATCGAGTGTCCTGTCGGCGACGAACGGACTGCCGTTGTTTGTCTTCATCGCTTATCAGATGATGTTTGCCGTAATCACTCCGGCGCTGATCACGGGAGCGTTCGCTAACCGCGTCCGCTTCGGCCCGTACCTTGCCTTTCTTACCGCGTGGCTTCTGTTCGTCTACTTCCCCATCGTTCACATGATTTGGGGTGGAGGCTGGCTGCAGCAATGGGGCGTCCTCGACTTTGCGGGAGGCATAGTGGTGCACGCGATCGCGGGAATGGCCGCACTGGCCTCGGTCTTCTTCGTTGGACGACGCAGATTCACGGAAAAGGGGCCGCACAGCATCCCGCTCGTTGCGTTAGGCACAGGCCTATTGTGGTTCGGCTGGTATGGATTCAATGCCGGCAGCGAGCTGACCGTTGATCACGTCACGGCGATGGCATTCCTAAACACAGACGTCGCAGCCTCGTTTGCCGCCATTACCTGGCTCATCCTCGCTTGGGTTATCGAGAAGAAACCGAAGTTCGTCGGGCTGTTGACCGGATCTATCGCAGGACTCGCCGCGATTACGCCGGCCGCAGGCTATGTTTCGACGACAACCGCCGCTGTGATCGGCGTAGCAGCGAGCGTTGTCTGCTATCTCGCGATCCGCCTCAAGAACAGACTTCATTGGGACGATGCACTTGATGTCTGGGGAGTGCACGGAGTCGGCGGGACGCTCGGCGTCTTCGCTCTCGGACTTGCTGCTACCACGGCCGTAAATGCTCACGGAGCGAACGGACTGTTTGCGGGAAACGCTTCCTTCTTCGTCAAGGAGGTTGTCGCCGTCTTAATTTGCAGCGCGTACGCGTTCCTGTTCTCCTACGCGGTTCTCTGGGTGATCAACCGGTTCGTGCCGGTCAAGGTGTCATCCCAAGATGAGGAAGCAGGCCTTGATGCGTCGATCCTCGGCGAGGCGGCGTACGGCGAAAACTAAGAGCATGGGGCAGCACTAACGCCTACAGATAATCGGGGTGGGAGTCGGCGTTTGTTGTGAGCGCTTCCTCGCCCCTGCCTTCTCGGAAATCACACGAGTGGCGGGAGAAGAGAAGTCAGTCTTGGGACTCAATTCGTTTAGAGATGAGGCGGCCGCGTTTCTTGCGGCCGTGGATACGCAGGAGAAGGAGCCGATTTCGGAGATCATTCGCATGCTGGATGAGGAGCATGACGCTCTCAACACCGCGCTCGATGATGCACCTAAGTTGAGACATCAAGTGTTTGACATGCTCTTCTTGCTGTTCGAGCTGGCTGCAAGAGAAAACATCGACCTCGACCAGGAGTGGGCACGTAGTCGAGAGAAGAAACGGAAATACATCGACTGGTAGTCAGTGAATGCCGCAGTTACGTGTCTCAAACAGCAAACATCAACGTGGTTGTTCACCAGTCGCCATAAGCGGGTGTGGATTCCATTGGCTACTCGACTTGCATCCGCTGCGCAACCCCACTCATTATGAGAACGGTCCGAAAACCAACACGAGTCGAACGCGATAGGTGAGGAGATCGTAATGCCGGTTGACCGAGAAGTCGGGGCACAAGTCAAAGGTTACATGCCACGCCCACCAGCTGACGGCCGATTGAATCCCGGGATAGACGTAAAGGGGAATAGACTTGCGAACTGAACACGAGGTGATTGCCACGCTCACGGCGTGGGCCGAACGTTCGGACAACATTCGGGCATTGCGGATCACCGGCTCGCGCGCGCGGCCATCAGCAGACGCAGACGAGCTCTCGGACTATGACATCGAGGTATTCGTGCGGGATAGGACCCCGTTTATCAGTGATGAGTCGTGGATAACGGAGTTCGGCACGATCATGGTGCGCTGGCCGCGCCATCCTGCTTCCACGCTCGATGAACGCTGGATTACGCAATTGGTGCTGTATCACGATGGTGTGCGCATTGACTTTCAGATCACCGACTGGCATTTTGGGAGAATGGAGTCTCTCGGAGGCGCCTATCGCGTACTCACTGACAAGGACGGCGCTCTTAGCGGCATCGCAGCCGACGTTCCCTCCCCGTTCGGCGTCTCCGCGCCGGACGCGGAAGCTTTCGCGGATCGCGTGAACGCGTTTTGGTGGGACATTGTGTACGTTGCTAAGGCGCTCTGTCGTAGCGAACTGAACTACGCAAAATACATGCTCGATGGAACGATCCGCTACGACAAACTGCAGCCGCTCATCGAGTGGTACATTGGGACGACCGTCGGGTGGGGTGTTTCCACCGGCATGTGCGGGCGCTGGTTTCACCGTCACCTGTCCCCGGAGCTTTGGCAGCAATACGTACAGACCTTCGCAGGATCAGACATCGGCGACAACTGGCGCGCATTGTTCGCCACGATCGAATTTGCTCGCACCGTCGCAACCAGCGTGGCTAAGGCGCTATCCTTCGACTACCCACACAAGACCGACGCAGACGTGAGCACCTATATCGAAAAGCTGCATTGCAAATACACAGACGCGCCGTCAGATCGGTCGACTTAACAGAAGATGGCCGTAATCAGAAATCAAGAGAGCGGTCTTGCCTTGCTACAGGTAATAGTTTTCCGAAAATTTCCACTGACCTAGCTATTAAGATGTCGAGATTTGTGCAACCCTGGTTGCGGGGGGGTCCTATAAGTGATACATTCTGTACCAAGTTACTGTTGGAAGATTGAGGGAATCTTATAGTCTCTGAAGACACACGAATCTGACGGATACTTCTATTGCCGAAAGGAGGGGCGTGTGGATGCTTCGAGCTCTACAGAGCCTTTGGCGAGGCAGATTGGCATACTGTATGAGAAGGGAACATCAGCCTACTGGCTCCCGCCGTTGATCGTTGCCGCTGGTGGTCATCCCGTCGGCAGAATCAGGGAGGGGGATTCTGTCATATTCTGCTGCCGCAGAGGAGAACGTGAGGTTCAACTCACACGTGCTTTTGTTGACGATCCATTTGTCGGGTTCCAGCGCACGCGCCTTGATCCATTGACGTTTGTACCTCTTACGCTCTATCACCCGGATTTTGCTACACTACCGGTTGCTTTTTCTCCCCAGCGAATCGATCACACGCTGGCAGAGGTCGTGAGCAGCAAGGGCTTGTCTCAGCTGCACATAGCAGAAAAGGAGAAGTACGCGCATGTCACCTATTTCTTCAACGGCGGCCGCACGGATCCGTTCCCTTCTGAGGTCGATCTCTCCGTCCCATCATTCCTTGACGATCCGCTCAAGGCGCCTCCCCTTCTGACGGCCAAGTTGGGACAAGCCCTTTCAGACCAGGCATTCTCTCTCGTTGTGGTCAACATCGCGAGTGGCGATCTTGTCGGTCATTACACGGATCTTGAGTCAAAGATCGAATGTGCGGAGGCGGTCGATCGCGCCTTGGGCGATATCATGTCGATCGCGAGAACAGCAGGGTATTGGACGGCAATCACCGCCGACCATGGCTTGCTGGAGGAGCACTGCGTCCTTGGTGGTCCGGTAAATACAAGTCACACAACACATCCCGTTCCCTTTTGTCTCGTTGCTCCATCCGGCGAGGTAGTGCCGGTCAAGCATGAAGGCCGCCTGGCCGATGTCGCTCCTACAATCCTCTCTTTGCTCCATGTCGAAACGCCGAGAGAGATGACCGGAAATCCATTGATGGAAGCCGCAGATCCGGAGGCACAGAAGGTGATTCTCGTCGTCCTCGACGGCTGGGGATTGGGTGAGGAAGGGCACGTGAATCCGATCAAACAAGCGCATACGCCTACCTGGGACGGGCTGCGGCACAATCCGATGGCGGAACTGTCCGCCTCGGGGGAAGATGTCGGCCTTCTGCCGGGGCACAAGGGGAACTCCGAATCGGGGCACATGAGCATTGGCGCCGGTCGGGTTGTTATGCAGGACGATGTGCGCATAGCAATAGCCATCGAAAACGGCAGCTTCGTAGACAATCCGGCATTTGGTGCCGCCCTCAGCAACGCCAGAGAGCAACAAACTGCTCTCCATCTGCTTGGCATCCTATCTCGAACAAGTTCGCATGGATCTGTCGAATACGTACTGCAACTTGCTCAATTGGCGTGCGAACAGGGCTTGGAGAGCGTGTACATTCACTTGATTACTGATGGGCGTAGCACTCAACCGGGACGCTCGCCGCGACTTCTCCGCGAAGTGGGACAAGAGATTGCACGTATCAATGCAGGCATGATTGTCACGCTTGTCGGCCGCGGGTTTGCTCTCGACAGAGGAGAAGACTACGCTGGAAAGACCAAAATGGTCTATGAGGCGCTCGTAGAGGGAACGGGAACCAAGCTTGAGGTGGGCGGTGCTACGTAGCCGATTGGGAACGCCAGCGTCCGTTACGAGAACGAAGTCTGTGCGTGCACAAGCCAGTCCGGCCAGTTGATCGTGACGCCATCGCACCCTGCCTTGATTGCCTGCAAGACGTCGCCAATGCACGCTACGTGATGTGCCCGTACTTCGGGAATAGCTTCGTGTGCCGCTGATACACTCTCCGAAGTGACGCCGTCTGCGCGGGGACAAATCTGGAAACAACCAGTCGCAGCTGCCTGCTGAATGCTCTGTTCTGTCAGGTGAGGAACCAGCCAAGCGATTCGCATATCTTGGTCAAGATCCCGCATCTGCACGAGCAGGGGCAGATGCTTGGAGGTAACAACGATCCGTTCCTGCAGCGCATACTCCGTAATCACGGCAAGCAATGCTTCCACAAGTAGAGGATCATCATCCTTTATTTCTACATGATAGACGAGCTGTGTACCGAATCTGGAAAGCAGATCTCTGAACATGATCATCTTCTCTCCCCGATACAGGTAGGGAGAGAACCATGATCCCATGTCCAATTGGACAAGTTCAGCTGCCGTGCACTCCGCCAATGTCATCCCGCCATGTCCGTATCTATCAAGCGTGGCGTCATGGCAAACCATGATTTGTTTGTCTCTCGAGAATCGGACATCCAGCTCCACCGCTGTCGCCCCCATGCGTTCGGCAAGTAGAAAGGCTGACATAGTGTTCTCAGGCGCGTATCCTGACGCACCACGGTGCGCGATGATACGAAAACCCACTGGCAC
>CAZKAB010000007.1:0-64020 GCA_964550615.1 uncultured Thermotogae bacterium
CCAGCGTAGCTCAATTGGCAGAGCAACTGACTTGTAATCAGTAGGTTGCCAGTTCAACTCTGGCCGCTGGCTCAGGTTTTCTTTGCTTTGGAGGGGTACCGAAGTGGCCAAACGGGGCGGACTGTAAATCCGTTGGCGACGCCTACGGGGGTTCGAATCCCTCCCCCTCCACTTGGCAAACCTTGGGGGTTGCGGTTAAACTCCGTGCAATCACGGGGCGATCGGAACGCCCGTGTAGCTCAGTAGGTAGAGCACCCCCTTGGTAAGGGGGAGGTCATCGGTTCGAATCCGATCGCGGGCTCTTGTAGCGAGAGCATCCCAGTTTTCGCGACGTCACGTCAACACGTTTAAGGAGGTTTTGTGGATGGCTAAGGAACAGTATGTGAGGAATAAACCTCACCTGAACATTGGGACGATCGGACATATCGATCATGGTAAGACGACGCTGACATCAGCGATCACTAAGGTTCTCGCTGCGCAAGGACAGGCAAAGGCGATGGCCTTCGACGATATCGATAACGCTCCCGAAGAGAAGGCCCGCGGAATCACGATCAACGTCCGACATGTCGAGTATGAGACGAAAACTCGGCACTACGCGCACATCGATTGTCCCGGACACGCCGACTACATCAAGAACATGATCACCGGTGCCGCTCAGATGGACGGGGCAATCCTCGTTGTCGCCGCTTCCGACGGACCGATGCCACAGACGCGCGAGCACGTGCTGCTGGCACACCAGGTGAACGTGCCAGCGATGATTGTCTACCTGAATAAGGTCGATCAGGTCGACGACCCTGAGTTGATCGATCTGGTTGAGATGGAAATTCGCGACCTCCTCTCGGAGTACGAGTTCCCCGGCGATGAAATCCCGATCATCCGTGGATCGGCGCTTGCGGCGATGAACAGTGACGACTGGCAGTCAGAAGAGTGCAAGTCGATTATCGAACTAATGGATGCCGTTGATTCCTACATCCCGCTTCCGGATCGCGAAGAGGACAAGCCATTCCTAATGCCAATCGAGGACATTTTTTCCATCAAGGGTCGCGGTACGGTCGCCACCGGACGCGTGAGCCGCGGGAAAGTCACTCCCGGTATGGAAGTTGAGATCGTCGGTTTGCACGACCAAGTTCAGAAGACCGTCGCCACCAGCCTTGAGATGTTCAACAAGACGCTCGACTACGCGATCGCCGGCGATAACGCGGGAATCCTCCTGCGCGGCATCGAGAAGGACGAGATTGAGCGCGGGCAGGTTATCGCCGCACCCAAGACGATCACACCTCACACCAAGTTCGAGGGAGAGGTTTACATCCTCGCCAAGGACGAAGGCGGACGCCATACTCCGTTCTTCTCCGGCTACAAGCCGCAGTTCTTCTTCCGCACGACCGACGTCACCGGAATCATTACCCTTCCCGACGGCGTCGAGATGGTGATGCCGGGCGACAACGTGAAGATCATCGGTACGCTGATTCATCACGTCGCAATGGAGGAAGGTCTCCGTTTCGCAATTCGCGAAGGCGGCCGCACAGTTGGGGCCGGTGTTGTAACCAAGATCCTGGAATAAGTGATAGACAATGGCTAAGAAAGGCGAGACGGTAATCGTCGCCACACTAGCGTGTAGCGATTGTGGTCGCAGGAATTACCATACGCGGCGAAACAAGAGAAACGTACGCGAGAAGCTGAGCCTGAACAAGTACTGTAAGTGGTGTCGACATCACACCACTCACAAGGAGGTCTAGTTCGCTGGATCTCTCCTAGGCCCGTAGCTCAATTGGCAGAGCGTCCGACTCCAAATCGGAAGGCTGGGGGTTCGATTCCTCCCGGGCCTGCTACGTAGTTTTTGCGAAAAAGGAGACTTGGATGCTTGAGAAGATCACGAGCTTCTTGAAAGGGGTTCGTAGCGAGGTGGGTCGGGTAACCTGGCCTACACGCAACGAGGTTATCTCCCTTACAGGCCTGATTCTTGTGTTCGTCGTCATACTGACGATCTACATCTGGGGAGTGGATACGATCGTGCAGGCTCTCCTCAGGGTCTTCATACAGATCTAACACAATTATGCAGATGAAAAAGTGGTATGCGATCCAGACGTACGCTGGCTCGGAGCTGAAGGTCAGGGATGACCTCAACGAGCGAATACGCAAGCGTGGGTTGGAAGATCGCGTTGAGGCTTTCAATGTAGACGATGAAAGAACCTTCTTCCTCGTTCCCGTGGAAGAGGTTATCACGTCACGCAGCCGCCGCGGAGCGGGAACTGAGTACCGTATTCCGTACGAGTACGACTTGGTGGCAAAGCCCAACGAACGGGTGCAACGCGGGGAGACGATAGCCCGCAAGCCCCCGCGCCACATGGATGCGGATGCACGGGTGGTGGAACTTGAATCGCTGCAGCGCGTAATCGTCGAAATGACGAATCGTAACGAGGAAGAGTTCCTTATCCCCGGCGACAAGCGCATCCGCCGCGATATCCGCGTGGGAGAGAAGATACGAAATGGTGTTCCTCTCACGTCCGACAGCGACGAGCGATATGTGGTGACAAACAAGGGCAGAATTGTGCTCCGCGACAAGGTCCGCCGCGTCACGTTCGAATACTCGGACGAAAAGCAGAAGACTCGAGTAATCCCTGAGAAGTACATCGGGAAGGTGCGAAAGGGGATGCAATTGGCTGAGGGAGCGTTGATCGAGATGGAAGATCAGATCAACAGCCGCGCCTCCGGGTTGCTCAAGGTGAAGGAATACAAGGACAAGCGCGTCATCACAATCCAGCGAATCGAGAAGCGGCGCTTGTTCCCCGGCTATGTATTTAGCCGCATGGGTCTTGATATTGAAGAGATGATGGCGCTGATCGACGGTGTGCGCGGAGCCGTACGCTACGTTGGATCGCGTTTCAAGCCTGCGCCAATCGAAGGGCCGGAAATGAAGCTCATCAAGCGCAAGGTGGGGTTGTTGGAGATCCCAACCGCCGCCTCCGCCACCGCCACCGGCGAGCCAAAGATAGAAGTTGACTTCTCGGTTGGAGAGGTAGTGGAAATCGTGGAAGGCCCGTTCGCTGATTTCACCGGCGAGATAAGAGAGATCGACAAGGATTCCGAGGAAGTGACCCTGATGGTCAAGATCTTCGGCCGCGAGACTCCGGTTCGTCTTGGTTTCGATGGAATTGAGAAGCTGTAGTGTTTAAGAGTAGGAGGTAGGATGGCGAAGAATGCAATTGCGAAGATAAATCTACATATTCCGGCCGGACAGGCGACGCCGGCCCCACCGGTCGGCCCGGCGTTGGGTGAGCACAAGCTGAACATCATGGACTTCTGCAAAAAGTTCAACGAGGCGACCAAGGGAGAGACTCCGGGAGTAATAATCCCTGTCGTTATTTCGGTGTATATGGATCGCAGCTTCGACTTCATCCTCAAACAGCCGCCCGCCGCGGAGTTGATTAAGATGGCCGCGGGGATAAAATCTGGTTCTCCCGAACCGAACCGCACAAAGGTCGCCAAGATCACGACCGAGCAGGTCAAGCGAATCGCAGAGCGCAAGCTTCCCGATCTGAACACGTACAAGCTGGAAGCAGCGATCGAGATCGTCAAGGGAACCGCGCGGAACATGGGAGTTGAGGTGGTCGAGAGGTGAAACACGGTAAGCGATATCAAGCTGCGGCGGCATTGCTTGACCCGCAGAGCACGTATGTTCTCGACGAGGCGATTGAGAAGCTGAAAGCGTCGGGCACATCCTCGTTTGACGAAACCGCGGAGGTCTCGTTGAATCTGGGGATAAAGGCCACCCAGGTCATCGTGCGCGGCACATGCAGCCTGCCGCATGGCACCGGTCAGACTGTCCGCGTTCTCGCCTTTGCCAAAGGCGAAAGCCAGACCGAGGCTGAACAGGCCGGAGCCGACTACGTAGGCGGAGACGATCTGGCAAAGAAGATCGCAGACGGCTGGTTGGAGTTCGACAAGGTTGTTGCCACCCCTGATATGATGTCGGTGGTCGGAAAGCTCGGCAAGATTCTCGGGCCGCGCTCGCTGATGCCGAGTCCGAAGAGCGGAACCGTGACCAAAGACATTGGAAAGGTGGTCGCTGAGTTGAAGAAGGGAATGGTAGAGTTCCGTAGCGACCGGCATGGGACCATCCACTCCATCTTCGGCAAGGTTTCTTTCGACGCCGCTGCGCTCAAGGAGAACCTGATCGCCATGATCAGAAGCATCTCCGAGCGTAAACCGGAAGAGGGCGTCAAGGGCCGCTTCATTAAGAAAGTCAGCATCTCCTCGACAATGGGGCCGGGAATCGTGCTCGATCTCGGCGAGGTGACGACGATCACAGAGCAAGAGAACTAGGAGTTAAGAGATGCCGACGCAAGCGAAGATAGATGAAGTCGCTCTCCTGAAGGACAAATTCTCCAGGGCAGCATCGTTGGTACTCGCCAACTACCGTGGGCTCACCGCCAATGAAATGGTCGCGCTTCGCGAGAGGTTCACCAAGCAGGGGCTCGAGTACCGGGTAGTGAAAGATACGTTGGCACGCATCGCCGCCGGCGAAGCAGGGCTTGACGAGGATTTCGCCGAGCTGCTGGCCGGGCCGATCGGTGTGGCGATCGGATACGAGGATCCGGTGCTGACGTTCAAGCTTTCCGAGGACTGCCGTAAGGAGTATCCCTCCAGATATGCAATCAAGGGAGGGCTGTTCGAGGGGACGGTTGTTCAAGAAGATGAGGTGAAGCGTTACGCAACGCTCCTCTCCCGTGAAGAGCTGCTGGCGAAACTGGCGATGCTCCTGCAAAGCCCGATGAAAGCCCTGGCAGTAATGCTCAATGGGAAGATCCGGGAGCTGGCGATACTGCTGGGCGAAGTAAAGAAACAACGTGAACAATCAGGATAAGGAGGAGTAATAATGGGTAAACAGGAGATCCTTCAAGAGATCGAGAACATGACGGTGAAGGACCTGGCCGATCTGGTAGAGATGATTGAGGAGCGATTCAACGTCTCCGCCGCAATGGCCGCCCCAGTCGCCGTTGCCGCTGCTCCCGGAGCCGGCGCCGATGGCGCAGAAGCCGCTGCAGAGGAGTACAAAGTCGTCCTCACGAACCCTGGCCAGAAGAAAATCCAGGTTATCAAGGAAGTCAAGGAGATCACCGGCAAGGGCCTCAAGGAGTGCAAAGATCTCGTCGACAAGCTTCCTGCAACAATCAAAGAGAATGTGGGCCCCGATGAGGCAGCCAGTCTCAAAGAAAAGCTCGAAGCGGCGGGAGCCGAGGTCGAACTCCAGCAGTAGATCTGAGCTTGTGTGCAGTTTTCTACGCTCTGCCTTAAGGCACTCGCCTTAGGGCAGAACGTTCTTTTGGAGGAGGATGATGAAGCATCGAGAGCGGCGGTCCTACGGACGGATAAAGGAAACCCTCCCCCCACCGGGTCTACTACAGGACATCAAAGATTCCTTTCGCAAGTTCATCGACGAGGGTATTGTGCGTGCCTTTGCCGATGTCTCTCCAATTGAGGGGCACGGAAAGGACGGGCTGGTTTTGGAACTCGTCGATCCGTACTTGGGAGAAGCGCGGAACACCGAGGCCGAATGCAAAGACAAAGACCTCACTTACTCGCGGCCATTGCGAGTTACCGCGCGTCTGTTTCAAGAAGGCAAGCTGAATCAAGAGACAGAGCTGTACATCGGGGATTTCCCGATGATGACCAACCGCGGCACGTTGATCATCAATGGCTCGGAAAATGCTCTGGTCAACGAACTTACCCGCTCTCCAGGCGTGTATTTCACCCAAGAAGAGCCAACCAAGTACCGGGGGCACATCCTCCCCGAATTGGGGGCATGGCTGGAAATCCTCCTCGACACCAAACGCGGACACGTGCAGGCGAACATCGACCGCAAAGGGAAAGTGCTTGTCACCGTCCTGCTCAAGGCATTGGGTTTCGACGAGGCAGCCATCCGCTCGTACTACAGCTACGAAGTCTCGCCGGTCACTGCAGAGACATTGGCCCCGCATGTCGGGCGCCGCGCGGCACACGCCGTACAAAACGGTGACAAGTTGCTTCTAGCAGCGGGCGAGCAGATGCAGGAAGAGCATCTGGAGACGCTGGTGGCAGCAAAACTCGAATCGATGAAGTTCGTCAATCCGTTCATCCAAAAGACACTGGACGAGGATCAGATTACAACGCAGGAAGACGCCTTGCGCGCAGTGTACCATCGCCTTCGGCCTTCCGATCGCGCGTCGTCGGCGCAGATGGGGGAGTACCTGGAGAACCTGTACTTCCACCCGTCGAGCTATCACTTGTCAGCGGTGGGCCGGTTTAAGGTGAATCGCAAGCTCGGACTGGAACTGAAACAGAAGGCTCTCTACGTTGCGGATATCGTGCGCACGATCGAATACCTTCTGCGCGTTCCAGGCAATGCTGTCCTTATCGATGAAAAAGACCACTTGGCGAACAAGCGGGTGAAGCTTCCGGGCGAATTGGCGGAAAACGCCCTCCGTACCGGGCTAGTTAGGATGGCTCGCATCGCACGCGATAAGCTATCGAAGTACGCACTCGATGAGAAAGATACGATCCGCCGCATAATCTCCACCCGCACTGTACAGGGAGCGATAAATCAGCTGTTCTATACCGGCCGTTTCTCCCAGTTTCTCGAGCAGACAAACCCGCTTACCGAGCTTACGCACAAGCGCCGTCTGAGCGCGCTCGGTGGAGGGTTAACAAAGCGTCGCGCCAAGATTGAGGTTCGCGACGTTCATTCTTCGCACTACTCACGCATCTGCCCAATCGAAACGCCGGAAGGTCAAAACATCGGCCTGATCACATCGCTCGCCTGCTATGCAAAGGTGAACGAACACGGGTTCCTCGTTGCCCCTTATTACAGGGTCGAAAAAGGGAAAGTCTCCAGCGAAGTAGTGTACCTGATGGCCGACGAAGAAGAACGCTACAAGATCGCACCGGCAACCACGCCTATCAGCAAGACAGGCAAACTCCTTGGCGAACGGATTGAGGTGCGTACCGGTCATGAGGACGTCTATCTCGTTCCGCCGGAAGAGGTCGATTTCGTCGGTACGTCGCCAAAGGCGCTCGTCGGTGTTTCATCGGCGCTGATTCCGTTTCTGGAGCATGATGACTCGAACCGCGCATTGATGGGTGCAAACATGCAGCGCCAATCAGTACCACTGTTGCGACCGGAGGCGCCATTCGTGGGTACGGGCCTCGAGCGTCAGGCAGCGATGGACTCGGGGATGCTTCTTCTCGCCGAGGAAGATGGCGTGGTTAAGGAAGTCGACGCCCGCCATATCGTTGTGCAGAAGGCACGCAAGAAGCTGGAATATCCGCTAATGAACTTCGAGCGCTCCAACCAAGATACCGTTCTCTATCACCGTCCGGTGGTGAATGCCGGCGATAAGGTAAAGGCGGGGGATCTTCTCGCCGACGGACCGTCGAGCGATCAAGGCGAGCTCGCCCTCGGACGAAACCTGCTCGTAGGCGTTCTCCCATTCGAAGGATACAACTACGAGGACGCGATCGTTATCAGCGAACGCATCGTGCGCGAGGATCTGCTCGACTCATTGCACATCGAAGAGTTCGAGGTGAAGGCGGAGGAGACAAAACTCGGCCCGGAAGAGATCACGGCCGACATCCCCAATATCTCGAAGGAAGATCTGAAGAATCTTGACGAAAACGGAATCGTGCGCGTGGGGACTGTTGTGCGCACCGGCGACATTCTCGTCGGCAAGATTACACCCAAGGGCGAATCAGAGCCGACGCCGGAGGAGAAGATTTTCCGTTCCATCTTCGGTGAGCGTGCGCGCAACGTAAAGAACACGTCCTTGCGGATGGTACCGGTATCCGGCACAGCAAAGGTTATCAAGGTGAAGCAGTTCTCCCGCGACCAAGGAGACGAACTGGACGCCGGGGTAAATGAGCTCGTCAAGGTGTTCGTAGCGCAGCGGAAAAAGATCTCAGTGGGAGACAAGCTGGCTGGCCGTCACGGAAACAAGGGCGTCATATCTACGATCCGCCCGGTGGAGGACATGCCGTTCCTCCCCGATGGCACACCGCTCGACGTCGTCCTCAACCCGATGGGAGTTCCGTCGCGCATGAACTTGGGACAGGTTCTAGAGGCAAACCTGGGCTGGCTGGCGCAGCTGAAGGGGGAGCTGGTCGCAACGCCGATCTTCGACGGCGCCAAAGAAGACGAGATCTTGGAAGAGCTGCACGACGTTCGCGTAAAGATCGGATTGGACGAGGGCGACAACTACGACGGCAAGGTCGTTCTTCGCGATGGCCGCACCGGTAAGCCGTTCGCTCGCCCGGTCACTGTCGGGTCGATGTACATTCTCAAGCTCGAACACATAGCTGATGAGAAAATCCATGCTCGCTCGACCGGCCCGTATGCGCTGATCACACAGCAACCGCTCGGCGGGAAAGCGCAGTTCGGCGGGCAGAGACTGGGAGAGATGGAGGTGTGGGCGTTGGAAGCATACGGTGCATCCGCTCTGTTACAGGAGATGCTCACCCTGAAGTCCGACGACACACGCGGGCGCATCCAGCTCTACAAGGCGATACTCAAAGGTGAGGAATACCCGGAACCGGGCCTGCCGGAATCTTTCCGCGTCCTGGTGCGCGAGCTCCGCAGCCTCGGCCTCAATCCACGCATGTTCGATAAGAATGACCGAGAACTCGACATCAGCTGACGAGGGCCCTGCTTGTCAGGGCCCTTCCGCACAAGAGACCGTTCAACAGGCATCCGCTGAACGATCGGCGGGATTCGTGCTATATTCGGAAAGCGAACGAGGAAGGCACTATCTCCTCCTGCGACACCGTTATGGGGGGCACTGGGGAGCGCCCAAGGGGCACATCGAGGCGGGCGAGAGCGAAACGCAGGCCGCCTTGCGTGAGACGCGTGAGGAGACGGGATTCCAGAACATCGAGCCGATTCGCGGCTTCCGCGCTGTGAGCCGCTATTACTTCACGCGAAACCACCGTACGGTGTTCAAAGAAGCGGTCTATTTCCTCGGCCGTGTCGCTCTCGCCGACCCAGCATTGTCCCGTGAGCACACGGATGCCAAGTGGCTTGCGTACAACGAAGCGCTCGCAACTATCTCATATGACGACACGCGCGATATCCTTACCCGCGCGGAGGCATGGTTGAATAATGGATCAGCTGAATGAAGATACGAATCGAGTAGAAGAATTCCTTCGGCGCCGAGCATCGGAGAACGAGCGCCTACTTGCGCAGGCGAATCTTCCTATCAAGCGTTTCTTCGCATTGGATGCAGACGTATACTCCGACGGCGCGTTGACGAGGAAGCAGAAGGAACTTATCGGACTCACCGCTTCGGCCGTACTCAGATGTGATGATTGCATCACGTATCACCTCGTTCGCGCGCGCGAGCATGAAGCAACTGATGACGAGATCAAAGAGGCGCTCGCCATCGCTCTCATCGTGGGCGGATCGATCACCATACCACATCTACGAAGAGCTTTCGCTCTTCTGGATCAGCCGGACATTACCCCACAGGGATAACCGATACGGTGGGTCCTTGGGATGATGTCTTGAGACACAGCCTGTGGCATTCTTGCGCTCCTCCCTGGTCCGCTTGCTACGTTCCTACCTGTGCCTGCTAGCATGCAGGGCCAATACCGCTGAGAAGTGACTTTTGCTCTGGCCTCTGCCATATCAAAGCAGTTCTCTGCGCCCTGTCTGCCGGTCTTCGAGCAGACAGGCCTTTACGAGATGATGTTCTTGATTTTGCTCTCTTTACTGTTCACGCATCACCCATCACTGTTTTCTGTCTCTGCGAGACACATAGACATTTCTTTCTCCTGCTCAAGCATCAATGGCTCTCCTAAATGAAAGGCCTTTCACCACGAAGGACGCAAAGAGCACGAAGGGAGGGAAGCACTGGGGAGTGACGCCGCTTCTTACGATGCGTGTTGGAACGTGTCACCCCTGTCGCTGCACGCGATACTCAGGTGGGTCTAGAGCCAGTGGAATCCTGTAACGTTGGGACCTGTCCGCCAGGACAGGCGTGTGCCCAACGTTGGCCGGGAGCATGCCCGGAGGGCATCCATTTCGCCGACGCACCATTTTGACATAGCGCGCCTGTTCGTCTCGTGACACCCATCCAAATACACAACTAATCGGCAGAGCTGATAGTCAACCAGATGCCACTCTTCGTGGCCTTCGTGCTCTTCGTGGTGAATGTCGCTTGTGCTCCTTGCTCTAGCCACTTGATGCGTTCGCGCTTTGTGATTGCTGACCGCCAACTGCTGACTACTGACTGCTCGCTGCTGACGGAACTGGCAATAGCTGGGTGCTGCCTTTCTTTACTTTCCAATCCCAATTACGCCTTGCCGATAACCGCCGGCCGGTTTCCTGCAGTTGCTGCTGATCAAGACATCGAGGAGTCGATCTCTCCTGCGGGATGCGAGCCCTGAGATGTATCCGGTGTGAGGCGCCCCTTGGAAAGGATCACTGCGTGGCTTAGTATTTGCCCATCAATATCACTGGGGGCGTAGACGATGGGTAAGTATGCGTTCATTGATCAGGCACTCGATGATCTGCGCAAGCAAGGCCTGTACAACACCATCCGAACGATTGAGAGCTCGGTAGGAGCATGGGTAATCGTCGAGGGAAAGCGTGCGCTCAACATGTGCTCGAACAACTACCTGGGGTTCGCCAACGACGAGCGTTTGTGCACCGCCGCCAAAGACGCAATCGACGGGTATGGCGTCGGCCCGGGGGCAGTGCGCTCAATTGCCGGCACGATGAGCTTGCACATCGAGCTGGAGAAGAAGCTTGCCGCATTCAAGGGCACCGAAGCCGCGCTGTCCGTTCAATCGGGACTCAACACAAACCTGGCCACAATCCCGCTTCTCATGGGCAGAGACGATGTGATCTTCACCGACGAACTCAATCACGCCTCAATCATCGACGGCTGCCGCTTGACCAAGGCCAAACGCGTGATCTTCCCTCATCGCGACGCAGACGCACTGCGTGTGCTGCTGGAGGAGAACAAGGACATTGCAAAGAAACTGATCGTTACCGATGGAGTCTTTTCCATGGATGGAGATCTCGCTCCATTGCCCGAGATTGTCGCCGCCGCTGAGGAATACGACGCAATGGTAATGGTCGACGACGCGCACGGCGAGGGCGTCCTTGGAAGTCACGGGCGCGGGATCGTTGATCACTTCGGGCTGCACGGCCGGGTGGACATCGAGGCGGGGACCATGTCCAAGGCGTTCGGCGTCATGGGAGGGTATGTCGCCGGAAGTGCTGATATAGTAGATTACCTGCGTCAACGCGCCCGCCCATTCCTCTTCTCGTCCGCCGCCACCCCTCCCGATGTCGCTGCGTGCATCGCGGCCATAGATATCCTACAGGAGACAGATGCGCCGGTGCGCAAGCTTTGGAGCAACGCGGACTACTTCAAGAAAAAGATGACGGCACTCGGCTTTGACACCGGCCATAGTGACACGCCGATTACACCCGTAATGCTCGGCGAGGCAGAGACCGCCTGGAATTTCTCCAAGCGCCTGTTTGAAGAAGGCGTGTTCGCAACGGCGATTGCATTCCCCACCGTGCCGCAAGGCAAGGCGCGCATCCGCGTTATGCTTTCCGCCGCTCATTCCGTTTCCGATCTCGATTTTGCACTTGAGAAATTCGCCCAGGTAGGGCGAGAGTTGGGAGTGATCTAGATGAAAAAGAGAGCGATAGCCACCGACGCCGCCCCCGCGGCAGTCGGCCCGTATTCACAAGGGATATACGCAGATGGGCTTCTGTTCACCTCCGGGCAGCTCCCGGCAACACCCGCCGGGAAGTTGATCACAGACGACATCGAAGAAGCAGCACGACAGTCGCTTAAAAATGTCCAGGCGATCCTGGAAGCAGCCGGAGCATCGATGGCGGATGTGGTGAAGGTGACGATATTCCTCACCGACATGAATGATTTCGCCAAGGTGAACGCGATATATGATGGCTTCTTTCCCGCACCGCCACCGGCGCGATCATGCATACAAGTGGCCGCGCTGCCCAAGGGTGCACCGATTGAAATAGAAGCAATCGCGCGCATCTAAACAGCGCGCACACCGGCAAACAAGCAAAGGGATATCGATGAGATTCTTCGACACTCACTGTGACACGGCAATGAAGGTGCTCGACGGCAAGCTCGATTTTCTCACCGGAGAAGGGAACGGTCACATTTCTCTTCCCGCGATGATCGAGGCGGGAGCATGTGCGCAGGTTTTCGCATGCTTTGTCCTCAGCGAGCACCATCCCGGAACCGAGCGCGAACGAGCGGAAGCAATGATCGGAACCGTACACGCGCTTGTCGCAGCAAGCTCTGAGCGGATGCGTGTTGTCCTTACGAGAGATGGCTTGCGCTCGTCGTGCACCGGGAATGGCACAATCGCCGCGCTGATCGGACTTGAAGGAGCGGATCCACTCGAAGGAGACGCAGAAAACCTCCGCCACTTCTTCGACCTCGGTGTACGCGACATTATTCCCGCGTGGCAGGATAACGCATTCTCGGGAACGGCATTCGGCACTGATACTCCCCTCACCGAGCAGGGAATCAGGCTCATCGAGCTAGCGGAAGAACTGGGTGTGATGGTCGATGTATCACACATCTCCGACTCCGCGTTTCAGGTGCTCGTGAGAGCTGCGAGGCATCCGTTCATTGCCAGCCACTCCAACTGCCGCGCCCTATGTCCGACACTGCGCAATCTCACCGATGACATGATTCGGACGCTCTCCGACAAAGGTGGAGTGATGGGGATCAATCTTTCTCCCGCCTTCCTCGACCCGGAATACTACGCCGAATCGTTTCCTCGTTGGGAGCGCGCAAGCACCGCTGAGGCAACCCAAGAGGAGAAAGATCGACTTAAGGCAGAGGTAGATGCCCTTCCGCGTCCTCCACTCGAATGGGTTGCACGTCACGTGCTGCATGCAATCGAAGTGGGCGGAGAAGACGTCATCGGGCTGGGCGGGGACCTCGACGGAATACAGAATACGCCGGAAGGAATCGATACCATCGCCGATTACGTCAACATCCCCGATCTCCTTCTTTCCGCCGGCCTGAACACGCGTCAGGTGGAGAAGGTGTGCTACCGGAACTTCCAGCGCGTGTTCGATGAGGTGCTGCCCGCAGAAAACAGTTGATACGGGAGTGCGCCGCTTGTTGCTTTCGCGAATGTCAGCTGAGCCACGCGATAACGGCCAATGCTATCCAGGCGCCGGCGAACACAACGGGCACCATTACCATCAGGACAAGCGGCATGTGTCGTGTGAGAAATCCGATACGCATCGCCTCCGGCTGCCAATCCTCGCATCTCCAGGATGTACCGGGAACGCATACCTTTTCTCCAGCAAGGAGCTTAGACAGGCTGCGTTGAAATTCGCCACCTGCGAATTGACCCTCGATGCTTCGCAGCAGACCCGTCACGTGGGAGGCCTCTCTTGCGGCTCTCTGTTGGCTGGTAAGCCACGCGAGACAGACAAGAACCCCCAATCCAGCAAGGATGGTACTGAAGTATCTTCCTTCCCACATCGTGTAGGAAAAGAGAAACAGGGACAATGGAAATATCAACGCACAGTTCGCCAACAGGAATGCGCCGGCGATCGTCCAATAGCTACGCTCTTTGCCGCAAGCACTCCACGTCAACGCTTGATAGACGACCAGCCACTCTTCGAGTTCCATACGAACCTCCCTAATCCTCAATCATGTGCATCTTCAGCGTCGGCGGAAGGCGGTCGTTCCGCAATGTTTAGGACACTCGTCCGTGTGTTTGTTCTCCGCTGGTGAATGAACTAGGATATATACTGAAGCTAATTGCCCAAGGCAGGCGTGAGAGAGGTGGAGCAAGTGAATCACCTTGGGGGAAGTTGCACGACGGAAACTGATGATTAAGCAGATATTGGACGAACTGGCGCATAGCGTAATCGAACTCTCGCCATATCGCCGCACGCTTGTCTCTCTCTATGAACAACCGATCTCGCCCGTTCCGGATTCGGCCACACGCGTTCTTGAATACGCTTCCTGCGGCCTCAGCCCGGAAAGCAACGAACAGGTGCTATTGTTCATCGCGGGCGGAGGGATAGTACGTGGAGACAAGTACTTGCCTTCATTCCGGATTAGCGCATCCTATTACATCCCATCTGGAACTCTCCCGTATCCCGTCAGTCCGTGGATCACGAGCCGGCGGCGATTCATCAACGTGCGGGGCTGGCAAACCGACGATCTGTTGCTCGTGCCCCTTTGGACGGACAGCCGGATTATCGGGCAGATCTCTGTCGACGACCCAAAGGATGGAGCGCGGCCGTCCTTGACTGAGCTCCGCAAACTGGAGGATCTGGCGGATGTAACGGCGATCGCTCTCATGCAGGCGCGGCAACAAGAGGACCTCACTCAGAGGCATAGACTCTTCCACTTCCTCACTGAGAACGCGATGACCGGCGTTCTCATCGCTCAAGGAGAACGGATACGGTACGCCAATGACCATGCCATCGAGATTTTCGGATATCCCATGGAACAACTGACCGCGGTGGAACCGTGGTGGCAGCTGTTTCACCCCGACGACCGCATGAAGCTACGCGCGACGGACAAGCTGTTCGAGACCGGAGAACTGGAGGTAAAGGGGATACGAAATGACGGAGGATCAGTATGGCTGAAGCTGCAGCCGCTGCATTTGGAATATGAGGGGAAGCCGGCCATTCTCATCAACCTGCTTGACATAAGCGAACGCGTTCGAGCGGAGGTCCTCCTCAAGGAAAAGGCATTCCGCGACCCTTTGACCGGACTGTTCAATCGCCACTATTTCGACGATTCCATCCAGATGGAGCTCAAACGGGCTCAACGATACAAGCGGCCGTTCACACTCATGATGACCGATCTCTCCAGGTTCAAGCGCATAAACGACACCCTGGGGCACCAGGAAGGCGATCGAATCCTTCACGATGTCGCACACGTAGTGCAGGAACAACTGCGGGAGAGCGACTGGGCGACCCGCTACGGCGGCGACGAATTTCTGCTCGTCCTTCCGGAAACGGGAGTGCGAATAGAGGCGCTGGCGCAGCGCTTGCGAAGTGCTGTCGAAGAGTGGAGCAAGGCCAATCTCCCGGACACGGAACTGGGGATCGACGTCGGATGGGCGACATGGACTCCGGAGGATGATCTGTCACTGTCACGGTTGTTGAAGACCGCTGATAAGAACATGTACGCAGCCAAGAACGGATTAAAAGGCTGATCAGTGTCTCCTCAGAGACCTTCGGCCGATTCGGCTGCGTCGAGTGCGTTTCCGGCCATGATATGCTCGGGCCGTAAGCGCTCTCTCAACGGGTAGAGCCAGGCAAGCACGCTTCGAGCCGAAATCGCCGCAAAGTGCGACCGCTCCGCAATCACGTGTCGGCAGAAGCGGGATCCTGTTCATAATAGCTCTTTAGTTCATCGTAGAGCTGCGGCAGTTGCTCACGCAGTTGCTGGGGCCTCTCGAAGAAGAACTCAGTCGCCACGGCGAAGAACTCGGCGGGATTGGTCGCTCCATATCGATCAAGCAGAGTGTCCCTACCATAGGCGACATCGCGGCGGAGCTTCTCATACTCCTCGCCAAGAATGCGCGCCCATGCAACATACATCGAGCGCCGCGGAAGGATCGGCGCGCCGTCTGTCTCGCCGTTTTCGGCGTCAAGCTGGTGCGCGAACTCGTGGAACACAACATTGTGCCCGTCATGAATGTCGGCAGCACCGGAGCGAATATCGTCCCATGAGAGGACCACGGCTCCCCGGGTCCATGACTCCCCCAGCCGATGTTCCATCCCCTCGCTCACGATTCCCGCGTCGTCTCGCTCGAAGTGGCGGGCCACATACGCATGTGGATAGACGATGATGGAGCGTAGGCCCGGGTAGTAGTCAGTACGGCGGTGCAAGAGCAGTACGCATGCCTGCGCGGCAACGGTAACGCGGATTTCATCGGTCATCCGCAGTCCACCCGCTCCTTCAAACCGTTTCTCCGCAAGGAACACCTGTACGTGTTCCTCGAGTTCACGCCGATCGGCGGGTGAAAGCTGTCTCACGAAAGGAACATTTCTCTCGATAGTTTTCCGCCATGTGGCGGGGAACTCACGCGCCCGGACTTGCCGCCTCCGCCGTTCTTTCAGCCAGTCCACGAGACTTCTCGCCTTCCCTTCCTTCGTTTTCGATTCGGACGTTCCTGGCGCTCGCTGGCACCGTTCTTACTCCACACTTCGTGCAACGCATTCAGAGCCGCGTTGTAGCGTCGATCGAGAACTACAGGATCGGTCGATTCCGGCTCATTGCACATTGTCGCATACGGAACACTGATCCCGTTCACCGAAAGCATTCCGTATGGATCGGGAGCGATCTTGAACCAGTCGTCGATTCCGTATGTTTCCTGCATCTCGATGCGAGGCACGGAGTGCGTGAGGATACCATTCTTGCGAGTCTCGTCGTAGCGCGCCAGGTTCCGTCGCCATGACTCTTCGAACGGCACGTCAACGTACAGGATCGCCGCGCGCGACAGAATCGCGGGAGAGATCCGTGACAGGGCCTCAACATATCCATCTTCTCCTCCACGGGAGAATTCCACGATCAGGGAGTTGTGAGACAGTGCGTTCGGGTCGGAAATGATCTCAGCTACTTGTTGGTTGATCTTCCCTATTAGGAAGGACCAAAGCCCGTGGTCAGTGATCGCATAGTTCTCGTCCGCGCGGCGGGAATAGAGTCGATCGCGTCCTAATTCCTCCCACAGGTCGTCTTCCTCGAATTTTTCCCACAAGACAGGAAAGTCGTCGATCACATGGAATGGAGCGATGTGATAACGCTCGGCACGGTGCACACGGGAGTCCTTGTACATGAAGTCTATGAATTCGCTCTTGCCGCTCGCCGGCCGGCCGAGAAGCAGGATAATGTCAAACGTATCCTCGAGAGAGGCCCAGTCGCCCGTGTACGCAAGCCCGAGCGACTTTTCGATCTCCATCAGAAACGTCGACGGCTCGCGATCGGCATCGATGGTGACAAGCTCCGATCCGTGTTCGATGTGCCATTCTTGAAGATGGGCGAGCATTGTTTCCAGATTCTGCCTGTCAATGGCGAACTCCGGTGTGCCGCGCTCGCGCTGCCGCGAAAGAGAGACCTCAACCGGAATTTCCATGCGCAGGTAGCAATCCGGCGCAGGAAGGGCATTGGCGATTTGAGGATAGCTTGCGATGAATCCATCGTCGTTCAATGCCTTTGCGTAGGCAAGATGAACGCCAAGATGCGACTCCTCCAGGCAGAGTTTCCCATCCGCCAGTGCCTGCTCAATCTCCTTTCTCCGCCTCGGGAGCGCAGCGATGATCGCCGCTGTCAGCCGGTCACGTTCGGTGAACAAGTCGATTCCTTCATGCAATACGACCTCTTTGACAAGCTCCGGCAGTACCTTGACGCGCTGCGGATAAAACCGTGCAAGAAGAGAGAGCGTCTCGCTCTTCCCCACCGCCGGCAACCCCTCAAAGACGATGTATCTCATCTCGTTCTCCTTTTGTATCTCGCGTATTTTACCCGCTTGTGTTGTGCGCGTCCCGCCTAATGGCCATCCGGGCGCCGCGTTCGACTTATGCAGGTCGTTCTGTATAATGGGCGATCAGAAAGGAGCCTGGCAATTGCGAAATCTGATTATTGTTGAATCACCGACCAAGGCACGGACTATCAGCCAGTACTTGGGGAAGGAATACAAGGTGCTCTCATCACAGGGGCACGTGCGGGATCTGCCGCGTAACGACCTGGGAGTAGACATAGAGAAGGGGTTTGCTCCGAAATTCGAGACCAAGCGCGGCAAGCGTATCCAAGAACTCAGACAGGCCGCCAAGGACGCCGAGAAGATATACCTTGCCACCGACCACGATCGCGAGGGAGAAGCGATCGCCTATGACCTGTACACGATCCTTAAGCGCGCGGGAAAAGGTGACGACGCATTCTCGCGCCCAATATTCAATGAGATCACGAAGTCGGTCATCCTCGAAGCGCTCGCCTCGCCCACTCAGATCAACATGGACCGAGTGGAGGCGCAGCGTACGCGCCGCATCCTGGATCGCCTGGTGGGCTATCAGGTAAGCCCTTTGCTGTCACGGGCGATCGCCGGCAATCGATTTGAAGGCCTGTCCGCCGGCCGCGTCCAATCAGTTGCTTTGCGCTTCCTATGCGATCGAGAAGCGGAGATCGCGCGGTTCGTTCCCGAAGAGTACTGGGAACTCGAGGCCAAACTCAAAAACAAGGATTTGTTCACGGCGAATCTGACAAAGCGCAACGGGAAGAAGTTCGTCATCCACAGCTCAAGTGAGGCGGAATCGGTCGTAGGCGACCTGCGCAGTGCAGCGGAGATTATCGTCGCATCGGTCTCGGAGAAGGAACGCCGTCGTCAGCCGTCGCCGCCGTTCATCACCAGCTCGCTGCAGCAAGCAGCGTCATCCTCTCTTCACTTCACTCCTAAACGGACAATGAAGATTGCTCAGGAGCTGTACGAAGGCGTAACCCTGCCCGAAGGGGATGTCGGGCTCATTACGTACATGCGTACAGACTCTCTGCGAATGTCCGATGAGGCGGTGGCCGCAGCTCGCGAACTGATCGCAAACACCTACGGAGACAAGTACCTGGAAGCTAAGGAACGTCACTTCAAGAACAAGAAGCGTTCCCAAGATGCGCACGAGGCGATTCGCCCGACCGATCTGAAGCGAACGCCGGAGGAAATAGCTCGTCACCTCACCAGCGAACAGCTCAAACTGTACGCGCTCATATACAACCGCTTCCTGGCAACACAGATGACGGCGGCGGTATATATCCAACGAAAAGCCGTCATTTCCGCGGCGCCATACACACTTGAAGCGAGTGGAAGCTCTCTCAAATTCGATGGCTTTCTCAGACTATTTCCCGAACAGCGTGCACAAGACAAACCATTTCCCGACGACCTTCGTGAAGGGATGAGCCTGTCGCTGGAAGAAATCGACAGCAAACAGAAATTCACCGAACCGCCGCGGCGCTACAGCGAGGCAGGACTGGTCAACCTGCTGGAGAAAGAGGGAATCGGACGGCCGAGCACATATGCCTCGATAGTGTCCGTAATCCAGGACAGGGGCTACGCGGTGAAGGATGGAGGGAGCTTGCAGCCGACGCTGCTCGGACAGATCGTGATAGACTTCCTGAAACAGAACTTCACTCAGACAGTAGAGACTGAGTTCACCGCGCACATGGAAGAGGACCTCGATCAGATCGAAGAGGGATCGCTCACACGTACGGCAACTCTTGACGAGTTCTACCGCCCGTTTTCCGAGCGCATACAGGCGGTCGAGGCATCGATCGACGGCGGCGAACGCATGTTCCGCATGCTAACGGATGTTCACTGCGCCAAGTGCGATGCGCCGATGGAACTTCGCTATTGGAAGGGGTCACACTTCCTTGGATGTTCCCGCTATCCTGAATGCAAGAACACGAAGAGTCTTCCACCCCAGTTTCCCTACCGTTTCGAGAATGGCGAATTACTCCTGCGCGAGGGACTGGAAGAGATGGAAAAACAGGCGCGTGCGCAGCAAATTCCATGCCCGGAGTGCGGCGCCTCGATGGAACTCAAGACAGGAAGGTACGGACGATACTACCGCTGCACGAATCCCGAATGCGGCAAGACCGCGTCTGTCTCCACCGGCGTTTCGTGCCCGGCTTGCGGCGAAGGAAAGCTGGTGGAGAAGTACTCCGCCAAGCGGCGGCGTACATTCTATAGCTGCGATCGGTACCCGGATTGTCGGTTCGCCGTCAGCAGCAGGCCGGTAAGGACTTGCCCCGCGTGTGAATCCGGTGTACTCGTGGAGAACAAGGGGAAGCTCGTCTGCAGCAACAAGGACTGCCACTACTCCGAGGAATCGGAGCCGTCCACTTCCGCCGACATCAGTGATTGACGCGTCGGTTCTCTGCGCTATGCCTCATCCGAAAGGAGCTTCAACCATTCCAACCGTCGCTTCAGATCAGAGTCCTGCAGCTTAGCCAGCGCTTCTTTCTGGATCTGACGAACGCGTTCACGGCTGATTCCAAACTCTACTCCCACTTCGTCAAGGGTGCGCGGTTGGTAGTCGTTAAGGCCGTAACGCAGCTCAAGGATGCGCTTTTCGCGCTCGGTGAGTCGCTCGTCGAGCGCCTGCTCAAGCTCTTGCACAAGAAGATGCTCGAACGTTTCGCGTTCCGGTGAATCGGCCGAGCTATCCTCGATGAAGTCTCCCAGGACAGAGCCGTCATCGTCATATCCGATCGGCATATCAAGCGAGGCCATGCTCTGAGCCGTCTTCTTCGCCTTGATAATATTCTCTTCCGTCGTCTCAAGATCGTGAGCAAGATTCTCCGACGTGGGCATATCGCCCGTTTCCTTGAGATGATCACGTTCCAGCTGATAGATCTTACGGATGAGTTCGTTGATATGAGTGGGTACTCGGATCGTGCGCGACCGATTCGTGATTGCCCGCAGGATAGCCTGTCGAATCCACCACGTCGCATAGGTAGAGAACTTGTATCCCTTGGTGTAGTCAAACTTCTCGATCGCCTTCATCAGCCCCAGGTTCCCTTCCTGGATAAGATCAAGGAACGGCAGGCCGCATCCGCGGTATTTCTTAGCGATCGACACGACAAGTCTCAGGTTTGCTTCTGCAAGCTCCTCTTTTGCCCGCTTCTCGCCCGCTTCGATCCGCTTGGAGATCGTTACCTCCTCCTCGCGCGTGAGGAGCGGAACACGGTTAATCTCGCCGAAATACGTACGAATAGGGTTGTCCGCACGCGAAGAACGCTCACGGATGTCCCTCTTGTTATCAGGCTTCGTGCTCAGATTCTCTTTGAGGTTGATCGTCGCCTTTGGTTCTTTCATCCCTTCCTCCTAAACCGTTCGCCTGTCAGTGGAACTTCAGGAGACTGACCAAACATAATCGGACGACCCTGAGGGGTCCTCCGATCAGCTTCACAGTGATATTTCGCTACTTGTCTGCTGTCGCGGCATCCGCCGCTTCATGTTTTCCCAATCCCTCAGTCTCTGACAGTCAGTATAGCACAAATCGGAGGCGATGTGAAGCATCAAATGGAGCTGGTTTCAACGGATTTGGGAAGTGACAATCCTAAGCACTCAGCTATGTGGATAGTAGGTGAGAAGAGCAACTACCCCGAGCCCGATGACAAGCCAGATGTAGAACAGATTCTCCGCTCCGAGCACCGGCGGTCGTGGCGGCACGAATGAAACCCTCGCCCCGAGCGAAACCTGTGGAGTGAAGGTCCACGCCGGCGGAAGCGTATCTAGCGATCGCACGCTGGCGACAATCGCCACCGAATCAAGCAGCCAAAGCTGCGCTCCGGCCGTGATGTGCACAAATGGAGTCACCCCCCACGTACCGCCTATCACGCGCCATTGCAGAGCAAGTCCGCCGCCCGAATAGAGCGCAATCGGCCCCAGCCATCCCTTGATGACTAGATCCACGCTCGCCTCGAACAGGTCGGGAAACGTCGCCGGATATGTCAGCGCCGTAAACAAGAACGTCAGGTTTGGATCGAACAGCATCTCCGCGCTGAGATAAGAGAAAGACGCGTTCCAGTCAATCGGGAGGACCGCGGGAACCCCAACATCGAAGCCAAACGCAATCGGCAGCGCCGCTTGCGCCGAAATAACTCCCGCAAGCATCGAAACGACGAATACAAAGCACAGAAGCTTCTTATGCACGTTTCCTCCTGACAAGCAGGATATCCCTTTCGCGCAAACAACAAGAGGGCGTTCGACCATTCCGTAAGGGTAACATGTCCTCTCATTGCTGGTGCCATCGTTAGTTGATAAGGTCTCGTCATGAGCTATGCCAAACAGACGCCAACCACAGAATCGCCGCTACTCATCTTCGATCTTGATGGCACTTTGTACAAGACTGAAACGTCATTCCTGCCTGCGATCACGGAGATCTTCCAATATCACCAGCTCGCTGCGCCGCCTTCACAGGAGTTGCTGCCGTTCATCGGAGAACCGTTCGATCGCTTGCTGCAATGGCTCGCAGTTCGCCTCGCCGATTCGCGCGGACCTTCCTTGACACCGCAGCGTCTACACGAGTACATCGCCCGGCGTGAGCTCCAGTATGTAAAGACGAATGGAAAGTTGTACCCGGCCGTGGCAGATACGCTAACCGAGCTACGGAAACGCCGGTATGGGATCTCCCTCTGCACAAACGGCGGTGAGACGTATGCACGCGCAGTGCTTGGTACCTTCAGGATCGAATCACTCTTCGATTTCCTCCGATTCCGCGGAAGCGAAGACGAGGGCAAGCCAGGAATGGTACGCTCTCTGCTGGAGGCAGCGGGAGCATCTCAGGCAATCGTAATTGGCGATCGGTATCATGATCTCATGGCGGCACAAGAGAATGGGTGCGCGGCAATCGGAGTTTCGTACGGCTATGCCCGTCCCGGCGAACTCGCGGATGCGGACGCAAGGCTGGATAGTTTTGACAATCTACCGGAACTTCTGGTTTCTTTGCCGGTTGGCGATCGCTGTTGTCGGGGCTAGACTCTCAAGACTGCCTTGCGCTTTCAAATAAGGAGGAACGATGTTGCACATATTGCAGGCGATCGCTCACCGCTCGGATGCGTGGGTGGAGCTTCGGTATCACGCGCGTCGCACCAAGCGAATAGCCGTTAGCAGCGGTCGGTTGGAAGAATCGTCTTCCGTTCGCCTAGTCGGTGTTGGCGTACGTGTCCTCATCGCTGGTGTATTGGGATTTTCCAGCACCACCGATCTTTCCAAACAAGGGATTGAACAGGCCGTGCGCGAGGCGGAGGACGCCGCTCGCGCATCTGCCGTGGCAAAGCGAGACAAGATCAAAGGCCTCGCCGCAGTCGCTCCGGTAACAGGCAAGTTCTCTGTAGAGACATCAGATCCACTAGACAACCACTCACTGGAGGAGAAGTTGGCGCTCGTCATGCGCGTCGACAGCCAAGTTCGCGGCACGTCAAAGAAGATCGTGTCGTCAACCGTCGCCTATGCAGAGATTCAGGACGAGAAGATCATCGTCACTTCCGACGGCGCGGCCGCACACGTATTCGACGCCAAGCCTGAGTTCCGGGTTCTTGCAGTGGCACAAGAAGGATCCGATCAGACAATGGGTATGGATTCGGCCGGAGTCAGCGGCGGGTTCGCTGATCTGTTCGCCAAGAGATCCCCAGAGGAGATGGCAGACAAGGCGGTTGCTCTCGCCGTGAATCAGCTGGGAGCTGAATATGCGCATGGAGAGAGGGCGACCGTCGTCCTCGATCCAGGTCTGGTGGGTGTGCTCAGTCATGAAGCTATCGGCCACACTGTGGAGGCGGACATCGTCTTGTCGGGCGCAATCACGAACGGCAAGATCGGAACGCGGGTAGCATCGGAACTGGTCACGATGTGCGACAGTGGACCATCGACCCATCTGCCGCACGCCGCCGGTGAGCTACTCGTCGACGATGAAGGAGTGAAGACGGGCAACACCGTGATCATAGAACACGGTGTTCTCCGTTCATATCTGCACAACCGCGAGAGTGCGGCTCACTTTGGAGTCGAAGCGACCGGAAACGCGCGCGCATTCGAATACTCCGATGTTCCTATAATCCGGATGCGGAACACCTACATCGAAATCGGCGGGTCTTCCAAGGAAGAGATGATCGCGGGAGTCAAGCACGGCTACTACCTGGAGGGTCTCGGCGGCGGCGGTCAGGCAGATTCGAACGCCGAGTTCATGTTCGGGGTTCGAGAAGCGCACCTGATCGAAGATGGAAAACTGGGAAAGCTCGTGCGCGGCGTAACGATCTCCGGAAACGCATTCGATGTCATGAAGTCGGTTGACGCAGTAGGAAGTGACTTTAGCTGGGACCTCGGCGCCGGGAACTGCGGAAAGAGTCAACTGGCGAAGGTGGATGCGGGTGGACCGCATCTGCGCTGCGTAGTGACGATTGGAGGGCGGCAGGAATGACCAATCAGAAACTTATCGGGCTATGCCGACAGGCGCTCGATCAGACGAACAAACACGGTGCCGACGCGGCAGAGGCATACGGAGAATCGGCGCGGACAATTACCGTTACGATCGAGAAGAACGACCTACAAATCTCCCGCAGCCACAAGGAAACCATGATCGGGATACGGGCATTCAAGGGGAAGCGCATTGGATTCGCCTCCACGAACGACCCGCAGACACTTGATGAGACCTGTGCAGACGCAGTCGTACTGGCGAACGCATCCCCCGCAGATGAGAGGAACCTCCTTCCCGAAGTCGAGGATATCGAGTATGTTGACGGCATATACGACCCACACTCCGAGACGTTTACCACCAAGGACGCGATCGAGCAGGCCGTAAAGATACTCGACATCGCGCGCTCGATCGACAGTCGTCTGATCGTCGGAAACGGCGAGTTTTCCGTCCACATCGGCACCCGCGCACTGGCGAACAGCAACGGCATACTCCGTTCCGAGCAAGAGAGCCTGTTCTTCTATTTCGCACTTGCCACTGCCCGCGACGGTGAGCGCGTATCGAACATGGATTACCAGTTTGACGCTACTCGTAACCTGTCGACGATAGATGTGGAACCGATTGTCCGCCGCGCTTGTGAGAATGCGCTTGGTTCACTGGGTGCAGAGCCGGGAGACAGTTTCAACGGCCCGATCATTCTGTCGCCGAACGCCGTGCAAGGAATCCTTGCGGGGTTGATCCTGTTCCAGACGGACGCCAAGAACATCCTTCGTGGAATGAGCCGCTGGAAGGAAAGCGTTGACACTGCGGTCGCTTCTCCCCTTATCACCGTGGTGGACGACGGCAGGGCGAAAGACGGGATTGCCACGTCATCGTTCGATCGCGAAGGCGTCGGGCACGCGAGGCTGGAGCTGATCAAGGACGGACGGCTCATGTCATTCATGCATAACACCTACACCGCCGCCGCGATGAAGACGAAGAACACTGCTCATGCAGCCGGACCAGCCCGGTCCCTTCCGAGAATCGGACCAACCAACTTCGAGATCGTGCCCGGCAGCACAACGAAGGACGCGTTGATCTCCGAGATGAAGAAGGGCGTTCTCGTCACACGTTTTTCCGGTCGCGCCGACCCGATATCGGGCGATTTTTCCGGCGTCGCCAAGGGGGCGTACCTGATTGAGAATGGGCGCGTTACGCGGCCGGTCAAGGGAACACTTGTCGCCGGAAACGCGTTTGAGGCACTAAAAAAACTGTCGGGCGTATCGCGCGAACAGGAACGTGTATTCAATTTCACTCTTCCCTACCTGAGGCTGGAAGGGATATCTGTTACTGCGGGCTGATCGATGATCACAATACGAGAACTGAAGGTCGAGGACTACCAAGCGTTGTGCACCTTGTGGGAGGCTGCCGGCCTCCCCTTCAAACCGGCCGGCCGCGATCGTGAAGAGAGAATCGCCCAAGAGATCAATGGCCCGTGTTCCGTCTTCCTCGCAGCCGAGGAAGACGGAGAGCTTGTGGGTGTCGTGCTTGGAACCCATGACGGCCGCAAGGGGTGGATCAATCGGCTCGCCGTCCTCCCTTCCCATCGCCGAGAAGGGATCGCCACCGCTTTGGTGAACGCGGCCGAGGAGCGATTCGCCGCACTCGGGATAGGTATCTTCACATGCATGATCGAGGACTGGAACGAGTCGTCGATGGTGTTGTTCGACCACCTAGACTACGTCCGGCACGACGACATAATCTACTTCTCCAAGCGACTCTATCCCGACGTCTAATAGATTCGGCATCGAAAACCAGATGCTGCCCCCGGCTTCAGCCGCTCTTCGGCACGACCGCTTTCCAACCCTATTCCGTGGGTGATGGCAGCCCTCGCAGCCCCAGCGGAGGACCGAGGATCTCGGAGAGCACGATGCCCACACGCACGTCATCGCGGAGTAGCGTGCGGATAACGTCCGCCACTCCTTCTGAGGACGTCATCTTTGATCCTCCTTGCCCTTCTCCACGGATGGCCCATCCGTCTTTGCCAAGCCTTCTCTCATTTGCGTGTCGGCCTGTATGTTCTTCATCCGATAGTAATCCATTATTCCCAGGTGGCCGCTACGAAAAGCGTCGGCCATGGCGCGCGGAATCTCCGCCTCCGCCTCTACTACCGCCGCCCGTCGTTCCCGAACAAGAGCACTCATCTCTTGTTCGCGCGCAATCGCCATCGCCCGCCGTTCCTCAGCCTTGGCGCGAGCGACTTTGAGGTCGGCCTCAGCCTGATCGGTCTGAAGCTGTGCCCCAATGTTCTTCCCCACATCGACATCCGCGATGTCGATCGACAGGATCTCGAACGCCGTGCCTGAGTCCAATCCCTTTCCCAGCACAAGGCGGGAAATGGAATCGGGGTTCTCTAGCACGTCTTTGTGGGAGGCGGCGGAACCGATTGCAGACACGATCCCCTCGCCCACGCGAGCAATGATCGTTTCCTCCGTCGCACCGCCGACCAGGCGCTCGATGTTGGCACGCACCGTCACCCGCGCCAACGCAAACAGCTGAATTCCATCCTTGGCGACCGCTCCAATCTTCGGGGTTTCGATGACGCGGGGATTGACCGACATGGCCACAGCTCCGAGCACATCCCGTCCGGCAAGGTCAATCGCCGCCGCTCTCTGAAAGTCGAGGGAGATGTTCGCCTTGTCGGCCGAGATAAGGGCGCGCACCACTCGCTGTACGTCACCACCGGCGAGCACGTGCGCTTCCAATTCGGTGATGTTCGGCCTCAGTCCCGCCTTCCAGGCGGTGATCATCGGGCCGATTACTCGAGCAGGGTTGACCTTGCGCAGTCGCATCCCGATGAGCGTCATTGGACCGACCGGCACCCCGGCGGCAAGCGCCGAAATCCATAATCCCACCGGCACAAAGTAGAAGAATACCCATATCACAAGCAGCGCCAGTACCGCCACCACAATGTAGAGAATCATGCTTTGCCCTCCTTCTCACTCTTCTTGACTACCTTGCGGTAGCCTTCATCCTTTGTCACCACAATCGGCGTCCCTTGTGGGAGGAAGCCCTCCTCACACACTATGTCCGTCCGCTCATCGCCGAATTCGCCCACTCCTACCGGATGGAGATCCGTAACCGCCACGCCCTTTCTCCCCACCCATTCTCCCTCACGCGACTCCGCCTTCTTGTCGAACGCACGTCCGGTGATCGTCTGTGAGAGTATGACACCGCCGAACCGAAGGCGCGTCTTTGGGAGCCGCGTGACGATGAGAATCGCTATCACCAGTGCAAGCACAAGACCGACAGAGACGGCAACAATGGCATGTATCGCTTCAGCCGGCTGCGCCAATGGGCCCACCATGGACGTGTAGAAGCCGATACCGACGAGAACGAGACCGGCGAGGCCGGATAAACCCAACGTAGTACCGGTGAATACGAATACCTCAAGGAAGATGAACACGATACCGGCAAGAAGGAACATGATCGAGCCCCATCCGGCAAGGCCGACAAGGAAGTGCGACCAGAAAAAGACACCCAACAGAACGAGGCCGCTCATCCCCGGTATGCCGAAGCCGGGCACGATCATCTCTACGAAAAGACCCAGCACGCCCGTCGCGATTAGTATTCCTGCCACCCACGGCGTCGTCAGGACTTCGACCACATCATCGATCACGCGACGCTGGTGAACCACCACCGCCGCCCCGGTAAGCCCCTCCAGGCTAAGCAAGTCGTCGATGCCGGCGACTTCGCCATCGGAGTATCCCCACTGTTCAGCCTCTGTATATGTCAAGGTGAGGAGCTTGCCCTTTTCGCTCAATCCCGGGATCTCGATGTCCCGATCGACCATCGCTTCAGCAACATCGGTCGGCCTTCCCCGCGATTCGGCAGTGGCAGCAAACAGTTCGCGCGTCGCCGATACGATCTTCTCCGGCGCTTCTTCCATCTTTCCAGATTCGAAATAGACCGGCGTCGCCGCTCCTATCACTCCGGCCGAGGCGAAGTATATCTTTTCGCAAGCAATCGCAAGCAGCGCTCCAGCGGAATACGCTTCCCGGTTGACGTAGGCGATAGTCGGGATTTTCGCGTCAAGGATAGCGTCACGCGCCGCGATCGCCGAATCGAGATATCCACCCGGAGTGGAGAGTTCGATCACCACTGCATCCGCTCCTGACTCCGCTGCGGAAGACAGCCCCTGACGCAAGTAAGAGACGGTACCTCGGCCGATGTCGCCGTTGACGTTGAGAACCCACACCGATCCAGCTGTCTGTGACAACCCGAAATATGAGACCGCTAGCAGTATCACCAGAAACAGAATGCGAGTTTTCATGGATCTATCCTAGGAACCCTTTCAGAACTTGTCAATAGTGCGGCCACTTCCGTCGAAGACGATCTTGCAGGTCTATTCATCGCTTGCCATCTTCTGTCGATCGCAGCACGTAGTGCGCAATCATTTTCCGCAGGTCCTTGATGAACCACGCGTAGAGGTCCCCCAATCTTACTCATCGGTGTACTACCACGGAATGAGGTTGTACGAAGGCATCAACGCAAGAGCCTGTATCGCCGATAGCGCGAGAAAACGGCAAATATGAGTGGTTTCACTATAGTCATCTCTTTATCCTACATGCTACTCTCATGTATCAGGCTTGACAATAGGCTCACATTTCCGCGATGTGACCGATTGTGATATACTGCGGGACATCTAAGGAGACTAATGAAAAGAGAGAGCGACCGTCTGGTTACCGTGCTGACAACTGGCGATGTGGGGACAATCGCTGTCGCCGCTTCCATACTCGAAGCGGCCGAGATTCCCTATTTCGAGAAGGGCGGCGCTTCCCGAAGCCTCGGCATCCAGCTGTTCAATGCTTCAGCCGGGTTCGTGGAGTTTCAGGTCCGTCCCGAGGATGCCGAAGCGGCCCGCGATCTCCTGTCGCACCTGACAGAAGACGGCAAAGAATGATCCGGCTTGGATGAGCAGTCAACACTCGTCCAAGCCGGATTGACGTTGCACAGACTTCATCAACCCTTCGCTAGCGGCTAAAGTACCTCTACCAGCCGCCGCCGCCGCCGCCGCCAAAGCCACCACCGGAGAATCCGCCACCGAACGATCCCCCGCCACCCCACGCGGAGCGCCCACTCGAACTGGCACGTGGCGCGGAAACGAATGTTCTCTCCATGCCTGATGACAGATTCGCCATCCCGATATAGAACAACGCAGGATTGAACCCGGGGCTCGCCCCCATGTACCAGTTCGGCGGCTCCTTCAACAGTCCTTCGAACTGCTTGCTCCAGATGGAGGTGAGATTGAGGGCCATGGCATACGGCAGAAGCTTCTCGAACAATTGCGGGTTCTTCTCCGGTGCGTCGTGGAACTCCATCTGCTCCACCTCCGCCCGACGGATGTACTCCGATAGGCCAAGTACGTCCCGCAGCGCTTCCGTGCCCTTGTTCGTCCGCCTCGGCATGATTGGAGTGAACGCGAGAATGATCACGCCACAGGCCGCAACCGCTACGCCAAGATAGAGCGAAGAGGCCCAGATCCCGACCGCCACGCCCAGGAACACAACGAGCATGCCCATCGTCGAATACGACCGGCGCACCCGCTCAGGGTTGCTCGCATATAGACCCTTCTTCACCAAGCCGGCGTACAGGTCCGATTTTAGCTGCGGCAGCACCTTATAGAACTTGTTCTCTAACGAAGAGAGCGTGCGACTGTCGGGGTTGCCGGAGTCAAAGATCGCCCCGAACAGCCTCGCCTCCACCTTTGTGAGTCCAGTGTCGGTGTCCTTCTGCTTGACGAATTCGTAATCCGTCGGCCCGGACCGTCCGAACACACGCTTCACTTTGTCGGCAAGTCCGACATCTTCGTCGCTGACCTCGCTGATAGTGAGATAGCCCTTGACCGCCAAGCCGATCACCATCGCCGTGATGTCTCGCAGATCGGCGCGATCGTCGATCAGCACCCCCACTTCTCCGGCGTGCATTCCGCGTGGCGGTTCGAATCGCGGTGCGATCGTTCCCTTCGCCGGATCTTTCCCCTTGTAGAACCACAGCAGGAACATCCCGATGAGGGCGAGGATCGGCAAAGCAGCGTACTTGTTCGCCGAAAGGAACCAGCCGATCTTCTGCCAGGTGGTCGGCGCGGCGATACCAGCCTGATCCCGCGGCATGGACACATCGATCGTCAACCCCTCTCCTGGAGAGAGATAACCCGTCTCAAAGATCAGGCGACCGCTGTCATCGACCACCCCTTGTCCACCGCGCGCCGAGCTCCCGTAGTAGCCGACGTAAGAAATGCTGCTCGCGTCGGCGGCGGGAACGGTGTCAGGCAGGGTGACGACGGCGCTCGCATGTTCGATCGGGATTCGCCAATCGTTCCCGGTTACATTCCAGTAAAGCTGGATGTATTCGTCATGGAAGAGGATGGCGCGTCCCACCGAATAGGAAATCACATAGGTGTGCGTCCCGGTGATATAGCGATCGGGGTCACCGATACGAATGATCACATTTCCACCGCTATGCCTGGTCGTGTACTGTGCGGGGGCGTTGTCCGCCTCGACAGACTTGAGCCGGAATGAGACGCTCAGCTTCTCCCCTGTCGGTCGGCGATATGAAACGGGGATCTCCCGCTCGATCCCGTGATACGCAGTGTCGAACAGTACCGTGAGGGTCTCGGTGACATGCAACGTCCCCTCCGTGTCGAGTGCAATCTGGCTCGCGAAGTCGTTAATGCGCAGGCTCGCCGATCCGAGGACCGATATTCCGGCAAGCAGTATGAGAAAGACAACTGCTTTTCGCATCAGAAACGCACCCGGGGCGCCTCGCGCTGTTCCTCGCCTGGGAGCATGTAGAACTCGCGCTCCTTGAAGTGAAACATGTTGGCGATAATGCTCTGCGGGAAGATTCGGATGCGCGTGTTGAGATCTCGCACCACGGCGTTGTAGTACGTGCGCGATCGTTGCACCGCGTCCTCGATCTGCTCCATCGTCTGCTGCAATTGCATGAAGTTCTCGTTCGCCTTCAGCTCTGGATAGTTTTCCACCACCGCGAACAGCGATTTGAGCGCCCCTTTCAGACCTTCCTCCGCACGCGCCTGTTCCTGAGGAGAGGAGGCATTGATCGCACTCGCCCGCGCCTGCGTAACCTTCTCAAACACACCTTTTTCGTGCGCCGCATACCCTTTTACCGTCTCCACCAAGTTCGGAATCAAGTCCCAGCGGCGCTTGAGCTGCGTGTCGATATCTCGCCACGATTCCTCACTCCTTACCTGAAGCCGCACCAAACGGTTGTAACTCAACACGGCCCAGCCGAGAATGACCACCGCCACGAATAGGATGATATAGCCTGCACCCATATTCCCTCCTTTCCTTCTTGTCAGATATTGTAGCCAAGCCAACCGGATCGACCAACTCGCCGCCGGCAGCTTCGAGCCTATCATGTGCGCGTGACGGCCTCGGAAGTGCCTGTTTCACTATTGAAAACCGGGGTTGATGTTAGTAAAGTCCGTCTGTCAGCCTTACCGATATCTGGAGGTGCCCATGCACAAGCGACTGTTTACACCGGGGCCGACCGAAGTCCGGTCCGATATTCTGAAAGAGCTTTCCACCCCGCAAATTCACCATCGCTCGCCCGAGTTCGGCGAGCTGTACGCCGAGATTCAGCCGAAGCTGCAGCAACTTCTGTACACGAAGAATCCCGTCTTCATCTATACATCTTCTTCCACCGGGGCGATGGAGTCCGCAGTGACCAACCTGGTGGCGAAGCGCTGCTTGAATTTGGTTAACGGCGCGTTCTCCGAGCGCTGGCACGAGATCACAGTTGGGAATGGTGTCCCGTGCGACGCTTTTGCTACGGAGTGGAACGTCGCGATCAAGCCGGAGATGGTAGACGAACAACTGAAGACCGGAAAATACGACGCGGTCACGCTCGTGCTGAACGAAACATCTACCGGGATGATGAACCCGATTCGCGAGATCGCCGAGGTCGTGAACTCATATCCCGATGTTTTCCTGCTCGTAGATGCAGTGAGCGGCATGGCGGGTGTGAAGATCGACACAGACGCGTGGAAGCTCGACTTCGTCCTCGCCGGCGTGCAGAAGGCGTTCGCTCTCCCCGCCGGTCTCGCCGTCGCCGCAGTCAGCGAGCGGGCACTGGCAAGAGCCGAGAACGTGCCGCCGCGAAGCTACTATTTCAACCTGATACAGATAAACAAGTACCACAAGAAGAACCAAACCCCTTCGACTCCCGCGATCCCGCACATGTTCGCGCTAAACGCCCAACTGAACGAGATGCTTTCAGAGGGCTTTGAGACCCGTTTCGCCCGCCACAATAGGATGGCCGGCATCGTCCAGTCGTGGGCGAAGAAGCACTTCGACATCTACCCGGAAGACGGTTACTGGTCGAAGACGCTGACCTGCGTCAAGAACACACACGGCGCCGATGTGCCAAAGCTGATCAAAACGCTCGCCGACGAATACAACCTGCGCATCTCCAACGGTTACGGCGCACTAAAGAATGAGACATTCCGCATCGCACACATGGGAGACACACAGGTCGACGAGATCGAAGGCCTGCTGCGGGCGATCGAAACCGTTCTCGGCATCTAGGAGGGAGAGATGACATTCAAGGTATTGGCGTCCGATCCGCTCGCGGATAGCGCCGTTAGCGCAATGCGTGAGGCCGGGCTCGCGGTGGATGTGAAGACTGAACTCACGCCGGAACAGCTGAAACAGGAGATCGGCATCTACGATGCAATCGTCATCCGCAGCGCGACTAAGGTGCGTGCCGAGATCATCGACGCAGCGAGCCGCCTCAAGCTCGTCGTGCGGGCGGGCGTGGGACTGGACAATGTGGACGTTGACTACGCAAAAAGCAAAGGGATCGCCGTTCGCAACACGCCGACGGCGAGTTCGAACTCGGTTGCCGAGTTGGCCCTTGGGCATCTCATCTCTCTTGCCCGGTACATCTCTCGGGGAACGGTCTCTGTGAAGTCGGGAAGGTGGGAAAAGAAGGCAATGAAAGGGGTGGAGATAGCGGGAAAGACGCTCGGGATCGTGGGGATCGGTCGCATCGGTCAGTCGCTGGCCGACAAGGCTGCAGCCCTCGGCATGCGCGTCATCGCGTTCGACAAGTTTGTCTCAAAAAGCCCGCTCCCCAAGACTGTACAGATGGTTCCGTTTGAGGAAATCCTTTCTTCAAGCGATTTCATCTCTCTTCACATCCCGTTCGATCCCGCTGTTGGAGCCACAATCGGCGCCGACGAAATCGCGCTGATGAAGAACGGCGTGCGGATCGTCAACTGTGCCCGCGGCGGCGTGATCGATGAAGACGCCCTCGCCGCAGCGCTGGCATCGGGGAAGGTGGCGGGCGCCGCTCTCGACGTGTTCGACAACGAGCCACCATCATCCGAGCGGCCGCTATTCGCACAGGAGAACGTTTCGTTCACCCCGCACATCGGCGCATCCACGGTGGAAGCACAGGCGCGTGTCGGCGCAGAGGCGGCAGCGACGGTCATCGAATTCGCCCGATCCCTGTAGGAGGAACATGGCTCATATCATTCCGTTTTGCGGCATACGCTACAACCTCACCTCCGCCGGCAGCGCGGATGCTCTCGTCACACAACCGTACGATCGCATCGGCGAGATGGAACAGTCGACCTATTATGCGCGAAGTCCCCATAACGTCGTTCGCATAATCAAAGGCAAGAAAGAGCCAACGGACAACGGCGAGAACGTCTACACTCGCGCTGCCGCTTCTTTCTCTGACTGGATCTCACACAAGATACTCGTTCGCGATTCTGTCCCTTCCCTGTACGTCTACCACCAGGAATACACGTTTGGCGAACAGAAACTAACGCGCAAAGGCGTGATCGCGCTCGGAAAGCTGGAGCCGGAAAAGGTTCACGCTCACGAAAAGACGCTTTCCGGCCCGAAACAGGACCGATTGCGTCTGATGCGCGCGACAGAGGCGAACTTCGGACACATCTTCATGCTCTACTCCGACCCGGAACGACGCGCCGACCGGACGCTTGCCGAGGCAATTAGCGGCCTCTCTCCCGTCATCGAAGCACGCGACGACTTCGGAAACACCCACCGCGTATGGCAAGTCACCGACACGAACGTGATCTCCACCGTCCAAGAAGCGTTATCCGATCGGGATCTGTACATCGCCGACGGGCATCACCGGTACGAGACCGCGGTCAACTTCATGCACGAGTGTCAGAATAATGGCTGGCGCACGGCGGCACCGGAATCGTTCGATGTACGGATGATGACGTTGTTCAATATCGACGAGCCAGGAATGACGATCCGCCCAATCCATCGCCTTGTTCACGCCCTGATCGACTACGATCCCGATCATTTCCTTACGCTCGCCGTGGAAGACTTTGAGGTGATGCGTCACGAAACGCTTGCGGAAATGGAACAAGCAGTGACAAGCGGGATGGAGCGCCACACATTCGGCTGCTACACCGCCGGTGTATTCGCCTCGCTTACTCTTCGCGATGAACGGCTGATGGACCGACTGATCAGCGGGGATTGGTCGAGCGACTGGAAACATCTCGATGTCTCCATTCTCCATACGGCGATCCTCGATCGGCTACTCGGAATCGACGCCGCCGCGCTGGAAGAACAGCGAAACATAACCTACTCGCACGACCCGCAGGACGCGGTGGCTAAAGTGGACGACGGTTCGGAGCAGATCTTCTTCCTGCTCAACCCAACTTCTCCCGCCGAAGTGCGGCAAGTGGCCGATCATGGCGAGAAGATGCCACAGAAATCGACCGATTTCTATCCCAAGCTGTTGACCGGACTCGTGATGTCAAAGATGGAGATCGACAAAGGCTGAACTGTAAGAGGAAGCGCGCTTGCTATCTCATCACCCTTCCAGATGTTCTCCCAATCCGGGGATGTGCACCTTCTTCTCCAGCATCCGCAGCAACTGGGTAACCATGAACACCAGCGCCAAGTAGAAGAGAGCAACGACTATGTACACCTCGAAGTAGAGGAAATTGTGCGAGGCGATCCGCTTCGCCACGCCCATCAGATCGAGCAGGGTCACCGAGAAGACAATCGATGAGTACTTGAGCATGAGAATCAGCTCGTTCGACCAGGAAGGGATCACGATCCGAAATGCCTGCGGTAATACCACGTAACGCGCGGCCTGCACCATACTCATCCCCATTGAACGGGCGGCGAATAGCTGCCCGGTCTTCACGGCCTGAATTGCCCCGCGCAGGTATTCCGCTTGGTAAGCGGCCGTGTTCAGGCCGAGCGCAAGCACGCCGCTGGTAAACGCCGATAGCATGATTCCCCAGCTGGGCAGCCCGTAGTAGATCATGAGCAACTGCACGAGCAGCGGCGTGCCGCGGAAGATCTGAATGTAGATGCTGCAGGGGATGGAGATCCACTTTCCCCCGTACACACGCCCGAGCGCAAGCAGAATCCCAAGCACCACACCGATGGCGATGCACGTAACCGTGATCTCGATAGTGAGAATCAGCCCGTGCGCCAGCTGCGGCAGCCACGACCATTCGAAGATCATCAGCCCGTCTCCCCATAAAGCTCGTTTATCTTGTGGAGAAACTCTCCAGTACGCGGACTTTTCGGCGAGGAGAACAGCTGCTCGGGTGTTCCTTGCTCAACGATCACGCCGTGCTCCATAAAGATGATCTCGTCGGCGACAGAACGCGCGAATCCCATCTCATGCGTAACCACAAGCATCGTCATCCCGCTCTTAGCGAGGTCAATCATTACGGTGAGAACCTCGCCGATCAATTCCGGATCGAGCGCGGATGTCGGTTCGTCGAACAGGATCAGCTTCGGCGACATCGCCAATGCTCGCGCGATCGAGACGCGCTGCTGCTGCCCGCCGGACAGCTGGGCCGGATAGCAGTCGGCCTTTTCGGCAAGCCCGACGCGATCCAGTTCCTCCATCGCCAGCTTGGTCGCGGCTTCCTTCTTCATCCGCTTAACCTTTACCGGTCCGATGCGGACGTTGGATAGTGCCGTGAGGTGCGAGAAGAGGTTGAAGCTCTGAAATACAAATCCCATCTGCGCGCGAAGCTCATTGATCTTCGCCTTTGCCGCCGTCACTTCCACTTCATCGAGCCAGACGCGACCGGCATCAGGCGAGCTGAGGTGATTGATGCAGCGCAACAGCGTGCTCTTGCCTGTCCCCGAAGGGCCGATTACAACTTTCGTATCGCCTCTTTCCAGTGAGAACGATACCCCTTTGAGCACCTCTTCGGTTCCATACTTTTTGTGGATGTTTTCGACGATAAGCAGACTCATATCTCGCGCGTCCCTCCTCCCACCATCTGCAGCCCCGGGATCCGCAGGCGCTTTTCCAGCCACCCCAGAGCATGGTTCCCGGCGTAGGTAAGGACGAGGAATATGAGGGCGACCGTCAAGTAAGCGAGCATCGCCAAATCGTAGTGACGATCGGTGATGATGCGCACGCGGCGGAGGACCTCTGTAAGTCCCACGACATAGGCAAGGGTCGTGTCCTTGACCACCGAAGAGAACTCATTCGACCAGCCGGCAATCGATATCCGCAATGCCTGCGGAATGACGATGAGATAGATGGCGTTGATGCGGCTCATTCCCATCGATCGGGCAGCGAGAATCTGGCCATGAGGTATCGCCTGCAGCGCTCCCCGAAAGATCTGTGACTGATATGCCGAGGAACGGAGTCCAAGGGCGAGAGTGGCGGCAACAAACGGGGGAATGTTCGCGCCGAACTCCGACGGACCAAAGTAGAACAGAAACAGCAGTACAATCGCCGGAATGCTGCGGAAGATCCACGCGTACGCAGATGCAAGCGTTCCGAAGAACCGGCCGCCGTACACCTGCAACAAAGCGACGAGCGTCCCCACCATCAAGCCGACAATCAGAAGGGCGAATAGCAGCTCCAGGTTGATTAAGACTCCGCCCAGGAGCATGGGCAGGCTCTTCCCGATTACGATGATCCCTTCGATCGCTACCTCCTTTCACGAAAGGACAGGGGCTCCGATACACCAGTGTAAAGGAAGCCCCTGTACATCGGTTTTCTAATCCTTACTTGCTGGCTTCTTCGGCAAACTTCGCCGCAAACGCAGTCACGTCCTTGTCCACAAGCAGGAGATCCTTGGACGCGAGCCATGCGGCCTCGATCTGCTCGTTGGTCGGGCCGAAGTACCCCTTCAACAGATTGTCCCAGACGCTTCCGGGAGTAACGACGAGCCTCTTTGCGCCTCCCGCCTCGGTGACGACTGACAGGCCCAGCGTTTTCATCGCGGCGTTGATCCGCGGGAGCAGGCCCTCTGGGTCGCCCTCAGCGACTAGGAATCCGAAGTACTCGTAGGTATTGATGATGCCGGCGATCGTCAATTCATCGGGATAGGCGGCGAGAGAGGCCTGCGAGGCCGGTTCGTCCTGGACAACCGCGTCGACACGACCGTTCACCAAGTCAAGAATGGCGGTAGGATAGTATTCATACCCCTTCACTTGAATCCCGATCCCGTTCTGATCGGCCCAATCGAACCCGGTAGTGCCGTTTTGGGCGCCGACCGCCTTGGTCGGCCCTTGGCCGGCAAGAGCGCTGACAATATTAAGCCCCGAATCCTTGCGAACTACGACTGCTTGGTTGGACAAATAGTACGGATCTGAGAAATCAATCGACTTCTCTCGCTCGGCGGTAATCGTGAACCCGGATGCACCTATATCGGCCTTGCCGCTCTTGACAGTCTGGATGATCGCATCGAACGCGATGTTCTGAATCTCGATGTCAAACCCTGCAACGATTGATACCGCCCGCATCACATCAAGGTCGAACCCAAAGAACTGACCGTCCGCGGTGACCATCTCGAACGGTGCCCACGGAATGTCCGATGCCACAATGTACTTATCCTTGGCTATCGCCAGGCCCGCCCCTAGGGTCAGTATCATGGTCAGTGCAACTACACCAACAAGCAACTTCTTCATGAATTAGCACCTCCTTAGTATGTCTCACAGTAGCACAATCTCTGCAGCGCGGTCAAGGAGTTTCAATGACAAGCGCTAGACTCGACACCTGTCCTTCCGAGGGCGGACAAACCCGCAACCATCCCTTCTCCTGTTTCCACATGTATGCTTCCGATTGCGAATACGATCTAGGAGCAATCTAAGGAGGTCATGATGCCACGGAAGTGCGCCCTGTTAATAGTCGCGTTGATGCTGGCGTTGCTCATTCCCGGGGAGGTCGCCCTGGCGGACTGCGCAGGGTTCTCTGGTGATGTGGCACTGGATGTAACGTTCACTCCAATCCCGCCGCTATCCTACAACATCGAGTCCGGTCTGACGTTGTCATTGAGCGTGTGTGATTTCACATTCACTTCGACAACGGTATTCGACCTGAGCGGGTTTCAATCACAAGGGTTCTCGGCAGATATCGTTCTCGGCATCGTTGACATCGGTGATGACATATTGTTCGATCCATACTTCAGCTGGAACGACCTGTCCGTAGCTGTGCAGATCGTAGGAATCGAGATCGGCACACATCTAATCCTAGCCGATATCGGAACCCCTCCCGTTGCGGACTATAGTATGGCCGCGGTCATCAGCCTCAGTAGCGGCGTCGCCTGCGGATTTTCCATCACTACCCTGACCGGCTTCGGTGCCGTCGACCTGGTCAATCTACTCGGTGGCGTAACGGCCCCCTTCTCGAACGACCTGTTGGGGCTATTCTTTCACACGCAAACACTGTTTGGCGCCACGCCAACGCAGAAAGTGACGGTGATCTCCGGGTTCTACTTTGCTGAAGAACTCGTGCGTCTCCAGATGGACTACATGGGGCTTCTCGCCAGCAGCAGCACGTGGTTCGATTGGACCGGCTTCTCTCAGGAAATCGTCGAATTCGGCTATCGCTTTGACGAACCGGCGCTTGCTTTCCTGACTGCCATAACGATCGATAGCTCGTTCTCCATCAGCGCCATGGACTTCATTCTCGACCTCAGGATGTATCCGGTAAGGTTCACAAGCCGTACAAGCTTCTCCGCCTCCACTCCTCCAGCGATCATCCCCATCGTCTTCTCCGGCCAAGGATTCGCCATCTCATTCGAGCTGTGCGGAGTAGCCGTCACCTCGACAACGATGTTCGACGGCACTTTCATGTTCGCCGAACAGGACCTCGCTATCGAAACGACGATAGATCCCGTTACCTTGACCAGCCTTACCACGTTCGATACAAGCGGGTTTTCAGGGCAATGGATCGAAGCGGGAGTCACGTTCGGGGGCGTAATGCTGTATACGCGAGCCGGCTTCGACTTCGGCGGGATTATCGAAGTAACTGTAGGCTTTAGAATCAGATTCTGATCCGATGCCGGAAGAAATGCGTCTTGACAATCTCAGCACCGATGACCTCCTTTCCTTGCTGGCGTCGCAGCCGGCCAAGGAGGATGAGATCCGTGAAGAGATATTGCAGCGAACGACATCCTTGATTGACGAAACGATCTCGGAGGCGTTCCCCCGCAGCGGTTTCTCTCACGACGAACTCTTCCGTGCGGGATATCTCGGTCTCCTCAATGCAACGTACAACATCGAGTTTTCACACGAACAGCAGTTCTGTGAATATGCGAAGAACCTAATCAAAGGAGAGATCAGACAGCACATCCGTGAGCATGTGCAACGCGCCAAATTCCCGCATTGGCTGAAAGACCTGAATCGATACATCGAGAAGACCCAGGTGCGCCTCCTGCACGACCTCAAACGCCTTCCAACATTAAGTGAGCTGTCGGACGCGGTAAATCTCACCGAAGAGGCCATTGCCGAGGTGCTCAAAGCGCGCGAGGCCCTGAATTATGTGTCACTGGATGAAGAGCAACGACAGAACGACCCCTTACCGATCGTCGATCAAGCGAGAATAAGAAACAAGCGTCCCGAAGCCTTCTCCATCCAGCACCGCATCCGCATAGCGGCCGCCCTGGAAAAACTGGGGGAACTGCAGCAATACCTATTCAATAATCTATTCCCGACCTCAGATCAGTAGCCACAACCGGCCTCATGGCCGACGCAAGTTCACGCTGCAAGACCTTCCTCCGGGGCCAAGCGCCCGCCGTCACCACAACGCGCAATTCCTCTCGCAGTTCCGGTAAGAGACGGGAACGCGTTTTCTTGACAGAACGCGGCGGCTGGCCTATATTCGCTGGTGAACATAGCGGGTCCATAGCTCAGCGGCAGAGCAACCGGCTCATAACCGGTCGGTCCCAGGTTCGAATCCTGGTGGGCCCACAGACCATGGAGAAGCTGTTTGCATACATCGACGCTCGTACGCAGGGCGAACCGGGCGAAGCGGGGATCGGCATCGCGATTACCGATAAGGACGGCAACGTAATCGAGGAGATTGCCCATCTAATAGGCCGGTCATCGTCACGCATAGCGCACTATCGCGCGCTGATCGAGGGAGCTCGCGCCGCAATCGCCTATTCCCCCCAGTCGGTTATCTTCTTCTTGAACGATCAACAGCTGGTGAACTACATAAACGGCGTATTCGCCACACGCGAACCGCACGTGAAACACCTGATCGAGATCGCAAAGGGGATACTGAACAACTTTCCGCAGTGGCGCGTCAATTTCATTGATCGTAACGTCAATCGTTTAGCGGTACGGCTTGTGGAGCGCGCGTTTCACGATAATGTGCAGGCAAAGATCGGACGCGAGAATCTGGAACTCCGGCTACTATCACGGGTGGCAACCCTTGATGACGACAACCTGGAACAGGTAATCGAATTCGCTGAACGGATGCAGTCAAGAGACTGACAATGCGCATCGTGTTGCAGCGAGTGAGTCATGCGTCTGTTTGTGTCAACGGGCAGTCGGTCGCGGAAATCGCACAAGGCATACTTCTCCTAATCGGTTTCACGGAAGCAGACAATGAGGAAATGTACACCCAAGCTGCGGAGAAGCTTGTCGAATTGCGAATCTTTGAGGACGACGACGGCAAGATGAACAGATCGCTGCGCGAGATCGAAGGGAAGATCCTCGCGGTGCCGCAGTTCACTCTCTATGGAAACACCAAGAAGGGACGCCGTCCGAGCTTCTCAACTGCCGCGTCGCCGCAAAGGGCCGCGCCGATGTTTGACTCGTTCATCAGCGCGTTACGGGAAACGGGAGTCCCGGTGGAAACGGGGGTGTTCGGTGCTCATATGAAAGTCAATCTCACAAACGATGGCCCGGTTACGCTAATCATCGACCTTGCGCCAAGCCGGGTGGACGGCTAAAATCTGCTCCTCAATCGGTTTACAAGCTTCAGTTTTTGTGTAAGGAGGAATAATGGCGGTACCCAAATATCGTACCTCGCGTTCAAAGGGACGTATGCGACGCTCACACGTAGGCATGAACGCGCTTCCTGCGGCCGAGTGCCCACATTGCCACGAGATGAAACTCCCTCACCGCGCATGCCCACATTGCGGATACTACAACGGGATGGAGATCGTCACAGTAGACAAAGATACCGAATAGCAGCGGATCTAACGGCTGGTCCCCACGAGGATCAGCCTCGATTCTTCTTCTCTCTTTTTACTGCTTGTTTTGCTCTTTTCTTCACTATTTTTGTCTGGTTGTCAAGCCTCATCTTCTCCAGTTCGAGATCCGTATTGAGAGAGCCATCGCCCTTCGATGAGCTGCGGCGCAACCGACGACGTTCGATGATCCGCATCGCAAGCACGCGCCCGAATTGGCCGACGAAACCGGCGGCCAATGCCGCCAGTACCCACTTCAGTACGTTCCAGATCGCACTCTTGTCCATGTTCGCGCTCTATGGTAGGCGCAATTTCCTCGCTTGACAAGCATAACCCGCTCTGTTATTGACTTTTCCCGCCCATCCGGAGAGAATGGTATCAGGAGAGGAGAGAATGTCAGAGAAAGAACGAGCCGACGAGATCAACATATCCGGTTTGCGAGAGCAATGGCGTGAGATTCTGGAAAGAGTCAACGACCGTATCCTGCGGGCATGCCTACCCAAAGACACGCAGGCGGTTTCTCTCACTCCTGAACAGCTGACGATATCTGTCGACAGCGAGTTCAAGAAGGAATACTGCCTCCGCAAGCTTGCGAAGCTGGAGGAAATAGTGGGAAGCGCCATCGGTCCGCGCCGGGTTATCATCGGCGAGCCGCCTCTAGTTGAACAGGCAAAGAAGGATGACCCTCAGAAAAGGACAAATGCACGCATAGCAGTTCTTGGAATCGGCGATGGCGGGGTGAACGCAGTCGGGCGGATGAAGGAAGAAGAACTGCAAGGGGTCAGGCTGATCGCTGTCGACACCGACAAGCAGGTGCTCGGGATCGCACATGCCGACGAGAAACTGCAGTTGGGCCTGGACATCACCGAGGGGCGCGGCACCGGCGGAGACGAAACAAAGGGGAACAAAGCGGCAATCGAGTCCCGCTGGGAGATCAGCTCGCTGCTGAAGGGAATGGACCTCGTATTCATCACCGCCGGTCTCGGCGGCGGGACGGGCACCGGAGCGGCGCCGATCATCGCACGCATCGCAAAAGAGAATGGCGCGCTGACCATCGGTGTGGTAACCAAGCCATTCACCTTTGAAGGGACAGTACGCGCGCAGCGAGCAGAACGCGGGCTCACGGCGCTGCGCACAGCCGCCGACGTGTTGATCACCATCTCCAACGACCGGCTGCTGGAGACCGCAACCAAGGGTCTCGCCATGACCAAGGCGTTTGAGCTTGCCGACGGGATACTTCATCAAGGCGTGCGCGGCATATCCGACCTGGTTACAGTGCGCGGGTTGGTGAACCTCGATTTCGCCGACATCAGCAACGTCCTTGCCAGCGCCGGCGAGGCCATGATGGGCATGGGAACAGCCAACGGCGATCAACGCGCACTGACGGCGGCCAAGCTTGCCACCACCAACCCTCTCCTGGAAGGAGGGTCGATTCGCGGGGCACGCAAGATGATCATGAACGTCACCGGCGGAGAAGACATGACACTGGGTGAGGTTACCGCCGCCGCCGATCTTATCCGTCGCACCGCAGCGACAGAGTGCGATCTTGTTTTCGGGGCGGTCGTCCAGAGCGGGTTCACCGATGGAATCAAGATCACGGTGATTGCCGCCGATTTCAGCGAGACCACCGATGAAGTGATCGATCGCAAGAAGCGATCGACGAATCGTCATCGCATTACCGTCGGAAAGGATCTCGATGTACCCGCCTTCATCCGTAGAGAGCGCGACACAAATCTCTCCTCTGCGAAAGAAGACACCAATAAACCCCGCAACTAGTCGGCGATCATGAGCATGTCTGCCTTAGAAAGAATAACCGAGCTGGAACGCAAGAACGCCGCTCTCCGACGCCGCCTGGACATGGAGCACCGTGGCAACCGTCCGAGCGAGCGGTTCTTCGACCTGGCTGCAGATTCCGGCGACTGGCTGTGGGAGATTGACATGAGTGGGAAATACACCTTCTCCACCGATGCTGTGAAGGCAATTCTCGGCTATGCATCAGAAGAGATGATCGGCAGGCATTTCTACGACTTCTTCCACCCTGAAGACAAGGAAAGCCTAATGTCCAGTGCAATGGGGACGATCAGAGACGGACATCCATTTGTGAACCTCCGCAACCGGAATATCCACAAGGACGGCCATACCGTCATCCTTGAGACGACCGGGTTTCCACTCACGGATGATGATGGCAACATCATTGGTTTCCGTGGAGCTGATCGCGACATTACGGCACAGGAAGATGCGCTTCTGGCACTGCAGGCCAGTCGCAAGCAGTGGCGCGCGCTGTACAAGGGAATACCTATTCCAACCGTCACCTGGCGCCATGTCGGCGGCGATTTCGAGTTGATAGACTACAACGACGCCATTGAGCAACTCTCCGGGGGAAAGATCGCAGAGCATCACGGAAGGAAGGCGAGCGAGATCTACCCCGACCGCGCTTGGATCCCCGACATCATCAGAAGATGTTACGAGACACACGAGACGCAGCGGGAAGAGACGGACTATCAGTTCATCACCACCGGGGAGAAGCGCGCGGTGTGGGCGACGTTCGGCTTTGTCCCTCCGGACATGGTTGTTGTGCACCTGATAGACATCACCTCTCACAGAGAGGCGGAAAAGGCGCTGCAAGAAGCAAACTCGGACATGCAACGAATCCTCGACGCGATGGGAGAGGGACTCGTCGTTCTCAACGCCGAGAACGAGATGACGCGTCTGAATAGGGCTTCGTGTGACATGTTCGGCTACCACCCCTCAGAAATACTCGGCAAACGTAACACGTTCTGGACGCATCCGGACTCCCGCGAACGCCTGGCCGATGAACTGGCCAAGAGAAAGAGAGGAGAGCGCAGCACGTACGAGGCCCGCTATGTACGAAAGGACGGTTCAGGATTCTGGACGCGCGTAATTGCCGTACCGATAATCGATGCTGACGGAGTGTTTCAAGGTTCGGTTGGCTGTCTGAGTGACATCACCGGCGAGAAGCAGGCGCTGGAGGAGCTACGGCGGTTGCATGATTTCAACGAGAAACTGATCAAGACCGCAAGCGTATGGATCAATGCCACCGACAGGGAGGGGAACATCACCCTGTGGAACGATGAAGCGGAGAAGATAACCGGCTACGGTCGCAGCGAGGTTATCGGAAACGGAAGGATTTGGGAATGGCTGTATCCAGACCCAGCATACCGTTCCACCATCTGGCAGGGTCAAGAATCGATCCGATCGGACGATGAAAGCTCGGAACGTATTGAGACAATCATCCGCACCAAATCCGGAGAAGAGCGGATCATCGCCTGGTATGGGCGACCTCTTTTCGAGAAAGAAGGCAATCCTAGCGGCTGGGTAATCGTCGGGCACGATGTGACCAAAGCGAGGCACACCGTACAACAGCTGCAGGACTACGCTACCCAGGTATTGAAGCTCAATAGGGAGAAGAACCGCTTTCTTTCGTTCGCCTCACACGAACTGCGCACGCCGTTGACGATCATTCGCGGCTTTGCGGATCTACTTTCCGAAGATACTCTCAATCCCGATCAGAAAGACAAGATCGCGCGCATTCAGGTGCAGATTGATCGCCTCACGGCGCTGCTCACCAACCTGCTCAATATCTCACGCATAGACGCAGGAGAGGCAAATCTGAAACTTGATCTGATAGATCTTGCTGTCGTCACATCAAGCGTCATCGATAACCTTTCGCCGTACGCCTCCACGAGAGAACTCACGATCAGTCACAGCAATGAGAAAGAATCGGTGATAGCCTACGCCAACGGCGAAGCCGTAGAACAAGTTGTGATGAACCTCCTGACCAATGCGATAAACTACACGCCACGGGGGGGAGAGATCAAGGTAGTGTTGCAGCGGGACGAGAACAAAGCGAGAATATTGGTGTCGGACACTGGCATCGGGATCCGAAAAGCAGAGATGGAGAAGATCTTCGCCGAGTTCCACCGTACCGACCATGCACGCAAGATGAAGGCAACCGGAAACGGACTCGGACTTTCGATTGTCAGACGCTTAGTAGAAGAGATGAACGGCTCGGTGTGGGCCAGCAGCGCCGGTAGGGGAAAAGGGAGCGCGTTCTCGGTAACCCTCCCATCCCATGCCCCGAAAGAGAAACTACACGCGGAGATTGAGGACTGTGCGAATACTGATCTGTGAAGACGACCCTGACATAAGAGACATTCTGCACAGTTACCTTACAAGCGAAGGGTACGAGGTGCAGTTAGCCGCCAGCGGCGAGCGACTTCTCCAGATGTTCACGAAGAGTCGTCCCGATCTTGTGATACTCGATGTCATGCTTCCGGGAATCGACGGGTGGGAGGTTCTCAATCGCCTACGTGTTCGCAGCCGATGTCCGGTGATCATGCTGACGGCACTTGGACGCGTTACCGACAAGGTGAAGGGACTCTCCACCGGCGCCGATGACTACATCACAAAGCCATTCCAACTGGAAGAGGTCGGTGCCCGTATCGCGGCCGTGTTGCGCCGCTCCACACCCCCATCCGGCAACCTTTCGCTCGAGATCGACGACCTACGCAAGATTGTCGTACTACGCGGAAACGAGGTGACTCTCTCCCCCAAGGAGTTCGCTCTGTTGAAGCTGTTGGCATCACATCCGGGTCGCGTCTTCTCCCGCGAAGACATACTCGCCGAACTCTGGCCAAAGAGCCACTACGCCACCGCGCAAGACGTGCAGAAGTACGTATACCTTCTCCGCAAGAGAATCGAGCGTGATCCAAGCAACCCCGAGTACATCCTTACGGTACGCGGCTTTGGCTACCGTTTGGCAGAGCAGCTCGTCACTCCGTCACCGTAATCAAGCGAGAGGTGCGTGCAATCGCCCCCTGTTCGTCGATAGCAACCATGGTAACGGTGTAGGTTCCGGGAGAATTGTAGATATGCACCGGTGACACGGGCGCTCCATCGCCGCATTCTCCTGCGTTTCCGGGACAAGTGATCCCATCTCCGAAGTCCCATGCCACATGCACAATGCTGCCAGTAGGGCTCTGATCTCTAGAGAGGTTCCGGAATGAGACTGGAGCTCCAACACGCGGACTGGTAGGGGAGAATTCGAATGAAGCCAACGGAACGGCGTTTGCAACTGCAACCTTCCGCGCGCACTCATGCGACGGTGCGCCATCGTCATCCGTCACCACCAGTTTCACCGTATACGTTCCGTCGTCCGGGAATCGGTGGCTCGGCGCGCTTCCGGCGGCGGTTGTTCCGTCCCCGAAGTCCCATCTCCAGGAAGCGATCGTTCCATCAGTGTCCTTCGCCGTCCCTGCAAAGGCAACACCCTCAGCATCCGTCGGAGACTCGGGCGACCAGGAAAAAGCAGCTGTAGGTGGGCGATTAGAGACCGTCACCGTCACCGGCGCAGACACCGCCGTTGCGCCATCGTCATCCGTCACCCGCAACGTGACACTGTAGACGCCATCATCAGAGAATGTTCGCGACAACGTTGGCTCGCTCGTCGTCTCGTCGTAAGTTCCGTTGCCGTCGAAATCCCACTCGTAAAGGACAGTCTTTCCTTGAGGACTCATGTCTCGAGATTGAGATCCATCGAACAGTACCGAGTCCCCGGTGAGTACATCGCCCACCGGCTGCACATTAGCAACAGGCGCAAGATTTGCCACGTTGACATCGGCCCGCACTGATGCGGTTGCCCCGTTGTTGTCGGTCACAGTGAGTGTAACGGTGTATGTTCCGTCTTCCTGATAAGCGTGTTGCGCCGCCTTCCCGCTTGTGGAGATTCCATCGCCAAAATCCCAGCGCCAAGAAGAAATCGTTCCATCCTCATCGTGCGAACAATCGGAGAAACGCACCGTCTCATCTTCGTCGGGCGAAAATTCGGATACCTGCATCGCCGCTTGTGGAGGACAATTCACATCCACCACATCGGCATGGGGAAGCGACACCGTGCCGGAATCATCGATGACAGATAGAATGATCTTCTGCTCACCGCAATCGGCGAACGAGACCGTTATAATCGGATCGTCGCCGACGCGATCGACCGTTCCATCTCCATCCAAGTCCCAATCGTATTGTGCGATCGTTCCGTCAAGATCGAACGCACCGCCGGCATCGAGCGTGACTTCGGCTCCCTTGTTCGGCCGCGCGGGAGAGACGCCAAACGCGGCCACAGGGGCGCGGGAAGCAACCACGAGAGATCGTGTCTGAATGACCGTCTCCCCCCACGCGTCGGTCACCGTATGAGAGATAACGTAAACCCCGCCGGTATTGTAGGTATGTGAGGCGGTCTGACCGCCCCCGAGTTTTCCATCACCAAAATCCCACGCCCAAGCGACGATCCTTCCGGCTGGGTCGCTCGATTCATCAAGAAATAGGACCGGATCGAGACTCTGCAGGATACGACTCGATGACGACGGCTGTACACTGAAATCGACCAGTGGCGGCGCTTTGACGATAATCGTCACACGTCCTGTCTCCTGCGCCACGCCGCCTCTGTCATCTTGTACAGTGAGAGAGACGACATGTTCGCCGACCTTGAGATAAGTGTGGCTGGTCGTCTGCCCTCGGCCGATCGTTGCATCGCCGAAATTCCACAGATACGCCACGACTTTCCCATCGGAATCGCCGGATCGAGATGCGTCGAAGCGGACCGGTTCACCCGGATACGCCGGGTCGGGAGAGAACGAAAACGCGGGAACCGGAGGAATGTTCGAGACAGAGTTTCTCGCACCCGGTGTACCGTAGTAGAGGCCGCTTGGCGCCATTGTGGTTGATGACGCCCAATTATCCGGCGAGTCGGGCGCTTGCGGATTTATCCGCTCCATCGTGCGCGGTTCTTCTCCGGATGCTCCCGCGGGCCATGCCGTCGCACGACGATTCGCGGCGTCGACCTCGTTTCCTGCCGAATCGATCAGGCGTAGCCCCTCTCCGCCATCACGGAGGGCACCGGAGTACGCAAAGTCTCCATCCACCGTGCTATCTCCATCTTGTCGACTGAGAACGATGAACCCGTGAGAATCGATGCTCCCCGCCAGAGTCACATTCGGCGAGCCATCGGAAGAGATAAGGCGCCAACCCGAAAGATCAACATCGTTATCGGTTGGATTGTAGAGTTCAATCCACTCTGCCTGTGGGTTACCGGCTTCTCCTCCCCAGGCGACCTCGTTTATCACCACAGAGCCGGCCGCACAAACGACAGACGTTACAAGTACTCCCATGATCATCAAGGCAGTCGTCAGGGATTTGTTCACCGCTTCCTCCTCAAAGCTTCCTCGCTCCGCGCAAAACCTGTGAGCACGGAAACACATTGCCTGGCAACACTATGGCGAGGCAACACATTACCAAGTTAACACATCACAGGCAGGCGGTCCAAGTGGCCGGGAAGAATCGAGTCGATTTTGGGCGCCTACGATCGACGCCACGTGCTCGCCCCGCAAGGTCTTGGCTTCATCCCGCGGGATCGGTGTGCAGGGTGCAGGACGAGTGGCTCTGGTAATCGATTTTGGGCGCCGGTGATACCCACCAGACGTCTCTCCTGTATGTAGCATTGACTGCGGTTAGCCACCGCTATGCTTGGATTCCTAAGGACCGAGTTCAGGGTGCGCTCTTGATGTCTTGCTGCTCTTCGTCGGAGGCGATCAAGCCGTCGACTATGGTCACCAATCTGCTTACCCGGCCAAGAAGGCGGCTGTCGTGAGTGGCAAAGAGAAAGGTTGCTCCCCTCTCCGTGTTCAATCTTCTCATCAGATCGATCAGATCGAGACTGGTTGCCGTGTCGAGGTTCGCCGTAGGCTCGTCGGCGAGAACGATCGCCGGCGTAGCGATCACGGCCCGCGCTACCGCAACCCGTTGCTGTTGTCCGCCGGAGATGCGATTTGGATACTGATTCGCATACTGCTCAATCCCCAGTTCGGAGAGGATTGCCCGCGCCCTTGCTATGCGCTCGCTCCGCACGATCCCCTGCAACTCAAGCACGAACGCCGTGTTCTCAAGTACGGTGAGAACAGGAATCAGGTTGTATGCTTGGAAGACAAACCCGATGTTCGTCAACCGTAGGCGCGCCAATTCGTCCTTGGACAAAGTGGATAGAGCCTTCCCCTCAAGCAAGATGTCTCCGGACGTCGGGCGGTCCAGCCCCCCCAAGAGATGCAGCAGGGTCGATTTCCCCGACCCGGACGGGCCGGCAATCGCCGTGAATTCACCTTTGATAAGCTCAAGATCGATCCCACGCAACGCCGGTGTCTCAACGGTGCCGGAGGTGTAGACCTTGCGAAGGTCTTTCGTTTCAATCAATGGATTACTCAACATATCGCATCGCCTCCACAGGCTCGAGTTTCGCTGCTCGTAGCGCCGGATACCAAGCGGCAATGATTGCGATACCTGCCATGGCCGCAGCCGACAGGACTACCTGCGACACGGTTACCCGCAGATGCAGAACGCTATTCATTCCGACCGCCTTAGCAAACGCAATCGCCGCGCCCGGAAGAGGAAATCCACCGAACGCTTCAACAATCCAAATCAGTATAACACCGCCAAGCGCGCCGTATGCGGCTCCCATTCCGGCAAGAAGCCCGGCTTCGGTGAGAATCATGCGAATTACGCGCCAGCGCGATGCGCCGAGTGAAATCACCAGTCCCAGCTCCCGCGTTCGCTCCATCACCGACAGATAGAGAGTATTCAGCACCACCAGTCCTCCCAGGGCAAAGAAGATCGCGGCAAAGATGAACAGAGCCGGTTTCATGATCCTCATGTACGAAGCGACTTGAGGAGCAAGCTCGCGCCAATCGAGGACTTCGTATTGAGCCGGAAGCTTGTCGCGAAGCTGCGCCTCCACGTGTTCAATGCGTCCCACATCCCACGGCCCGGTAACGCCTTTGACGCGGACAACGACGGCAGTCGCCGCCGACTGGCTGTTCGCCAATCGCCGGGCGACAGCAAGCGGCGTTTGGACTACCATCCGCCCCATCTCTGTCGTAGGAGCGTTGTAAATACCTATTACAGGCACCCGCAAAACGCTCAACCCGGTTTCCGGGTGAGCGCCGAGGATAACTATCTCGCTGCCGACTCCCACCTTGAGAAGTCCGGCGAGTTCTTCTCCAATCACGACACCGTCATCGGTGTTCTGCAGATACCGCCCGTCCGTAATCAGGCCGCGCATTGGGCTGATTGGATCGATCTCTTCGGGGACGACACCCTGTACGAGGATCGTCTGCGAGCGGTCGCCCACACTCACCAGAGCTGGCAGATCGAGCCGTATGGTGTCCCATTCGATTCCCTCTGTCTGATCGAGCGCCGCTATTATCTTCGCGGGATCCTGAATCAGAGGCAGCGCCGCTCCGGCACCCTTTTCCGCAACATGCCTAATTTGGATATGACCGGTATCGATGCGCGTGGCGGTGTCAAACATGTCACGCAGATTTCCGCCTGCGAATCCAAACATGACCACGAGCGTGTATACCGGAATCAGCACGGCAAGCATTGTAAGGGCGCTCCTGCCAGGGTTTCGTCGCAGATGCCGCAGCGCAGACTTCACTTCTTCTCCTCCAGTCTGTCGAGCGTGAAGAATGATGGGTCGATTGCAATGTCGAATTCCGGCTTTTCGATTCGCTCGATTGTGCGATCTCCGGACGCATCTTCGACAATGATCTCCGTCGGGAAGCTGCGGCCGTTGACCATGACGGCCTGCAAGAACGTAGCCGTGCGGAGGACATTGCCACGCTGGTCGTAGTAGACAATCTCCTCGATCGCATAATCGCCGTCTACGCGAATGTCGAGCCGGCCATAGACGACCGGGGCGGCGGGATGAGGCGTCAGAGTGAGAAGATAGCCGCCTTCGGTCGCGGTCGCGACAGCGTCGTAGTCGTCGGACAATGTCCCGCGTGAGAGATCGGCAAGCGAAGGGCCGGCGCCAAACAGCGCATCGCCAAGCGCCAGTGACGGGAGCTTGATCGTCATGCCGACCGCAGGTGAGTAATACCAGAGATCATCCTTCACCTGCAGATATCCTGCTCCGGCGTCCGCATCGGGCGCGATCATGCGGATCAATGAGTAGTCTTCTCCCAACGTCCACACCTCGAGAGTGTGCGACTTGGTCTGTTCGCCCAGTGAGAGCTCGAGCGTCAGCACGCCGTGAAAGCTGTCTCCCTGCCATGTTGCACGCACTCGATCGATGATCGTCTGTGCATCGGTCGCTGCCGCTTGCGCGGACAACGCCCATAGAGTAGCGACAACGCCGACTGTCACCGCCATGAGTAAACGCTTCATGTCACTCTCCTCCTCAAGATCGTCACGTGCCACACTACACGAGTATTATCCTTCGCGGATCGCGGTCACCGGCTCGAGACGGTTCACTCGTCGCGCCGGATACCAAGCAGCAACCAACGCCGTAAACACGACGACGGAGAACGCCGCCACCCAATACCAGCCGGATGTCGACGCGTAGATCACGGCCGGCATTCCCAGCTCGCCGGCAAATGAACCGAGAAGACGTCCGAAATCGAGACCAACGCGAGAAAGGTACACCAGCCCAACATATCCGATGCTTCCACCGGCGATGAAGCCAATGGCGGAGACGAATATCGATTCCAGCAGCACCACCCAAGCGAGTTGTCGCCTGCTCATCCCTACTGCCGCCATCATGCCGAACTCCCGCGTTCGTTCGAGAACCGAGTAGAACGTCGTATTGGCGACGCCAAAGCCAACCAAGAGCGAAATCATGATCACAAACGGGAGCATCTTGATGACACTTCCCTGAATGATAAGACGCACCATCGGATTGAGATCATAATAGTCTGCAACCTCGATCCCTGCCCCGATACGTTCGCGCACCCGGCCGATAACCCCCGCAGCCGATGTGCCTGCAGGCAGACTCACGGCAATCGCAGTTGCGCCATCCCAACCGGCAAGGACGCGGGCGTCATCGATCGAAATGAGTACGGTCCGGTTCAGGTCGGCAAGTGCCGACGAAAAGAACCCGACGGCAACGAACGCCTGCGATGTCGTCCCATCCTTCCCTTGAGCGAGGAGGACCACTCGCTCTCCCAAACGCACGTCAAGCCGCGTCGCGGTTTCCACGCTCAACAGAATCTCTCCCCTGCCGGCAAGGTATCGGCCCGCAGTTAGGGTGTTTTGCAGCGTTGTCACCAACTGTTCATTGACCGGATCTACGCCACGAATCGCCACGCCATCTGTTCCATACGCACTGCGGAGCATCCCTAGGGTCTCCAGCCGTGGAGAAGCCGCGCTGACATGGAGTTGGCTAAGTATCGCCATGGATGTGCCGATCTGCGGCGGCGTCAGCCCGTTTTCGGGAATCGGATCATCGGCATAGCCGACTTCGCGCAGCTGAAAGCTCCCCTGATTCTGCATCACCTGTGCCCGACTCATCGAACCAAAGAAGCCATCGGTGATCCCCCACATAATGAGGATGACCAGGCTTCCGAATGCAACCACCACAATCATCAACAACGTTCGTTGCGGATGTCGCCACAGATTGCGCCAAGCAAGACGAAGGTTCAGCGTACTCATCATCTCTCCTTGTCCGCCGAACAGGTAAGGCCATCGGCGATCACCTGCGGCGCGAGTTCGATCATTGCCTTGTGCAACTCCTCCGGTAGCCGATCGCGATTGAACGCAATCAGCTTGATCAAGCCGATGCAATAGACTATCTGCTGCGGGTCACCCGGAATGATTTCTCCCTTTGCCTGAGCCTCTTCGATCCGTCGTGTGATCGGCGCATACAGTTCCACCGCACGCTGCAGGACATCTTCGAAATCTATCGCCCCGGCAAGTCGCCCCAACTGGCTCGGATCATCGAGCAAGAGACGGGCGAACGCATTTGTCTCGATCTCACGCACGATGCCTTTGGCCAGAAGAACTAGCGCGTCACGCGCGTTGTCCGATGCTCCGAACGATCCATCGAGCAGCCGCGCCACCATCGCCGGCATTTCGGCCATCAACAACTCGGCGTACAGGCTCTCCTTGCTATCGAAGAACAGGTAGAAACTTGACTTGGCTATCCCCGCCGACTTCACCAGGTCCTCGATTGTCGTTTTTCGCAACCCATAGCGGGCAAAACATGAATGCCCGGCGTCAAGTAGCCGGTCTTGAATCCGTGTTTTCTCTTGTTCCGTAAACGCTCTTGGCATGTGTGATCCTATGACTCTACGATGTTTATATTCACAGAGTATACAAGCGCAGATCGAGATGTCAAGTATTTCGATCGATGTCGCGAAACGGAAGATCTCACGAAGGCAAGCACCGACAAACGGCCATACACAGTGCGTTTGACGTTCGGCGCTTGGCATGCCCGTGGCATGGTATATAATCTAGGCCACGCCAATCGGGAGGTGGAAGGCATGGAATACTCACCCGCTCTTGCTATTGCTACCGCACTGTTCGAAATCACCGTCGCTTTGTGGGCGTTTGTTGGATCGGGCGAGAGGTTCATAATTCGTACTACAAGCCTCATCTTGGTTCTCTTGGCGGGTTACCAGCTCACCGAGGTGGGGATATGCGCCAATACCGCGGCAGCCGGCTTTCTGCCTAGACTTGCGTTCATCATCGTTACGTGGCTTCCTCCGCTCGGTCTGCTCTTGATCGCTGGATTACACCGGCCACGTTCCCGATTGATGGACGGAACAGCAACCACAATGCTGGCGGCGGCTCTTGCGATTGTCGCGTGGATCGCCATCGACAGATCGTTTGTGCACGCTTCCGTCTGCTCCGCCGTGTTCGCGCGCTACACGTCCATCATGCCAAGATTCATGGTCTACTCGGGCTTCTATTGGGCGGGATTGTTGGGCATGATCCTGTTCTCCGGATACGGGGCGCGGACGTGCGTCGACCAACATCGACGCCGCATGCTGCGCTATGTCTTCATGGGAACGCTGGCGTTCGTGCTCCCATCGCTTGCCGTCTCATGGTATGTTCCACCTACAGAGGGCGCGCTCCCATCGATCATGTGCCATTTTGCACTGTTGCTCGCCATCTCCCTCACCCGCATGATCTACGTTGAGCGAAAGGAAACCGAGGAGCAAGACACGTCGCCGGCCACCCAGCCAGGATAGCGCCACTGATCAATCGTCAGACAACGCGGGCAAGGGCAACTGAATCGACCCTTGCCTGGGCCCCATCCACTCCTCATTCGCGCGCGCTCTGACGTAGGATGAGGCTGGCGGTAACAATCGTTAAAAGAACGAACACAAGCACGCCGGCAAAACCGACCGGCTCCTGCCACGGGGCCAACCCCTTAACCATCACCGCCCGCAGCAACCGGTTCGAGTAGGTAAGCGGCACGATGTAAGACAGCGGCCTCAGCAGCCACGGTATCGCCTGTAGCGGCCACATCATTCCCGACAGTAGCACGGATGGCAGCAGCACGAGGGGGAAGAATAGGATTGCCTGCGATTCCGTCTGCGCGAGCGAAGAAAGGAGCGTTCCCAGACCCACATTTCCGATTGCGAACAAGATCACGGAGGCGAACGCCCAGAAAAGCGATCCGTTGATCACTACGTCGAACACAACCTTTCCGATAACAAGGACCAACACCGATTGTGCAAGTGCGACAAGGCCGAAAGCGGCTATATAGCCAAGGATGAACTCCCCCCGCCGTACCGGAGAGACCCAAATCCGGGCAAACGTGCCGTCCACCTTCTCCTTGACGACCGAGAGAAGCGTGAGCACGGTACACAGGAAGGCGACGACAAGCCCCATGATCGCGGGGGCGAAACTGTCGATGAACCGAATCGATACGCCATACAGTTCGCATGTCTCGATCTTTATCGGCCCTCCTTCGCCCAGATCCATCACCGCATTGGCCAGCCCCATCTGCACCGCCGCTGCGATCTGCGGATCGGATTCATCCAACGCAAGATCGATCACGCCTTGCGCAGACGTCGCCACCCCCATCGCAAAGTGGGCGTAGTACAGGCTGGTGAACTTGTCCGGGAAACGGACCACGGCCTGGTACCCATTGTGCAACAGCAGGTCTTCAGGGCTCTTAGTGTCTTGCGAGAGAGTCGTGACATGGAACGTATCATCCGCCTGTAGATTGTCGATAATCGACGCCGTCAGGTCCGTCTGATCGTCGTCGATGACTGCAAGGCGTACCCCTTGAATATTCCCGGAGAACGAGTATCCGAACAGAATCATCGCCAGCGTCGGCACGGCAAACATGAACAGGACTACCCGCTTGTCGTGCCATATCTGGCGCAGCACCCGCGAAGCGACTGCGCCGATTCTGATCATCGTTTGCGGTACTCGTTTTGCCGCTCTCATTTCGCGCCCTCCGTATCCGCTGCCGGCGCATCGCTCCCCGTAACATAGATGAATACCTGCTCCATCGATGGTTCACCGCCGTCGCGCGGCACGCGCGCCTTCAGTTCAGCCGGCGTTCCTTCTGCGATCATCCTTCCCAGTTTCATCATCCCCACCCGATCACAGCGTTCGGCCTCTTCCAAGTAGTGGGTCGTCAACAGGATCGTACGCCCACGCCGGTTCAGCGCATGAAAATGATCCCAAAACTGGATCCTAAGCGCCGGATCGAGGCCGATGGTCGGCTCATCGAGAAGCAACAGCTCAGGATCGTGAAGCAATGCACACGCAAGGGAAAGTCTCTGCTTTTCACCTCCGCTCAGCTGATCGGCGCGCTGTCTGCGCAATTCGGACATTCGCATCATCGGCAGGAGTTCATCGATGCGCCCACTGATCGTGCCCGGCAACACGCCATAGATGCGCCCGAAGAATCTCAGATTCTCCGCCACCGTAAGGTCGCGGTAGACGGCGTGCTCCTGCGGCATGTAACCGACGCGCGCTTCCACTGCCCGTTTCTTCTTGGGAATCGCGCTTCCAAACACCGACGCCGTCCCCGCAGTCGGTCGCGTAAGTCCGCATAACATGCGGATCAACGTTGTCTTCCCAGCCCCACTCGGACCGACAAGACCGTAGATCTCGCCTTGTGATACCTGAAGGTCAACCCGGTCCACGGCCTGACGTATACCGAACTGCTTGGCAATCCCATGAGTCTCGATTACGGCGCTAGCCATCGCTATCCTCCGGAACCGTAAACGCCGTCTCCGAAACACCACTGTTGAGCACAATCTTGGAGTAGGTGACGACGTTCTGCAGCACTCCATCCGAGTCATAAGTCTCGACCCTGAGAGGCATGGTAACAATGTCATCTACTTTCGTCGTATCGAGAAAACGCGCATCCACGAGGAAATTCCCGTCGACATCGTGCAGTGTGCGTCGAACCGGCACAAACGTGCTTCGATCGACCCACATGTCGATTCGCCCGTAGGTTGCTCCCTCATCGGCCGGTGTACCGCTAATGTGATACGCATCACCTTCGGAGTCATCGTCGACGCGGACGAACGTGTAGTCGTCCAGTTCACTGCGTACACCGGTCAAGATGTCGCGAAACATTACCCACGGCTGCTGGGCCGGAGACATTGTGGACAGATCCTTCTTTATCCACTGATCGGTTACCGCGATATATATCCACATCGTGTCTCCAACAATTACCGTCGCGTTCCCGGCCAAATAATCGGGACTCAGATATTGCTGACGCATCTTGTTCGGTTGCTGGAGGATAAGTTCCATCGATTGTGTAAGTGAAACGGCGCCGTCCTTGTACGTTTCCAGAGTGATCGTGGCCGTCATGTCCTCAATCTTTGCGGTGTTCGCCCTCATCTGATCGATGATCTCATCGGCGGTGAGAGAAGCCGCCGTTCCCACAACGGCACTGGCAAGCCAAATGACGAGCGCCAGGCAAATGGCCGGCACCATAACCGTACGCGTATGCACAATGCCTTTTCTCATGATTTCTCCTTCTCTTCGACGTATTTCTTGCCCTCATCAGTCAGCAATCCGTGGTAGTAAATGAGCGTGATTGTTCGCATGAGTTCCGGAAGCGTGTATCCCGTTTGGAAGAGCGTCTTCGGATTCAGCACCTCGCCCACGGTTGCAAGAAGCATCAGCATCCATTGTTCGGGGTCTATATCGCTTCGGATGTAGCCCTTTTCTTGCACCTGAACGAGCAATCGTTTCATCCGCTGTAGCCGTTCTCTGCGCAGATCATCGATCTTCGCCCACAACACGGAATCCACGTTTTCAATCTGCGATATCAGATTCGCCTGGATTCGCGGCACAAACTCGCTCAGGAACCGGAGCGAGACGAGGAGTTTCTCCATGGCGGATTCTTCCCCCTTCTCCAATCGATCCCACTGGGCAATCCCTTCTGCAATGAACGAGAAGATGATCGCCTCCAGAAGCTCGTCCTTGTTGGGGAAGATCGCATAGAGCGTATTCTTGCTTATCCGCGCTTCTTTAGCGATCAAGGCGGTGGTTACGGCGCGATACCCTCGCTCGAGCAAGATGCTTGTGCCGACGTTCAGTATGCGTTCTCTCGTATTCATAAGCGTCTTCTCTGTCTGAGACTCATAGTACCGTTGTCGTACGTACGGTACTCTAACCAATCACCCCGCCCGTGTCAAGCCCACGATTGGATGGACGGCGAACCGCGCGTGCAAAGGGTATAATCCAAAGGGAGAGAGGTGAAGAATGCCTGAATTGCCAGATCTTGAGACGTTGAAAGACGCACTCGCCCGCAGGGTTACACACCGCCCGATCGCCGACGCGCGCGCCCACAGACCCGGCATTCTGAAGACGGTCTCGCCGACGCTTGACGCCTTGCGCGGCAGGGCGTTCACCGCGATCGAACGATCCGGAAAACACCTCATCTTCACGCTCGCGCCCGATCTGCATCTCGTAACTCACTTGATGCTCGCCGGTCGATTTGTCCTGTGCAAGAGCCAGACCAAACCCACCAAGGCAACCGGGCTCGTCATCACGTTCGCAGACGGTGAAGACCTCCGCCTGATCGAGAACGGGTCTATCAAGCTCGTCAAGGTATATGTGGTGGAAGATCCCAAATCGATTGAGGGGATTGCCTCTGCCGGTCTCGAACCGCTGTCTCCGGCATTCACACCGGACGTGCTAAGGCAGCTGACGCTTGGGCAACGCCGACAGGCAAAGAAGCTCCTCACAGATCAGCAAAAAATCGTAGGCATCGGGACTGCATACGCCGATGAGATTCTGTTTCGCGCCCGCATCTCGCCCGTCCGCTATGTGAGCACACTCACCGAGGACGAGCTTCTCACCCTTCATCATGCCGTTCGAGACGTATTGAACGAGGCGATCGGCCAGATCCGGGATAGCATAGGCGACAGCCTATTCACCGACGAGATACGGGACTTTCTCAGAGTTCACAAGCACACAGGCGATCCTTGCCCGATCTGCGGTGAAAAGATCGCCGAGATCAGATACGCCAACACCCGCACCTACTACTGCCCCATTTGCCAAGCACATGGGAAATCGATCCGCGACCGCCGCAGCTGGCTTACCCGCTAAGGCAAGGCCTTCCCAGATTCACAGTTTCTTGATGAAATCGACCACGTAGTCGATCTCTTCTTCAGTGTTGAAAAAATGAACCGCCAAACGCAGCCCGCCTGCACGAAGATGAGCGATGATGTTCGCCTTCTTCATCTTCTTCTCCAGCGCTGCCGCCGCCTTCGCCTGTGATACGTCTTGTGGCACTTTCACGGTGACAATCCCCGATCTTTCCCCCGGCTTGGTCGACGAAAGCAGCCCGATCCCGGAAGAAGAAAGCCGTTCCACTAGGTGCTCAACCAGCTCTTGTATCCGCTCCACAATTGAGTCGCTCCCCAGCTCGAGCACGTACTCGAGGGAGGTGGCAAATCCCTTGAGCGCGATAGGAGAGATGCCTTCCCGCTGAAACCTCAAGGCGCTCGCCGGAAGGGCCGGCTCGTTCATGTCATAGTCGCCGCCGGATATGAGGGCGTCCCACACTTTCTTCTGCGCGTCGGACGCGACACTGCAGAAGTCAATCGACGCCGGATTCAGTTTCTCGGCCAAGTCACGGCGCACGTAGGCAAAGCCGGCGCCAAGCGGCCCACACAGCCATTTGTACCCGCCGGTCGCCAGCACATCGATTTCTGTTTCTCGCACATCTATCGGCAGTACCCCGACCGCCTGAATGGCGTCGACACAGATCAGACCACCCATTTTATGAATCGCCGTTGTGAGCGCTTCGATATCATTGCGGAAACCAGTGCCAAACTCGACGTGACTGACGGCGAGAACGCGCGTTCTGCGATCGATCGCCGCGATCATCTCGGGCAAGGACAGTCTCCCATTCTTCGAGCGCACGATCCTCACCTCGACGCCGTGCAGATTCCCCTGGTAGAGCCAGGGGAACACGTTTGCCGGATACTCGAGATCGTTTATTACGATGTTGTCGCGCTTGCGCCACGGGATGGCCCCGGCAAGGATATTGATCCCGTCAGACGTACTCGACGTTACGACGATTTCCTCAGAATCGGCGTTTATAAGCTGCGCCGCGAGAGAACGTACGTCAGTCAAAGGATCGTCTTCCCAAGCCGCCTCGGCAAAGTCAACGCGCAACTCTTTTGAATACCGCTGCATTGCGACCATCGCCGTGCGAGGAAGCGGTCCTACGCCTGCAGAACCGAAGAAAACCGCCTTATGAAGCGCGGGAAAATCGTTGCGGATGCGTTCAATGTTGTACATACACCCCTCCAACAATACTCTACTCGTATCGTAGTTGTAAGACAACGGGAGGAATATGAACAGCGGGTTGCATGCTCGAATCTATGATGCCGTACGTCGGATTCCGCCAGGGATGGTGGCGACATACGGACAGATCGCGTATCTGATTGGAATGCCGAAGGCGGCTCGTGAGGTCGGCTGGGCATTGGCCGCGCTGCGCGACCACCACGTGGACCGGCCCGTCCCTTGGCAGCGGGTCGTAAACGCCAAGGGAGAGATACGCACCGGCAAGGAACAGATTCGCCTGCTCGGAGAAGAGGGCGTGGAGATAGGCGCAAACGGCCGTATCGACCTCAAGCGGTTCGGTTGGGACGGATTGAGCGAAGCCTAGCCCCGCGACCTATGCGGCATTGATTGTGCGATCGCGCGTCTGACGCGCGAATGCCCCCGCTGCCTTCAAATCTGTGGAATTAGGGTGACCGCGCGCTACCAACCCGAGCGTGAACCAGTCGCGACCCTTGCAGGAAAACCGGCCGATAACCTCGCCGCCCCTTTGTTGGACGCATTCCGCCATCCAATCCAGATGACGCGGATCGCCGCCGTATGTCCCGAACAGGGCCACCTTCACTCCGGAGAAGCTTACAGGTCCGGAGAGGAAGCGGCGCACCGCTCGCGCGGGACGCCCACCATACACGCCGCTTCCCAAGAAAAGGAGGCGGACTCCCTCGACGTCGGCGACTCCTGCAACAAGCTCCGCCTCTATTCCTAACTCGTCCGCCATCGCTTCGGCGAGTCTGCGCGTATTGCCGGTCCATGAGTGGTACACCAATCTCGTGTCCAGTGATTTCTCCTCTTCCTTTCAGTTGCCCGATCCCGCGATCCAGCATACACTGACGCCGGAGGAAAATGAAACGATCGATCGTCATTGTGCTTGTATTGTCGGTGGGGTTCGCAGCCACATCATGCTTCGGCCCGGTCATCCGTCCGACCGTCGATTTCACTTGGTGCCCGGATGGCTCGTCCGGAATGCTCGACTATCGCTTCTCTCCCAATGTAGACACTGTTCCCAATCACTACATCGCCTCGCTCTCGTGGGAGTTCGGCGATGGGACGACGACTGAAGAATCGTATTGGGAAGTTATGCATCGTTTCGCTGAAGAAGGAACATATTCCGTAACACTCATCGCCACCGACGACCGCGGCGTTTCCGGAACCGTCACCAAGGACGTCCCGGTGGCAGCAGCAGCCCTCATCCGGGATTGGCAGCTCACGTCGGGCGTTCCAGCCAAGGTTACCGGCGAGGTAGTGAACCGCTACTCGCGGAAGCTACAAGCCGTCACTATCAAGGCCAAGTTCTACAACGCAGACGGCGTGCGCGTAACACAGGCAACAACCGAGATCGACGACCTCGATCCGGGCGAGATCGTCCGCTTCACGATCCCGGTGCAGGAGCACGCATTCGAGATTTTCTACGCCAAGGTATCCGTGCAGTCGTTTTCCTCCGATTGTCCCAATCTTCCGCATACCGTGTACGATGCGACTGATCGCTGATTTACATGTCCATTCGCGCCACAGCCGCGCCACCAGCCCGCAGATGGAGCTTCCATCTCTCTCTCGATGGGCGAAGATTAAAGGCATCGATATCTTAGGAACGGGCGATTTCACTCACCCGCAATGGTTTGACACCCTGCGCAAGAATCTGATCCCGGAAGGAAATGGCCTTCATCTCTATGACGGAACGCGCTTCTTGCTCACCGCCGAGATATCCGCTATCTGGAGCCAGGGCGGCCGCGTGCGCAAGGTTCATGTGGTTGTTCTCGCCCCATCAATCGCCGCGGTGGGAAGAATAAATCGCGCTCTGGGAACGATCGGAAACCTCGGCGCCGACGGGCGGCCGATTCTTGGCATCTCCGCTGAGCGGCTGGCGACAGCGATTTGGAGCGAATCCCCGGAGGCAGAGATCATCCCCGCCCACATCTGGACACCGTGGTTTTCCCTGTTCGGATCGCGTTCGGGATTCGACTCGTTGCAGGAGTGTTTCGGCCCACACAGCGGCCGCATCTTCGCCGTAGAAACGGGACTATCGAGCGATCCTCCGATGAATTGGCGCCTTTCCGCGCTCGATTCCTTCGCACTTGTGTCAAACTCCGATGCCCACTCACCGAACAAGCTCGGCCGCGAGGCAACGATCTTCGACCTCTTCGAACCAAGCTATGATGAGATCATCGCCGCCATGAAAGGGCGGGATCCGGCGCACCTCTTGGGAACAATCGAGTTCTTTCCGCAAGAAGGGAAGTATCACTACGACGGCCATCGCGCGTGCGGGATCGTCCTCTCTCCGCGCGAATCCATGAAGCACGACAATCGCTGCCCCGTCTGCGGCCGGCCGCTGACAATCGGAGTTATGCATCGGGTGGAGGACCTCGCCGATCGAGACGAAGACACACTCCCCACCGATCGTCCTTCCTATTGGAGTCTCGTCCCGCTGGAAGAGATCATCGCGCAAGCAGCAGGGGTCGGAGTGAAGACAAAGACTGTCGCACGTGAATACGAAAGACTGATCGAGCGATTCGGAAACGAGCTTCGCATCCTGCTCGACCTTCCCACGAAGGAACTTGGCGTGGGAATACCGGCTCCGATCCTCGAGGGAATCAGCAAAGTACGTTCGGGCGAACTCAATGTCGACCCCGGCTACGACGGTGTGTACGGGAAAGTCACTATACCGATAGAGCGCTAGGAGAGCGAACTTCGATCCTTCCAATGTCGCTCCGAGCTTCCGTTATCGATGGACCTACTGTTTGAACGCTTTCTCCACTTCGACGCGGAGCGATCGGGCGACCTCGTCCGTGCAAAAGGCGGCATTAGCGCTGTTTACGAGGAGCGTCTCCAACTGTCCCCGCGAGAGAGAAAAAGCGTCGACAACCGCGCCCAATTCATGCGTAACATCGATTTGCGACATCAGGCGGTTGTCGGTGTTGATAGTCACCGGAATACCAAGGTCGAGATAGCGCTTCAGCGGATGCTCGGCGTAGGAATCCATTACGCCCGATATCTGAAGATTGCTCGTCGGGCAGACCTCGAGCGGAATCTTTCGCTCAGCAACCGCCCGTTCGGTTTCCTTATCCTGATAGAGGTACACACCATGCCCGATGCGCTCGGCGCCCAGCTCGATCGCCTCGCGTACGTGTGAAGGGCAGCAGCCCTCGCCGGCGTGAATCGTCACATGCACTCCGGCGTCGCGGGCAGTCTCGATCGCCCGGCGATGGATTGTCGGCGGAAACCCGTTTTCTGGCCCGGCAAGATCGAACCCAACAACGCCCTTGTCGAGATACTCCGCGGCAAGGGCCGCCGCCTGCTCGGATCGCCCGGTGGATTCGTGCTTCATCGCACACAGGATGACGCCGGTGCGGATCGGAAACGCCCGCTCCGCCCTCTTCGCTCCCGCAAGGACCGCCTCTACAACCTTGCGCGGCCGTAGACCTTGCTCCAGATGAAGGAGGGGGGCGAAGCGGATCTCCATATAGATCACATTCTCCGATGCCGCATCGACACACAGCTCGTAGGCCGCCCGCTCCAGCGACGTCTCCGACTGCAGCACGCCGACCGTGATCGCGAACGCCTGCAAATACTCCTCCAACGTGCATCGTTCCGGTGGAGTCAGAGCCCGCCGCAAATCGAGATCATCGGGGAATCGCTTATCTGGCGGGAGCGCCTGCGCAAGCTCGATCACCGTCTGCAACCGCATCGAGCCGTCAAGATGCACATGCAGGTCAAACTTCGGCAGATCGCGAATCCAACTGTTCATGGCGCTATGTCTCCTTTACGTGATCACGCTGTCTTGGAAGGGCCGACAAGCTGCTAATCAGCAACGAAGAATGTCGTTCTATCGTCCGTTCGCCGGCATCGCGCTGCGGTGAACCAAAGACCCCGCCGCAAGACGCCAACCGGCCGGTGCAGAGAACTAGCACTGCCGTTTCCCCTTACCCCTTAATCCCTAATCCTTGCTTCTGTTTCCGCTTTCGACTCCCGACTCCCGACCGCTCTTCAA
>CAZKAB010000008.1:0-53216 GCA_964550615.1 uncultured Thermotogae bacterium
TTCACTTGTCAATGAGCTACACTTATACTATACCTTGAAAGTGATTGTTTCAGACAGTAGCCATCACTTACTACAGAGAACATCTCTTGCGCTTACCACGCGTGTCTCCTCCCGCGCACAACGTAAGCCCTTAAGCGGCCATTTGTCTCGGTGCTCCCACGGAAGCGGCGTAGAATCAAGGGCATGAAGAGACGAAGAGAAGAGTTGAAGCGCGTGCTCAGACTCCTGCAGTTGTCTGCACTGCTGATAGTGGCGTTTGTTTTGTACGGGTGCCTTGCTTCGTTCACTCCGATTGATATCGCCGGCACGTGGAGCGGGACAATTGCGTGGACCGAAGGGCCAGCGGCCGGGTTCACAACGCCGATTATGCTGATACTCACGCAGGATGGAACCGATATTACTGGCGAGATTGGACTAACGGGGCCAGGATCAACGCCATTCTCCGTGCCGATCACAGAAGGAACGGCCGGCAGTAGCTCGTTCACCATAACCGGAAGTGGAAGCATGGATGTGATAGCGCCACCGGTCGCCATTGCCATCAATCTGCATGGAGATAGCGATGGCCAGACGGTGACCGGGACCGGTACGCAGACGATCAACAGCGCGATTTACGCTTTCACTTGGACAGCCACTCTGACCGCGCCGCCGCCGGAGGACTGAGCCGCGAACCGCATGAGGGGATTGTGCGGTGTGTGTGCGAAGGCACGTCGTGTGAGTGCGGAATCGGGAGGCACCTCGCCTCAGGGCTCGATGTGAGTCATGTCGTCATCGTACGCGGATCCTTCCATCGTTTCAGTGAATAGAGCGATCTCTCGGCACGACGGCGCTAGCTGTCACGCTTGCGTGATGGTAGAATGAATGCAGGTGAGGATAAGGAAAGGGAGTAATGAGATGGTCAGAGTGAGATTCGCCCCCAGCCCGACCGGATATTTGCACGTCGGCGGGGCGCGCACGGCGTTGTTCAACTGGCTGTACGCCCGTCATCACGACGGTGCGTTCATCCTGCGGATAGAAGACACCGATCAAGAGCGCTCAACGCAGGAATCGATCGATCAGATTGCCGAGGCAATGCAGTGGTTGGGGCTTGATTGGGATGAGTACTATCGCCAGACGGATCGCACCGACGTACATCAAAATGCGGCACGGCGGCTGCTGGATAGCGGCGCCGCCTATGAGCAGGATGGTGCATGGTGGTTTCGCATCCCTGCGGGCGAGACGGTGGTGCGCGACGCACTGACCGGAGATGTGCGATTCAGTCACGACGAAATCAAGGATTTCGTCATCCGTCGCTCCGATGGGAGCTTCGTTTACAACTTTGTTGTAGTAGTGGATGACGCCGATATGGGAATCACCCACGTTATCCGCGGCGACGATCACCTGACGAACACTCCCAAACAGATTCTCTTATATCGAGCGCTGGGAAGAGAGCTTCCTTCTTTCGCGCATCTGCCGATGATCCTCGGGCCGGATCGTACACGGCTTTCGAAGCGCCACGGAGTAACCTCGGTACTCGAGTACAAACGCCGTGGATTCCTCCCCGAGACAATGGTCAACTTCTTCGCCCGCCTTGGCTGGTCGCACGGCGATCAGGAGGTGTTCACGCGTGACGAGTTGATTCGGCTGTTCGATCTGGACGCCGTTGGGAGTTCCGCCGCTGTGTTCGATGAAGAGAAACTGCGCTGGCTGAATCAACAGCATCTCAAGACAGCCGATCCTGCGCGGTTGGTGGATCTGTTGCAACCGTTTGTCTGTTCAAGAGGGGCGGTTACTGAATCGATGTGGAAAGAAGCCGGAACGGATCGACTCGCGCAAGGTGCGTCCTTGTTGCGTCACCGTTGCCACACCCTGGTTGATCTGGCGGAGATGATGTTGATCCTGTTCCCGGTTCCGATGGTGAGTGAAGTCGATCTTAATATCGATGAGCGCCAGGCCGAGCTAGTTTCAGCGGTATGCGATTCCTTTGCCGGCGCGAAGTCGTTTTCGCATGAGGATGTGGAAACGCTGCTACGCGACACTCTGTCGGCAAGAGGGGCAAAGCTGAAAGATGTGGCTGCCGTGATCCGCGCCGCCGCAACGGGACGTGCCGTCGGTCCGGGGCTATTCGACATTCTGTCGGTCATCGGAAACGATCTTGTCGCACAACGGCTGCGGGCGATTGAGGGAGCGGATCGATGAGCCGTCGCTATTTGTGGATGGGTGCCGTTCTCAGCATCCTTGCTTCCGCGGCCGCATTTGCAGCGACGGCCGACTTGCACTATGTCGACTCGATACTCGATCTGACGAGCTACTATCATCCGCAAGGGATTCAGCTCTCTTCGCAACCGATTCCCGCTCTGACCGAGCCGAGCTATCACGGGACTGCAATGTATGGGCTTGTCCCGCTTGGAGGAATGCGGTTTCCGGTTGTACTGGATTCAGACGGCGGGAGCGGAACGCTGTATGTGGACGTTGATGGAAGCGGCGCCCTATCCGCGGCGAGCTGGATGAGTCACGGACAGGACGGGAACTACCTGGCGAGCGTATCATTCCGGCTCTCCGGAGAAGCCGTTGATGAGAGACGCTATCGCGCCTTCCTCATGTGGAACCCGGATACGCCCAGCGTGCTTACCTACTGCCGTGACAACTACGAGAGCGGCGAAATCGATCTCGATGGTGCGATGTACAAGATTGCCATCATTGATGAAAACAGTGACGGGGAGTTCGACGATCTTTCAGGCGGAGTGTTTCTCATCGATCTTGATCGGGACGGAACGATTCTGGCGTCGCCGGATTCGCACGAGCGGTACAGGTTGGATGAGGCGTTCAACATTGGCGGCGAAGTATATGCTGTTACCAGGGTAACGGCCGACGGCTCGCAGATCGAAATCGACAAGAGCGACACGTGGGTTGATCCAAAGCCGCCGCTCGAGGTTGGATATCCTGCTCCGGACTTCTCACTCACCGATTATGAAGGCGACAAGATACAGCTTTCATCCCTGCAAGGAAAGATCGTACTGATAGATTTCTGGGCGAGCTGGTGTTCGCCTTGTCGGGACGAGCTCGCGAATGTCGAAGCGATCGCCAACGAGTACGCCGATGACGGTGTTGTTGTTCTTGGAGTTGATATCGATCGAAACGAAGGGGCGTTTGCCGGCATCGTGTCATCGTTCGGGCTCACCTATCGTCAGATCTTTGATGGCGCCGACGGCCCAGTCTCTTCTCTGTATCGTGTTATCGGGATTCCGATGACATACCTGATCGATCGCCAAGGCATTATTCGCGGCAAGCGACTGCGGGGGGATACGCTGCGGCAGGCGATCGACGGGCTTGTGGGAGAAGGTAAGTGAGCTATCGGGCGAGTGTCCGAGCTATCTTGCTCTTGCTCGCCACATGTCTCATCACCGGTGCTGTCGCGTGGGCGCAGTCGCCGATCCTGAAGTTCACCGTTTCTCCCGATGACGTCTCACTTTCTCCTGGGGGGACTGCGGCAATTGAGGTAAGAGTCGACAACGGCTCCGTATATCAGGCTGACGACATCGCCGTGAGCTTGTCTCCGACCGGTGGGATTACACTTGATCCGTCCGAGGTGTCAGTAGTTGAGATCGCGCCGTTTGCTGCGAGCACCGTCGCTGCAAATCTGGTCGCATCCTCCTCTCTTGCGGAAGGTCGATACGGTCTATCCCTCGACGTGATATATACGTATTGCATTGATATCAGTTGTTTCCAAATTGTGGAACAGATTCCGCTTACGGTTGCCGTCAGTAAAACGGCAGTGGCTGCCCCGGTGGCGGTGCGCGTGCATCTCCCACCTTGGCTATTGCCCGGTGCGGGGGCGGTGCTAATTGCATTGGGATTGGGCCTGTGGCGATTCCGCGACCAACGTCTGCCCCTGTACGTAATCCTGACCGTTCTCGTCGTTGTGGGGCTGGCCTACGGCGTTTCCCGCGGCCAGCATGAACAAGCGCAAGAGATCGCGGCCGTACTCTGCACGTCGTGCGTAGGGATCGAATCGGCGGAGCCGGGAGCCCCTTCCCTAACGCCCGCGGGCTTGGCGGCTCTGGGAGGAGTCACTTCTGATGTTGACCTGATAGTCTTCTTCGCTCCATGGTGCCACACCTGTCCGTATGCGGAAGCGATGGTGGAGCAGATGGCGGCAGCGAACGAACACATCCACTACCAATTCATCGATGTCAGCACTCAACGTGATCTGGCGATGAAGCACGGTGTCATACGTTCCAATCGGACTATCGTTCCGGCGATCGTCCGCACGGACACGGGTGAAGTGATATTTGGGATTGAAGATCTGGAGAGCCGCTTGCTTCACATGTTGGGAGTGGGGACATGAGATTGTCGATCATGCGGAGGATAAGCCAGTTCTTCGGAATTGTACTCGGCTTGTTCGGAGCTACCGGGATCGGGATGACGCACATTATCTTCCCCGGCCTTCACTGCTACGCCTGCCCGCTTGCGGTGACGATCTGCCCGATCGGGCTGATGCAGAATCTCGTGGTCTATGGAACGTTTCCCTACTTCTGGATCGGCGCGATTGTCGCCTATGGCTTGCTTGCCGGAAGAGGATTCTGCGGCTGGTTCTGCCCGTTCGGAACGTTGAACGATCTTCTGTCTTTCCGGCGCGTGCGCATCAGCAGGCCCATCTCATATTCCAAGTTTGTTGTGCTGGCGGGGACGGTAGTCGCTGCGTGGGCATTCGCCGACACCATGTTCTGCAAAATATGCCCGGCCGCATCACTTGAGGCGTCGATCCCCTATCTCTTTCTAGGCGTGGCACATGTCAATCGCCCATTTGTCGTGCACATGATTACGCTTGGCCTTACGCTACTGGGGATGTTGTTGATCGCGCGCTTCTGGTGCCGCTACCTGTGCCCAATGGGGGCGTTGCTTTCGCTGTTCAACCGCGTAAGCTTCCTTCATCTCACACTTGACACAAGCCGTTGCGGACGATGTAGCGATTGTGCCTCGTCCTGTCCGATGGGAATCAATCCGCACGAAGACCACGACGATCACAACTGCATCAAGTGTGGGGAGTGCGCTTCCGCGTGCTCGTTTGACGCTCTCAAGCTGACATTTGCTCCGCAGATCACGCACGAACGGAACGCTCGGAAGGTTGCGGATGAACGACGCGCACAACAAGGATCAAGGGACGGATCGTAGCAGAATCGACGCGTAGACGGCACCAGTGATTATGAGCGTCAGTGCAATTGCGATCAGAATACCGACTGTGGTCGATGATGCGGGCTCCGCGCTGATTGTGTAGGCGGCGATTTCATACCCGAGCGGACGCCCTGGATAGGAAGGGTCTTCCGCCCATGCCTCCCAAGTCCATGTTCCCGCCTCGGATTGCGAGACAGTTTCTTTTCCCCAAATGAACGTTCCGTCCGACAACGGCCGCGCCGCCGGATAGAGGCTCTGTTTGGAGCGTGAGTAGTGAAGTGTCCCTCCTGAGGTCGAGGTGTGGTAGGCATAGCGTACATTGCCGCTTGGGTCGATCACGCGCGTGTAGAGAAAGAGCGGTGTCGCTCCGTCCGAGCCTTCTTGGACGGTCAGCGAACGCACCTGCGTCTGCCCAGCCTGAACGACCCCGTCCGGAGAGAACGACAATGAGATACGCAAATCTGACTGCAAAACGGCAGGGACCGGGCCGGACACGACCACGTAGCGGTCGATCGTGTACGACCCGAAAACGCCGTGATCGAGGGTAGTCTTCACGCCTGCGGAAGCAGCCGTGTCGCTGTTGTACGGATCGATAATTGTGTACGTGGCGGAGGCTTTCCCTGTAATTACCACCCAGTGACAGTCCTCGGTTTGGGCCGTTGTCCCATGGCAGTGGTTGCCCCAGTGGACACCACAGATGATCGGATACCCGTTCCGCAAGGATTGGTCAATCATCAGGCGAGCATCCGTTGCAAGTCCGTTCTCATTGTGGTTGACATATGTTGCTGTCGATATTTGCGGCGGTAGATTAGTCCATTCCAGACAACATGCACCCGAACCATCGCCGCACTGGCCGTATCCGCCGTGTGTCTTCAGCCAGTCGTTCAGAATCCCCGGATCCATCCCCTTTTGAGTAGCGCCGGTGCAGGAAGAAGCCGCGGGTACGCTGAGTTCCACGCCGTAGTAGTCGAGGACCATGGCGAAGGACGTGATCAAGCATCCGGCAGATGCGACTGCGTCCGTGCAGCCGTTCGTTCCCATTGAACAATTTCCCCAGTATCCGGTTGCGTTGATGTATGCCTGATTGAATGCGGGAACAGGGAGGCTGATGGTCTCTTGTTGCGCCGTTACGGGTACGACGATAAGAAATGGGATGAAGGCGGCAAGAAGGACAAGATATGCTGCCTGCCTCATAACGCCTGTTCTTCTCCCTCCCCCGATTGGGCGCGAATTGAGCGGGCCGCGATCAGCCCGCTGACGGCGGAGTAGATGATGCCACGGCAGTGACCGGACGCGTCACCGGCGACATAGAATCGGGGTATGGCCGTCTCCATCGTGGGTCTCACCGGATAGCGCGTATCGTAGAATTTGATCTCCGGTGCATATAGGAAAGTATTGTCCGCGGTCAGGCCGGGGATGATGTTGTCCAACTGCTCCAGCCCTTCCAGCAGGTTGACAACAACGCGATCCGGAAGCGCCATGGAAATGTCACCCGGCGTTACGTCACTCAGTGTGGGGGAGATTGTCGCCCGCCGCAGCCGTTCCGTTGTGGAACGACGTCCGTTGTTTAGGTCTTTCAATCGCTGGATAATCGGCCTGCCGCCGCCAATCGTTGTTGCCAGTTTCGCAATCGCGCGGCCGTATTCGGTCGTATCCTCTACGGGGTTGGTAAGCTCGATGTGCGAGAGAAGTGCGAAATTGGTGTTGTCCGTCTTTTCGTCGTTCTCCGCATGTCCATTCACCAGCGTAAAATCGTCGTAGCTCTCCTTCACGACAAACCCGTGCGGATTTGTGCAGAAGGTGCGAACCATGTCATCGTAGGTGGCTGTGCGCACGCGTAGCTTGGCGTCGTACATCACCTGTTCGATGGGAGTGTAGATCTCGGCAGGGAATTCGACTCTTACGCCAACGTCAATCGGACCGTACTCGGTGATAATCCCCATCTTTCCCGCTTCCTCGCGCAGCCAATAAGCACCGGCACGGCCGGGGGCGGCGATGACGTAGCGTGCTTCGATATCCTCTGTCCCCGCAAGGATAAACGTATCTCCTCTTCGTTCGATGTGCTCAACCCTGTTCTCGAGCGAAGCGTGAGTCCCCTCCTCGACGAGATGCTGATAAAACCTATCGATGATCTGCCGGACGTGTGACGTACCCATGTGACGCTGTCGACCGCTGATGAATTCGATCCCGTATCGGCTGGCCATCTTCTTCAGCTCAAGCAACGCATGTTCGTCCTCGCCGGAGTATTTCTTTGGGGCGCCGAATGCCGTAAATGTGTCGTCGATTTGATCTATGTATGCCTGTATCACGGACTCGTTGTGGCCTATGCTTGCCGGGTCGCCGCCGATTTGCGGGGTCAGGTTGAGCTTGCCGTCGGAAAACGCGCCCGCTCCGCCTACTCCGAAACAAATGTGCGTCCGTTCGGTCGGTGCCTTGCCACGATCGATCAGCAGTACCTCAAGGCCGCTTCCGATAAGTTCCTTGGCAGCGAACAATCCCGCCGGTCCAGCGCCAAGTATTGCTACGTCCACCCGTCTCATAGGAGTATCCTCCGTAGTTCGCTCAATTGAGCGATCGTCATGTCTGCCGCGGTCCTTTCTGGATCCTTCTCCCCATCGGAAGTGACCCACACCGACCACATGCCGGCGTCGTGTGCTCCAATTATATCTGCCTGATATGAATTGCCTACGTATACGGCTTGCTCGGGGGCTGCCTGTACGTGCCTCAGCATTGTAGCAAACACGCGTCGATCTGGCTTGTGGATTCCGGAATCACCCGAGACAAGTATGTGGCTAAAACTCGACTGTATTCTCAGCGCGTCAATCTTGTGCCATTGCAGGTCGCTCGGGCCGTTTGTCAGCAACCCGAGCGTGTAACGCTTGCCGAGATCGGCAAGGAGCGGGCGTGCGCCGTCGACAAGGCTAAGGGAATCTGCGCGCAAACCTGCATAGAGACGTGACAGCGACTGGGCGAGTGTCCGGTCATCGACCCCATTCTCAGACAATAGGCGCGTCCATATCCGATCCCGCAATACTTCGGTGCTCTCATGATCAGACTCCATTTCGAACCACAACGCATAGTATCGCGAAGCGGCCTGTTCCGGATCTCCGATCAGGTTATCTCTGCGGTGAACAAGAGACAGGGCAGCGGTCATTGCTTCCGCCACGCTCGTCTTGTAGTCGCACAGAGTTCCGTCGAGGTCGAAGATGACCGCGGACAAGTTGCGCGGAAATGACGGTTGAATGGCATCCTCATTGCGCATATCCTGTATATGTTAACCTGCTTGGCATGCGGGTACATCCCAAGAAGGTCTTTTCGACGGAAACAAGGGAGCGAAATGCGGATCATCGGAGGGAGCAGTCGAGGGCGGAAACTCGTGGAGTGGCAAGCTGCTGGAATAAGGCCGATGCGCGACTTTGTGCGAACGGCGTTGTTCAACATTATTGGCGAGACGATATTGGAGGCACGCTTTCTCGATCTGTTTTGCGGAACAGGAAGCGTTGGCTTGGAGGCGCTCTCTCGTGGGGCGCGCGAAGTCACGTTCATCGATCAATCTGCGGATGCGTGCGGGATTGTGCGCCGCAACCTCGATCAGCTAGGGTTTCTTGATCGGGCGCGCGTGCTGCATGTAGACTATGTCGAAGGGATCGACTACCTGGAGCGACGTGGCAAGAAGTTCGATCTTGTCTTTGTCGGTCCTCCGTACGACAAGGGACTTGCCGACGCTGCGCTGCGGCTGTTTTCGGAACGGTCGATCCTTGATCCTGACGCGGTCGTTATCACCGAGGTGAGAAACAAGACGACCTTGGATCAACAGTATGGGCTACTCAAACAGATTGACAAGCGGGTGTATGGAGACAATGTGCTTGATTTCTATCGCGCGACGACCGGCAGATAGGCCGGATGTTGCGAGGCGTCTTGAGGAGATGCAGTGAACGATAAGAAGACAATACTGATCACGAATGATGATGGGATTAACGCGCGCGGCTTGGTGGCACTCAAGGAAGAGCTTGATCGAGTGGCGTACGTGGAGGTGTATGCGCCGGATCGTAATTGGTCCGCTGCTAGTCGGACGATGACGTTTCACAAGCCGTTGCGGGTCGATCGCGTGCGCCTGTTGAACGGAAGCATCGGCCACATGACGAGCGGCACGCCGTCGGATTGCGTCTCTCTGGCTGTTCTTGGTCTACTCAAGGAGAAGCCCGATTTGGTCGTTTCAGGAATCAACGCCGGCCTCAATCTCGGTGAGGATGTCACCTACTCGGGAACGGTCGCGGCGGCGATGCAAGGTGCCCGTGCTGGAATTCCGGCGGTAGCCATGTCTATGGACATCGACGTTGAGGGACCGGAGGCACCCGACTACTCGCAGGCGGCAAACTTCGCAGCGCGACTGGCATCATTCATGCTGGAGTCCGATCCGCTTCCGGCAGGAGTGTTGCTCAATGTCAATGTCCCCAGCCTATCGCGCGAGCGCCCACCTGAGGTGCGTCTCACACGCCTTGGAGGACTCGTGTACAAGAATTACCTGGTACATGGGAAGGATCCACGTGGCAGGAGTTACTACTGGATCACCGGTGAGCCGCGGACGAACCTGCCGCAGGAAGAGGAAGGAACCGACATCTGGGCGATCACGAACGGGTTCATCTCGATTACGCCGATCCATCTCGACATGACCGATCAGCCGCTGCTCGACAAGTTGAAGGAGTGGGAGGAGCGCCCCTGGTTTGCGTGAGAATAGCCTAGGCTTTCCAAATCGTCCATACGCCGACGATGATGAATAGGCAACCAGCCGTGTAGTGGACTGCGCGAATTGCTCCTTCCGGAATCAGCCGTGACATTACTGCGCCAAGCACAACGGCAAGAGCGGTAGAGAGGAGAAGAGCGGCTCCTGCCCCGATGAACACGGCCCATGGCGCGTTTGCCTCGGCAGCAAGGCCGAACGCGGCAAGCTGTGTCTTATCGCCGATCTCGGCCATGAACACGAGTACAAATGTGGAGAGGATCGTTCTGAGCATGGCTCACCTCCGGAATGTGAGGATTCTACTGTGGCTGTCTTGCGGCGGCAATCGTTTTCCGGGCTTGCCTCGCGTGTTCCTGCCGCATACACTGCCCGTATGTGGAAGAGAAAACGGTACCAGTTCTTCACAAACGTCACGTATCGAACGTGCGGAACCTGTCTTTCCGAACACGGGCGAATCGCGAACCGCTCCGATGCGTTCTTGCAGTGCGACAACGATTGTGAGAGACATGTCGTTCCGTTTTTCAGAAGTGAATTGGCGTACCGTCGTCGGCTACAGAAAGAGATGTTTGCGTCTTCCAAGGGGGAGTTGGAGCGGCGACGGCTGTTCAATAGCGGGATTGCAGCATTGGGAGGAGATAACGAGCAGGCGCTCAATCTGTTGACGGCGTCGGCCCGCCATGACCTGTACATCCCGGAGGTGGAGCGGCTGATTGCTGCCAAGGAAGGAGTCTTGCGAGCCGACTCGGACTTACGGAGGAGACTTCTTGCCGTTTTCGCACGCGCTTACTCCGATAAGTTTGGCTGGTACCGCTACGAACGATTGCCGGAGCCAATGCGGATTGCGCGTGAAACGGAAGGATTGCGACGCCTGCGGGAGATGTTCGAATGAGATCGCGGTACTCACACGCTCAGGAGATGGGCCTGGTAGTTCTTGTTGCAATGGGGATCCTGGCAAGCGGCGTCGCCATGTATGTCCCAAGGCTCATCCATCACCATCCGCCGGCCCCTATCCCGGCGATTCTGCCAAACGTGCGAGTGATCGTGCCCACGTTTCTTGACTCACCTCCAAAGGTCGATATCAACACCGCCGGCGTTGATGAACTAGCAACGCTTCCCGGAATTGGTGACGTGCTGGCGCAGCGGATCATCGCCTATCGGCAAGAACACGGATCGTTTCACACGATTGGTGAGTTGGCGAACGTCAGTGGCGTTGGCGATAGCGTCATTGCCAAGGTCAGCGCCCTAGTCACATTGGGACAGTAATCGTCGCATGGCTGCAGTTGGCGGTGTCGTTGGTGGATGCTCTGCCTGACTCGCAGTGCAGCAAACTGCAGCGTGATTTGTCGAGTACGCTTTGATCCCACTTCTGGCTGTCAGCTTGTTGTTGGCGCCATGAGATCGTCCGATAAGACCTGTTCGGCGATTAGTAAAATACGCACCGGGTGCGGTGGCGTGATCGAGCCTTGTAGTGACGCCCCTGCCCCCGGTTCCAGAGAATGTAGTCGAGCTTGTGAGCGCTTGTCTCGCACCCCGAGCGTGTGAGTTCCTCGACGATCAATCCCACTGCGTGTACGGCGCAAGCGCGGATCTCGATCTCTTCTGGAGATCCCGACACAATCAAGTCTCCTCTCTCAATGCGAGCGACGAGAGCAGAGTCGTATGCCAATATCCCGTCGATGCGCAGCACATGCGGCACGAGGTTATCGGCGAAGATCGTCAGGCGATCAATATCTTCGAACTTTCCCAGCGACGTTCCGCCGAACGCCAGCGCCAGATCGGCTGCGGTGAGCTGAGCCCGCTTGTAGAAGGATACGGTCGCTCCATCATACACTGCGGTATCATCGAATAGCGGCATCTGTCGCAGAATCTCGACTAGTCTCGACGAAGATTGCTCCGCGGCAAGGATCATATCGACGAATCTTCCGCGGAAGCGGTCAAGCAAGTAGCTGCCCAAGTCGTTGAGCGCCTTGGCGAAGAGGCACATTAGCTCAGCCGCCTCCGGCTGTCCCATGTCTTGATGAAAGATCTTGGCGCAATCCGCAGGCACTATCTCCGTGAGGGCATGTGCCGAAACCGGTCCGCGTGACGCGAAATGATCGTTCAAGTATGATGCGATCGTGAAATAGCCGGACATCCCAGCGCGCTTTCGCAGATGAGGAAAATACCCTGACCCGAAATTGATCGCGTCAAGCGTGATGAGGAACGATGCCGTGTCTTCCCCGTGGTTCAAGTAATGGCGTGTCGGGTCCAGCACCGGCTCGTCCGATAGCGACTGGGAGAGATGCGCGCCGTACGATGCAATCCCCGCCGGATTAACGCGAACATGAGTTGCCCTCGCCGCCACGCGCGCACAACTGACGCGTACCTCGTCTAATGGATCCATATTCCACTCCCTGTTTAGGATTCAAGTGTAAGAGCGTATCCATGCGGGAGAGACAGCACAAGCAAGTTGTTTCCCGCGCGTACACTTGTGCGCTATAGTCTTACCGGAGGTGACTATCCATGCGTAACATGAGATTCATGGCCGTCTTCGTTGTCATCATTGGACTGGTCGCATCGGTTGCCGCAGCTGCTGACGTGGTGCGCTTTACGCTCGCATCTGGGCAAGATCTGGTACGGTATCCGGGGATTGTTCCGGTAAGCGAGAGACAGGACGCCGCGCCGCTATACGCCGTGGTCCTTCCCGGAACGAGCCTAGTCGTCATCATCCGCCCGCTGACGGAGAGCGAATACGGCTCGTTTCAGGTGCAAGCGATCTCCGCGCAGATGATCGAGCAGCAGATGCTGGTTGCAGCAATAGTGCTGCCGCTGATGAATGAGAGCGACGTGGCGGCATTGTCAAAGGATCTGGTGGCGCTGCTTGAACGACAAGTGAATGAGATTAGCGGGTTCGACGTATTCACCGTGCTGGGCAACTAGCCCCCTCCCACGGGAGGGAAAAGGGCGACCCGATCTCCTTGGTGCAGCTGTTGCTCTGAGGTGGCGACCCTTCCGTTGATGAACACAAGGTGGATTGCATCTCTCGGGATGGAGAGACTTTCGACGAGTTCGGCTACTTTCGTCTCGCGATCGACGTGCATTGCCGTTGGCTTGCCGGCGGAGATCCCGGGGACAAGGGCCGCGAGCGTCGCGTACAACAGCAAATCCACCTCAATCTGCTGGATCATCGCCGTGCTTCGGTTCGAAGTACCACTTGTACAGAAGCTGCATATCGTCGGGGAAAAGACCTAGTCGATCGCCGGAGTGAAGTACACGGTCGAGTGAGGAGTATTCTCCGTTGACAAAGACATTTGCGCCCAGATCGGCCCTGTCAATCCCAATCGCAGCAACAGCAGTCGCGATCGTGTCTCCGTCGTCTATGTCGAGATAGACGATCGATTCTCCGCGAGGGTCGGTATCGGCAGCGACGCGACGCAGTTTGCCGTATAGATGGACCTCAATTCGATTCATGATTAGGTCCAACGTGCGGCAGGCCGATTCTGGCTTGCCGCACGTCTGAATACAGAGCTAGCCAAGAATACTGTCCAGATCGTCATTTGAGATGTCCCACACCGCGTTGTGTGGCGGGAGCGGCTCACGGCTCATGAACTCAGGAAGGCGATCGTTTGCGGCCGTGAATCCGGCGCCGCGGTTAAACGCTTTCTCGATACCGATGATCTCTTTTCCGATTCTGACAACATCGTCGCCGGTCCAATGTGTGCCAAGGATTCCGTTGCATTCGTCGACCATTCCATCAAATCCTGACGGAATGTCGAGGATGGCGAATGCAATGAACAGACAGTGGCCGCTCGAATCGATGAATGCGGTCGCATACTGGAATCCGCGCGTCATTTCCACTTTCTTCTTTTCCAGCGGATCGGCTTCGCCGGCGACGCCGAGGACCTCGGTGGCGATCGTGTAACCGGAGGTGTGATCGGCTCCCATCGTTGACACGGCATACGTCATTCCGATTCCCTTGATTGCGCGTGGTTCGTACGCAGGCATGTTCTGTCCCTTGACGGCGGGAACGCGCTCTACGCCCAGTACACGCCCGGTCGTGACCGCGCCGCTGCCGAGTACGCGCCCAAGCGGGGTCCCTGTACCGATTTCATCAACGAGTTCAAGCGCCCTCTTCCCGTCACCGAAATTAGCGAGGCCGCCTTCCATTGCCACCGCGATCGTACCCCCGATCTCGATCGTATCGAGGCCGTATTCGTTGCATCTATTGATAAGGTCGGCGATTGTATCAAGGTCATCGATTCCGCAATTGGGTCCGAACGCCCAATCGGACTCGTACTCAACGCATGACACATGTTCGCTCCCATCGCGACGATACAGGGTGTTCGAGCATTGGATGATGCATCCGGGGCTACAAGCGTGGTTATAGACCTCTTTGCCGGTGCGTTCCTTGTTGATCTCGAAAATCGCCTCACCGGCGACTTTTGCTGCACCCTCAAACCGGCCGCTGCGGAAATTGCGCGTTGGAAGTCCCCCTGCCTCATTGATTATGTTTACCAGTACTGCCGTTCCGTACGCGTTCAGCGCTCCCTTTGGCTTGGTGATTGCGTGCGAGGTCAGTGCCTCGGCGAGTTTCTTTCGCCCTTGGTCGAACAACTCCTTGTTTGCGATCTCCACGCCGGGGGCGTCGGTGTCGTCTAGAATGATGAACTTCAAGCCCTTGCTCCCCAGTACCGCGCCCATCCCGCCGCGACCCGAATAGCGGGTAGCACGGCCTTTCATGTCGTTGAAGCAGACGCCGGCGCTTCCCAGGCGGTATTCGCCCGCCGTGCCGATACCGAGGATAGACGTATGCGACACGTCGCCGTGCTGGCGGAACAGGCTCTCGTAAGCGCTTCCGAGTTTCATTCCGACATACTCGTCTGCGGGGACGAACTTCACGCCATCCTTGTCGATCTTGATGGTCCAATACTTGTCCTTCTCGGCAGGCTTACCCTCGACGATGATTGCCTTGATTCGCAATCGAGCGAGCATGTGGGCGAATGCGGTTCCGGCGTTCGATTCCTTGATTGTTCCTGTAAGCGGCGATTTTGCGCCCACAGATACGCGTGCGGAAGAGGGGGCAGCGGTCCCGCTGACAATGCCGGCGGCAATCACGACTTTGTTGTTCGGCCCGAGCGAGTGACACGTGGGTGGCACCTCATCGAAAACGATGCTTGATGTCAGCCAGCGTCCAGCCCTCTGGAGATATTTCTCTGGCACACTCTCAAAGGTGGCTGCTAGCTCAGTCATGTCGATACGCAAGATACTCTGCACGATCAATCAACTCCTTTTGCGCACATTGTGCGTGTCGGTCATCTTGTCAGTTATGTAGGCGGGATCACGAATTTCCACGCTTGCTTCACTATAGTGCAGAATCGCCGGCAGGACAACCGAAAACACACACACTGCGCCGATAAACGCGACCAGCATGAATCGAAAACCTCGAGCTTGCTCCTCTGATCGTCCGATGCTTGCTTTGCCGTCCCTGTATAGCTAGAGTTAGATGACTAGCGGCACATAACACAGAAAGGAGGCAGTTAGATGAGAAGGGTGGGGGTATTGTTGGGACTGCTGTTGCTTTTTGGTCTTTCGTTGGGAGTAGAAGCAGTATCTCTGTGCGACTATCACTCGCCGATGACGGCGCTTACCGATGCTGGGCTTTCGCTTGCCTATCGGTATTTTGATGACGGCGCTACCCCCGGAGTGGATGTCAACGGGGGCAGGATAGCTGTCGACTACGATCAACTCTTCGATTCTGCCGACATCGGATTCTCGGTCAGTGGAACGACCGAAGTCACGCTTGATCAGTTTGTTCCCACGGGCTGGCTTGGCCAGGCGGCAGGGACATTCCGTTTCTATTTGGTACCGGATTCTTCCTTCTTCGCGTTCGGAGGCGCGGAGGGGGGCATGTCGCCAGGTTTGGTGGGGCTTGAGGTTCGAGCGGGGATGGGATACGGGCGCTTCACGGATGTGACGCCGCTCGCCAAGGCGGTAGAGATAGAAGAGGCGCTTGCTAATGAGCGGGCAATCACGGAGAGCCTGACATCTGGCGTACTCATGGCCATTGCCAACGAAATTGGCAAGGAGGCGGAGTATGCCACGATCAAGGACTTGGTGGCGAAGATCGAGACGTTGATCGAAGGGGCGAGCGGAATCAGCCTCGACGCGCACGCTCTGCTGACGATCGAGGAGATCGTGCTGATGACCGGCGATGATCGCAAGTGCGGCTGGGCGATCCAGGCGGGAGTCGGATACGAATTGATCGATCCATTCGGCGGAACAAAGGACGTCGTCATCGCTTGCAGCGGGGATGCTGCCTTTGCCTCCACTCCCAAGGATCAGTTGGTAGTTCACGCCAGTTTCTCCGGACCGTTCGATATTGTGAACGAAAACACAATGACAGCCTCGGTCACATATGAGTACGAAATGTCTCAAGACACTCTCCTCACTGCGGATTATGCCTTGCAGCGCGCCAAGCAGGCGGGCGTCGCCGCCAGCATCAGCCACGCGGCGTCTGTCGGCCTTGGTTTCAATATCGGCGGCGCCGATGTGGGACTTCAGGTTTCTCTCACCAAGGATGCAGCTGATCCCGCGTGGTCAATTGATGTTTCGATCAACGCTGCGATGCAGCTGTTGTAGAGACGTGTTTCTGCAAGTGAAACGCGGATCACCAAAATGAGCGATCCGCGTTTCACTGTTCGCGCTGCAATAGCACAGACAGCATCTGCTAGTGTGCCCTTACGATGAATGTAACGGTCTCCTCCGGCGGGGCATCCTCCCACGAACGGCGATAGTCGAATCCGAGCGTCTGCACTCCGGGCGAAACCACGTTGTAGCGGAAGAAGAACGTGCCGCCTCCTCCAGCTATCCCCGCATCGACCGGATCGGGGATATATTCGATACCTTCGATCTCTTCGAGAACATCGCCGTCCGACTCGTCTGCCAATAACCAGCCGTATCCGGTGGTTGGATTCCCGTGTAGGGCAAACACCAACAGATCACCCACGTTGATGTCGATCGGGGACTCGGATGCTGGCGCGTCGAATAGCCGGTAGATTTTGAGCTGTGCGCCACACACAGAAGCATGCGATGTAACGCGGAGGTATCCCGATCTTTCCTCTGGTGACATCACCTGCAGTTGTGCTTGGAACTCGCCCATCGTCGTGTCCACGGCGATCGTGTACGCTCCTTCAGAGAGCGGCATACCGGAGGAGTCGGAGAGGGTGAGGCGGCCCACCCATTCGTCGTATGAGGCGGGAAGCGCATCCGCCTCAATGTTGCCCGACACAAGTTCGCCATCCCCATTGAGCAGACGCAACCCGGTGACAAGCAACGGGTCGCACATGCAAGGGCACGGGTCATCTCGACCTATTTCTATTGCGAGCTCGTCTCCCGGCGCGAAACGGAACGTGCCAACCGTAGCTTGAATCGGCCCCTCGGAGGAGACGGATGCCGAAGCGGAAGCGTGGCTACCGCCCTCGGCAAAGGCGACTCCTCCCAGGATCGGAACCAACAGCATTGCAAGGAACAGGCAATAGGCTGGTTTTCTATTCATTGGGATCACCTCGGATTACATACCCGCAGTATGGCTGCGGGTTTCACTTCTGGAGATACACGACTCGCATAGGGCATACGACTGATCCCGGTCAGCGATTTTGCCCAGATGAGGAGCGTAGCGTAGAGTGGATGGGAACATGTCACTGCGGAAAAGACACTCAGGATAGCCGCACATCTTACACGCACAAAGGTGGACAATTGAAGATCAGACTTTCTGCTTGCTCAGCCTTTTCCCTGTCATCTGTCGTTCGATCGCACGGGTGGTCCGAACTTACGCCGTTTGGAATCTGCTCGGACGGGCTTGAGTATGTCGACCGCTTGGACTCGGGACGTGTAGTGGTGCTTCTCATCGCGCAGTACCGCAACGGAGTGACCGTAGAAGTGAGTGATTGTCTGGACGATCTCGAACGGGAAGAAGTGGCGCGCAAGGTAGGCTGGATGGTGGGATTGAATCAGGACCTTTCCGCATTCTATTCCGTCATCCGCAATGAACCCAGGCTGGCAAATGTTGAAGAACGGTCGCAAGGACGCGTACTGCGCTGTCCGACCCTGTTTGAGGATGCAGTCAAGACAATCCTCACCACCAATACGAATTGGCGCGGCACGATGCACATGGTCGACGCGCTCGTTGCCGGCTTTGGCGATCCGCTTCCGTCAGACACGAAGCGCCATGCGTTCCCCGCGCCGGAAAGGATCGGAGGTTTGGATCCGGAAGAACTGCGTACGGTCGCGCGACTTGGCTATCGCGCTCCTCACGTGGTCGAGCTGGCGCGCGCAGTCGCCACGGGTGGCTTGAAACTGGAATCGTTCAAGGACACTGAAATGACGACGCACGAACTCCGAAAATGCCTGCTTGCAATCAAGGGCGTGGGCCCCTATGCGGCGGCGAACCTTCTGATGATCATCGGTCGCTACGACTTCGTTCCCGTCGACTCATGGGCGGTCAGACTGGTATCGCGTGAATGGTACCAAGGAGAGCCGGTGGGAAAGGCGGAAGTGGAGGCGGCGTTTGCCCGCTGGGGTAAGTGGCAAGGGCTCTGTTACTGGTTATGGGATTGGGCGCATCGGAAAGGCGTCTAGCGGTATCTGCCAACGGGAAACGGTTCGAACGACTTGAGGATAGGTATTCCTTCGTGCGACGAGCCTGGGCTACAGGAATGGAGTGATCGTCGCTTCCACAAGGTTGTCGGGTAATCCGTTGTAGCGGATCACGCCGTAGCGGTCGATGAGGATGGTGTGCGGCACAAATGATATCTGGTAGATGTCGGACGGTCGTTCAGAGAGATGAGATGGCTGCCAGAGGTTGATGAAGCCACCTAATCCCTCTTTTGCCAGATAATTCGCCGCGTCCTGTGGTGAACCATTGAGGATGACGGTTATCACCACCACATTGTCATCTGTGAGGTCCGCTCGCAAGTCTTCCAAATGGGGGAGGGATGCTAGACAATGGGAGCAGGTAGTGCGCCAGAACTCGAGGATGACGACCTTTCCCAAGTAGTCAGATAGGTTATGATTTGCTCCTTGGAGATCGGGAAGCGTGAACAAGGGGGCCGCCTGCCCGACTTGTAGACCTGTGGGGACGTCGGCCCGCTGATAGGCCTTGTCGCTTATCAGATTGTCACCCATCGATACATTAGCTTCGGAAACGGTTATCGTGCTTGTCGAGCTGTTGCCGGCGCCTGCATCATCGAAGACCATCAGTGTCACTTCATAATCACCCGGGGCGGCGTAGACGTGCGTCTTCTTGTTACCCGATCCGGTATAGCCATCGCCGAAAACCCACTGATACGAGACAATCCTGCCATCGGGATCTTCCGATGCAGAGGCATCGAAGCGGACACTGAGAGGCGTTCCTCCCCCCGAGGATACGGAGAAGTGCGGAAGTGGTTGGTTGTTTGCAAGTGCTGTTCCCGCCACAACAAAAAGCCCGATCCCAAGGATAATGGCCGCCAAGACAGATGTCCTTTGCCTCATATCGATCACCTCGTTGGAAGATAATAGCACAAAAGTATCGGTGCACCAGCCGGTACGAAAGGCGCCCGGGCGGATTGCCGGTTTGACAGCCTAACCCGGGCGACTCCTAGGCGGTGTTCTCACTAAGGGCTTGTAGCACGCGCTCTGGCGTGAACGGCGTCTCTGTCAGGCGCACTCCGATTGCGTCGTAGATAGCATTGGCTATTGTCGGAATAGGGGCATTGATCCCGATTTCCGCGACCGATTTGGCGCCGAGCGGCCCGGTCGGCTCATATGAATCGACCAAGACTACGTCGAGCGGCGGCATGTCGAGCATGGATGGAATCTTGTAGTCGAACAGGCTCGGATTACGAACCCGTCCGAGAGAGCTTATCTGCATCTCCTCCGTCAGGGCGTAGCCGATTCCGTTTGCGATTGCCCCTTCCATTTGCCCCTCGGCCATGTTTGGATTGATGACCGTACCGCAGTCGGCGGCGACAACGTAGTTCAGGATTTTGACGCGTCCTGTCTCAGTATTCACCGCCACTTCGGCGAAACTCGCCATGAACGGCGGCGGAGACTCCTGCGGCACGCTGGAAGCGGTTGCCCCGATCTGAAACTGGTCTACGCGATACATTGCGCGCTCGCACACTGCGGCGAGTGAAACGCTTTTGCCCTCTGGGGTGTTTACGCTTTCTTGATCGACGGTGAGGCTGGATGGGTCGGCGTCGAGCATGGAAGCGGCGACGCCGATGATTTGCTCGCGCACCTTCTCAGCCGCGCGTTTGACCGCCATCCCGGACACGTATGTCGTCGAAGAGGCATACGCACCCACGTCGAACGGGGTCAGATCGGTGTCCGACGAGTACACGATAACCTTTTCCAGCGGAACGCCAAGCACCTCGGCGGCGATCTGAGCAAGGATCGTATCCGACCCAGTCCCGAGGTCAGTCGCTCCGATGAGCAAGTTGAACGATCCATCCTCGTTCATCTTGATTGTCGCCGCGGCCATGTCGATCTCGGGAATTCCCGATCCTTGCATGTGAACGGACATTCCCACACCGTGCACCCAGGCGCCGTCACGGAATCTCCGCCCGTGTTTCTCGGCCCATCCGATACGCTCTTCGCCGATATCGATGCAGCGGTCTAAGGCACAGCTCTTGATCGTGAACGCTACGCCTTCTCTCCCCTCTCCGAGCTTGGCGAAAATCGGAGAGGATTCGCCGCTGCGGATGTGGTTCTTTCTGCGGAGCTCAACCGGATCAATGCTGAGTCGCTCAGCCAACTCATCCATCGCAACCTCAAGAGGGAAATAGCCCTGCGTTGCCCCGTAGCCGCGGTATGCGCCACCGACCGGAAGGTTCGTGTAGACCGCTCTCCCGAAGAAACGGACGTTCTCCGCCTTGTTGTACAGAGGAAGTGACTTAGACCCGGTGTTTGAGAGAACGGTAAGCCCGTGGCCTCCATATGCGCCGGTGTTCGAGATTCCCTCCATTTCGATCGCGTTCAACACGCCGTCGTTCTTCGCTCCGAGCTTGACTCGCACCCGCATCGGATGTCGCGTGCGCGAAGAGACGAACTCCTCTTTTCGGGTGAGTTCGATCAGTGCCGGCCTTCCGGTACGGAGCGTGACAAGTCCGGCGACGTCCTCCAGCAAGATCTCCTGTTTGGTGCCGAATCCTCCGCCGATGCGGGGCTTGATCACGCGGATGTGATGGACGGGTATTCCCAACGCATAGGCAACGATCCTGCGCACGTGGAATGGAACCTGAGTGCTTGTGCGAAGGACGAGGCGGTTGTCATCGGCGAGATAGCTGAGCACGACGTGTGGCTCGATCGGCGTGTGTTGCGCATATTGCGTTTCGCATGTCGTCTCCACTACCACGTCCGATTCGGCGAAACCGCGCTCCACGTCACCGGCGGATATGTCTACGTTCGCGACGATATTCTTGGTTGATTCGTATATCCCGGTCGCATCCGCTTCATCATGGATAACTGGCGAGCCGGAGGCAAGGGCTTCATCTATCGATAGCACCGGGGGTAGCTTCTCATAGACGACCTCAATCGCGCTCAACGCTGCAAGTGCGATCTCTTCGGAATCCGCTGCAACGGCGGCGACGCGATCTCCGATGAACCGGACCTTGTCATCGAACATACGGGTGTCGTAAGGGGATGGCTCGGGGAATCCTTGTCCGGCAGTGGTGAAACGGGTCGCCGGAGTATTCTTGTGAGTCAGGACGAGCGCAACACCGGGTATCGCTTCCGCCTTGCTCGTATCGATGGAGATGATCCTTGCGTGCGCGTGCGGGCTGTGGAGGATCTTCACTTTGAGCGTACCGGGAAGATCGATGTCGTTCGTGAACTTCGGCTTTCCCGTCACCAAGCCGATTCCGTCGACCTTCTGCTTACTCTTCCCCACGATGGAAAAGTCTCTGTTCTTCTCGCCCATCATAAGGATCCTCCGCTCATCTTTTTCGCGGCCGACTTGACTGCTTTCACCTGTTTGACATAGCCGGTACAACGACACAAATTCCCGGAAAGAGCTTCCTTGATCTCGTCTGTGCTGGGCTTAGGGTTATGAGTGAGAAGGTCAAGGGTTGCCATCTCCATTCCCGGCGTGCAATATCCGCACTGCACGGCTCCTTCCTCAAGAAACGCCTCCTGAATCGGGTGCAGCTTCCCGTCGTGTTCCAGACCTTCAGCGGTAATGACAGAGCCGCCATCTGCCTTGGCTGCGAAGACAAGGCACGAAGTCACTGCATGATCGTTGAGAATCACTGTACAGGCACCACAATCCCCTGATCCACACCCCTTCTTGACGCTTTTGTATCCAGCGCTCCTCAGCAGTTCAAGCAAACTCTCGCCCGGCGTAATCTCGAATTCGCGGCATTCGTTGTTGACGGTTAGCGTGATTTTCATCATCCCTCCTCCGGTTTCTCCGAGATCTCAAGCAGACACCGCTTGATCAGTACGTAGATGAGCTGTCTGCGGTAGTCCGCACTTGCGCGGCGGTCGTCTGCGACAACGGTCGTATTCCGTGCCACGCGGGCCGCTTTGTCAATCGTCTCAAGTGAAAGAGCTGCTCCAAGCAGGGCATTCTCAGCTTCAGGCAGCCTTGTCGCGAGATATGGAGTCCCTCCGACTGCAATGCGCGCTGTCGCACACTTACCTGAGTGTATCTCTACCGCGCAAGCGCAGTTGACAAGAGCGATATCGAGTTCCGTGCGACCGAATTTCTGGAACGCTGCAGCGCAGCCGGCAGAAGGAACGGGAATTACCACCTCGCGCACAATTGATCCTGTCAGCAGGGCGCGCGACGCATACAGATCGGACAAGGGAATTGGCTCTGCCTCCTTGTCGTGTAACACAACTTGCGCATTGAGTGCAATGAAAAGCGGGATAACATCCGACCACGAGTGTGCACTCACAATCGTTCCTCCCACGGTCGCAAGATTGCGTAGAAGTGGCGATCCCACCTTCCTTAACATCTGTCCGATAACTCCGCCCAGTACGCGACTGATTGTCCGGTCGCCCAATAACTGCGCAAACGTTGTTGCAGCGCCGATCGCAATCGCAACAGGACGTTCCTCGACGTAGGAAAGGCCAAGCTTGGAGATATCGATCAACGTTGTCACATCAGCGGGAAGGAAGCGCGCAAGATCGATCCCCCCACCGATGATGCGCGCCGTTTTTCCGCACTTTCGCAACAGGGCGTGCGCTTCATCCAGCGAGGATGGCCGCGCATAATCCATAAGTTGACTGCGAGACACGATTCCCTCCTTGTTTTCTAGTCAGTTACAGTAGTTATCGCGATAGAATGGCGCGAACTGCTATTGCTCGCGTGAAAATGTACACCAACTCGCAGATGGGAATCAAACGATACCAGCACTTCGCGTGTAAGTGTCTAATGGAAGCATAGAAGACGTCTCCGTCATACGTATCAAGATTTGCCGTTGCGCTTTGTGGTGCACGGCGGATAATTTGATTTGCAGTGTGGTGGACCGCTTGATTGAGGAGAGACAGCAGGATGATAATGTGTAGAGGAGGCGGTAGGTGAATAAAATTGAGGTATTTGGCACGGGATGCCTTATGGGATGTTCTACATGCAAGATCTCTCCTGAAGCCGTGAGTAAGGCTCTCTCCGACCTCGGATTGACCGCGCGAGTGCTGCAGGTGAATGATATCGGGGATGCCCAAGCACGGGGTATCAAGCATCTGCCGGCACTGGTGATCGACGGCGTGGTGAAGGCGGAAGGAAAGGCATTGACTATTGACGAGATCAAGGCGATACTGCAACAAGCATGAGAAGACAACAATCGTACCTTAGGAGGGAAAAGTGAACAGGATCATCGTCGGTTTGATGGCAATTGTCCTGCTGGCTGGGGTTTCGTTGCTGGCGGCGCCGGTGATAACGGCTGGCGGCGCAGTGTACGATTTCGGCACAGTGATAGAGGGAGCGTTCGTTACGCACACATTTGTGCTGACCAATTCAGGTGATGCGACGCTGACAATCACGCGCGTGACAACGAGCTGCGGTTGCACGACAACCGATCTCTCGCAGACCAGCCTTGCGCCCGGAGATTCGGTCAATCTCGACGTCAATTTCGACTCGGTCGGCTTTGGCGGCCAGACAGTGACCAAGCTCATCTATGTAGAGTCGAACGATCCCACACAACCGAAGTTCGTGCTTCAATTGAAGGGGAATGTGAATCGCGCGCAGCCATACAACATTGCCTGCGGCGACCTGAACTACCTCTTCTATCTGCTGGTCGATCTACGAGATCAAGATTCATACGCATCATCGCACATGCTTGGTGCGGTCAATATTCCCTACAGCGAGCTGACCGATTGGATGGACCGCCTCCCTACAGGGGTGCTGATCGTACTCTATGATGAAGATGGTACGAAGAGCGATCAAGCGGCGCAGATGCTGAATAAGAACGGGTTTCCTGAGGCGAAAAGCCTTCTGGGTGGGTTCGACGAGTGGACGCGGATATTCAAAGACAAGTTTGTCATCTCTGACCAAGATAAGTAAGACAACAGAGCACTCTGGTGAGGCGAGGAAGGCGAAACAGCCACTCGCCTCATTCTGTGCACCGCAGAGACAAGCAGGCTCTGGTTGGAGGAACGGCGAAGCTACGTTACCATCTTTGGACCGCGCACGGCAAGGGCTCTACTTGTCCTGCTGGAATGAGTGGCGCTTACCGGTGTCCTTGCAGCTCGAATGAGCTTCAGTATAAATTCTAAGGATCTCATCGCAATGACAAGGAGGATTTGAGATGAAGAGAGCGGCGGTTCTCACGTTGGCGGTCTTTGTATTTTGCAGTGTTGTTGTAAGCGCTACGCCGAAGATACAAGTGGATGCTGATACATACAACTTCGAAAGTGCCGTTGCCGGAACGTTTGTGACGCACAAGTTCGTTATCACCAACGTAGGTGACACTCCGTTATCGATCAGAAACGTTCGAACCAGCTGTGGATGCACCGTCGTTGATCTCACTCAGAAGGTTCTTGCGCCCGGGAAATCGGTTGATCTGGAAGCGAAACTAAACACAAACGGGTATCTTGGAAAGGTGGCGAAAACCGTATACGTGGAGAGCGATGATCAGACGAATCCGACACTCGTCCTTCACCTGAGCGGTGTGGTTGAGAAGGCGAAGCCGTTCCACATGAGCGTCGGTGACCTTGAGTACATGTTCTACCTCCTAATCGATCTGCGTACGCCGGACGAGTATGCATCTGCGCATCTACTGGGAGCGATCAATGTCCCGTATGATGAGATCGGCGGTTGGATCGATCGCTTTCCCAAGAACGTCTTGCTGGTCTTCTACGACGAAGATGGAACCCTTGGAGATCAGGTGGCACAGATGCTGAACGCCGACGGTTTCGCAGATGCCAAGAGCCTGATGGGTGGTTTCGACGAGTGGGCCGACGTGCTGGGCGATCAGTTTGTTGTCCATAGTATGGCCGATGAATAGGCGACGTGGCCGGCTGCGCGCAACGGACCGGCGAAAGGAGCGGCCCTAGAGTGAACAAAACAGTAGTTGTATTGATAGCGGTGCTGCTTTCGTATGCGTTTGTTGCAGCTGCAAGCGAAGTCAATATCGTCTATTTTTACGAAAACGGCTGTCCTCACTGTGCACGCATCGACGAATTTCTCCAGCGCATGCAGCAAACCTATGAGGAAATCGTGATCGACAGCTATGAGATTCATGCGGAAGGCGCTATTGCGCTCCTGCATCGCTTAGAAGCGTTGTACGGAGAAGAGCAGTTGGATGTGCCGATCGTGTTTATCGACGACCAGTGCTTCCACGGAGCAGGTCGGGCGGTTGAGTACAACATCGAACAGGAGATCAGGCAGGCGGTCGATAGCGGGTCGACGGCGCCGCTCGATCGACTGGCGCAATCTGAGCACGCGAATTCCACTGCCACTCGCAAGCTCACGATACCTGCTGTTCTGGCCGCCGCTGCTGTCGATGCTGTCAATCCATGCGCATGCGCAGTGTTGATCCTACTTCTTGGAACGCTTATCGCGGCAGGAAAGCGGCGCAAGATAATCGGTGCCGGTCTCGCGTTTACCGCGGCCACGTACATCTCATACCTATTGATGGGCCTTGGGCTGTACACGGCCATTCAAGCGACGCGGCTGCAGCACATGATCTATCTTATCGTTGCCTGTCTGGCGATTGTCGTTGGTCTATGGGAGATGAAGGACTACCTGTGGTACGGGCGCTGGTTTACGATTGAAGTACCGAACTCATGGCGTCCGGCCCTTAAGCGGATCACGTCGAGCGTGACGTCCGTTCCAGGTGCATTTGCGGTCGGCTTCCTGGTAAGCCTATTCCTCCTGCCGTGTACGTCAGGTCCGTACATAATCATCCTCGGCCTCCTTGCACAGACGACGACGCGTGAGTACGCGATCATGATGCTGGCACTCTACAATTTCATCTTCGTGCTTCCGTTCATCATCATCACGTTAGGGGTTGCCTTTGGTTTCACCACGACCGCGAGGGCGGAGAAGTGGCGACGTGAGCGATTGGACAAGCTGCATTTGATCACTGGTATTATCATGGTAGCGCTGGGGATCACCATGCTGGTTCTGATGCAGTTTGGATATATGTAGGAGGATTGGATGACGAAGAGACGTATATTGTTGATGCTTCTGGGTCTTGTTGCACTGATCGGCCCGGCATTATTTGCGCAGGTCCAGACGGAATCGCAGACACCCACGCCAATGATACTCGTATTCTACGAAGACGGCTGTCCAAACTGCATACGCATGGAAGGGCTCTTGGACAACCTCCTCACCGACCACGATGACGTTACAGTTGTGCGCTATGAGATAAACGCTCCCGGAAGCACGGCGCTATTGTGGAAGCTATCTGCGCATTATGGGATTGTGACTACGCAGGTTCCAGTGATATTCGTGGGAGATAAGGCAATTGTGGGGGCGGGTCGGACACAGGAAATCACCTTGCGAACGGCAATCGGCGACTGTATCAGCCAAGGGTGTCCATCGCCGCTCGAATATGTAGAAGGAGGCTGGAGCGTACTGCGCGACCTGCTCGCCCTCGGCGCGTTCATCGGCCTGTTTGTTGCGCTGCTCCTATTTCAAAGCGGTTCATGAGACGGTCACGCTCCGTCAATACGTTGGCTCGCTGATAGCGGGAGGTGATGGAGAGCGTGGATGAAACCAGATCCGGCCAATTTGCGAGCCTTTCCAATGAGCGTCTAATCGAACTTCTTCGGCACTTGGCTGATGAAGGCTGTGACTCGGCGTATGTCTCTCATCTGCGAGAAGAGATCATCCAACGCAACATCGGGCTGGTGAAGGCGATTGCGATTCAGTTCCTCAATTCCGGCGAGCTGCTTGATGATCTGGTGCAGGCCGGCTACATTGGGCTGTTGAACGCGGTCACCAACTTTGACTTGGCGCGCAACATTCTGTTCTCGACCTATGCCACCTACTTGGTCAGGGGGGAGATCAGGCACTACATTCGCGACAAGCACTCCACCATCCGCGTCCCCCAGTGGGCACAGTCAATGGGGAAGAAACTGAAAGAGGTGGAAGAGGCATTCTTTCAGGAGAACGGGCGGCCTCCGCTGATTGGTGAAATCGCCGAGCGCATGGAATTGGGTGAGAAACAAGTGATCGATCTGCTGCGCGGACGCAATGCGATGGCATACGTGTCAATAGACCAGGAGCGCCGTGGCCAGGATCCACGTCCGCCGGCTCCGTCGCTGGATAGCATTTATCCTCGAGACGAATCGGTCTCCTCTGAACTAAACGTGCGCATAACAATTGCCATTGAGCAGCTGGTGGCGATACAACAGCAGGTGATCAGAGGTTTGTTCTATCAGGCGAAGAGCCAAAGCGAATTGGGCGAAGAACTGGGATTGTCTCAGCGTCAGGTGTCACGGCTGAAAGAGAAAGCCTTGCTGCAGATGAAGGAAAGATTGGGCGGTGACGCAGACACCGGGGACTGAAGACCGCCGCTATTAGGTAGAATCATATTAGAGATGTGTAATATGGCAACCGATCTTCTTGGGTTAATCGAGATTTCCATTGAGAGTCTGCGCCGCTGCATCGATTTCTTCGATGCGGCCAAACATACGAACGGCGTCACGGAACTTGCCTCGGTGCTCGCCGAGATCAATAGATATCTGGAGCGGGTCGATGAAGATCCTCTGCTGAAAATCGCGTCCATCGATCGCGAGGGGATCGCGGATCGTCTACACGGGATCGAAGATGACCTGGCAGCGATCATCACAGACTTCGATACCGGAGAAGAGCAGGTTATCGAAGCATAGAACGCGCTATTGAGTCTCCGCCGTATAACCTGCGTCAGTTCGATTCAGCTTTATCTGCGTCGTTTGCCCCGATTGAACGTTGACGTTTTCCAGCACGAGGGGCGGGCTTGTTAGAATCACGACGCGATAGGTCCCTGATGGAAGCTGAGGTCCGGTCTCTCCCAATACTCCTTCGAACACTTTCTGCCCTTGATCGTCGAATACCTGATAGGTCATTCGAATTGCGCTTTGCAGGGCAATACGCAACTGCTCGCTACTCTGAGCGGAATAGTAGGTGCCTTGAGTCGTCTCCGCGATCTGGCGCAACTGATCAACAGCACTGCTTTGTCCAGCGACATTGAATCCGACCACGTCTATGTGCAGGCTGGGCCAAGAAGCGACAAGCTCACGCGCGGCCGACACTGGGTTCCCATGACAAGTTTCCATGCCGTCGCTCACTAGGAGAACGAGCTTCGAATCAGCTGGATTGCTGAAGTCTCCCTCGGCTTGCTGTAATGTATACGCAATAGGAGTTGGTCCGCCGGTCTCAATCGCCTGAATCTGTGCATGCAGGGCAGCGCGATCGAGCGGCCCGACGGGGAGCAGAAGCCGGCTGAATTCACATCCGCCGAATATGCGCAATCCCACATCTATTCCTTCCGGGAGCTCCGAGACCACATCGGTTAAGACCTGCTTGGCGGCGACGATCTTCGTTGATGTCTCGAATGCCTCGTCCATGCTTGACGAGGTATCAAGGATGATCAACACATCCTCCGGGCCTCCGCCGACGGAAAGCGAGAGGGCGCCAGCCGGGAGGAGCTGTAGAGATCCAAAATCACTGCCCTGTTGCTGCAGCGAGACAGCGTTCCCCATTGCGCCTACGGCATCGATACTCGGACCCGGACAAGGGGAGTGGTCCTCATCGGCCGGAACGTCTGACAGACGAACAAACCGGAACTCTTCGTTCGCAGCAGCATAGGGGCCGATATCGATTGCCGCCGGATAGCCGGTCACTTCCCCTACAAGCGTGAAGTTGATTCCGTCCGTGCTGATCTCGACACGACACTTCTTGTTATTGGTGATGTAAACGAACAAGTCGTTCCCCGGGCCGTCGACGAGTATGTTGTCGGTGAACTCAAGGACGAGGCTCCCTCGATTGTCAATCTCGCTTAGGCGGAATCCAAGCGCGACGGCACACGGAGCGCAGCCCGAGCACCCGCTGCAAGTCCCACTGGTGCAATCAGGCGGACCCAGAGCGGCGTTAGGATTGCCGTAAGCGCAGTCGACACAACTTGCTGCAGTGTAAGAGATCGCTCGGTCGGCGAACGAGACATCACCAAGCGGGAATGTCACCCCCGCATAAGTGGTCGACTGGGCGATCAGGGTTGTGGCCGCGATGGCGACCATCAGAAGTAGAATCGTACCCGTGATCATTGCTCGATATCGGCTGCTCATTGGATCACCCCCGATCGTCTGCAGCGTATTCGTCAAACCATCATAGGACGATTCGCGCTAAATGACAAGTAAACAGAAGTCTTAACGCTGCGAATCGAATGTTGACACGCATGTGCTGGTTGGCTAACATCAGAATCGTTGCCGAGGTGGCGGAATTGGCAGACGCGCATGGTTGAGGGCCATGTGGACCTAGAACGTCCGTGCGGGTTCAAGTCCCGCTCTCGGCACCAGTTCAAAAAACGCTCCGGAGATGCCCAGTTATGCGGATCCTGTTGGACGTTATGGGGGGGGATCTCCCGCCTTTTGAAATCGTGAAGGGGGGAGTTGCGGCTGGACATCGTCTAGGTGCAGACATTCTATTTGCCGGTGAAGTGGATGTAATTCGCAATGCCATCGTTGTGTTGCACGAGCGCGAAGGCGAACAATTCTCGATCCTCCCATCTTCTCAGACCATCTCAATGAACGAGCCGCCGGTGCGAGCGGTACGCGCCAAGCGTGATTCCTCTTTGGTCAACGGCCTTATGGCGCTGAGAGAACACAGAGTCGATGGCTTTGTCTCTCCCGGGAATACTGGCGCTGTTGTTGCGGGCGCGATCTTCATTGTCGGAAGGATTCAGGGGATTCCGCGGCCGGGCATTGCGGCGACCATACCTACTATTTCAGGCAAAGATATCGTGGTTGTAGATGTAGGGGCGAATGTCGATTGTACTGCGAAGCATCTCCTTCACTTTGCGTTGATGGGGCTGACGTACGTCCGTGACATGCTGGGAATCTCCGATCCGACGATCGGGCTTCTCAGCATAGGTACGGAAAAATCCAAAGGAAACAAGCTCATCCATCGTGCGTTCGATCTATTACAGGATAGCCCCCTCCCGTTTGTCGGGAATGTGGAAGGTCATCATCTTTTGTCTGAGCGGCCGGTTGACGTTGTCGTCTGCGACGGATTCATCGGAAACGTGTTTCTCAAAACGCTGGAGGGAGGTATCGCAGCAGTGACCGATCTGATCAAACAAGGGGTGAAGGAGGCTCCCGCAGCGAAGGTGGGGGCACTTCTGATGCGCCCTGTTTTCTCACGTTTGCGCGAAAAGATGGCCTACAACAGATTTGGAGGGGCTCCTCTACTTGGCGTGGGGGGAAGCGTGGTCATTGCGCACGGCCGTTCTGATGCCGAGGCGATAGAGTCGGCGATCGATGTTGCGTGTCGCGCGGGCGAGTGTCGGTTGAATGAGACGATAGCCCAAGGAATGTCGGGATGGAGCAGCGATGGGTGCTAGGATCAGTGGGACCGGCAGCAATCTACCTATTAGGTGTCTGACAAACCGCGATCTTGAGAAGATCGTGGATACATCCGACGAATGGATCGTACGGCGAACGGGCATCCACACGCGCCACCACCTGTCTCCGGATGAATCACCGGCAGATATGGGAATTGCCGCAGCGAAGCAGGCGCTCGCCACTGCCGGGATCGTCCCACAACAGGTCGATCTGCTTATCGTGGCGACCAATTTTCCCGACATGATCTGCCCAGGATCGGCGCCGTTCATCGCCAGCGGGCTTGGTCTCGATCAAACGCCTTTTTTTGACTTGAAGGCGGGTTGCTCCGGCTTTGTCTATGGGATGGCCGTTGCCGACGGGCTGATTCGATCCGGTCTGTACGAGCGGATTCTCCTCGTGGGTAGCGAGGCGCTCTCGCGTGTCACCGATTGGAGTGACAGGAAGACGTGTGTATTATTCGGCGACGGCGCCGGAGCCGTACTGCTCGAGGCGGGCGAAAGAGACGAAGGCGTGCTCGGAAGCGCCCTGTTCGGTGACAACAGCAAGGCGCTTCTGCTTCACCTCCCCGCAGGCGGAACCGACATGCCGGCGAGCGAGCAGACGGTGAGAAATCGCGAACACTATCTCAAGATGGAGGGTGCAGGTGTGTTCCGTAGCGCCGTTCCAATGATGGAAAGAGCTACCCGTGCAGCGCTTTCGGCAGCCTCGCTCGGCCTCGACGACGTCGATTGGGTGATTCCGCACCAGGCAAACATCAGAATTATTGAATCACTTGTCAAGCGGCTGAAGGTCGACGAATCGCGCGTGATTGTCAACCTCGATCGAGTGGCGAATACTTCCACCGCCTCCATTCCCATTGCCCTGGATGAAGCGTACCGTGAAGGCAAGCTCGGAGCTGGCGACATCGTTGTCATGACGGCATTCGGAGCAGGGGCGACTTATGGTGCGGTGGTGGTGAAACTGTGAATGCGAACGAACAGCGCGCGTTTCTCTTCCCCGGTCAAGGGACGATCCCCGATGCGGTCGCTTGCTCGCATCCGATCGGGTGTGACCTTTACGCACTTGCCGAGCAGAGTGGCCTTCCATTGCGAGAATGGATAGCAAACGGAGATAACGATCGCCTGCGTCAGACCGATGCCGCACAGCCGGCGATCTTCATCGACAGCATCGTCAAGTACATGGCCCTAAGAGAGAGCGGGATGCTGCCAATGGCTGTCGCCGGCCACAGCCTTGGAGAATATGGTGCGCTCGTTGCCGGCGGCGTACTCGATCCTCTCGAAGCGCTACGGGTCATCATTGAGCGGGGCAGACTGATGGGGCTCGTAGAAGGTGGTGGAATGGCCGCGATCGTGAAGCTTCCGGCGGAACAAGTATCCGATCTCTGTGATCGTCTCGATGTTGAGATCAGTGTCGCAAACATCAACGGGCCGATGCAGGTTGTCATCTCCGGAAACGATGATGCGCTCGCACAAGCTATGAGCGCCTGCGAAGGCGCTGGCGGGCGGGCGATCAAGCTGAACGTATCCGGTCCCTTTCACTCGCCGCTGATGGCGGGTGCGGAGGCGGCGCTTGAGCCGATGATCGAGGAATTGTGTTTTCGCGCGCCATCAGTTCCGTTTGTGTCAAGCGTTAGCGGCCACGAGGAGCGGGATCCGTTGGAGATCAAAGAACTGCTCTTGACGCAAATCACTGCCTGCGTGCAGTGGGTGAGCGTGATCGAATCGCTTGTTCAAATGAATATCGATGCTGCGGTAGAGGTCGGCGCTGGCAGGGTATTGACCGGCCTGGGTGCACGCATTACCAAGGAGATCGAATTCTCCGCGCTGAAGGAGGTTTCCGATGGCGCGATTTGATGGCCAGGTTGCGATTGTCACGGGGGGTACACGCGGGATCGGGAGAGCGATTGTCGAACTGCTCCACCACGAAGGCTGCAGCGTTGCGGTCTTTGCGCGCGGAGTAGGTGCGGGGCGTTCGTTGGAGCAGGGAATGGATCGTTGCCAGTACTATCCGGTTGATGTCGCCGATGCAGAACAGGTAAACGATGCAGTACGAGACGTGTACGAAACGCAAGGGGGCATCGATTTCCTTGTCAACAACGCCGGAATCACGCGTGACGGCCTCATCCTTCGCATGAGCGAAGCTGATTGGCAGCAGGTGATATCGACTAATCTTCAAGGAGCATACAATTGCATTCGCGCTTGTCTCCGCCATATGGTAAAGGCAAGAAGCGGTGCCATCGTCAGCATTGGGTCGCTGGTCGGAGAGACGGGAAACGCCGGTCAAGCGAACTATGCCGCCTCCAAAGCCGGCCTGATCGCACTGTCCCGCAGTGCTGCCAAAGAGGTGGCCGGCCGGGGTGTAAGGGTGAACGTCGTTTCCCCCGGATTCATTAAGACAGAAATGACCGATGTTTTGAGTGAAGAGGTCCGTTCCGGGTATCTCTCTCGTATTCCAATGCGGCGAGAGGGCGCAACCGATGAGGTGGCGCAGGTTGTGGCATTCTTGCTTTCGCCGCATGCTTCTTATATAACTGGGCAAGTTGTTGGCGTTAATGGGGGGCTTTATCCCTAGTAGAAGACTAGTAGAGCAAAATGCAAAGGGAGGCGTACATAAAATGGACGATATTGCGGGCAAGGTGCGTACGATAATCTCCGAACAACTGATGGTGGATCCCGAGGAGGTCACTGATGAGGCTTCGTTCGTGGAAGACCTGGGGGCAGATTCGCTCGATACAGTGGAACTTATCATGGAGTTCGAGGATGAGTTCGGTGTAGAGATCTCGGATGAAGACGCTGAAAAGATCTCGACCGTTGGCGAAGCGGTCGTCTACATGACCAAGCTGTTAGGAGACAAGGACAAGAAAGAGTAGCAATTTTTCGCGTGCTGAAGGGGCAACGAGACACGCTTGTCCCTCTTTTCTTTTCCCCGAGCGGGTGACCTATCATGTATATCGAGGTGATCGGTATGCGAGAGGGTGACCGGCGTACTGTAGTGGGCAAAGGAACCGCTAATCCCTATCACGAGTCACAAAAGTATCCAGAGGTAACGCGCTGTCCGCGCTGTGGCCTTGTGTACTGTGACGGTCGCTGGCAGGCGACGCAGATTCCGCTTAGTCCGCCGTTTGATGAGATCAACTGTCCGGCATGCAGGCGGGAGATCGATCGCTACCCAGGAGGACTGGTGCGGCTGCGCGGCGCCTATCTGGAGAAGCATCGCGATCAGATCATGCACATTGTGCATAACCAGACTTCTGCGGCGACGGCAGCTCGTCCGTTGCAAAGGATCATGTGGATTGATGATGGCGATAGTGGGCAAGTAGAGATTGCCGTCACTAACGGTCACCTGGCGATGAGAATCGGAAAAGCGATCACGCATGCGTGCAAGGGAGAGCTGGCTGTGAAACGCGCCGATCGCGATCAACTGGTGCGCGTTTACTGGGATAGGGAGGAATAAATGTTGGAGATGCGGTCACGGTCGATCGGCGGCTTCCTGAGCGATCTCGCATCCGCGAGTCCGACGCCGGGTGGGGGGAGTGTGGCTGCTCTTTCCGGGGCGATCGCTGCAGATCTTGGGCGGATGGTATGTAGCCTTGCCCTGAAGAAGAGCGCCAAAGAGGAACTGGCCGCCCTCAACGATTCGTTTACGGTGCTGGAAGCGGAGTTGCTCGACCTCGCAACGGCGGATGAGCAAGCGTTTGATTCCGTGATGACTGCCTACGGCATGGATCGTGCGGACGACGGGCGCGCTGAGGCGATAGCACGGGCATTGCAGCGGGCAACAGAGGTGCCGCTAACCACGGCCGAACGTGCCGTTGCACTGCTTGATGTATTATGTCGACTTGCTCCACTGGGAACGCGCCACAGCATCAGCGATGTCGGTGTGGCGGCATATATGGCAGACGCAGCCCTGCGGTCGGCACTGCTCAATGTGGAGGTAAACCTGGCTTATCGACAGGATCAGCGCGAAACCGATCGCCTGGCCGTGGTCGCGGCAGGAATGCGAGAGCGTGCGAGCGCGCTTGTCGAACAGACGATATACCAGGTTCAAACCAGGCTCACCAAATGACGTCGATCGGCGTCATCTCTGATGTGCATGCGAATATTACTGCGTTGGAGGCTGTGCTTGCCGATCTCCACGCAGAAGGAGTGGAGTGCATCGTATGCTGCGGCGATGTCGTAGGATACGGCCCATGGCCGAGAGAAGTGATCGCGCGTCTGCGTGATGTGGATGCGCTCTGCGTGCAAGGGAATCATGACGCCGCTTCAATCGGTGCGTTCCCGAGCGATCACTTCAATGCCGATGCGCGTGCCGCGATCGACTGGACGCGCGCCGCACTGGATCAGGAGGATCTGCAATTCCTTGCCGATCTTGAGCAAATGTACATTGGCGATGACTTTGTCCTCGTGCACGGAAGTCTGCGCGGTCCGTTATGGGAGTATATGCGGGATGCGTTCGTCGCGAGGGAGAGCTTCCCGCTTCTTGCGCGGTCGATCGGCTTGTTCGGGCATTCTCATATTCAGGGCGGGTTTGTTCGTTTCGGCGAACACGTCGACGCGATTACTCCAGGTCGGCCGATCGCGATCGTACCCGGACGGCAGTACTTGATCAATCCGGGGAGTGTCGGTCAGCCGCGGGATGGCGATCCCCGCGCCGCATACGCAATTGTCGATCTTGACTGCGACAGCGTGTTGTTCAAACGTGTCGCGTACGACATCAAACCCGTGATGCAGCGAATTGAGCATGTCGGCCTGCCTCGAAGGTTTGGCGAGCGACTGGAGGCGGGGAGATAGATGGAAGAACGGGCGCTTGCGGTGGCAGCCGGCGCTGCCCGAAGGGTGGGAGCGATTCTGCGCGGTGGATTGAACGCGGAAAAGGGTGCAAAGGAGAAGGCACATCGGCATGATCCGGTCACCGTGTTCGATCGTCGCTCCGAAGAGATTCTCGTTGCTGCGGTCGAGGAGTCATTCCCCGATCATGCTATCCTGTCCGAAGAAGGAACGAGAAAGAAAGGAACGTCAGAATATACCTGGATCATGGATCCACTTGATGGGACGAACAACTTCCTCCGCGGGATTCCGCATCTGTCCATCTCGCTGGCGCTGGCAGTCGATTCGCAGACGCGGATGGCGTGCATCTACGACCCAATGCGTGACGAGATGTTCTCGGCGATCGCCGGCAGAGGGGCGTTCATGAATGGCATCCCTCTATGCGTAAGCGGGCAAGAGCGGATTGAAGGAGCCATGGTCGGCGTCGGCTTCTCCTCTCGCCCGGAACGCGCGCTGCGCACGCATGCAACGCTCGCCTCTCTCATTCCCCACGTGCGTGCGCTGCGCACCTTAGGCTCAGCTTGCCTCGATCTGGCGTATGTCGCCGCCGGTCGATTCGACGTGACATGGTATCTTTCCCTTTCCCCGTGGGATGTGCAGGCGGCTAACTTGCTCATAACCGAGGCCGGTGGTCGCGTGTCCGATCTTGTCGGCGGAACGCTCGTCGATCCGGAGAATGGAATCGTGGCATCGAACGGGCGCTTGCACGACGAGATGATCGCGATCATTGCCGGGGGAGAGGAGTGAGAAGGGGGGGAGTTGGTCGCGGTCTGGATGTCTACCGTGACATCATTCCCGATTGGGAGGATTTTGTCGTTGCCTGTTCCCGTCCGCTTCCGACGACGCTAAGGGTCAATACGCTTCGTGCCGCGCCGTCTGCGCTTTGCGAGCGTCTGTCCCGCAAGGGCTTCTCTCTTGCTCCCGCGGAGTGGACGGATGATCTGCTAACGGTTGATGATGCTGCCGTGAGCCGCACGGTAGAGCATTGGCTTGGCATGTTCTACATCCAGGAAGCGGTACAAACCTTTCCTGTACTCGTGCTCGATCCAAAACCCGGGGAGACGATCCTGGATATGTGTGCCTCTCCGGGAGGGAAATGCACGCACATCGCCGCGCTAATGCAGGGTCTCGGAGCGCTTGTCGCCAACGAGCCGCTGGGGCAGCGGCAGCCAGCTCTCCTTTCCAACCTGAACCGGTTGGGTGTAATGAATGTTACAGCCACATCATATCGTGGAGAGTCTTTTCCAATGCAGACGCGCTTCGATCGCATCCTTGTGGATGCTCCCTGTTCTGCGGAGGGAACGCTACGCAAGGAGTCGTCGTTGCGTGACGGTGCGAGCGAATCGGCGATTGCCCGCTTGTCGAGGTTACAGAGACGATTGATTCTTAGGGCGTACGATCTGCTTATGCCAGGGGGAGTCCTCGTCTACTCGACGTGCACATTTGCCCCCGAGGAGAACGAGGAGACTATCGTCTATCTTCTTAAGGAACGTGACGCGATTCTGGTGCCGATCACGCTTACGATTCCTTGTTCGCCAGGGATCACACGATGGGCGGAGAAAGTGTATTCGGATGTCGTCAGCGGATGCGTTCGCATTTATCCGCATCAGATAGACAGCGGAGGAGGCTTCATTGCCCGCATCAGAAAGCCTTCGTGAAGAGACGGTCTCATATCTGAATGCTCGCTTCGGTGTTTCGCGCGGCGACCTTGCCGACATTTTGTTTGTAGAGAAGAAAGATGAGATCTGGGCGGCTACTGCGGACGTGCCGGCTGGGCTTGTTGCCAGTCGCCCGGCTGGGCTGCGCGCCTTGAGGCGTACGCGCGAAGGGTTCAAGCCGACAAGCGTCTTCTTGCGCTCTATCGGCAAGTGGATCACTTTCTCACGCATTGAGATTGAATCTGTCCTCGAGCTGCAGCAATTCCTTCTCGGGCAGCCGGTGCCGTGCGCAATCGGGGATGGATTTGCCGCCGTCTCATTTTGCGGTGACGTCATCGGTTGTGGTGCAGCAAGAGGCGGGCTTGCCCGTACCGTCATCCCCACCCATATGAGGCGTGAGCTGCTTGGTTGCCTGGAAGCGGAAGCGAATACGTAAGCACATCTGCCGATCGTCGAATCCCCATCATTAAGCAGTGTAATCATGATTACGGAAATTGGTCACCTTGTTTTGGTATGATGGTCCATGCATGGGTACGTGTTTAAGGAGGTTGGAATGCACAGCAAAGTATATCTTGGTGCGATCCTGTTATTGCTGGGAGCGTTGTTCATCCCGCTCACAGCTTGGGGGGCATCGGCAGACTCTTCAAATCTTGTCTTCATTCTCGATGCGTCGAATAGCATGAACAAGCCGTTCGGCGATGTGACTCGTGTCGATGCGGCTAAGGAAGCACTCAGCGAACTGCTAACCAGCATGCCTGCGGGAGAAGACGTCGGTCTAATCATCTACGGCAATCAGATCAACTACAAGAATGAGGCGGAGAGCTGTAATGACATCTCTTTCCCCTTTCCTGTTACTGCATTTGACGACAACGTGCGTAGTAAGATGATCGCTGCCATCAGCGGCGTGAGAGCGCAGGGCAAGACGCCGCTGGCAGATTCTCTCACGGAAGCGGCAAACGCACTTTCCGCGACCGGGCAGGGAGGCGTCATCGTGCTCCTTAGCGACGGTGAAGGAAACTGCGGCGGAGAGTCGGCTGTGGTTGCCGATATGATCGCCAAGATGGACCCTCAAATCACGGTTTATGTCGTCGGACTCGACATCGAGCAGGAGGCGGGTGACACGCTACGGACAATCGCTGATGCCACCAATGGCCGCTACTGGAGCGTGAACGAGGCAAGCGGGCTTTTGAGCGCACTCCTTTCCGCTGTTGGGCAGACTTCCGGCCAAGCGGAATCAACCGAGCCGAGAGGTGGAATCCCCGCCGGCTATGAGCGCTTCGGTGTAACAAACGTCATCTATGGCACAGAAGGGAACGACGTTCTCTACGGCACCTCCGCCAACGATCTGATATTCGGCCTTGGCGGCGATGATTTCATCATCGGCTTGGGTGGAAATGACGTTCTCATTGGCGGTGCCGGCAATGATATCATAGAAGGCATGGACGGTTGCGACATCATCAGCGGCGGCGCCGGCGATGATACACTGTTCGGTGGAGCCGGAGACGATACGCTGTGTGGCGACGACGGCAACGATTCGCTGGAGGGCGAAGCCGGAAATGACGTCCTTGCTGGCGGCCCCGGAAACGACAAGCTCCTCGGCGGCGCGGGCCTTAACCTCCTCTACGCAGGCACTGGTAATGACATACTCATGCAGGGGAAAATCATGCAGGATGCGTGTGCTGCGTGCCCGCTTCCCTTGCCGTCCAGCTCGTGTCCTCCTCCCGCGCCATGCAGTCCCCCTGCTCCATGCAACAGCGTCATGCCTACTCCCCCGACAACTTGCACACCTCCCGCTCCCCCTGCGCCTCCAACCACTGGGTGTTGCTATCCGGCCATCAAGACGGTCGATGAAGGCTCGACCATTCAACTGCATGGGACCGTAACCGATTCGGATTGCGGAGCATGCAATATACGTTGGAGTGCTGAAGCGGGATCGTTCGATGATCCCACAAGCCTCGATCCAATGTATACCGCGCCAATGACCGATTCCTGCGACGGACGCGATGTCTGCGTTACGCTGGTAGCCACTGATGGTTGCGGCGCAACGGGAAAGGATTCATTCGTGCTGCACATCAGAAACGTCAACAACCCGCCACGCGTCAATGCGGGCCCGGATGTCGTTGTCGATGAAGGCGGGACGGTTCAACTTGCGCCCGCTGTCTCTGATCCGGATGGAGATGCACTCCGATATCACTGGAGCATCCCGTGCGGGGACGGTGTGCTGACGGACGCGACTCTCCTTAACGCCGTGTACTCAGCGCCTCTAGTCGGCGCCTGCGATGGCGCAGACATAGTACTCAAGCTCACCGTCATCGATTCCTGCGGTGCCAGTGCGGAGGATAGCGTTACCATTCACGTACGGAACTTGAACGCACCTCCGATCGTCGAGCTCGGCCCTGGCTTCTGCATGACTGAGGCGACTTCAGCCATACTGCACGCGGTCGCAAGCGACCCGGAATGCGGACCTCTTACCTACTACTGGACCGCATCCGCCGGCACATTCGATGATGCGTTCTCGGCCACTCCCTGTTTCAGCGCACCTAATGTCTCCAACTGTGACGGTGAGGACATTATGGTAAGCCTGACGGTGACCGACGTGTGCGGAGCGAGCGCAAGTGACTCGTATGTGATTCACGTGCAAAACGTCAACACGCCACCTGTTGTCAAGGCGGATCCGTAGTCGGATCCTAGAAACGAAAGCGTCATTGGCTGATCTGCTCCGCCCGTTACCGGGCGGAGCAGATTACTTCTTGTGCTGGACACTCATATACGGGGAGTTCCAGCAACGCCAAGTCGCCGATTGGATTGGTGCGTGCGCGTGCGGCAGGTTCAAGCGCTGTCAGTGCGTGCGCAACATGAAGATGCAAGCACTTCACGCGAGAAAACTCTGCTATTCCACCGATGCCGCGTTGCGTAAGGGAATGCATCATCTTCTTCCTTTCTAGAGATTGACGGTCAGCTTCAGTCAGGAGAGACCGGCGATCTCGAATGTAGCTGAGATGGGCACTAACAACCATGGCGGCGAGAGAGGCATCGGACTGCAATTGCTTCTCAATCCGGACGATCATCCCGGATGCTTCCAGATGAGCGATCTGGCGCGAGAGAAACGGGCAGGAGAGCCAATAGATGGTCGGAAAGGGCTTCCCCTCGACTACGGGATGGACAACGAGGACCTGTGGATATCCGTGCGCGCACCGTCGAGCGACTCCGAGCAACGCACGTCCGCGGCGGCCGAGTTGCTTCGCGATCACGGCTCTATCTTCTAGCGATACAGGTTCCATTGATCACTCCCGTATTTCTCGCGCTTCAATCTGGCGGCGTGAGCGATTTCTTCTTCATTACACTCATCGGCTTTCGCAGGCGCCGAGACGAGATTTGAGATTGGCCGTGCAAGAGCGAGGGAAAGCTGTTCCATAGTTGTCCTGGGAAAGATCTGGGAGAGGAATGCGACCTCGCGCGGGCGTGACGGGACGAATTTAGCGCTGTACGACGGATTCATTGCACGCAGAATCCGAGGCAGTGAAAGCGCCGGTGGATGAACGAGCAGCGTCGTATGATAGAGGAGCGTCGTTCCTCGGCGGACCTGTGCTGCACCTGCGATCTTCTTTTCGTCGATCATGATCGCGTTCGTGTCAACGCGGGAATCTATTCCAACGCGACGTAGAGCATGCACGAGTGCCTCTCCGACCACCTGATATGTTGTTGTGACCCCCCCCAGCGAGCGGGCGTCGCGTATTACGAGGGACAGATTGAGGTTGCCCGGGTAGTGATAGACGGCCCCTCCTCCGCTTATACGTCGCAGGACCGGAATGTGTTCGACGGCGGCGTAGTCCAAATTGACTTCGCTCGCCGCCGACTGCGACCGTCCGATGACGGCGGCACGATCATTCACCCACAGGCGGAGGACATCGTGTTTGCTGTTCTGAGCGCATACGAGCAGGGCCTCATCCAATGCAAGTCCGGAGGCGGGATCGATCGGCGCGATGTCTGCGATCAGGCGGAGCATGCGGTAATGGTCTGTGCGGCGCGGTATGAGCTACGCACCAACGGTCCGGACATTACGAAGCGGAAGCCGATGTTGCGGGCATCCTCCTCGAACGTTGCAAATTCCTCCGGCGATAGGTATCTTGTCACGAGCGCCGAAGCGTCGGTTGGAGCGAGGTATTGTCCCAGTGTCAGTGCGTCAACACCAACGAGTCGCAGTTCGCGCATTGCGTCAAGTACCTCTTCTCGCTTTTCGCCCAAGCCAAGCATGATCGAACTCTTGGTGATCACATGTGGCGACATCTCTTTGATCCGCTCGAGTACGCGCAGGGAAAGGTCATGACCAGCGCGGGGATCGCGCAGTCCGGGCGAAAGACGACGTACGGTTTCGATGTTGTGCCCAACCACGTCCGGACCGCTTGCCACGAGCGCGGCAAGCGCCTCCTCGTTTCCGGCAAAGTCGGGGATGAGCGCCTCGATCCTTATCCCAGGGGAAAGGGTCCTAATCCCGGAGATTGCGGCGGCAAACAAGCTCGCGCCTCCGTCTGCGAGGTCGTCGCGATCTACGGAAGTGAGGACGACGTACCTGAGGCCAAGATCGGCGATCGCCGATGCCAGCCGCGCCGGCTCTCCCCGATCGACCACCCCCTTCGGATTTCCCGTCGGGACGGCACAGAATAGGCAGGCGCGCGTGCACATCTCTCCCAGGAGCATGAATGTGGCGGTCTTTTGTTCCCAGCATTCGGCTGCGTTCGGGCAGCGCGCACCTTGGCAAACGGTCGTCAATTGATGTTTGTCCAGCAGATCGCGTATCGTGCGCATTCCCGACGCTTCCGCGTGCGCATGAGCTCTCACTTTAAGCCAGCTCGGTCGTCTATCCATTGAGTCTCTCCCAGTAGTATTCAGGGTCGCCGAGGGCGATATTCCAGTCGAAAACGGCTTCCATATGCTTCAAGAGGCGCCCTTCCACCTCGGCCATTCCGGGTGCTGGAGCCACAAGATCGCAGAGCGAGATCATCTCTATTGACATGCCGCAAGGATTGATCATCGCGAAGTGATCGCTGTTAACACTTATGTTTAGCGCCAGCCCGTGTTCTGTCACCCAATGACGTACCGATACTCCGATGGACGCGATCTTGCGATCATCAATCCACACGCCGGGTAACCCCGCTCTGCGAACAGCATGCAAGCTAAACTCGGTCAGAAGACCTATCATTGCCTGTTCTAGACGATTGATGTATTTCTTGATATCACGGCCGTAACTGCGCAGGTCGATGATCGGGTACACAACGAGTTGGCCGGGACCGTGGTAGGTTATGTCTCCGCCGCGCTCGATATCGTATACCGGAATCCCTTCTGACTGCAATTCCTCTTCGGATATCCGGATGTTTGAGCGTGAGCCGCTGCGGCCGATTGTGAATACGGGATCGTGTTCCACTGTGATTACGGTGTCTCCTATTTCGCCGCGGCAGCGCATGGAATGTAGCAGGCGCTGCAGTTCGTGCGTGCGCGCATATTCGGCGCGGCCGAGCGCAAGATGAACAACCTGTTGCCAGTGATCAGTCGAGTTCGGCAAGGACATCATTGAATCGTGCTTTTTCTCCTGCTTTACGGACGATGCGTTTGACATGCCCGGAGTGGGGGGCATCGACGACGAATGTTGTCTTCTCCGTCTCCACTTCCAAGATGTCATCACCCGCGTCGAAACTATCTCCCTCTGCCTTCATCCATTCAATGATTGTCACTTCATTGACATCCCCGAGATCCGGCAGCCGCAAGACACTATCTGCATCACCTTGGTAATCCATTACACCCTCCTCTTTGCGGATACTAGCCGATTGCGCCGTTGCTTTCATCTTGCCCATTGTCATGGCAATCCGCTATAGTGGGGCACCGCGGCGGACGCTATGCCGACAAGTTCTTGCCGCGAGCGAAAGCGAGGTGCGCGACAGTGCTGGTGGCAAGGATTTCCGATCCCGATCTTCCACTCATGGTGATTGAGGTCTTGGAGACGGGTGGGGTACTCATCTTTCCCACTGATACGGTGTATGGGATAGGCGGCAACCCATGGGATGAACGTGCGCTTGAACGGGTACGGATGTTGAAGGATCGAGATCGCAGGCAGCCGTTCAGCTTGCACTTGGCTTCTGTGGAAACAATCGACCGATTCGCGTCTATCAATGCGGATATGCGGAGTGAACTGGTGCGATTCCTGCCGGGCCCGATAACGTTCCTTCTTCCGGCAAATGAGTCGGCACCACCGTCCGCTGTCATGGATGGCAAGGTTAGCGTCCGTGTTCCCGCCCATCCGTTCTTTGCTTCCATCATGCACCAGCTTGATCGGCCGTTGTTTGGGACAAGCGTGAATCGTTCCGGCGCTCCACCGCTAATCGCCGTCGATCAGATGATTGAGCAGTTCTCGGGAGTCGATCTACTTGTGGAGGGTGTAGTAGATGGGGCGAGTGCGTCCGCAATCATCGACATAACGGTGGATCCTCCAGTCGTATTGCGTGGCGATCTCCCACCCGGTTTTGGAAGCCTGTAGGCAGCCAACAGTGCAGAGTGCCTAGCGCAAGGCGCAGAATACGTGCAACCGACGATCGGGTTCTCTTTGGGAAGACGAGCGGCTGGAACAGGTGAACGAAGGCCGCTTGCCACAACGGCGACGGCCGCACTATAATGTCTTTGTGATGAAAAAGATGAAAGGGGCGGCAGATGTTCTCACGTTGTCGCGGGGAGCGATCGCGCTCGTGATCTTTTCCCTCGGCTTCCTTGGTGAAACTGCATTGGCATGGGTGATCCTGCTCACCATGATCGGCTGGACCACTGACATCTTTGACGGCCGCCTTGCGCGTCGGCAGAACAAGCCGCCCACGTGGGTGGGAGAGCATGAGTTTGCGTTTGACATGATAATGGTGTTTGCCGCGCTCTGTTATCTGGTAATGGCGGGGATGATTCCCGTTCTCCCGGCAGCGATATACGTGGCGGTGGCGACGCTGTTCATCATAGTATTCCAGTCGAAGTCTGTTACGATGTCGTTTGCCTTCCCATTGGTGGTGCTGCCGCTCGTAATCGCTTATCTCAAGGCCCCACGTGTGGCGTATCTGTACATTGCCTGGATCTGCCTCGCGTTGCTGCTCGATTGGCACCGATTCGTCGGCGTCGTTCGCGAGTTTCTTCATAACGCCAAGGCACTTCCTAAGAGGTTTTGGGGCGACTGACTAGAACAGTCCTCCGGTCCGTTCCTTGCCCAGGTGGAGATAGGCACGCTCTGTGGCTGTTCGTCCTTGTGGCGTACGCTGAATAAATCCCTCCTGCAGAAGATAGGGTTCAATCATGTCGGTGATCGTGTCTTTTTCTTCCGACAGGGCGGCGGCGAGTGTTTCCAGCCCCACTGGGCCGCCATCGAACTTGGCCACGATCGCCTGTAGTAGAGCCAGATCACGTGTATCCAGCCCGACCTCGTCAATCTTGAGCATCTCGAGGGAACGTTGCGCTGTCTTGAGATCAACATCACCTTTTCCCTTGATCTGCGCGTAGTCGCGCGTGCGACGGAGAAGGCGATTTGCGATTCGGGGTGTACCGCGCGCCCGTTTAGCCAATTCGTGCGCCCCCTCGGGGGATACTTCTATGCCGAGGAGCTTGCCGGTTCGGGTAATGATTAGCTCCAGTTCCTCTATCCGGTAGAAATCAAGTCGGAACGAGACCTCGAAGCGATCGCGCATCGGCGCCGATATCTGGCCGGCACGGGTCGTTGCGCCAATGAGCGTGAATGGTGGCACGTCGATCCGCAGAGACTGAGCGTTAGGCCCTTCTCCAAGGATGATGTCGATTTTGTAGTCTTCCATTGCCGGATAAAGTATCTCTTCGACGTTTCTGCGCAGACGGTGGATCTCGTCGATGAAAAATATGTCGTGCGGTTTGAGATTCGTGAGAATCGATGCCAGGTCACCGGCCTTTTCAATTGCCGGACCGGAACTGGTGCGTATTCCCACTCTCATTTCCGATGCGATAATCTGCGCCAGCGTTGTTTTTCCCAATCCGGGAGGGCCATGAAGAAGCACGTGATCGAGCGGCTCTTCGCGCTCCTGCGCGGCGGCGACGTAGATACGTAGCTTCTCCTTAATATCTGTCTGTCCGATGAAGTCATCGAGGCGAGATGGCCGAACGTTGACGATTGTTGAATCTTCAGCGGATTGCAGCCCAATGATTCGTTCGGTCGGCATTGTGTAATGATTCTAACAAAGCAGAGTGAGTGCGGTCAACCGCTTATCTGGAGATCGATGCGCGCGTACTGCCTTTCGCTGACGGCAGGCGAGCATTCGTGTACCATTTTGTGTCATGGACGAGAAGTGCAAGAATGGTTCCGTCGTATGTATAGGTACATTCGACGGTGTTCACCGGGGACATGTGGCGATTCTCAAGCGTGTCAATGAGATCGCAAGTGAAGATCGCCTAGACTTGGAGAGAGTAGCGTATTCGTTCATGCTTCCTCCTCGCTTTGAGACGTCCGGCTCGAAGCGTGGACTCCTCATCCCCGAGGACATCAAGGTGAAGATTCTTCTCCGGTACGTCGACCGTGTGGAACGGGTGAGGTTTGCTGATGTCTCTGATATTACGGCGGAACGATTCGTTTCAGACACGATCATCGGTCGATTGAATGCACGGGCGATCGTGGTCGGCGATCGATTTCGCTTCGGCCGCGGGCGTTCCGGCGACATCGCGAAGCTCAGGGAAATATGTGAACCAAAAAAGATCTTTGTTGCTTCGGTGCCGTCACAGGTGGTCGATGGCTCGTTAGTGAGCAGTACGCGCATCCGGCGCCTCCTTGCAGAGGGAATGATTGAATCTGCTACGGCGCTTCTCGGGCATCCGCCGCTCCTTGTCGGGCGCGTCGTTCACGGTGACGGTTTGGGCAGGGAGCTTGGATATCCGACGGCGAATGTTGCCATAGGTTCGCGGATCATCATTCCACCAGATGGCATATATCTCGTGCATGCGTTTTGGAATGGTGATCGGTCGACAGGCCTCCTGTACATCGGCACACGTCCGACTCTCGGAGACGGGGAAGCGCGGTGTGAGGTCCATCTCTTGTCTCCGCCGACGTGCGAACTCTACGAACATACCGTTGAAGTGCAGTTGCTGCGTAAGCTTCGCGATGATCGGGCGTTCGCGTCGCTTGCCGATCTCAAACAGCAGATGGCACAGGATGTTAAGCAGGCGCGTGCCATACTTGCGACATGGAACGAGGTGGGAGAGCCGATGGCCGCTTGAAAAACGACGGAAACCAGCTTACCATTTCCACGGCATGATAACGTTGGGTGTAGATACGTCTGCCGCCGTCGGAGGAGTGGCACTGTGTGACGGTGACGAGACTCTGGCGGATATGACGATGGAGGCTCCTCTGCGGCACGCGGAGGAACTTTTGCCGTTGGTTGAACACGCGCTAAAGCGTGGCGGAATCAGGATTAATGACGTAAAGCTGGTTAGCGTCAACCGTGGGCCAGGCTCATTCACCGGGCTCCGGATTGGGTTGGCAACTGCAAAAGGCATCTGCCAAGCAAGAGGCATTCCGCTCGTTGGCGTTGACGGACTGCGAGCGTTTCGAGTGCGTATCGAATCCCACTTGCGTGTGTGCGTGGTGCTCAAGAACCGGCGCGACCTGTATTATGTGCAGTGGTTCGTCGGGGATACGCCGACGCAGTCGGTGTCCGTGATGTCGGGCGATGATGTTGCTAGGAAGATATATCAGGAGAAGCGGCGGCTGTACCTGATCGGAAGCGGAGTTGATGGCTTGCGCGATCGTCTCCGGAAATGCGCGTGGGTCGAATGCGCCTCGGATGAACTGAACCGTCAGTCACCGGTGTGGGTCGCACGCCTCGGTGAACAACGCTTCTCTCAGGATCAGTTGTACGATCTTGAGCCGACGTATGTAGAGCCCGTTTTGGCGAAGATGAGCAAGCAACTGTGAGAGGTGAGCTAAATGTCGCGAGTATGTGATGTCTGTGGGAAGCGTCCTTCAGCGGGAAACCAGGTAAGTCACTCCATGCGGCACACGCGACGCGTGCGAGTGCCGAACATCCAGCATGTGCACGCCTATGTCGATGGCAAGAAAGTGTGGATCAACGCGTGCACGCGCTGCATAAAGTCGGGCAAAGTCGCCAAGGTCATATAGCGGCTCAAGACAAGACATCTTGTCTGTCCGTTAGGGGGAGTTCAAGACGGTCTCTGAAAGCGATCGGAAGCAATTGCAAACCGGACAAACGGTCACAGGAACAGTTGTCCGAGTGATTGAACAGGGAGTCGTTGTTCTACTAGACAATGAGACAACCGGCTTGATTCCTGTCTCGGCTTCACTTTCACTCGCGACGATGCAAGAACGATTCTCTTCAGGTGCGGAAGTTTGCGTGTACATCGCTGCCTCCCGTACGGAGGGAGAACATGCGTTCTCTCTCTCGCCGGCCGCGAGAGACGAGGCAGTGGCCGAGTTCGATCGCGAATTCGACCGGTTGAATCATGTGCTGACCAATTGCTCTTCGCGGGTGGAAACACCGCGTTCTCCGGTCGAGAAGACGTCTGTGGAGGAACAGATCGAGGAGTGGATTGACGAAGTAGAAGATGGGCTCGGCCGCCTGCGAAAACATCGCGGGAAAAGATTGAGTGAAGAGTTCTAGAGCAGACACACCATAGATGGAGGCCCTAATGCCAAAGGGAACAATCACGATCGACAAGGAGCGATGCAAAGGATGTGGCCTGTGCATTGCCGCTTGCCCGCATCAGGTACTTGCCTACTCGGGAGAGCTGAATCGCAGCGGCTACAATGTCGTTCGCATGGCAAATCAAGATGCTTGTGTCGGATGTGCTTTCTGCGCACTCACTTGTCCGGATATAGCCATCGAGGTCTACCGCGAGAAGATTGCTGTCTAGAGGAGGAATGATGGGGGAGAAGCTATTGATGCGCGGGAATGAGGTGATCGCAGAGGCAGCGATCCGGGCTGGCTGCCAGTGCTACTTCGCTTATCCGATCACTCCGCAAGCTGAGCTTTTGGAACACATGGCGGAGAATATGCCTCGTCTGGGGCGTACTTTCGTCCAGGCCGAAAGCGAGATAGCCGCGATCAGCATGGTCTACGGCGCGGCCTCCGTCGGTGTAAGGACGATGACATCTTCCTCTTCGCCCGGCATCAGCCTGAAACAAGAAGGAATCTCCTATCTGGCTGGAGCCAGTCTGCCAGCGGTGATAGTCAACGTCGTTCGGGGCGGACCGGGATTGGGAGACATTGCTCCGTCGCAATGCGACTACTTTCAAGCAACAAAGGGAGGAGGGCATGGCGACTATCACATGATAGTCCTCGGTCCTTCAACCGTTCCCGAAGCGGGTGAACTGACTATGCTTGCGTTCGATCTGGCCGACAAGTATCGCACGCCGGTGATGATTCTCGCTGACGGTATGTTGGGGCAGATGATGGAGCCGGTAGAGCTTCCAATGCCGGTTGACATCGCTTCTCTTCCCAAGAAAGAATGGGCATTGACCGGCGCTAAAGGGCGCGATCCAAACATCGTTCTGAGCTTCGATCTGGATCCGGAAGTCCTCAAGCAAATGAACCTCGAACTGCAGGAGCGGTATCGTGCTATCGAGGCTGCCGAGGTGCGGTACGAGGAGACAGAGACCGCCGATGCAGACATTGTTATTGCCGCGTACGGCACAGTAGCGCGTATCGCAAAGACTGTCATCCGCATGGCGCGCGCAGAAGGAATCAGACTCGGCCTCTTCCGTCCGATAACGCTGTGGCCGTTCCCATATCAACCTCTCAAGGCGCTTTCCGCACGCGTGAACACGGTGCTGACCGTTGAGATGAGCGCCGGTCAGATGCTGGAGGACGTCCGTTTGGCCGTCTGTGAACGGGCCGAAACGCCATTTTACGGCGAGATGGGCGGTGTCGTGCCGACGCCGAGAGGAATCCTAAGCGAGGTGAGGAAGTATGCCGGTTAACGTGGAGAATATGGCAAAGGTTTTCTCAAGACCGCGAAGCCTTACCGATGCCCGCTCCACCTATTGCCCAGGATGCCAGCACGGGATACTTACACGCATTATCGGGCAGACGATCGACGAGTTGGGGATCGCCGAAAAGACGATTGTCATAGCTCCGGTAGGCTGTTCCGTCTTTGCGTATTTGTGGTACAAATGCGACGCGGTACAGGTGGCGCACGGCCGCGCCAGTGCCGTTGCCACCGGGATAAAGCGTGCCAAGCCCAATCTGTTTGTCCTGTCGTATCAGGGTGACGGCGACTTCGCCAGTATCGGAACCGCAGAGTCGATTCACGCCGCCAATCGGGGAGAGAACATCACCGTTATCTTCGTTAACAATCAAGTGTACGGGATGACCGGCGGGGAGATGGCGCCGACGACGCTCATCGGTCAGAAGACCACGACGACTCCTTCCGGGCGTGATGCTGCTCAATTCGGCTATCCGATTCGCTTTTCCGAAATGATCGCTCAACTCGACGCGCCTGTATATGTGACGCGCCAGGCACTGTACGATACGAAACGGATTCTGGATACGACAAAGGCGATCAAGAAGGCGTTCATCAACCAAATGGAAGGGAAGGGCTACTCTTTGGTAGAGGTGCTCTCCAACTGCCCGACGAATTGGCACATGAAGCCGACCGACACGAACAAGCATGTTGCCGAAGTGGTGACTGACATCTTTCCCCTCGGCGATCTGGTAAACAGGGGGTAGAAATGGAACAGTCAGTGATCATTGCGGGATTCGGCGGACAGGGAGTGATTCTTGCGGGTAAGATTCTGGCGCAAGCGGCGATGGATCAAGGCTTGGCGGTTACGTGGCTCCCTTCCTATGGCCCGGAGATGAGGGGAGGAACAGCGAATTGCACTGTTGTCTTGTCGAGTGACGAAGTTGGTTCTCCGATCGTCGATGAGCCTACCGCACTCATTGCCATGAACCTGCCATCGCTGGTGAAGTTCGAGCCGATCATGGCGGAAAATGGTACTGTCATCGTGAACAGCTCCCTCATCGACCGCAAAGTCGAGCGGAAGGATCTGAAAGAGGTTTCAATCCCCCTTAACGATCTGGGGGAGAAGGTCGGCAACCCAAGATCGATCAACATGATTGCGCTCGGAGCGTATGTCAAGGCAACGGGGAGCGTTTCGCTCGGCGCGGTTAAGTCGGCGATGGCGAGCATGCTCAAGAAGAGCGGAAAGGAACGATTCATTCCCATGAATGAGCAGGCACTCGAGGCGGGATACAACGCCGCCTAGCGAAGAACAGCTACTCGAACGACATGAGATCTTCACGGGAAAGATCTTGCGCTTGGTCGTGGACCGCGTTGGGTTTCCGGATGGGTCGATCGCCAGCCGCGAGCTCGTCCTTCATCCGGGAGCCGCGGCAATCCTGCCGACCCTGCCGGACGGCCGAATATTGCTTGTCAGTCAGTATCGGCACCCCGCACTAGCTTCGCTCTGGGAAATCCCGGCTGGGAAACTCAAACCCGGCGAGGACACGCTTGCCTGCGCCAAACGTGAGCTTCTGGAAGAGACGGGGTATGCCGCAGCCAAATGGGAAGAGGTGATGTCATTCTATTCTTCTCCTGGTTTCACTGATGAACGGATCACCCTGTTTCGCGCATGCGTTCTCAATAAGGTGAGTGAGCCGCGCCTGGGGGAGATCGAATCCTTGCGCGTGATTGGACTCGACGAGACAAGGCGCCTTGTTGCAGACGGCACAATCTGCGATGCCAAGACAATCCTGGCGATCCTTACCCTGCAGCTGCCAGGGCGCTAGAAGTGCCATCACGTCCCGCAGGAGGGCTTCCCTGGGTGGCGAGGGGCGACGAAAGCTTGTATTCTGAGGGGCATGGCTGAAAAACATCGCATCAATGTTACAGACCGGGCGCGTCAGTGGTCACGTTCTCGTTCGAAGTTCTTCCGTTTCGGACGCGTGGAGGACGGCTCTTATAGGTTCTCTGGCGATTCTCTTCCCGCAGGCTTTCGCGTTATCGGCAACGGGCAAGTTGGAGGCAAAGCCCGCGGGCTGATTTTCGTCCTCGATCGGATGGCGAATGGGAAGCCTCTCACTGAGTACGATCACCTGCTTCGCCTTCCTGATTCTCTCGTGCTCGCGACTGACGTGTTCGACACGTTCATGATCAAGAACGGACTGGCGAAAATTGTCCGCGCGCGCTGCCGCGAGGATATTGGACCGGATGAGCTTCAGCAGCAGATCATCTCAGCGGAGTTTCCGGACGCTTCACGTAGTGCGCTTTCAGAGTTCCTCGCTGCGGAGCATCGTCCACTTGTTGTACGGTCATCTTCAATAATGGAAGACGACCCCGAGCACTCCTTTGCAGGGATATATCTCTCTGAGTTTGTGGGGAACACCGGGACGGAAGAGGATAGGCTGACATCGCTGGTCTCCGCGATCAAGCGGGTCTACGCCTCAACGTTTGGCAAGAACGCACGCGGGTACCGAAAGCGGCATGGGCTCAATTGGGAGAGGGAAAAGATGGCGATCCTGATTCAGAATATGATCGGCCGTCACTATCCGCAAGACCTCTTCTATCCGCTAATTGGAGGAGTCGCGTTTTCCCTCAACTTCTATCCCTGGAACGATCGGTTGCATGCGGAAGATGGAGTGGTCCGCCTCGTCGTTGGCGTAGGAACACGCGCAGTGGGACGTGAGTATGCGCGGGTGTTCTCGCCAACCGCACCCGGGCTGCGCCCTGAGGGATCCGACGAACGAGCGATCATCCGCTATTCACAGGAGACGGTGGATGTCCTGGACATGAGCGCAGGGCAACTCGATCAGACACGGCTTCCTCAGTTGCATAATCCGCTGTTGCGGGAAGTCTGTTCGGTAGTCGATTCCGATGGCGTGTTGAGCGAGCCGGTCTCTTCTTTGCCACCCGAAGGGCGCTACATCGCTTCATTCAGCCGCTTCATTGAGCGAAACACAACCATGCCGTTCAGCCCGCTCTTGAGGCAGCTTCTCTCCGAATTGCAGCGCCTATTCGAACAACCGGTAGACATAGAATTCGCAGTCAATTTTCCCGACACTGCAGACGGTGAAGAGACTCCTCTTTTCTACCTGCTGCAGGCGCGGCCGCTCGGAGGACGTCCCGAACACCGAGTCATCAGAATACCCGCTCTTCCTGCCAGGCAGACGCTTCTTTCCTGCAATCGAGTGTTAGGAAACGGCAGACGCAAGGGCATTCATCACTTAGTGTTTGTCGATCCGACTACCTATCGGTGGGAAGAGGCATACGCGATCGCCCGCCGCGTTGGCCAGATCGATCAGCAGTTGGACGATGAAAGCTATGTGCTGATAGGCCCCGGGCGCTGGGGTACATCCAATCCGCAGCTCGGGGTGCCCGTGCAGTATGGCGAGATCACCGGAGCTTCGGTGATCGTCGAGATGGCGACCGAGGCTTTCTCTCCCGAACTGTCGTATGGGACTCACTTCTATGCCGACATGGTTGCAAGCGGCGTTCTCTACCTTCCGTTCGACGGCGAACGCGGCGACCAATTCAACCGCACATTGCTCGATCGCCAGCAGATCGTATCGGCGGATGAATTTGTAAGGCACGTGTACTTCCCGGGAGGCTTGGACGCCTATGCGGATGGAAAGGGTAAACGTGGAGTGATCGGGATCAATGGCGGGATGATACCAAAGATAGTTTCTCGGAGATGATCAAGAAGGGTTTCTTTCTTAGTGCTGCATGTAGTATCCTGGTAGTTACGGAGCAGGCCTTGCAAGGGAGTGTAGGCAATCATCAGGAGGGCCGATGGCAGAAGTAACGCTGACCAAAGTGATGAAGCGGTTTGGGGAC